>NZ_JBDPME010000035.1:0-79159 GCF_039871825.1 Nonomuraea sp. B12E4 | reverse complement strand
CAACTCTGGCCTTGGACACACCGCCCACGTTCATGACAACGGCGGTTGCCTATGTCCCGAGACACACTCTGTTGAAGTTTCCTATGTCTTGCGACATGGGTTTCCTATGTCCTGAACCAGCACACTGTCAGCTGCTCCAGCTGTGAAAGCCAAGGTAGACCGATGGGTTTGGCATCTGGGCCTTGATGTTTCGTGATGTTGTTGATCCCTGTGTGCCATTAGGGTCATGATCACCTGTCAGAACCTGCAGGACGGGGCATGACTCAAACCTTGACGACGGTAACGCGTACACCGCACAGTGCGGCGAGGTCCTCGGGGTCGGAGGTGAGGACCGTGACGGGGCCCGGGGCAGCGAGGGCGGTGGCGCTGAGCATGGCATCGATGGCGTACTTGTGCCCGTGCAGGCCGGCGTTGGACAAGAGTGTGGCGGCGTGGCGGGCGATTGGTTCGGTGACCGGTTCGATGACAAGGCGGGACAGCGTCCACTCCAGAGCCGGCCGGTTGACGCGAGGGTGGACCACCTCGACGAGGGTGGTGGCAGAGGTGATGACGCGGAGGTCGTCAGCACGGGCGAGAGCAAGCCATGCGGTGACCGCACGGTCGCGCAGGACGGCCTTGGCCAGCCCCTCGCTGTCGAGGACAAGGGTGCCGCCGGGAGTGGCGGAGGAACGGGTCACGCGGTCGCCCCACCATTGGCCTGTCCCCGCCGGGCCTGGTGGAGTTGGTCGCGCAGTGCCTGGACCTCGTCGTCGGTGATGGGGCCGTGCTCGGCCTCGGCGACCTGAATGAGTTCGCTGAGGTTGTCGCGCTCAATCTGGCGGGCGACGGCCGCGGCGACGTAAGCCGACAGGCCGGAAGGACCACTCCGGGATCGGGCGGCCTCGGCGATGTCACGCGGCATGGTGATCGAATACTTTCCAGTAGGCTCGCTCATGCGCTTTATCCTACCGCTTATCCTCCCGCGTGGCGACTGCCTTGTTAGCCTCGGGAGGACCGCCGTCGGTGGTTGCGCATCGGCGAGAGCTGAGCGCTCTCCTTGCTTCCTCCTCAGGCGGGACAACGGTAGACGGGGATGACCAGGCAGGCGGTGTGCACGTCGCGCGGGAAATACCAGATCGCGGGCTGATCGTCGTGCCATCAGCGTGCCATTGAGAGGGGTGACGAGGGGTCAACCACGGGCACTCACGACCGACATCAGCCCCAGGTCAACGCCCATGCGAGCCAAGATCCCTGCAGTTCCCAAGCTGACGGCGCGGGTTCGATTCCCGTCACCCGCTCTCATACTGAAAGCCCAGGTAGATCGATGGATTCGGTACCTGGGCTTGATCATGCATGGGCCTGTTTGATCTTCGCGGGCGTTGAATCCGGCCATTAGCTTTTGGACCACCCCGCTGGGATCGGTCCGATTGAGGCTTAATGCAGGTGCATGAGGGTATCCGCCGTGGTTAGCCTTGCCGTTCGTGACTGATCAGACGACAGACGAGATGACCGGCGACCAGATACCCTCGAATCGGAGCAGGCTGACCTTCCACGGGCCGTTGAGTGAGGAGCGGGCCGCGGGGTTGCTAGCGCGCCTGGTTGTGACGGAGCCGACGAGCGTGCTGGACATCGGCTGCGGCTGGGGCGAGTTGAGCCTCCGGCTGCTCGCCGCCGCGTCTGGTGCTACGGGCATCGGCATCGACCTGCTCGAGCGGGATCTGGAACGCGGCCGGGCCCTCGCGGCCAGTCGCGGTCTGGCGGACCGGATGGAGTACCTGGAGGAGTCAGCCACCGGCACCCAGCGCGGTCCCGCCGACGTGGTGCTGTGCGTGGGCTCGGGGCAGGCGCTCAGCGACGCCCCGGCACCCGGCCAGTTCGGTGAGGCTCTCAAGGAGCTGCGCAGGCTGGTCAACCCCGGCGGCCGCGTGCTGTACGGCGAAGGGTTCTGGGAACGCCGGCCGCAGCCGGAGGAGCTGGCCAGGATGTGGCCAGGTGCCAAGCCCGACGATCACCTTCCACTGGACGGCATGGTAGAGGCGGCGGTGCAGGCCGGGTTCCGGGTGGAGTGGCTGGAGGTCGCTTCTCAGGAAGAGTGGGACCAGTTCGAGGCGAGCTATCTTGCCGACATCGAGGTATGGCTGGCCGCCAACGCCGGCCATCCCAAGGCCGCGGAGCTGCGCGCCGACACCGACCGGCAGCGCGCCTCGTACCTGACCGGCTATCGCGGGATCCTTGGGCTGGTCTATCTGACGTTGGTCCCGGTGGCATGACAGAGACGCCCGCGCCGACGGGTTATCTCCACGATGCGGATCGTCCGTACGCCTGTCGAGCAGATCTCCAGCCTGGCCGAAGGTGAGGGGATCACGTCAACGCCCGTGCCCGTTCTCGTAGCGACCAGCAGGGGGTCACGACGCCACCTTCGGGCTATTCCACCAGCGCGCCGAATACGTGGGTTCCGGGAGCGTCAGGGTCGTCGCCGGCCCAGAACTCTGTCCAGTGGATGCGGAACTCGTCGCGGGTGAGGTGGCCGTCACCGTCCAGGTCGAGGCGCGGGAAGATCTCATCGGTCGCTGAGGGCGCCCCGTTCCACGTTGCGATGAGCGCACCGTATTCCGAACAGGAGATGAGGCCGTCGCCATTGAGGTCGATGGCCTCGAACATCGCGTCGGCAGTGCCGGAGACCGCGTCGGCCATGTCACCGAGTTTTTCCACGACGCGAAGCACCTCGTCGAGGGAGACGGCGTCGTCGCCGTCAGGGTCGGAGGCGGCCCGGAGCACCGGCCACCAACCGGTCATGATGGAGGCCAGTCGCTCCGGGTCGACGGACCCCGCGACGGCCGTCCAGCGGTGGGCGAGCGCCTGGAAGTCCGCCTGGGTCAGTCGGCCGTCGCCGTCCGCATCCATCGCCCGGAAGACTCCGCCGACCTTTCTACGCTGGAACTCACTGGCCACATTCGCCTCCGCTCTTGGGGGAAACTAAATGTTGTCGAGAGATCACTGATCGTGACTATGCTCATTTGAGTGACGAATCTGTTACGTAGCGTGGAGGCCCTGGTTTGTGACGTAGGAAAGTTTGTGACGTAGGAAATCGTCATCTGGTGGACGGGGTCGACGGGGATCCAAAATCGCCCCAGCCGCCCCGAGGGCACGTGCGGTCGATCGCGCCACAGCCACCTTGTACCTGTCGACGGGTTCGATCGTGGATTTCGTCCCGCAGGCATCAGAGTGTGAGCGCTCCCGCTCCGTTGAACAGAGAGCACTTGACCGTCGTGCCATAAGCGTGCGATTGGGGGGATGGCGATTGGTCAATCACGGTCACTCACGACCGGTCTCAGTCGCAGGTCACGCCAGAACGAGGCAAGATCCCTGCAATTCCCAAGCTGACAGCGCGGGTAGCACGCTGGCGGCCTACGCGCCCAACCTCCTTGGGACGCCTCACAGTAGTGTCTACGCATGCCTGATGTGATCACGGTCCACCCCGCGGAACCTGGTGACGGGGACATCCTCGGCGAGATCCACGCCCTGTCTTGGGGTGTCTCGCACGGTCCGTTTTGCACGCCGAAAGTCGCCGCGGCCGGGATCGAGGAGCGGCGCACCAAGTGGCACGGCATTCTGGCCGAGGGCGTGGACACGATCCTGCTGGCGCGCTTGAACGAGCGGCCGGGGGCCTTCGCCCGGTTCGGGGCCTCCGCTTCCCGCCCCGGCCTCACGGAGATCCAAACCTTCTTCGCCCACCCGGACGTCTGGGGCAGCGGCATCGCGATGGTCCTGTTGATGGCAGTCCTGGATCGAGTACGAGACGCCGGCTACGACGACGTGCATCTGTGGACACTCCGGGACTCCGCCCAAGCGCGCCGCTTCTACGCCAAGAATGGCTTCACCGAGACTGGCAGGACCCACGACCACGAGTTCGACGAAGGTCCCCCGCTGGCCCTGGTTGAGTTGGAGCGAGCCGTGCCTGGCCGCTGAAACGCTCGTCCCCCACTTCGTCGTGCTGAACGCGACGCCGTACTGGCAGACAGCACCGCATTCGGCCATGCCGGCCTGTCGTACGGCCTGCACCCTCGCCGGCCTCGTACGTCGTGCCATTTCCTCCCGCATTCCGTCAGGGCTCGGTGGGACACCTTCGAACCTTGTGCGGGGGCCATGGGCAGGGATGGCAAAGAAGGTGGAGTGCCAATGGCAGGACGCGAGAACTGCTGGTGGCGGCGGCCCCCGGAAGGGGCGTCCGGGCTCGCCTGAGCAAGGAGGTCACCTTCAGCGTGCCGTTCCAGGGAACGGGGACCGGACCAGGAAGCCGGATACACCCGCCTCGCGTGGACCGCGGAGACTGTTGAGTGGCCACGAGCTTGGGCTTGCCGCGATGGTTGCCTGGGCGGTCATGCTGTGCGGGCTGCCGTCGAGCTCGACCACAGTGGCTCCGGCCTCCGGGGCGGTGATTACCGCCTGCGGCAGCGCCCCTGGGCTGTTGGGCACGACGGCGGCTCACAGGCCGGGGCGCTGGAAGGGCAGCTGCCCTTCCAGCCGGGAGAAAGCCCGGAGGAAGCGGCCCGGGTTCACCCGGGGCGGGCTTCGCCGGCCCACCCGGGATATCGGGGTGGACCCGAAGGCGAGCGAAACGAGCGGGCCTGTCCCAGGGGCTCGAAAGGGGCCGGAGTCCCCTGGGGAACGCTGTCTGGAGTTTCCACCTCAGCCGCCTACGGAGCCCTGTCGTGAACCCGGCGATCACCCTGGAGCCGGAGTACCGCCGCCGAGGGCATATCAAATTAGTTTCGGCGAGGCACGCTGCGTTTCGCGCTCTGAAGGGGTACGGGAACCACGCGCGTGACCGGTGACGATCCACAGCCGACGACTCACGACACGTCCACGAACGTTGATCGGAGGTCACGCGAAGTGCTCAGGAACCGGTCGACGGCCACCGCCGAGGGCCGAAGCCGCGTAATTCAGCCTGAACAGCTGGCCACCTCCCAGATGGACACTCATCCGATACAACGAGACTCCAGCCTCTGGTGGAAGCACTCCGGCTCCGGAATGATCGCCGCGCCAAGCGTCAGGGCCGTAAGTGGCTGAGGTGGGAGTCTGGTCAGCCAGGTCGCGGGCGCCACATATCCCTGGCGGGGGCGATCGCGGCTGAGGCCGCCATGGTGACGTTCGACCTTGATGGATAAGCAGCACTTCATGGTTGGCGCAAGAGGTATTAACTGGATTGAATTGATCATTCGTGGCAGGGTCGGCAGTGCTTCGCTTCACCTTGCGTACCCTTCCAACAGGAGGCTCATGATCATGCATGGCGACGCCCCACCGAAACTGCAGTTGCCCTTTGATCTTGCCGGTCTGGACGCGTCGCCTATCGGGACCGGCCGACTGGTGCTTCGGCCGATCCGCGCGCAGGACGCCGACGACATCCATGCCTACCAGCGGCTGCCGGAGGTCGTGGCCTACCTGCCCTGGCCTCTGCTCGACCGGGAAGCCAGCCATGAGCACACCGAACTGCGTACGAAGCAGCGCACCTTGGCCACCGATGGGGACAGGGTCGCCCTCGCGATCGTGCTGCCCGGCGAACCGAGCGTCGGCGGCGGCGGGGAAGGCCGGGTCATCGGCGACCTCACCTTCATCCTCACCAGTGCCGCCCACGCCCAGGTCGCGGTCGGATGGGTCCTGCACCCGGACTTCCAGGGACATGGGTATGCCCGTGAGGCGGCCACAGCGCTTCTCGACCTAGCCGCGGGTCTCGGCGCACACCGGATCGCGGCGACGGTGGACGCGGCCAACAAGCAGTCTCTCGTTCTCTGCGAACGGCTCGGAATGCGCAAGGAAGCAACCTTCCACCACGACCGGTACGGCCAGACAGGTTGGCGCGACACCGTGATCTATGCCGTCACCGATGCCGAATGGCTCGGCCGCCGGACTTCCGGAGCAGCAGCAGACACCACACCCCCAGGAGCGCACTGAGATGGGTCTCAGCATCGGCGTCGTCGGCGCCACCGGTCAGGTCGGCACGGTCGTCCGAGCGATCCTTGAGGAACGCGGGCTCCCCGTGGATCGGATCCGCTTCTTCGCCAGCGCCAGAAGCGCCGGCACCACCCTGCCCTGGAAGGGCGCCCAGATCCCCGTGGAAGAGGCCGCCACCGCCGACCCGAGCGGGCTGGACGTCGCGATCTTCTCGGCGGGGGCCGCCATGTCACGTGCCCAGGCGCCGCGGTTCGCGGCGGCCGGCGTGCTGGTCATCGACAACTCCAGCGCCTGGCGCATGGATCCCGAGGTCCCCCTCGTCGTCAGCGAGGTCAACCCCCACACCCTCGACCAGGCGGTGAAGGGCATCGTCGCCAATCCCAACTGCACCACCATGGCCGCGATGCCCGCCCTCAAGGCCCTCCACGACGCGGCCGGTCTGCGGCGCCTGGTCATCAGCACCTACCAGGCCGTCTCCGGAGCCGGACTGGCGGGCGGTGAGGCTCTCCTGGCCGAGTTGGAAGCCGCGATGGCGCAGGACCCGCGCGGGCTCGTCCACCGAGGCGACGCCGTCGAGTTCCCGCCCGCGGCCGAGTTTCCCGCCACCACCGCGTTCAACGTGCTGCCGCACGCCGGGGACTTCGTCGACGATGGGCGGGGCGAGACCGTCGAGGAGCACAAACTCCGCGACGAGAGCCGCAAGATCCTCGAACTGCCCGGCCTGCCCGTCAGTGGCATCTGCGTACGCGTCCCCGTACTCACCGGCCACTCACTGTCGATCAACGCGGAGTTCGCCGAGCCTCTCACCCCCGCCCGCGCTCGTGACCTGCTCAGCCGGGCGCCGGGCGTCAAACTGGTCGACGTGCCGACGCCGCTGCGGGCCACCGGCACCGATCCCAGCCTGGTCGGCCGGATCCGGCAGGACGAGGGCGTCCCGGGCGACCGAGGTCTCGCCTTCTTCGTCTCCGGCGACAACCTTCGCAAAGGTGCCGCGCTCAACGCGGTCCAGGTCGCCGAGTTGGCCGCCCGCCGGACGGTCACGGTCAGGTAGGTCCGCCGTCAGCGGCCGAGCCGGTCGGGGCGAGTGCGTCTTCCGGTCGCGGCCGGGGCGCGTTACCGGCCGCCGGTCTGCCTGAGCGCGTCGCCTAGCGTCTCGGCGCTGGTCACACCGACGATCACATCGGCCGTCCTTCGGGGGCGCGGCGGCTTTCCACGCGGGCCGGCTGGGCCGGCGGCTTGAAACGACGATCGGACATCGCAACCTCCTTCGTCGCCGAGGTCCGCTTGCCCGGCCGGAAAGAGGTTGTCTTGTCCAGTGCGTTGACGTGCTGATCGAGGTGAGAAAATCCCTGCCCGCGGGCTGGCAGCGCCATCGCACGCTGCTTACAGAGCAGTGATCGGCTCAGCGTGGAGGCAACCGTCGGGAAGGCGTCGATCGCGGCCCGCGTCAGTCGCAGGGACCCACCTGGGCCGGCGCCCAGGACGTCCTCGAAACCAACTCCCGCCCGGCGGCTTCCGTGACCGGGTAGCGCCTGCCGATCAATCGTGAAGTCAGATCGCTTTCGGTGAAAAGTATGCATTGGACTCATTGATTGCTGATGCTGCAGGGTTGTTGGCGTTCTATTCGGACATCACAGGAGAGCTTTTATGCCTGCGACATTTATCCGCCGCTCGTTTGGCGTATCGGCCGTGGTCGCGCTCACCATGACCGTGGCGCCGGTTGCCGCATCGGCTGAGGTTTCCGACAGCGGCCGGTATCCGGCAGTGATCAACGGTCATGCGCCGACGTTGCACCCCGAGGGAGTCGTCTACGATCCCGAGCGCAAGGCGTTCCTTGTCAGCTCGATGCGCCACGGGACCGTGTCCATCGTGCGGCCGGACGGATCGGTCAAGACGCTGGTACACGACCCGAAGCTGATCTCCGCTGTCGGGATCCAGATCGACTCGGCCCGCCAGCGGCTGTTCGTGGCGAACGCCGACGACGGCGCCAGCGTGCAGTCCTCGCCCGCGACCCAGAAGCATGTGGCCGGGCTCGGGGTGTACGACCTGCGGACCGGGAAGCGGGTGCGCTATGTGGACCTCGCCGCGACCACCGGCGGGGCCAAGGAGAACCACTTCGGTAATGACATCGCGGTCGCCCCGGACGGGACCGCGTACGTCACCGACTCCTTCGCGCCCGTGATCTATCGGGTCGGTACGGACGGCCGCGCATCGGTCTTCCTCCGCGACGACCGGCTCGGCGGCAGCGACTTCGCGGCCAACGGCATCGCCTGGCAGGATGGCAACCTGATCGTCGCGAAGACCAACGACGGCACGCTGTGGCGGGTGTCGGCGAAGGACCCCAGCTCGCTGCGCCGGGTGCCGCTCGACCGGCCCCTGACCGGCGCGGACGGCATCGCCCTACGCCGCGACGGGTCGCTGCTGGTGGTGCGCAACAGGCTCAGCCAAACCCCCGCCAACGCGGTCGCGGTCGTACGGCCGGCCAAGGACTGGGAGAGCGCAAAAGTCGCCGGCCAGAAGTTCTGGAAGGATCCGGCACCGACCACGGCGGCCGCCGACCCGAACGGCCGCTTCTACGTGCTGAGCGGGCGCATGGATTTGCTGTTCGCCGGCAAGCCGGTGGACACCTTCACCCTGCGGCGGTTCTGAACGGACGTGGTTCTGACAGCGTGGCCCTGACGTCACGCTCGTCAGGGCCACGGCGACCGACCGGCCGTGCCGGGACTTCGGATGCGAGCGCGGGGCTGGTCGGTCGTGGGCTTTCACGGCGGCTCAGCCGGTCTCAGGGACGCTGTCAGGGGGACTATCAGGGACGTCCCGGATCCCGCCCCGGCGTGCCTTCCGTGAAACTCGGCTTCATGAGCATGAGGAGCCTAGTCGTGGTCGCGGGTTCGGCGACGCTCGCGGCGCTGTTGACCGGGTGCGGCATGGCCGGCGCCCTCGAGCAGGACACGGCGTCGTACGACGTCACGGACAAGGTGACCGCGATACAGATCGAGTCCGACGCGGGCGGCATCGAGGTGACCGGGTCCGGCCGGGAGGGCGTCCACGTGACCGAGCAGTTCAGCTGGCGCGGAAAGAAGCCCGTCGCCAGCCATGAGACGCAAGGGGACACCCTTGTGCTGAAGTTCACCTGTCCGGGCGGCTGGCTGGGCGGAGCGAGCTGCGAAGTCGGCTACCAGGTCGAGATCCCGCGCGGGCTGCGCGTCAAGACCGTCAGCGACTCCGGAAGCGTGACACTGCGGGACGTGTCCGGTGACGTGGACGCGGCCAGCGACTCGGGCAAGATCGACGGCAGCGGGCTGGCCGGTGGGCGCGTCGTCACGAAGACCGACTCAGGCGCCATCACGCTCGCCTTCACCGCCCAGCCGGACAAGGTGGAGACGTCGACGGACTCCGGCAACACCGAGGTGCGCGTGCCGGAAGGGCCGTACAACATCGCTGCCAAGTCGGACTCGGGCCACAAGGAGATCAACGCGCCTCATGACGCCGCGGCGTCGCGCTCGATCACCCTGTCCAGCGACTCGGGCGCGATCAAGGTCCTCGACTCCTGAACCACCTCCAGCTCCGCGCCGGGTACGGACGGGTGACGGCGCCCACTCAGCAAGACCCTCAGCCACTCCGAATGACTTCACCGAGAGCCATGAGGGGTACTGGGAGGGCTTATTCCTGATGGAAACCGGTCATCCCGGCGCCATCGAGGGCGGGTCATCGTCGGGCCGATCGATCGATTTGCTGGATGAACGCCGTCCGTCCTACAGTGTGATCACTTCGACGTGATGCTCTCCAGAAGTTCGCCGCAGGGCGAGAGCGTCCCACCTCGATGAGGTGCCGGAGGGGCGGCAGTCGTCTTTGTCGACCCTTCCCTTCGGAGGCATCACTCATGAACGTCGGTATCGGCCTGCCCATTGGCGACCCGGTCACCCTGCTGGACTGGGCTCGGCGCGCCGACGCCGGGCCCTTCAGCACGCTCGGCCTGCTCGACCGGCTGGTCTACCACAACCCCGAACCCCTCATCGCCCTTGCCGTGCTGGCGGGCGCCACGTCCCGTGTCCGCGTCCAGACCGAGGTGCTGCTGGCCCCGCTGCGCGAAACCGCCCTGCTCGCCAAGCAGGCCGCCACCCTGGACCGGATGACCGGGGGTCGCCTGACCCTCGGCCTGGGGATCGGGGGCCGCCAGGACGATCACCAGGTCGCGGGCGTCGACATCCGCACCCGAGGGCGCCGCCTGGACAAGCAGATGGCGGTGATGCGCCGCATCTGGTCCGGTGAGTCGTACGGGCAGGACGCCGGCCCGATCGGCCCCGCACCGGCCCGTTCCGGCGGTCCTGCGGTGCTTTTCGGCGGCTTCCAGCCCGTCGCGCTCGAACGCGTCGCACGCTGGGGCGACGGGTTCCTGGCCGCCGCGGCACCCTCGTGGGCGGGTGGCCTGTTCGACACCGTACGCACGTTCTGGCAGCAGTACGGCCGGGACGGCCAACCCCGCATCGTCGCGCAGGTCAACGTCGCGCTCGGCCCGCAAGAAGTGATCGACGACGCGCGCGCCAACATGCACGCGTACTACACCTTCACCGGCATGGCCGACCGGATGGTCGCCGGTATGCTCACCACGCCCGCCGAGGTCCGCGCGGCGATCGCCGCCTTCGCCGATCTGGGCGCCGACGAGGTCATGCTCTATTGCCACGGCCTGGACCCGGCCCAGGTGGACCGCCTCGCCGAGGTGGTGTGAGGGTGAGGCGCGCCTGACGAAGCCCGACCATGAACCGGAGCCTCGCCGTGGTCGTGGTCGGTATGCGGCGGGTCAGCGTGTGCGCCGATGCCCGGTTGCCCGGATGGGATAATTCCCTGATGGGCACCTCGAGGACCACCTGGCTCAACACGACGCACGATTGGGCGCGAGGCGTGGACGTCGATCACCTCGCGCACATTCGTCAAAGGCCCGCCGCATTCGCTCCCGGCGGTGTCCCGCACCTGATCCTGGAAATCGTCGCGTACGTAGCCGACGAGGCGGAGTGCAACAACGGGGGACGTTGTGCCATCACGCTCCTCCCCGATGGCTCAGTTTCCATTGCGGATGGCGGGCGAGGCACGGACACGCGCCTGGACGATCACGATCGGGCTGTGAAGAAACCGATTATGGCGTCGAAGGACCTACGGTTCTTCGACCATCCTGATGCGCAGGTGCTTCCCGATGGTCATCCGCGCCGGGGAATGTCCGTTGTCGCGGCCCTCAGCGAATGGCTCGTCCATACCAACCGCCGCCAGAACGGAGCCTGGACTCAGCATTACGAGTACGGCGTTCCTGTGACGGATCTGGAGCCTGTTGCCGGTGATGGCACCACCGGGACGGTCATCCATTTCCGGCCGGATGAGTCCCTGCCTGCGGGGAGCGGAATGACAGGCGATGAGCTCGTACGACTTGCGAGGTCGTGGCCGTCCTTGTCGTCGGTCGAGGTCGACGATCGGCGCGCTGGTTGAAGCAAAGCGCCTTGTCCTGGATCTGACGGCCGTCGTCGCACGGTTCGGGGTGCCGGCCGCCTGACCTGGCACCAGGTGACCACCGCGTCAGTGCTCGCGGTACGGCGGACGGCCGGTCAACCCGGTGGCCAGGTCCTCTCCCACCGTGTCGACCAACGTACGGGCTGGCACCGGGCGGTTGGAGTGTCCCGCTTGTGGTGGACTGAGGTCGATGAACGTGCCTGAGCGGACACCGCCCGAGGAAACCCTCCGGCTGGACATCGTCGATCACGAGGGCCGAACCACAGAGGCGACGCTCCTGCTCTGTGACTCCGTGCCGGCCCGGCTCGCACTCACCTGCCGCGGTCTCCGGCTGGAGGTGAGTGGAGATGACCTGCTGGATTGCCTCATCGGTCTGCGCCGCCGGTTGGAGGCGGAAGGGCTCAAGCTCTGCTGCCAGGGGGCGCGGGCTGACGTCTGGCCGTCGGGTCAGCTCCGGCAGTTCACGAACGGCCGCCTTGGATACGTCCTGGCAGCCAGAGCTCCGGGCGAGGCATTCGAGGAAGCCGACCTGTTCGCACCGGCCCGGCCCGGCGAGATCGTCTCGATCCTGCACCAGTGGGAAGCCGTCGCCCGGTTTCATGGGCTGGGTCGACGGTCGGATGCCTGGACTCGCCGCGATCATGGCGTAGGGGAGGGGGTGCGGGAAGAAGGGGCGCGTGGTGGGAGTTAGGGTGCGGGCCTGCCGGTTGCCAGGGTCTCGAACGTGGTCGCCGCCCTGGAGGCGTACGGCGTCGTCGAGCCGAGCGACGGACAGGTCCGGCTGACCCCGGCCTTCACGGCCCTGTCGGCCGACGACACTCTGATCGGCCTCGGCGGCGATGCGTGCTCATGCGCAGGCCGGAAGAGGGCTGATCGGACGCGTTCGGGCCGGAAGGGCCGTAAGGGGGCTGGTCGGAAAGAGCCGCACCGCGCACGGGCAGTCGTGCGCGGTGCGGGGCGACCGGTCTCAGGTGCGGAACGGGCCGGTCACGCAGTAGGTGATGCCGCCGGAGGAGGATCCGGAGGTGCCACGCTGGGAGGAGAAGTACAGGCGGTTCCCGGCGGGGTTGAAGGCCGGGCCGGTGATCTCCGAGGAGCTCTGGCCGCTGATCCGCAGGAACGGGGAGATCTTGTCGTCCTGGGTGATCAGGCAGATCTCCATGTTGCCGCCGTCCTCGGCCACGTACAGGTCGCCATAGGAGGAGCCGGTGACGTTGTCGACGCCGGTGAGCGGCGGGGAGCCGGGGCTGACCAGGCTGTCGTCGTAGGCGAGTTCGTAGGTGTTGTTGTTCAGGTTGAGCTGCCACACCCGGTTGTCGCCCTTGGTGGTGAACCAGACCGTGTCGTTGGCGTAGTGGCAGCCCTCGCCACCGTTGAACGACTTGGAACCGGACACCTGGCTGCGCGTCGCCGTCGGCGAGCCGTCGGGGTCGGGGACGTTCGCCCAGCTGAAGGAGCCTGAGGTGGCGGATCCCGCGATCAGGACCTGGAGGGTGCCGGATGACAGGTCGCCCCAGGTGCTGGGGATGAACCGGTAGAAGCGCCCGTTGGTCTCGTCCTCGGTGAGGTAGATCACCCCGCGTACCGGGTCGGCGGCGGCCGCCTCGTGCTTGAACCGTCCCATCGCGGGACGCTGGACGGCGGTGCCGCCGAACGGGTACGTCTCGTAGACGTAGCCCAGGCTGACCTCCTCGCACGACAGCCAGGTGTTCCAGGACGTCTTTCCGCCCGCGCAGTTGGTCCTGGTGCCGGACAGGATCCGGTACGCCGAGGTGACGTCGCCGCTGGAGTTGAAGCGGAGGGCCGAGGCGCCGCCGCCGGGGTTGATCTCGGAGTTGGAGACGTAGATCCAGCCGCTGCCGTCGGCGAAGCAGGCGCCTCCGTCGGGGGCGCTGTGCCAGATGTAGGACGTGCCGGGGACAGCTTGGCCGGAGCGGGCGATGACCCGGCTGGTGAAGCCGGCCGGCAACAGGATGCCGTTGGCGTCGGCGGCTTGCAGGGAGCCGTAGGGGCCGGGGGCGTTCTGGGCCGGGGCGGCCAGCGCGGCGCCCTGCCAGAGGGTGCCGGAGAAGGCGACCGTGCTCGCGCCGAGCACGGAGGCGCGCAGGAAATTACGACGTTCCATCGACGAAACCTCCTTGAGGGGTGCAGCCTGCCCGAACGTATGTCGGCGAAATGGACCTCCGCCTGTCGGAAAAGTTAACGCCGACAGTGCGACGGGACACATTCCGGTGCCCGCGGGCACGGCGTGTCGCGTCCTCCGAGTGAAGCCCGGCCATTCAGCGGCGTCAGGCGGGCGGCCCGCCAGGTCGCCTGGTCAGTGCGTCGCTCTCCCGTATCGCGTGAGCACGGTAGGGCCGGCGGGCTCGGCCGACAGGAACTCCAGGTGGACGGGTGCCCCGCCGGCGGGGAAGGGGCGGTCGCCGGCGCCGAGGATCGTGGGGAAGGTCAGCAGCCGGTATTCGTCGATCAGGTCCGCCGCCATCAGCGCGTGCACGAAGCTCAGGCTGCCAGTGAGCCTCCGCTCGAACTTTTCTCAAGAAAGGCGTCGGGGCAGGTCGAAAGCCTCGAACACGGCTGGATCGGCGAAGACGACATTGCGCGCTATCAGGCCACTTCAGGGAGATCTTCATGGGGCCCGGGTCGCGGGCCGTCTGAGCGAGAAGATGGCCGCCCCAGGGGGTAGCGGTCGGCAGCGCGTTCTTGATCGTCGTCATCAGGGTCATGTGGGCCGGTTAGCGGGCGTCAGGTCCAGGACCCCGACCGTCTGGCCAGATGGAGGCTTTTCGTCATGTGAGAACCCAATGGGGGGAATAGCCGGGCGAGCGCCGTGTACGTCATATCGCTACGGACTCGGCACGGGACGGCGATTCACCGCGCACCCGGCGCCGGTAGCGCAGCGGCGACTCCCCGACCTCCCGCTTGAACGCGGTGCTGAACGCGCTCTCCGACGCGTAGCCCAGCTCGGCCGCCAGCGACCCGACGCGGACGTCGCCGTCACGAAGAGCCCGCTGCGCCAGCAGCATCCGCCAGCGGTTGAGGTAGGCCAGCGGCGGCAGGCCCGCCACGGTCCGGAAGCGCTCGGCGAACGACGTCCGTGACATAGCCGCGGCGCTCGCCAGCTCCTCCAGGCCCCACTGTTTCCCGGGTTCGGCATGCATGAGGCCGAGTGCCGGACGCAACCGCTCGTCGGTCAGCAGCCGCAGCCACCCCGGGGGCGGCTCGGCCTGGCCGACGTACGCGCGCAGCACTTCGAGCAGCAGGAGCTGGCCGTACTGCCGGATCGCGAACGCCGAGCCCATCCGGCTCGTGGTCGCCTCGTCGAACAGCCGGTGGAGAGTGCCACGCAGGTTGGCCGCCGCGGCGGCCGAGGCCCGGACGCGCCCCACCGGCGGTAGCGCCTGCAGCAGCAGTGCCTGACCGGCCGGGTTGAGATCGACGCGACCGCCGACGACGACGTCATCGGTGCCGTGGCCGGCGGCGGCAAGGCCGGTGAAGGGAAAGCCCGCCTGGGGCGCGATCTCGCGGCGCGGTCCGTCTCCGGTGCCGCCTTGGAGCTCCAGCCATGACCGGTTGTTGAGGATGGCGACGTCACCCGGCTCCAGGTCGATCGGCCCGTCACCGCCGTCGGTGGTCAGGCGGGCCCGGCCGCTCACCATCGCGAAGAACTTCAGGGGGCCGTCGATGGCCGCGCGCGACACCCAGGGGCCCCGCGCCGCGAGCCCGCCCGATATCAGGCTGCGGATCTCGACGAGGTCGAACACCTCGGACAGTTGATCAGCGACCATGTTCGTACTATCGCGCAAAAAATACGGACTGACAACTATTCAGAGTCCGGGAGGCAGGCCGCAGGCTGGTGGCATGACACAGAAGCAGCACCCCATCGGAACCGGATTCACCGCCGCCTCGACCGCCGACGAGGTTCTCAAGGGCATGGATCTGTCCGGCAGGAACGTCGTCGTCACCGGTGGCCACGTCGGGCTCGGCCTGGAGACCACGCGTGCGCTCAGCAAGGCGGGCGCGTCCGTCATCGTGGGCTCGCGCGACCCGGACCGCGCCGCCCCCAGGCTGGCCGGGATCGAGCGCGTCGAAGTCGGCCGGCTGGACCTCCTCGATCCGGCGTCGATCGACGCCTTCGCCGCCCGCCTGCTCGATTCCGGCCGTCCGCTCCACATCCTGATCAACAACGCCGGCATCATGGCCGGACCGCTGGTGCGAGACGCGCGCGGCTACGAATCACAGTTCGCGACCAACCATCTCGGCCACTTCCAGCTGACCCTGGGCCTGTTGCCCGCGCTGCGTGCCGCTCATGGCGCCCGGGTCGTCAACGTGACCTCCGGCGGCCACCGGCTCTCTGACATCCGCTGGGACGACCCGCACTTCAACACCGGCTACGACCCCATGCTCGCCTACGGCCAGTCGAAGACCGCCAACGTCCTGTTCGCCGTCGAGCTGGACCGGCGCTGGGCGGGAGACGGAATCCGTGGCTACGCCGCGCACCCGGGCATCGTCGTCGGCACGAACCTGGGAAGCTCGATGCCCGAGGACCAGGTGCTGGCCCTGAACCAGGCCATGGGGCTGGTAGACGCCTCGGGCCGGCCGATCATCGACCCCGACCGGGAGAGGAAGACCCCGCAGCAGGGTGCCGGCACCGCCGTGTTCGCCGCGACCAGCCCGCTGCTCGCCGGCATCGGTGGTGTCTACCTGAAGGACAACGACGTCTCGCCGCTGGGAACCCCGGAGCCCATCGACTTCGGTGTCGACCAGCACGTGTCGTCCGACGTCGTACCGCACGCCATCGACCCGGAGTCGGCACGGCGGCTCTGGGAGCTGAGCGAGCGCCTGCTCAAGGCGTGAAACCCCGGCGACCCGGCCGCCGGGGCCCTGCCGGGGGCCTCACATCGAGGCGGTTCGGGTCATGCGTCGGTGCGCAGGGCCTCCGCTGAGAAGCCGGCGATGTCCTTGTAGCGTTGCGAGATCTCCGCCAGCTCCTCCACCTTGATCACATCGTCGATGGAGTCGAAGGGCCGGTCACCGGTGCGCTGCCACACCTCGCGGATGATCACGTCCGGCGGCATGCTCCGGTTGGCCAGCACCACCTGGGCGGTCGCGGGCAGCCGCTCCGCCTCGTACGCGCGCAGCGCCGTCACCGGGTCCGGCGCGGTGGTCAGGTGGTGGCGGAAGGCGCGGGCGTCGAGGATCGCCTGGCCGGCGCCGTTGGAGCCGCGCGGCACCATCGGGTGGGCGGCGTCGCCGAGCAGGGTGATCCGGCCGAAGCTCCAGCGGTCCAGCGGGTCCTGGTCCACCATCGGATACTCCAGTACGCTCTCAGAGCCGCGAATCATCGCCGGCACGTCGAGCCAGTCGAAGTGCCAGTCCTCGAAGGCGTGGATGAAGTCCTCCAGGTCGCCCCGCCGGTTCCAGTCGCGTTGCAGGTGGCGCGGGGTCTGGATCTCGACGACCCAGTTGAGGAGCTGGCCGCCGTCCGGCAGGTTCCTGATCGGGTAGGCGACGAGCTTGCCCTGGTCGATCCAGCCGGCCCGCACCATGCTCGCCCCGGACAGGAACGGCCTGCCCTCGGTCACGCCCCGCCACATGTTGATGCCGGAGTAGCGCGGCCGGCCCTCGTCCGGGTGGAGTTGCTTGCGCAGCGCCGAGTGGATGCCGTCACAGGCGACCAGCACCCGGGCCCGTACGGGGGTGAGCTCCGCGCCGTCGGGGCCGGTGAAGTGGGCGGTCACGCCGCTTTCGTCCTGCTCCGCCCGGACGCACCGGTGCCCGAGCACCACCGCGTCCGTGCCGAGGCGCTGCTGCACCGCCGCCAGCAGGATGGCGTGCAGGTCGCCGCGATGGATCGAGAACTGCGGGTGCTCGTATCCGGCGTGCAGGCCGGCCGGCTCCCGGTAGATGAGCTGGCCGAAGCGGTTGAAGAACACCGACTCCTGGGTGACGACGGCGGTTTTGCGGAGCTCCTCGCCGAGGCCGAGCCGGTGCAGTACGCGCGAGGCGTGCGGCAGCAGATTGATGCCCACGCCCACCGCGCCGACCTCGGGCACGGCCTCGTAGACGCGGCAGCCGACGCCGGCGTCGTGCAGTTCGAGCGCGAGCACCAGACCGGCGATGCCGGCGCCGACGATGAGGACCTCGCTCTCGGTCGAAGGGCTCGCGGAATCGGGGGACCGTCGCGGCATGAAGACTCCTGGCTCCTGTGCTGGGTGCGCCGGATGGCGGGGGATCGGGCCGTAACCGGCACTGGCGCCTGGTCGGGCGCCGAGCACATGGTGCCATCGTGTTGTCGATTGTGGAGCATACTGGGGTAATTTTTCTGTTATGCAGAACAACGCCCTCGGCGGGCTCCCCCCGTACGCCATCGGATCGGTGGACAAGGCGATGCTCATCCTGCTCATGATCCGAGACCGCGGCGAGGTGCGGGTCACCGACGTCAGCGACGAGTTGGGGGTTGCCAGGTCCACGGCCCACCGGCTGCTGCTCACCCTGGCGAACCGTGGTTTCGTCGCCCAGGACCGGGTCTCGCGGGCCTACCGCGCCGGCCGGGTCATGGTGGAGATCGGGCTGTCCGCGGTGGGCGGGCTGGACGTGCGGCGCAAGGCCAGGCGGCACATGGAGTGGCTGGCGGCCGAGTTGCACGAGACGGTCAACCTGATCGTGCTGGAGGGAAACGGGGCCCGCTTCATCGACGGGGTGGAGGGTGACCGGCCGTTGCGGGTGTCGTCCCGTACCGGGACGTTGCTACCCGCGCACAGCACCTCCGGCGGCAAGATCCTGCTCGCCGAACTGCCCGACGAGGAGGTGCTGGAGCTCTTTCCGGACGGCCTCACCCGGGTCACGGACCGCACCATCACCGACCCCGACGCGCTGCGCGCGGAGTTGCGCAGTGTGCGCGACCTCGCCTACGGAGTGAATCACGAGGAGAGCGCGCCCGGGCTGGACGCGGTGGCCGTGTGCGTACGCGACCACCTCGGCAGGGCGCTGGCCGCGCTCGCGGTCAGCCTGCCCCACCAGCGGATGACCCAGGGCAACCTGCACATGATCCTGCCCCTGCTGCGCACCGCGGCCGAGGCCATCAGCCGGGATCTGTGATCCGCCGGCCACACGCTAACCGCCACGTTGTTCCGCTGTGCAGAATCATTCACCTTTCGATTCCCTTTTGCGCAAACCCGCCGTAACTTCTGGCAACAACCAGCCGATCCGGGCGCTGTGCCACGAAACGGGTAGATGTCATGATTCAGCATGGAAACGGTCACGTCGGCGTGCCCTCGCGCGGGTGGCGCCGGTGAGCTACAACGACTACGACGCCCCCCACGCCGACCTGCGCGAGCTGATCGACCGGATCGACAGCTCCGGCCAGCTGGTCCGGTTGTCCGGCGTCGACCCCCACCTGGAGCTCGGCACCCTGATCGAGCTCATCGCCCACCGCAGCGGCGAGGGCGGCCCGGCCGTCCTGTTCGATGACCTGGTCGGCGCCCAGCCGGGCCACCGCGCCTTCTCCGGCGCCACCAACTCCGCCGCCCGGCTGGCCCTCACGATGGGCCTGCCCGCCCCGACCCATCCGCTGGACGTGGTGCGCGCCTACCGGGACCGGATGAAGACCCACAAGAGCATCCCGCCGGTCACCGTGGAGACCGGCCCGGTGCTGGACAACGTGCTGCGTGACGCGGAGGTGGACGTGACCGCGCTGGTCGCGCCCTTCCTGCACGAACGCGACGGCGGCCGGTACATCGGCACCGACGACCTGGTCATCATGCGTGACCCCGACGACGGCTGGGTCAACCTGGGCACCTACCGCAGCATGGTGCACGGCCCGGACCGGGTCGGGCTGTGGATGTCACCGGGCAAGCAGGGACGGCAGATCCGGGAGAAGTACTTCGCCCGCGGCGAGCCGTGCCCGGTGCTGATCTGCTGCGGCCACGACCCGCTGCTGTTCCTGGCCTCCGGCAACGAGCTGCGCTACGGCCTGTCGGAGTACGACTACGCGGGCGGGCACCGCGGCGAGCCGTTCGAGGTGGTCTCCTCCGAGCTGTACGGGCTGCCCATGCCTGCCCGGGCCGAGCTGGTGCTGGAGGGCGAGATGTATCCGGGCGAGGTGGCGCCCGAGGGGCCGTTCGGCGAGTTCACCGGCTACTACGCCGGCGGGCGTTCCGACCAGCCGGTGGTGCGGGTGCGCCGGGTCTATCACCGCGACGATCCGATCGTGACGGTCGCCTCGCCGATCCGGCCGCCGTCGAACTTCTCCTACAGCAAGTGCGTGATGAAGGCGGGGATGATCTGGGACGAGGTGGAGCGGGCCGGATTGTCCGGGGTGCAGGGGGTGTGGTGCCACGAGGCGGGCGCGGCCCGGCTGTTCAACGTCATCTCCATCAAGCAGGCCTATGACGGGCATGCCAAGCAGGCGGGGCTGCTGGCCGCGTCCTGCCAGTCGGGCTCGTATCTGGGGCGGTTCGTGGTGGTGGTGGATGAGGACATCGACCCCACGAACACCTTCGATGTGCTGTGGGCGATGTCGACCCGGTGTGACCCGGCCGACGACATCGAGATCATCCGGCGGGCGTGGAGCGGCCCGCTGGACCCGCGGATCCCGCACGGGCAGACCCACAATTCGCGGGCGGTCATCATGGCCGTCCGTCCCTTCGACCGGATCGCCGATTTCCCGCCGGTGGCCGAGGCCAGCCCGGAGCTGCGCGAGCAGGTCGCGCGCAAGTTCGCCGGGGTGCTGGCCCAGCTCGGCATCCCGACCCCCCACGTGCAGGAGACAACATGAGAAGGCTTCGCCTGACCGCGATCGTGGCGGCGACCGCAGCCCTGGCCCTCGGACTCGCCGCGTGTGGCGGGGGTGCCTCTTCCGGTGCTTCCACTGACGCCGACACCATCACGTACGGCATCTACGAGCCCGGCGCCGACTCCGGCTATCTGCTGATGGGCCAGGAGAAGAATCTCTTCGCCAAGTACGGCGTCAAGGTCAACGTCGTCCAGCTCAAGAGCGCCCAGCAGGCCTACCCCGCCCTGCTGGCCAAGCAGGTGGACGTGGTCCAGGGCAATCCGAGCGAGGCGCTGCTGGCGGTGCAGAAGGGCGCGAAGCTGAAGTTCGTCGGCTCCACCATGCCCGGCCAGAACTACGCGCTGTACGCCAAGGCCGACGTCGCCTCCCTGGCCGCCATGGGAGGCACCACACTCGGCGTCTCCACCCCGACCGGCCTGCCGGCCGTCGTCGCCAAGGCGATGATGCTGCAGTCGTCGGTCGATCCCTCCTCGGTGAAGCTGGTCAACTCCGGCGGCTCCGCCGACCGGTACAAGGCGGTGGTGGCCGGGCAGATCCAGGTCGCCTCCGCACCCCTGGACTACACGGCGCAGGCCGCCAAGGACGGGGTGAAGCTGCTCGGCCGGGCCAAGGACGTGGTGCCGGACTACCCCCGGTACGCGCTGATCACCAGGGACGACGTGCTCCAGTCGAAGGGCACCGCGGTCACCGGTCTCATCGCCGGGCTGGTCGAGGGCATGCGGTACGCCGACGCCCACGCCGACGAGGCCAAGGCGCTGGCCGCCAAGACGCTCAAGGTGCCGGTCACCGATCCGATGATCGCGGAGACGTACAAGGAGTTCCACGACGGCGGCTACCTGGCCATGAACGGCGAGATCCCGGTCAAGCAGATCAAGTACATCGCGGATCTGCAGGTCAAGCTGGGCATCTCAAAGGCGGCCGTACCGGTGGACCCGATGGTGGACGACAGCTACCGGCAGAAGGCCATCGCCAAGATCGGCGAGGTGCCGTCGAAGTACTACGGAGACGCCAAATGAGCGGCGACGTCGCGGTGGACGTGCGCGGTGTGTCCAAGGTCTTCCAGGATGACCAGGGCCGCCAGGTGCACGCGTTGCAGGAGGTGTCCTTCCAGGTCGGCCGTGGTGAGATCGTGGCGCTGACCGGTCGCAGCGGGTGCGGTAAGACCACCTTGCTGCGGATCATCATGGGGTTGGAGCACCCCAGTTCCGGCACGGTCGAGGTGGACGGCACTCCGGTGAACGGTCCCGGGGTCAACCGGGGCATCGTGTTCCAGAACGCCGAGTTGCTGCCCTGGCGTACCGCGCTGGGCAATGTCGAGTTCGGGCTGGAGGCTCGCGGGCTGGGCAAGGCAGAGCGGCGTGAGGCCGCCGAGCGGGCGATCGAGCTGGTCGGTCTGGGCCAGGCGGGCAACCGCCGCCCGCATGAGCTGTCGGGTGGGATGCGGCAGCGGGTGGGTATCGCCCGCGCGCTGGCGATCGATCCGGCGGTGCTGCTGATGGACGAGCCGTTCTCGGCTTTGGACGCGCAGACGAGGGAGAAGATGCAGGCCGAGTTGCTGGAGATCCACCAGCGGACCGGCAAGACCATCATCTTCGTCAGTCATGACATCGACGAGTCGGTGCTGCTGGCCGATCGGGTGGTCACCTTGGTGCCGGATCCGGGACGGGTGCACGGGGTGCTGGACACCCGGCTGGGTGACTCGATCGATTTGGACGAGCGGCGTGGGTCGGATCGGTTCGCGCGGCGCCGGCATGAGTTGCTGCAGCTCGTGCATGGCCGGGAGCTTTCGGAGCAGGATGGGGTGTCGGTATGACCGCGCTGGCAGATTCGGCGGCGGCGCCGGTGGAGGATGAGTCGGCGCTGTCACGGCGGGTCCGGGCGCAGCGGCGCACCGGCCGGGATCGGTTGATCACCGCCGCTGGGGTGGTGGTGCTGCTGGTCATCTGGGAGGTGGCCGCGCGGCAGGTGGATCCGATTCTGGCGGCGCCGCCCAGCGCGGTGTTCACGGCGCTGCTGGGGATGATCGCGGATGGGTCGTTGCCGGTGGCGGTGTGGGAGAGTGCTCAGCCGTTCCTGGTGGGGTATGTGCTGGCGATCGTGGTGGGGGTGCCGGTGGGCTTGCTGATCGGCCGGTTCCGAGTGGTGGAGGCGGCGATCGGCTGGTTGGTGATCGCGGGGTATGCGATGCCGATGATCGCGTTGACGCCGGTGTTCATGTTGTGGTTCGGTCTGGGGTTCGCGGTGAAGGCCGCGATGGTGATGACCATGACGGTGTTCGCGATCTCGATCAACACGTGGAACGGGGTGCAGAACGTGCCGCGGTCGTTGATCGAGGTGGGGACGGCGTTCTGCGCGTCGCAGCCGCGGATTTTGACGCAGATCGTGATTCCGTCGGTGATTCCGTCGATCATGACGGGGTTGCGGATCGGGATCGGCAAGGCGGTGGTGGGCATCGTGATCGCCGAGTTCTTCACCGCGATCGGCGGGGTCGGTGGGGTGATCGTGGATGCGGGGCACAGTTTCCAGCCGGATCGCATGTTCGCGGCGGTGGTGGTGCTGATGCTGGCGGCTGTGGCGTTGACGGGGTTGATCGGGTTGGTCGAGCGGCGGTTGGCGCCGTGGAACCGGTCGATCGCCGGAGGTGCGCATTGAACACGCCCATCGCGGGAGCGCCGCGCCGGGTCATCGTCGGGGTCTCCGGTGCGACCGGCACGGCCCTGGCCGTACGGACGCTGCAACTGCTCGGTGCGGCGGGGGTGGAACGGCACCTCGTGGTCAGCCCCGCCGCCCGGCGGACGGCGGCCTACGAGATGCCGGAGGCCACGTTCGACGCCGAGGTGGTGCACAACTTCCGGGACATCGGTGCCTCCATCGCGTCCGGGTCCTACCCGGTGGACGCGATGATCGTGATCCCGTGCAGCGTCAAGACCCTGGGCGCCATCGCCTCGGGAGTGTCGGAGAACCTGCTGGTGCGGGCCGCCGACGTCACCCTCAAGGAGCGCCGGCGGCTGGTCCTGTGCGTACGGGAGACGCCGCTGCACCTGGGGCACCTGCGGGCGATGGTCACCGCGACCGAGATCGGCGCGATCATCGCGCCGCCGATGCCCGCCTTCTACGCCCAGCCGGAGTCGCTGGACGACGTGGTGGACCACATCGTGGCCCGGGCGCTGTCACTGATCGGCGTGCACGTGCCCGGCGCGCCGCCGTGGCAGGGAACTCCCGCCTCGGCGGCGCGCGACACGGAGGTCCGGCGCACGTAGCCGCCGGGCCGCGGCGGCGAAACGCCTGACGACAGGCCCGGGCCGCCGACAGGTCCGGGACCGCCGTCAGGGTCAGGCCATCAGAGCCAGGCCATCAGAGCCAGGCCGGCAGGGCCGGGCCGGTGGCGGCGCCCGGGCGGCCGAGCAGGTAGGCCGTGATCTCCGCCAGCTCCCCGCGCACCTGCGCAGGGGAGCTTTCCTGCGTGCCCGCCATGCCCAGCTCCCACCGGTCGCCGGTGTCGGCGGCGATGAGGGTCACGCGCGGCGCCTCCGCGTTGGCCGCGAACGCCGCCGCGGCGTCCCCGGCCAGCGCGCGCAGCACGTCGGCGGGCACGTCGCGCAGGCTCGTGCCGGCGTCCAGGTCGGCCGCGTGCACCCAGACCTCCCGGGTGCGCATCCAGACCACCTCGGAGGCGGGCACGGCACGCCCGCGGGCGGTGCGTACCTGGGCGGCCCAGGCGCCGGCGGGCATCGCCGCGAGCTCCCGGCCGAGCCGGGCGTGCGCGGCATCCAGCTTCGCGCGCAGGTCGCCGGCCGGCAGCGCGGCGCCCGCCTCGATGTCGGCCGCCCGCTGCTGCGAGGAGGAGTACATCGGGGTCTCCACCCCGGTGCGGGCCCAGTCGAGCAGGTTGACCAGGGCGTCCGCGTTGCTGGCGACGTGGGCGACGACGTGCCGGCGGCGCCAGCCCGGCAGCGCCGAGGGCGCGTCCAGGCCGGCGTCGTCGATCTTGCTCAGCGTCCGCTCGAACAGCGCTGTGCCCTCCTGGACCCAGGCCAGTGCGGGCACCGTCATGCCTTCTCCAACCGGCAGACGTTGCGGCACTCGCCGAGCCCCTCGATCTTGGTGGTGACCACCGTGCCCTCGGCCAGGTAGCGCGGGGGCTTGCGGGCGTGCCCGACGCCGCCGGGGGTGCCGGTGGCGATCACGTCGCCGGGTGCCAGCGTGATGATCTTCGAGATGTAGGAGACCAGCTCCACCGGGCCGAAGAGGATGTCGGACAGGTCGGTACGCTGCATCACCTCGCCGTCCACCTCACAGCTCATCTCGCCGCCGGTGGCCGGCACCTCGTCCGGCGTGACCAGCCAGGGGCCGAGCGGCGTGGTGGCCTCGAACGTCTTGCCCTGCAGCCACTGCAGGGTGCGGTACTGCCAGTCCCTGGCGGTCACGTCGTTGAGCACGGAGTAGCCGGCGATGGCGGCCCTGGCCTCGTCCTCGTCGGCGTTCCTGACCTCCGTGCCGATGACCAGGGCCAGCTCGGCCTCGTAGTCCATGGCCTCGGAGCCGGCGGGCAGCACGATCTCGTCGTACGCGCCGATCAGCGCGCGGCTGTACTTGGCGAAGAGCGTCGGGTAGGCGGGCGCCTCGCGGCCCATCTCCTCGATGTGCTTGCGGTAGTTGACCCCCACGCAGATGATCTTCTCGGGCGTGGTCACGAGGGGCGCGTAGTCCAGCCCGTCGAGCGGGTGGGCGGGGCCGTCGGCGGCGGCCGCGGTGGCCCGCCAGTCGGGCCGGCGCAGCA
This sequence comes from Nonomuraea sp. B12E4, assembly GCF_039871825.1. Taxonomy (NCBI): domain Bacteria; kingdom Bacillati; phylum Actinomycetota; class Actinomycetes; order Streptosporangiales; family Streptosporangiaceae; genus Nonomuraea; species Nonomuraea sp. B12E4. The sequence goes on along the minus strand of NZ_JBDPME010000035.1, from coordinate 54,152 downwards.
CCTCCACCAGGTCGGCCGCGCCGAGCTCGACCGCGCGGTCGGCATCGACGCGCACCGCCCGGGTCTGGCCGGCGACGCGGATGGTGGCGAGTTTCATCGGTTCTCCTGCCTGCCGGTGGCCTGCCGCGCGAGGCGGGTGAAGCCGAGTGCGTCGTAAACGGGCTCGTCACTGAAGCGGAACAGGTCCACCTGCGTCTCCGCCGCCAGCGCGAACTCACACCAGGACGGTACGGCGAACAGGTCGCCCTTCCGCACCGAGAACCGCTCCTGGCCCAGCGAGACCGTGGCCTCGCCCTCGAAGACCTGCCACACCGCCGAGCCGACGATGCGGCTGGGCTCGGTACGGGCCCCGGCCCGCAGCCGGTGGAACTCGGTGCGGATGGTGACCAGCGCGTCCCCGCCGGTGGTCGGGTTGCTGTAGCGCACGCCGGCGTGGCCGGGGCCGAGCGCGGTCGGGTGTCCCTCATCGGCGAGTTCGAGCTGCGCCGTCAGCGCCGCGTCGGTGTGGGCCCAGCGGTAGGCCATCAGCGGCGAGCTGGGCTGGTCCGGCGCCCCGAGCGGGCGCAGCCCCGGGTGGCCCCACAGCCGCTCGTTGCGGGAGCGGTCCGGGGTCTCGGCGAGCGTGAGCTTGTCCGGGCCGAACTCGAAGAACCCGGCGTCGAGCTGGTGCACCAGCGGGATGTCCAGGCCGTCGATCCAGGCCATCGGGTTGTCGGTGACGTTCTGGTGCTCGTGGAAGGCCCAGCTCGGGGTGAGCAGCAGGTCGCCCCTGCGCATGGCCACCGGGTCGCCCTCGACGTTCGTCCAGACGCCCTCGCCGTCGATCACGAACCGGAACGCGGTCTGCGTGTGGTGGTGGGAGGGCGCGGTCTCGCGCGGGCCGAGGTACTGGATGGCGGCCCACAGGGTCGGGGTCGCGTACGGCAGGCCGGGCAGCCCCGGGTTGGCCAGCGCGATGGCCCGGCGCTCGCCGCCGCGGCCCACCGGCACCAGGTCGCCCGAGCGCCGCGCCAGCGGATAGAGGTCGGACCAGCGCCACACGTAGGGGACGGCGGCCGGCTGCGGTGTCAGCGGCATCAGGTCGTCCCTGGCGGTCCACAGAGGAATCAGATTGTGCTCGCCGAAGTCCTTGTAGAGCTGGTCGAGCGCGGCCTGATCCTGCTCGATCGTCGTCATGGAGTTCACTCCTTGCAGATGCGGAGCCGGTCGGGACCGGCATTCCGACCGTAATACAGGTGGTCGCTCTGCGGAACTTTGCCCTGCTAACATTCCAGAATGCAGAATCAGCCCACTTATCCGCTCAAGGCGGTGGAGAACGCGCTGGTTACGCTCAAGTTCCTTCAGGAGCGCGGGGACGTCAGGGTGGCCGACGTCGCCGAGCACCTCGGGGTGGCCCGCTCGACCGCGCACCGGGTGCTGGCGATGCTGGTCTTCCACGACTTCGCGATCCAGGACGCCCGGCGCGTCTACCGCCCCGGGCCCGCGTTGAGCCCGCTGCGCGAGACCGGCCTCGCCCCGCCCGACCTGGTCACCACGGCCCACCCGCACCTGCGCGAGCTCAACGTGGAGGTGGGGGAGACCGTCCACCTGATGGTGCTGCAGGGCAACGGTGTGCGGTTCGTGGACGGGGTCGAGGGGCCGCAGGCGCTGCACGTGGGCAGCCGGATCGGGATGCTGCTGCCCGCGCACGCCACGTCCGGCGGCAAGGCGCTGCTGGCCGAGCTGCGCGAGGAGGAGCTGCGCGCCCTCTACCCCAGGGGCATGTCCAGGGGCGCCGCCGCGATCGACGACCTGGCCGCGCTGCGCCGCGAGCTGGAGGGCGTGCGCCGCCGCGGTTACGCGGTCAACAGCGAGGAGAGCGAGCGCGGGGTGCGCGCGGTGGGTGCCTGCATACGTGACGGCGCGGGCCGGGCGGTCGCCGCGGCCGCCGTCGCGGTCCCCAGCGTCCGCTGCCCCAAGCGCCGCCTCGCCGAACTGGCCGTCCCCCTGGTCGCCGCGGTCACCCGGATCGGCGCGGCCCTGGCGAGCTAGCGGCTCCCACCCCGAGTCCGGCGGGCCGGCGGCCCTCGCCCCGAGCCAGGCGGGCTAGCGGCTCCCACCCCGAGTCCGGCGGCCTCGCCCGGCGGCCCGGGGGGCTAGCGGGAGGGTTCGGGCAGCCAGCGCACCCGGCCGCCGTGGAGCGCGGTGAACGCGACGGGCTCTCCATTGAGCGCCAGGACATAGCCGGCTTCGGCGGGCTCGTCCCGGAGCCGGGCGCTGACCTCGGGAAAGACGCCCGCCTCCTCCTGGGAGATCCACTGGCAGCCGAGCCGTCCGACCTGCTCCGCGAACGCGGCCCGGCCCTCCTCCGGCAGGTAGCCGAGCACGGCGGTGTGGTAGACCACGAGGGTGGCGCCGGGCGTGGCCTGGGCGGCCACCTCGCCGAGGCGGGCGTTGAGGTCGCCGCGCACGATGCGCGGCGGGTCCTGCCGGGCCAGCGCGATCGCGGCGTCGAGGCGCTCCAGCCGCTCCCGCTGCTCGGGCCAGACCAGCGTACGCAGCCAGCGCACATCGTCCGGATGGGTGACGTCGAGTGGGTTGAGGTCGATGCCGGCCCGCCAGACGACGCTGATCGCCCCCGGCCCGGCGAACCGCGAATCCCCCTCGGTGCGGCAGCGCAGTCGCAGCGGGCTGTCCACCGCCCCCGCCGGGGTGCCGTCGTAGTCGTAGCCGTAGCGATCGGGCAGCAGGCACAGCCCCGCGGACGCGCCGACCTCCAGCAGGGCCAGCGGCTGCGGCAGGGAGGCGAGCACGGGATACAGCGCGGCGCACCGGGCCGGCTCGTTGGTCTGCGTACGGTGGGACAGCATCGTGGCGGCCACCGCCTCGCGATGGTCGAGCACCGACCGCCGGAACTGCGGGTAGTCCGCCGGCGTCCCGGCGACCAGCCGGGTGGCGGCGAAGAGCAGGTTGGGCTGCCGCTTGGCCGGCGGCAGGCCGGACAGGAAGTCGATCAGCTCGCCGTCGCCGGCCACGCCCAGGGCCAGCCGCTCGTAGAGTGGCGACGAGCCGAGGGCCTCCCGGCCCGCCCAGCGCCGATACTCCTCTGCGGTCGTCAGCGGCATGACCTTGATCCTAGATCGGACCCCCGGCCCGTCGGGGACCGGGTGGCCATCGACGAACGCGTCTCCGCCCCTTGCGTGTGTTGTGGCGCCTATAGTCAGTCAGGTGACTGACTCGAAGGGGTCCAGGGCGGAGGCGGCCAGCGCCAAGCGGCAACGCCTGATGCTCGCCGCGGCCCAGGTGGTCCATCAGCAGGGCGTGGAACGCACCACCATCGCCGACATCGCGCGCGTCGCCGAGGTTCCGGTGGGCAACGTCTATTACTACTACAAGACCAAGGACGACCTGGTCGCCGCCGCGCTCACCGAGCACGCCCGCCAGTTGGGGCTGCTCACCGACCGGCTGGACCGCCTGCCCGATCCGCGGGAGCGGCTCAAGGGTCTGGTGGCGGCGTGGGTCGGTCAGCGCGACCTGGCCGCCAGGTACGGCTGCCCGACCGGCACCCTCACCGCCGAGCTGGACAAGCGCGCCGAGGGCGGGCTGGACGTGGTGGCGGCCAAGGTCATCCGGCTGCTCCTCGACTGGGTCGAACGCCAGTTCCGCGACCTCGGCCAGCCCGACCCCGACGGGCTCGCCCTGACCCTGGTGGGCGCGTACCAGGGCATGTCGCTGTTGACCAACGCCCTGCGCGACCCCACCGTCATGACGCGCCAGGGCGAGCGCCTGATGGCCTGGCTGGACTCGCTGCCCGCTCGCTGACGCCCGGAGGCGCTAGTCGAAGTCGCCGGGTCGGCCCACCTTCGCGCCCACGGTCGAGCTGTCCGGGCGGAGGCCGGGGACGCGCTCGGCGACGAGGTCGTCAAGGTTCATGAACGCGACCAGGTTGCTCACCGCGTGGGCGGGGTCGGCCTCGATCCGGTCGATCTCCTCCTGCCGCTGGGCGGGGGTCGCGTCCGGGCCCACGTGCCAGACGCCCCGCGTCCGGACGAGGTCGATCGCCGCGTCCCGCAGGGCGCGCGGGTCGGTCACGGACATGATCATCTTGATCTCGATGCGGACGTCCTGCGGCTCTTGTTGATCTGCCATGAGTGACAGCCTAGGAACCCGACGGCTTTGCCGGCTTCGGCCGGAGGGAGGGTGCCGGTCGTCCTTTCGGATGGTTCCAGGTCAGGGCTCTGTGAGTGATCCGCCCAAGATGTCCGGGAGGGTCGCCCCGCGCAGTTCCTTTCGCACCCGGTCGTGATACGCCCGGTGCCCGAGGCGTGGGCCGCCACCTTCGGCGCCCCCGGCAGCAGCGACTCCGGCGAGCAGATCGCCCTCGACCCCAAGGGCAAGCGGGTCTACACGCGCACGCGCCGGCCGTGGACTCGGCCTCGCGCCCCCGGCCTCCGCCTTTTCGGCGGGTGCCGGGGGCGTTCGTTTCCCCGCATTTCGGGCGTGGAACGTTCAACGGTCTCCGGTGCGGAACGCCCGGGTTTCAAGACCATTTCGGCGTCGGACGCCCGCGTTTCAAAGCCGGCCGGGCTGGGAAGGCCGACGTTAATTTTCTGAGCTACCTGATTTTCAGGAGCGCCAGATGTCCCTTATCACGCTGACGCCTGCCGCCCGTGCGGCCCTCCGTGACGAAGAAGTGATCTTCTTCGACTGGCATGTGACCGGCCTCTGCTGTGCGGACGCCGGGGAGTTCTCGATCAGGCCGCTGCGCCGCTCCCGGTTGCCCCGCCGGGCCCGTCGCCTGGGGACCGATCCGGTCTATGCCCATCCGGTCGCCTGGGTGCATCTCGTCGAGCTCCCCGTCACGATCGACTGCCGTCCGGTGTGGCGCTGGCGGCGCTTCACCACTGATCTGCCGCCGGACGCCGGACTGCGCTGCTGCCTGGGGCGCCCTGTATATGCCCGATATATGGGAGGTAACCGGTGAAGCTGCGTTCCATCATCATCTGGACGGCCGTCGCTGTCGTCGGTGCCGCCGGGTGGGCGGTGCTCGCCCTGTCCCGGGGGGAGAACGTCAACGCGGTCTGGCTGCTGGCCGCCGCGCTGGGCTCGTACGCCATCGCCTACCGGTTCTACGCCAGGTTCATCGTGCGCAAGGTGCTGCGGGCCGACGACCGCAGGGCGACCCCGGCCGAGCGGCTGGACAACGGGATCGACTACCAGCCGACCGACCGCCGCATCCTGTTCGGCCACCACTTCGCCGCCATCGCCGGGGCGGGGCCGCTGGTGGGCCCGGTGCTGGCGGCCCAGATGGGCTACCTGCCCGGCACCATCTGGATCATCGCCGGTGTGATCTTCGCGGGCGCCGTGCAGGACATGGTGATCCTGTTCTTCTCCATGCGCCGCAACGGCCGCAGCCTCGGGCAGATGGCGCGCGAGGAGATCGGCCCGATCGGCGGCGCAGCGGCGCTCATCGCGGTCTTCGCCATCATGATCATCCTGCTGGCCGTGCTGGCGCTGGTCGTGGTCAACGCCCTGGCGCAGTCCCCGTGGGGCGTCTTCTCCATCGCGATGACCATTCCCATCGCCCTGTTCATGGGCTTCTACCTGCGGGTGATCCGGCCCGGCAGAGTCGTCGAGACCACCGTCATCGGGGTCGCGCTGCTGATCCTGGCGATCGTGGCCGGTGGCTGGGTGCAGGAGTCGAGCTGGGCGCCGTTCTTCACGCTGAGCCCGTCGGCGCTGTCGCTGTGGCTCATCGCGTACGGGTTCGTGGCCGCCGTGCTGCCCGTGTGGATGCTGCTCGCGCCGCGCGACTACCTGTCGACCTTCATGAAGATCGGCACGATCGTGCTGATCGCGATCGGCATCGCCGTCACCGCGCCCCCGCTGCAGACCACGGCGTTCACCGACTTCGCCTTCAACGGCAAGGGGCCGGTCTTCGCGGGGTCGCTGTTCCCGTTCGTGTTCATCATCATCGCCTGCGGGGCGCTGTCGGGGTTCCACTCGTTGATCTCCTCCGGCACGACGCCCAAGATGATCCAGAAGGAGACCCAGGTCCGGATGATCGGCTACGGCTCCATGCTCATGGAGTCGTTCGTGGCCGTCATGGCCATCACCGCGGCCTGCGTGCTGACCCCCGGCCTCTACTTCGCCATGAACGCCCCGGCGGGCGTCGTCGGCGCCACCGTGCAGTCCGCCGCGGAGGCGGTCAGCAACATGGGCTTCGTGATCACGCCCGAGGAGTTGCAGGCCGCGGCCGCCGCCGTACAGGAGGAGACGCTGATCGCCCGGACGGGCGGCGCGCCCACGCTGGCGGTGGGCATCTCGCAGATCTTCTCCGGGTTCCTCGGGGGAGCGGGGCTGCAGGCGTTCTGGTACCACTTCGCGATCATGTTCGAGGCGCTGTTCATCCTCACCACCGTGGACGCGGGGACCCGGGTGGGGCGGTTCATGCTCCAGGACACGCTGGGCAACCTGTGGAAGCCGATCTCCCGGGTGAGCTGGTGGCCGGGGCTGGTGGTGACCAGCGGCGTCGTCGTGGCGGCCTGGGGCTACTTCCTCTACCAGGGCGTCAACGACCCGCTCGGCGGCATCAACCAGCTCTTCCCGCTCTTCGGCATCGCCAACCAACTGCTCGCCGCGGTGGCGCTCACCGTGGCCACGACGTTGCTGATCAAGAGCGGGCGGCTCAAGTGGGCCTGGGTGACGGGCGTGCCGCTGGCCTGGGACGCGGCGGTCACGCTGACGGCCAGCTACCAGAAGGTGTTCTCGCCTGATCCCACGCTGGGCTTCTTCGCCCAGCGTGACCGCTATCAGGCGGCGCTGGACCAGGGGCAGTTGCTCGCCCCCGCCAAGACACCCGCCGCGATGCGGCAGATCGTGGTCAACTCCACCGTGGACGGGATCCTGGCGGCGCTGTTCGCGGTGCTGATCATTGTGGTGATCCTTGACGCGGCCCGGGTGTGGATCAAGGCGATCAGAGCGCGGGAGCCGCTGCCGAGCACGGAGGAGCCGTTCCAGGAGTCGAGGATCGTGGCGCCCGCCGGGCTCATCGCCACGCGCGAGGAGCGCGAGCAGATGGCCAAGAGCCCCTGACCGGCGGGCGGCTCGGACGGGCGGCCCCGGGAGGTCCCGGGGCCGCCCGTTGAGCGGCGTGGCCGTTCGGCGTCGTGTTGCTGTGCCGCCGTAGCGGGTCAAAACGGGCGTTCCGTAATGGTTGACCTCGGGTGGGGGCCATGGGCATCGTAGGGCGGGTGGCCGGCGATGAGACGCGTGACGGGGTGGTGCTGACCAACCTCGACCAGCCGTTGTTCGACGGGGCCGGCGCGACCAAGCGCGACCTGGTCGACTATCTCGACGCGGTCGCCGACCGCATCATCCCGGCCCTGCGCGACCGCGCGCTCTCGGTCATCCGGGTACGCCCGGGACAAGAGCCCTTCATGCAGAAGAACCTGCCCAAATACGCCCCCGACTGGATACAGTCGGTGACCCACTGGGCGGAGGCGTCCAGCAGGCAGGTGACGTACGCGCTGTGCAACGACCGCCGCACCCTGCTGTGGTTCGCCAACCAGCGGGCCGTGGAATACCACCCGGGGCTGTTCGTCGGCGACCACGCCACCCACATGGTGCTCGACCTCGACCCGCCCGACGGCAGCGACGCCTTTCCGCTGGCCGTCCGGGGCGCCCTGCTCGTACGCCAGGCGCTCGCCGACGCCGGGCTGTCCGGCGCGGTCAAGACCAGTGGGGCCAAGGGCGTCCACGTGTTCGTGCCGGTCGCGGCGGGCACGGCGGTGGAGGACCTGGCGGCGGCCACCCGCGCCGTGGCCGCCCGCGCCGAGCGGCTGGACCCGGCGCTGGCCACCACGGCGTTCATCCGCGAGGACCGCGCCGGCAAGGTCTTCCTCGACTCCACCAGGGCGGGCGGCGCCACGGTGGTGGCCGCCTACAGCCCGCGCATCCGTCCCGGGGCGCCGGTCTCCTTCCCTGTGCCCTGGGCGGAGCTCGACAGCGTGGCGCCCGCCGACTTCACCATGCGTACCGCGCCCGGGCTGCTGAAGGGCGACCCGTGGGCCGAGCTCATGCCCGCGCCGCAGGAGCTGCCCGCCGACCTGGTCGAAGAGGGACACACGATTCCGGTCGCCCGCGTGCAGGCGATGCACGAGGGCAAGCGCCGGGCCCGCGCGCGGCGCGCCGCCGAATAACCGATGTCCGCATTTTGACGCCTTAGTGGGTCTTCTCAGCGGATCGGGCTCGGGTTAAGTTCCGTTCGCGGCACTCGGGGGATGGGCCGCGATTCTTCATGCCGAGCAGGGGGAACCCCGATGCGCAAGACCGTGATCGCACTGATCACCGCAATCTCCTTACCTTTGGCCCTGACGGTCGGAGCCACGCCCGCCCAGGCCAGGGGGCTGGCCGACGTCTTCGCCAAGCTGCTGGTCAAGCAGGTCAAGGGCACCGAGGTCAAGAAGCACCTGGACGCGCTGCAAGCCATCGCCAACGCGAACGGCGGCAACCGCGCGGCCGGCACCAGCGGTTACGACGCCTCCCGCGACTACGTGGCCAACAAGCTGCGCAGGGCCGGATACAAGGTCACGCTGCAGCCGATCAACTTCGTGGAGGGCTGGTCCGAGAACAGCCCGCCCGTGCTGGACGTGACCGCGCCCACCCCGAAGTCGTACGTGCCGAACGACGACTTCGTCTCCTTCCAGCCCTCGCCGGCGGGCGACGTGACCGCGCAGGTCCAGGCCGTGGACCTGACGCTGCCGCCGACCCCGACACCCAGCTCGACCAGCGGCTGCGAGATGGCGGACTTCGCCGGGTTCGTGCCCGGCCGGATCGCCCTCATCCAGCGCGGCACCTGCGCCTTCGTCGACAAGGTGAACAACGCGGCCGCCGCCGGGGCCTCCGGGCTCATCGTCTTCAACGAGGGCCAGCCGGGCAGGACCGACGCGTTCCCGTTGGACATCGGCGAGTGGCGGGCCGGCTTCCCGATGGTCTTCACCGACTTCGCCGTGGGCAACGAGCTGGCCGCCATGCCGGGCACGACCGTCCGGCTCAAGGTCGACTCCGATCTCGTGCTCGGCACCGACCACAACGTGATCGCGGAGTCCCTCTTCGGCGACTCGCGCGACGTCGTGATGGCCGGCGCCCACCTCGACAGCGTGACCGTCGGGCCCGGCATGAACGACAACGGCTCGGGCAGCGCCGCGATCCTCGAGGTCGCGGAGCAGATGGCGCTCTACCCGGTCAAGAACAAGGTGCGCTTCGCCTTCTGGGCAGCCGAGGAGATCGGGCTGCTCGGCTCCGACCAGTACGTCGATTCGCTGTCCCAGGCGCAGCGGGACCGCATCAGGGTCTACCTGAACTTCGACATGATCGCCTCGCCGAACCACGCCTACAAGCTCTACGACGGCGACAACTCCGACAACATCGGCTCGCCCGCCGGCCCGCCCGGATCCGCCGAGATCGAGGAGCAGTTCGAGGAGTTCTACGGCACGCGCGGGCTGCCCACCGTGGGCACCGACTTCGACGGCCGCTCCGACTACGGGCCGTTCATCGCGGTCGGCATCCCGGCGGGCGGCATCTTCACCGGCGCGGAGGGCATCAAGACGCCCGAGGAGGCGGCGTTGTTCGGTGGCACGGCCGGGGTCGCGTACGACATCTGCTACCACCAGGCGTGCGACACGATCGCCAACGTCAACGCGACGGCGCTGGACGTGGACTCGGACGCCATCGCCGACTCCGTCGCCAGGTTCGCCTTCAACCTGCGCGCCATCCCGGCGCGGTCGTCCGCCGCGCGGGCGGCGGCCGCCGTGACCACCGTGAGCTGACACCAGCAGATCCGGCCAGGTAGAGGGCCCGGTCGCACGGCACCGGGTGGGCGCGGCCCACCCGGTGCCGTGGTGTCTGGCCGCCGGGCACGGGGAAGCCGGCCGGGCCGCGTCGGCCCTGCCTGTCCACCGCGCCCCCGGACCGGAAGCCGGCGGACCGGGAAAGGTGGGCGGCCCGGTCCACGGACTGCTATCGGGTGATCCTGACGTCGTCCACGCCCGCCTCGACCAGGGAGGCTCCGGAGGCGTCGGCCGCGTCGACGAGAATGCGGACCGTCTGGCCGGCGAAGGCGTTCAGGCTCGCGCCGGCCGTGGCCCAGGCGCCGTTGCGGTTGGTGGCCGCGCCCGCCTGGTTGAGCACGGTGGTCGTGGTGTTGCCCACCACGCGGACCCGGAAGTAGTCGGCGCTGGAGGCGTTCGAGCCGTGCGCCAGGTACCACGAGAACGACAGGTTCAGCGTGCCCGTGGGCAGCGTGATCGGCGGCGACTGGATCGAGGTGACGCCGCCGTCGAGGTCGTGGTCACCGGCCGCCGTGCCCGCCAGCCTGCCCGTGACCAGGTCGTTCGTGCCGCTGACCGTGGTGCCGAGCTGTTTGGTCCCGGAGGAGGTGGTGGCCGCGGGGTCGCCGCGCTCCCACTGGCCGAGGGTGGCGGTGTCGGTGCCGCCCGGGTTGACCGTCCAGCCGGTGGCCGTCTCGAACGTGTCCTGCCAGACCGCGACGGGCGGCACGGCGGTGGCGATGGTCCACACCGCGTACGCGATGGCGTCGGCGTTCCTGTTCAGGGCGGTGTCGTTGATGTTGGCCGTGGTGTCGCAGGCGCGGTGGTAGCAGACGTCGAACGCCTGCCCGGCCGTGCCGCCCCACAAGGAGGCATGAGTGCTGGACTTGATGCCCTCGGCGCCGGTGAACGTGCCGCCCGCCGGAATGCCCACGGCGATGAACGGCCCGTAGTCGGAGCGGCCGTCGAAGTCGGTGCCCCTGGTGGCGACGCCGATCGAGGTGAAGTAGTCCTGGATGGTCCGCTCCAGTGCGGCGGATCCGGCCGGGCCGGGACCCGAGCCCGTTCCGTCGGAGTTGTCGCCGTCGTACACGAAATAGCCGGGGTTGGGGGAGCCGACCATGTCGAAGTTCAGATACCCCTTGATCCGCGCCCGTTCGGCGGCCGGCAGGTTGCTGACGTAGAACTGGGACCCGCGCAGCCCCAGCTCCTCCGCGCCCCACCAGGCGAACCGCAGGTGCTTGGCCGGCTGGAGCGCCTGGCGGGACACTTCGAGAGCGGTCTCCAGGATGGCCGCGCTGCCCGAGCCGTTGTCGTTGATGCCCGGCCCCGCGGTGACGCTGTCGAGGTGCGCCCCGATCATCAGGACGTCGTTGGGGTCCCCGCCCGGCCAGTCGGCTATGACGTTGTAGCCGGTGGCGCCGTTGTAGGTGAACGACTGCAGGGTTGTGGTGAATCCGGCGGTGTTGAGCAGGTTCCTGACGTAGTTCGCCGAGGCCAGGTAACCGGGGCGGCCGTGCGCCCGGTTGCCACCGTTGGCGGTGGCGATGGACTGGAACTGGGTGAGGTGCGCTTTGACGTTGGCCAGCGAGATGTCCGGTGCGGCGGCGGCCTGTGCGGGCCCGACCGGCAGGACGCCGGCCAAGGCTAACGCGAGGGTCGTGACGGCCGCGACGATGGGTGATCTCATGCCTTTTCTCCAGGTGAGCGGCATGGCGGCGCCTCCATCCGAGCTCGATGGGTGGAAGATCCCGAGATGGTGCTGTATGGAAGGTAACCCCCGGAATGGGGTTCGCCTAGGGACCCACCCTCACTCGTATGAGAGCTTTGTCGGACCCACGGGTTTCACGGGCGTACCGGGTCCTCGGAGCGCAGCTCGTTCAGCAGGATTTCGGGCCGGTCTGCGAAGAAGCGGATCGTGTGCGCCTCGGCGAGGGCGCCGAGAGGGCGCTCGAAGGTGATCGGCTCGGTGAGCTGGATCGTCACGTTGGCCGTGGAGGCGACCGCCACGGTCAGCCGTCCGTCCGTGACCGAGACCATGGCACTCTCGTGGTAGCTCCGGCTGGTGTGTACGGAGGCGATCCGGTGGCGGGGCACGCGCAGATCGAAATACGCCCCGTACCTGATGCGCAGCTCGTCGGCGGTGACCACGTGCGGCCGGGTGGCGCAGGCGGCGGCCAGCGCGACCCCGAACAGCAGCCCGTAGACGTCGAGGGCCAGCACCGCGAAGCGCACCCCCGCGGGCACGTCCATGGCGACCAGCAGCAGGTCCACGACCACCGTCTCGACCAGCATCGCGAACATCATCAGCGACATCGTGAAGGACTGCTCCTTCGCGTACGTCACGGCGGTCGCGCCGTCAGGCACGCCGTGACGGCGGCGTGCGAGCCACAACCCGACGGCTGCCAGGCCCTTCGCCTCGAACTCCAGGATCCGCAGCGCGGCTCTCCCCATCGGCGGTCCTCTCTTTCGCGATCGACACTTCCGATTGCACACGTTGACGTCGCGTCAAGGTCAAGCCCTGATGATCGGGTCTTCCTGACTGGTCAGCGGAGGTGCAGAAAGTCTTGTTGATCTTCGGGAGCCAAACGGGGAGCCAGTGCTCTACCCGGTCTTCGACTTGAAGTGAACCACACCGCCCAGGGCTGGCGAGGAGTACGAGATCAGCCGATCGGCCACGGCCGACGAACATCCAGACCGATCACCTCGGTCACGACCCGCCACGGCGGGGAGAAAGTGGCAGCCCTCGGGCTGAGGATTCCAACGCATGCGATGCCACACGTCTTTAGCGCGCGGCAGCCGCTCCTGGAGGATGGCATTGACCAGGATGCTCGACTGGCGAAAACATCACGCATTCCACTAATTCGGATTCTTTGTCTCAAGTGCCCAGCTATGGTGAGCCCGTGGGCGAGGATCTTCAGCGGATCTCGGCGGGGCGGTATCGCGTTCTCGGCCCCCTCGGCAAGGGCGGCATGGGCGCGGTGTGGCGGGCGCTGGACGTGGAGCTGGGGCGTCCGGTCGCGGTCAAGGAGTTGCGGCTTCCGGAGCACATCTCCGAACAGGACCGGCGCAATCTGTACGCACGGATGGAGCGCGAGGCCAGGGCCGCCGCCAGACTGAAGCACCCTGGGATCGTGACGGTGTACAACCGTCTCGTCGGTGGCGATGGACGCCCATGGATCGTCATGGAGCTGATCCAGGGGGGCTCGCTCGAAGACCTGCTCCAGCGCGAAGGACGGCTCCCTGTCGCCCAGGTCTCCGACATCGGCGTGAAGATCCTGGACGCTTTGATCGCGGCGCATGCCGCAGGCGTCGTGCATCGTGATCTCAAGCCCGCCAATATCCTCCTGGAGGGCGAGCGTGTCGTCGTCACCGATTTCGGCATCGCCGCGCTCGAGGGCGACACCAAGCTCACGATGTCCGGCGCCATCCTCGGCACTCCGACCTTCATGTCGCCCGAGCAGGTGTGCGGACTTCCCGCGACGCCCGCGTCCGACCTGTGGTCTCTCGGCGCCACCCTCTACATCGCCGTGGAGGGTCGTCCGCCGTTCTCGGGCCGTACCCTCAGTTCCCTCTTCGTCGCCATCGCGACTCAGGATCCTGCTCCGCAACAGCACTCCGGGCCGCTCACTGCGGTCCTGGACGGGCTGCTGCACAAGAACCCGGCCGAGCGCCTGACCGCCGAAGCCGCCCGTGACCGGCTCAGGCTGCTGGCCGCCACGTTCGAACCGCACAGATCAGCGCCTGTCTCGCCGGTGGATGCCCTCGAACCGGCTGTTCTCGTCGACACCTCCGGCCCCGCGTCCTCCAGCATCGCGCCCGTAGCGGGTCCATCGACGAACGTCGCCCCACCTCCCACGGTCGTCGAAAAGCCGATCACAGAGCGGCCGTATCCTCCGCCGCGTCACCTTGTCCGATCCCGAAAAGTGATCATCCCGCTGACTGTGGTTCTCGCGCTCGCTACCAGCGCGGCGGTATGGCTGATGAGAGGTCCCAGCGAATCCGAGCCTCCCGCGACGCAGACCTGGTTTCCCCGGGCGGTCAGGCTGCCGATCGAGAACTACGGTTACGGATTGGCGCTCAGTCCGGACGGGAAGACCGTTGCCCTGGGAGGCGACGACGGCATCGACTTCTGGGATCTCGCTTCACGTCAACGATCAGGGCCCCCCATCCAGCCCACCGGGGCGCTGAGAGCCGGCGGTACGATGGCCTTCAGCCCCGACGGGCGGCTCCTGGCTGCGACCGACGACGGACGTCAAGATGTGGACGTGCGCACCTTTGACCAGGTCAGGTTGTGGGACGTGCGGTCACACCAGCAGATCGGCAAGACCTTCGGCCGGCCGCTCGCCACCGTCGGCTCGCTGAGCTTCAGCCCGGACGGCCAGACGTTGGCGACCTCTCACCAAGATGAAACCCGGCTCTGGAATCTCACCACCCAGCGCCAGATAGGCGCCTCGTTCCCCAATAACGCCGCCGGCCCGGTCACCTTCCTCGACCAGGCCGGAAAACTTCTCGCAACCGACCACGACCTGACCGTCTGGAACATCAAGACACGACGGAAGTCCGGCCGGCCGTTCATGCCCCTGTCGGTGAACCTGTGCGATCTGGTCGTGGTCAGCCCCAACGGCAAGATCTTGGCCGCCGCCACGAATGATCACGAAATCAAGCTCTTCTCGGTCAACTCGCGGAAGAAGATCTCAAACCCCATCAAGATCACCGCTTCGCCCTCGTACGAGGACGTCATCGCATCCCTCAGCTTCAGCCCGGACGGCAGGCTCCTGATCAGCGCAGGCTCTACCGTACGGATCTGGGATGTGAAAACGGGCCGGCAGGTCGGCCCAACTCTTACCGGGAAGCCGGTGATTGCGGGCTTAGGCCCCTGGAGAAGCGCCGTTGTGTCCCCGGACGGCAGATCCCTCATCACCGTCGGCGACCATGCCCTTGAAGTCTGGGACATCCGCCGTGCTTATCAGTGAAAAGGAGTCTCGGTGAGCGTGGGGCCTGTGCACCTCCTGGCGGGCCGGTATCAGATCCAAGGAGCACTCGGCCGGGGCGGCATGGGAACGGTCTGGCAGGCATGGGATACCGAACTGGACCGGGCCGTCGCCATCAAGGAACTGCGGCTCTCCGACGACATCCCCGAAGAGGAACGCCGCAACTGGTACGCCCGGATGGAGCGCGAGGCCAGGGCCGCCGCCAGACTGAAGCACCCCGGGATCGTCACGATCTACGACCGCGTGGTCGAGGAGGACGGACGCCCATGGATCGTCATGGAGCTCATCCGCGGTTCTTCCCTCGACGATCTGCTCCGCCGGCACGGACGGCTGCCTGCCGAGAGGGTGGCCGCGATCGGCCTGCAGATGCTGGACGCGCTGATCGCCGCGCACGCCACAGGCATTGTGCATCGTGACGTCAAGCCGGCCAACGTCCTGTTGGAAGGTGATCGTGTCGTCCTCACCGACTTCGGGATCTCCACCCTGGAGGGCGACGCTCCTCTGACGAGGTCCGGCGCCCTCCTCGGAACCCCGTCCTTCATGTCCCCTGAGCAAGTGCATGGTGGTCCCGCCACAGCGCAGTCCGATCTGTGGTCTCTCGGCGCCACCCTCTACACCGCCGTGGAAGGCCATCCGCCCTTCTCCGGCGCAACCCCCGGATCCGTCTTCGTCGCCATCGCCACCGAGCAACCGGACCCCACGCATCATGCCGGACCACTTGTTGCCGTCCTGGACGGCCTGCTGCGCAAAGATCCCACCGTACGGCTGACCGCCCAGGGCACCCGCGACAAACTCACCCACCTCGCGGCCGCCCAAGGCAACAACCAACCCGGCATCGGCTGCTCCTCGGAAACCGATACGGGACCGCCGCCCAGCGGCGTGCCCCTCCGACGCGGACCGCGGACCCTGAGAACGCTTCCCGCCGTGGGGCTCGTCGTGGCTCTCGCCGGCATCTCCGCTGCCCTGGCCATCTGGCTCCAGTCCCCGCCCAGCCCAGTGCAGAACAGATTTCCCAGACTCGCCTGGCTGTCGGAGTCGGAAGCGGGCTGGGGGTCTGGGCTGGCGCTCAGCCCAGACGGGACCACCCTGGCGGTGGGAACCAGGACCGGCGTCGAGTTCTGGGACGTCGCCACGCGCCGGAAACTGGGTGACACGGTAGAAATTTCCGGAGCGCACCACGTGGACGAGCTCGTATACAGTCCCGACGGCAAGAAGCTGGCCGTGCTCAACTATGGCCTCGGCGGCCGGCAGCTCCATCTCTGGGACGCCGTCGGCCGCAAGCCAGATGGGCCGGCACTGATGAGCGGCGGAGAGATCCTGGGACTCGCCTTCAGCCCCGACAGCAGGACGATCTCGGTCACCAATACGGAGAGATCGTGGACCGAGCTGTGGGCGGTCGCGTCGCGGCGACCTGTGGGAACACCGGTCAAGACCGAGCCCCTGGCAGTCTCCATCACATTTCTGGACCCCGGCGGCAAGCTCTTCGTCTCGGACGGCCCTGAGGTATGGGATACCACCACGGGCCGCAAGCACCGTCGCCAGTTCCCCATCACTCCCTGTTCGAACAGCGGCTCCCCCTCAGCCCTCGCGCCGGACGGTCAGACCGTGGTCATGATGAGCCTTCAAGAAAGGCAGCTCTGCTTCTACTCGACCAAGACCTACACGCAGATCGGGCTCACCCGAGAAGTACCCGAAGAAGCGAAAATGGGCCCGGTCGCCTTCAGCCGGGACGGCGCCATCCTGGCCAGTGGCGGCAAGACTGTCCGGCTCTGGAACACCCGCACCTTCGAGCAGATCGGGCCGGACATGACCCCCGTCGAGACGGAGGTCGTGTCACGCGACGGCGACCGAGTCGCCATCACCCCTGACGGCAACGTCCTCATCAGCCTGACCAGTGCGGGCCTCGAGTTCTGGGACATCAGCTCCGCCCGTTGAGCGACTCCCGGCATCACGTGCGCCGGGCCGGTCAGCGATCCGCTCCGTGAGCATCCGGATCGGCCTTCTGGCCCGGCGCCCCGGGTGTTTTGATGGCCTGCAACTTGTGTGAACTTTTGATGGATAATGCCTTATGGCGGAACGCGATCTTCACACCGGCGACCTCGAACTCGACCGTCTCATGGCGGAGTTCCAGACGAACTCCAGAGAGTTCTCCGACGTCATCGGCAGGGTCGGTGAGGTGACCGGCGAGGCGGAGAGTCCGGACGGCAGGATCAAGGTGCGGGTTTCGTCGTCGGGGCAGTTGACCGCCCTGCGCATCGATCCCCGGGCGATGAGGCTGGGCTCGGAGGAACTGGCCGACGCGATCATGGACCTGTCGCGGCGCGCGACCGAGGACGCGGCGCGTCACCTGATGGAGGTGACGCGCCCCTACCTCGGGGACGACCGGCAGGGCGAGTCTCCGCGACGCCGGTAGCAGGTGTTCATCTGGCGCGCGGGATGAAGCTGCGCGTCCCGTGGATGATGAACTTCTGGTACATCTCCTCCGCCGTCAGCCCGTGCTCCGAGCCGGGCAGCGGATTGTCTCCGTGCTGGGCGTCCAGGGCCATCGAGTATGCGGTCGAGCCGGCCAGCCGGGGGACGAAGCTGCCGTTGTTCAGCGTCATCCCGTTCGGCAGGGGGATGTGCGTGCCGACGGTCCGCAACCCGGGCACCTTGGCCATCAGCGCCGCCCCGCCGTCGGCGACCCCGTCGAAGGCCATGTTCGCCACGAAGTTCTCCCGGAACGTGGTGAGGTTGTGGTCGACCGACCTGACGTCGTTGCCGGACAGGTCCGTCCTGATCCCGCCCAGGTAGTTGAGTCCCAGGGGCAGCAGCACCTCGCCCGAGGCGTACGCCACGCTGTCGGCGACCCAGTAGGAGAACGTGGGCAGCAACAGGATGACGAAACGGTTGGCGGTCAACCTGAGCAGTATGGCCTGCCTCTTCATGATCGCCTGAAAGAGCTTCCAGGTGAGGACCTGATATCCGATGGTGAACATCATGTCCACCGTCATGATCCAGCACAGCACCCTCAGCGCGTGATTGATCTTCTCGATGACGTCGGCGTAGGCCCGGCAGGCGTTGGCGGCGTTCCGGTGCTTGAGGGAGATCGCCAGGACCGCCTGGCCGTAGTCCTCGTTCCAGAACTTCCTGAACTCATCGACCGCCGGGCCGGAGCTTTTCCGCCAGACGACCTCGGCGGCCGTGTGCGCCTGCCGGAAGCGCAGATCGATCTCGTCGGCGATGGCGTCCAGGACGTCGGCCGCCTCCCGGATTTGGTCCGGGTCACCTTCGAGGTAGGAGACGCCGAACAGGACTTCTGGTGCCAGTGCTCCGGCCAGACCGGCACCGGCCATGCCGCCCAGGGCGACCTTGGTCCCGAGCCCGATGGGCATGGTGCGTTTCCTTCCGCTTCAGTCCCGTACCGGGGTCGTGGGCACGCTGATCTCGTCGTCCTCGCGCCGGGCCAGCTCGACCAGTTCCTTGACGAACTCGTTCTTGTCGACCATGCCGGCCCAGTCGGCCGCACGAACGTTCCTGCTCATCGCGACCACCGCGTCGCCGATGCCCTCGTAAGCCCTGCCGAGGTTGCCCAGGGCCGTGCTCAGGTCCTCGTGCGCGCTGTCGAAACCGGGGTGACTGTCGGCTCCCCTGCGGAAGACCCGGGCCGCCTCGTCGCTCCCCGGGTTGCCGAAATGGGGGATGAGTGCTTCCAGTTGCGCGCTGAGTTGCTGGACACGCCGGCTGAAATCACCGCCCTCGGCGCGAATCGCCCCACCGCTGCCCTCCATGCTGGAATGGTCGATCTTCAAGAGGTGTCCTCCGCATGCGTCGCCCAGATGATCAGTCTCTGTACTGTTTATTACCGGGAGGTGACTTTGTCGTTGCCATTGTGCACTGCGTGACTCCTGAGGCGCGGGATCGGTGCTCTGAAGACCCATCTCCTATGGCGTTGAACCCCTGGCGGGTGGCCGGCGTACCCCCTGACGGCACGCGCCGACCTGGTGGGGGATGCCATGGAATTTACGGGATGGGACGCCGGCCTGGCCCTGCGGCCGCGCGACTACCTGGGTAGCGGCGAGTCGCTCGCCGACATCGTCAAAGCGAGGGGACCGTTCCGCGGCGAGGCGCTGCACCGCCTCGCGCTGGACGTCGCGGCCACGCTGGCCAGGCTGCACATGGCGGGCATCGCGGGGCTGCGGCTCGATCCGGGGAACGTCATGATCGCGCACAACGGGCGGGCGTTCTTCACCGCGGGGCCGCGTACGAGTGACTTCCCGTCGCAGGACGTCCGGGACTGGGCCGACGTGATCGTGTTCGCGGCGACCGGGCGGTGGCAAGCCGCTGAGGCGCGACCCGACCTCGGCGGGCTGTCCCCGGGGCTGCGTACGGCCATCGACGGATGCCGCCGCCGGTACGCGTCGGCCCGCCCGACCGCGGTGGACCTGGTGCACAGGCTGCTCGGCCGCCCCGGGATCGCCCACCGGGACACCGTGCCGGAACTGCTCAGCGAGGCCGAGCTCAGAGCCGGAACGGACGACAGCGCGGGCGGGCGCGACAGGGCGAAGCCGGATGAGACCTTGGGCTGGGGTGACAGTGCGCGGCCGGAGGACGGCCCCGGGGCGGGCCACTGGTCGCCGCCCGGGGACACTCCGATCACGCTGGCGCCGTGGGCGAACGATGACGCGCCCGTCACGCTCGTCCCGATCTCGCACCCGAGCACTCCGGTCACGCGCAAGCCGCGGTCCAGCCCGAGCGCTCCCGTCACGCGCAAACCACGTTCGCACCCGAGCACTCGGATGACGCGCGGACCACGTTCGCGCGCGGAGGTCTCCGCCACACCCGCGCGCCTCCCTCACGGGCACCCTCTGGAAGCACTCGCTCCGCTGCCGGGCGAGGACACGACGGCCGCGCCGCCGCCCGAAGACGTCCTGATCGTCCCGGCGCCGCCGCCGGCCGCACCCGCGCCGGTGGAGTACGAGGAGACGCTGGTCGAGCCCGCACCCGCGTGGCGCAGGCCCTCGTACTTCGTGGGCGTCGCGGTCGGCGTGCTGATCGTCGCGGTGTCGGCGGGCGCGGTCACCGCGGTCTCCGCCCGGGCCGACACGCCCTCACAGGACGAGCACCTTTCCCAGACAAACGGCTTCCGGGCGAACCAGATAAACCCGGCGGCCGGCGAATCCATCGGGGGCGAGCGATGAAACCGTTCGGGCTCGGCATTCTCAGCGGCGTACTCGCCGGCACGATCGCGGCGTCCGTGGTGTTCGCGCTCACGGACGCCGATTCCCCGGCGACCACGTCCAGGTCGGCGCCCGCGAGCGCCGTCGTCGAGAACCCCGGCGATGGCTGACCGCCTATACCGAGAAAGGCGAATTTCCTGACCATGAGCCCAGCGGTGGTTAGAGTAACAACCCCCCAATCAGCGCGATATTTCCTGATATCCGCAGCGCGAGGAGCCGCGGGTGAATCACCGCGTAACCGACGAGGCCATGGTTCGAGCCCTCTACCGCGAATACGGCGCCCCCTTGATGGCCTTCGCCGTCAGGCTGACGGGCGGCGATCGGCGCTGGGCAGAGGACGTCGTTCAGGAGACCCTGGTACGCGCCTGGCGCAACCTGCACGACCTGCGTACCGAGTCCGGCTCGCTGATGCCCTGGCTGGCGACCGTGGCCCGCCGCGTCGTCATCGACGACCGCCGCCGCTCGGGCACCCGGCCCCTCGACACCGTCGAGGACGTCGCCGACCGTGCCCAGCCGGTGGCGGCGGAGGACGAGCGCCTGCTGCGCGAGATCATCGTGACGGACGCGATGCTCTCTCTGTCGCCCGCCCACCGCCAGGTGCTCACGGAGACGTTCCTGCTCGACCGCACGCTCCAGGAGGCCGCGGAGACGATCGGCGTGCCGGTCGGCACCGTTAAGTCGCGGGTGTACTACGCGATGCGCGCTTTGCGCATAGCGTTGGAGGAAAGGGGGGTGACTCCGCCATGACGGAGGTGCATCACGAGGACGTGGCAGCGTACGCGCTCGGCCTGCTCAGCGAGGACGAGCGGAGAGCGTTCGAGCGCCACCTGGACACCTGCGCGAGCTGTGCCGCCGAGGTCGGGACCTTCGTGGCCATGGGCGAGCTGATCAAAACCGTGCACCCGGACGACCTGCTGCCCAACGCGCCCGACTCCCAGGTCGAATCCCTCCTGGTACGCCGGGCCGCCGCCGAGCGCCGCCGCCGCAGGCTGCACCGCACGTTCATGTCCGCCGCCGCCAGTGTCGTGGTCGCGGCCGGCGTCTTCCTCGGCATCAACTCGATCACGGGCGACCCCAACCCCGACAGCATCCACAGCCCGGCCCGCGCACTCCTGCTCACCGGCCGCACCTACGCTCTCAGCGACACCACGACCGGCGTGTCCGGCGTCGTCGGCCTGGAGGACAAGGGCTGGGGCACCCACGTGGCGCTGGAGCTCAAGGGCGTCAAGGGCCCGCTGCAGTGCCGCCTGATGGCCTTCGGCGACGACGGCCGCTCCGAGGTCGTGGCGAGCTGGGGCGTGCCCGCCAAGGGGTACGGCGTGCCCGGCTCCCCCGACCCCCTCCTCCTGCACGGCGGCACCAGCCTGCCCCAGTCCGACCTCAACCACTTCACGATCCAGACCGTCGACGGCAGGAGCCTGGCCACCGTGGCGGTGTGACGGCCTACGATCGAGGCGATGCGCGTAGACCTGCACAGCCACAGCACCGCCTCCGACGGCACGCAACCCGCGGCCGACGTGATGCGCCGGGCCCGCGAGCGCGGACTCGACGTGCTCGCCCTGACCGACCACGACACCGTGTCGGGCCACCGGGCCGCGATCGACGCGCTGCCCGCCGGGCTGACGCTCGTGCCGGGCATGGAGCTGTCCTGCCGCCGGTCCGGCCGCAGCATCCACCTGCTCGCCTACCTCTTCGACCCCACCGAACCCGGCCTGATGGCCGAGTGCGCCCGCCTCAGGGAGGCCCGCGAGGTGCGCGGCCGCCTGACCGTCGAGCGGCTGGCCGAGCTGGGCGTGCCGGTCACCTGGGAGCAGGTGTCCGAGCTGGCCGCCGGGGGTCCGGTCGGGCGGCCGCACATCGCCCGCGCCATGGTGGCCGTGGGGGCGATCAGCGACCCGGCGCTCGCGTTCACCTCGGACTGGATCGGCACGGGCGGCCGCGCCTACGTCTCCCGCTACGCCCTCGACCCCGAACGCGCCGTACGCCTGATACGCGCGGCGGGCGGGGTGGCGGTGCTGGCCCACCCCAAAGCGCACAAACGCGGCTACACCCTGCCCGACGACTGGATCGCCGACCTGGCCCAGGCCGGGCTCTTCGGCGTGGAAACCGACCACCCCGACCACGACGCCGCCGCCCGCGAGCACCTGCGTGGCCTGGCCGGCGACCTCGGGCTGGACGTGACGGGCGCCAGCGACGACCACGGTGAGCTGACCGGGCACCGGCTGGGCTGCGAGACGACGGCCGCGGAGGTCTACGAACGCCTCACCGCCGCCGCGACAGGCGCCACCCCCATCACGTCACAGAGCGGCCGCTGAGCTCCCCGCCCGCGGGCCACGCCCGTCGGATCACAAGGTCAGTAAGCGTGCGCGCAGCTCACTGACCTGGCGCGGCTCCGCGATCCCGTCCCAGGGGGACAGGGCCGCCAGCCCGGCCTCCTGGTGCTCCTGGATCCGTTCCGGCCGCAGCCGCGCCAGATGGAGGTGGGCCAGCGCGGTGCTCACCCCCGCCGGCGGCAGCCGCGGCTCCGCCTCCTCCAGCAGCGCGATCACTTCCTCCGGCGCGTGCTCGGCATCCTCCAGCAGCACCCCGGCCCGCTGCACCAGGCAACGCGCCCGCCCGATCTCGTCGGTGCCGGCATAGAGGCGTTCGGCCTGGTCGAGGTGGGATCTCGCGTCGAAGGCCAGGCCCAGGTAGAGGTGGGCGAGTGCGAGCAGTTCGTGGGCGTGCGCGCGGGCGTTCACGTCACCGGCCGCCCGCGCCCTGTCGAGCGCCTCGAACAGCACGGCCCGCGCGTCGGCGTACAGGCGGTGGGCCTCGGGGCCGCGCCCGTCGTGGTCGAGCGTCTGCCCCTTGCGCAGCAGCAGCGCGGCCACGTTCGTCAGCCGGAGCGTGTGGCCCGCGACGTCGCCGCCGGACAGCGCCTGCCCGTAGCGGACGAGCGCCGACTCGACGGCGGTGAACTCGTCGCCGCTGGCCAGCAGGATCGCCGCGTGCTCCAGGTGCAGCTCCGCGGGCCAGGACTCCACCTTGACCCGCAGCTCAGCGGCCTGGTTGAAGTGCTGGCGGGCCCGGCGCGGGTCGCCCGCGGTGAGCAGGATCGCGCACTGGCGCAGCTCGGCCGTGGCCTGTACCTGCTCCTCGCGCAGCGCCTCGGCGGCCCTGGCGAGCTCCGCCGCCGCGCGCAGCCGGTCCTCGTGCCGCTGTTCGAGCCGGAACCACGTCTCCAGCCCGTCGGCGATCCGGGCGAGCGCGCCGCCGGTCTTGGGTCCGGGCGGGGTCCGGGCCAGCACCTGCAGCAGCACCCGGTCCTCCATGGCGAACCAGGTGCGGGCGTCCTCGTCGGGCAACCGCGCGCCGAACGTGTCGGCCTGCTCGGCGAAGTGCTCGACCAGCCGCCGCCAGGCCGCGGCCTTCCGTGGGGTGTCCGGCGTGCCCGTGGAGCGGAAGGCGCCGGTCACGCGTACGCGCGTCATCCGTACGTTCTCCACCAGGCCGAGGTCGCCCAGCTCCTTGATCGCGTCGTCCGCGGCGGGCACGCCGAGCAGGGCGGCGGCGGCCCGGTGGTCGAGCTCGGCGACCGGCAGGTCCGACAGCAGGCTGAGCAGTTGTTTGGCGGTCGGCCTGAGCTGCTTGACGCTGAGGTTGAGCACGAATTCGAGCTTGTCGGCGATGGGCAGCCGCTCCAGGTCGTCCACCAGGGAGCGCAGGGGGATGTTCGGGTTGCCGGCCAGCCAGCGGCCGATCCTGACGATCTCGGCGGGGCTGCCCAGGCAGGCGTCGGCCAGCCGTCCGAGCGCGGCGGAATCGCGCTCGGCCCGCTCGTCGCCGATGTGGCGGGCCAGCAGGTCCCGCCCGGCGGCGGTGCCGAGCGGGCCGAGCTGGACCGGCTCCGTGTGCGGCGGCAGGTCGTCCGTGAACGCCCCCGCGACGATGATGTGCGCGCCCGGCACGCGCGGCGGCAGCCAGGCGACCTGGCTCCATGTGCTGACGTTGTCCAGCAGCAGTACCCGGCCCGAGCCGGTGAGAGCGTCGATCACCTGCGGGGTGGCGTCGTCGGCCTCCTGGATGGCGCCGGGCGGCCGGTCGAGTGTGCGTAACACCCGCTGGGCCACGCTCAGCGGTGTCTCCGGACTGTCCCGGTCGGGGCCGCGCAGGTCGGCGTAGCGCTGCTTGCGGGTGTCCCCGGCCAGGTCCCAGGTGGCCTTGATGGCGACCGCGGACGTGCCCACCCCCACCGGGCCCTGGACCACGATGACGCCGCGTTCCCCCGCCCGGTCCAGGATCTGCCGCAGCTCGGCGTCCCGGCCCACGAGGGCGTCGATCACGTCGGGGAAGGGCAGGCGGCCGAAGGGCGGCGGGGGCGGGGCGGCGCCGCGGCGGCGGAAAAGGTGGGTGAGCCAGCCGGCCGCGAACGGCAGGGGCAGCGCCAGGACGGCGAGCAGCCAGACAGGGAGGCCGCCGGCGAGCTGCTTGATCAGCTCCTCCTGCAGCAGCAGGACCGTGCCACCCGCCGTCACCAGCCCGCCGAGCCCCAGCTCGGGCAGGTGGGCGCCGGCACGCCGGGCCAGCCGCGACACCCGGAAGCGCAGCCGGTCCTTTCGCGAGATGTCCGTCATCTCCCTACCCCCTGCGTCAGCCCCCGGTAAAGCCAGCGCCCGGTGACGGCCACCACCAGCAGCGGCACCGCGGTCGCCAGCACCGACTCCGCGGCCAGCGGCCCCGCCGAGGTCACGAAGTGGCGGGCCTGCTCCAGCAGGATCAGCGACAGGTGATCGCCCGAGGGCCAGTTGAGCAGCAGCCCGACGACCGTGTCGTTCCACACCAGTACGAACGCCAGCACCCCGGCCAGCACCAGTGCGGGCCGGGCCTCGCGTACCACATGGAACAGCTCCCAGCGGTGCCGGGCCAGCATCGGGGTCGAGACGCGCACGAACGCGTTGTGCAGCACCAGCACCGCCAGCGGGATCACCAGCGCCGCGTGCACGATGGCCAGCGCGCTCCCGGTGCCGACGACGGGGCTGAGCCAGCGCTGCAGCGGCACGGCGAACGCCTGCGGCGGCAGCGCCGCCAGCGCCACCGCGACCAGGAGCGCCGGCCGCCAGCCGCGGCGCGGCAGGAGGTGCTGGTGGGCCAGCACGTACGCGGCGGGCACGGCGGCCAGCAGCACCAGCCCGACGACCACGGCGGCCCGCAGGAAGGTGGTGCCGAGTGCGCCCACGAAACCGCCGTCGGACAGCGCGTCGGCGTACGAGCCGAGGGTCCAGGGCCCGCCGCTCCACCACCCGGACAGCGCCGCGGCGTCCGGCTCGCGCAGCGAGGTGAGCCCGAGCACCACGAACGGCAGCGCCCACAGCACCGACACCGCCCAGCACGCCACCCGCAGGCGCCGCCCGCCCGTGGGACGCGCCGGGGTGACCGGCTCGGCCCAGGTCATCCCCCCGCGCAGGCCGAACAGCGCGGGCAGCGCCATCACGGCCACCATGACGGACAGCCCCACGGACAGCCCGCCGGCCCGCGCGTCGCCCAGGTCGCCGTGGTGCCGCCACCAGAACAGCCCGGCCCCCTCGACCTCGGCCTGCATCGACCCGGGCGCGCCCATCAGCACGAGGTCGAACACGCGTGCCGCCGCCACCAGCGCGAGCAGGTACGCCAGCGCAGCCGGCCCGGCCAGCGCGGGCACCACGACGGACCAGATCCGGCGCCGCCGATCCACGCCGAACACCCTGGTCACGCGGAGCAGGTTGGTCGGCATCCGGGCCAGGGCTGCCCGGAAGACCAGGAACGCCACCCCGGCCCACTGCCAGACGAACGCGAGGCCGAGCACCAGCCAGAGCCAGACCGGCCCGAGGAAGGCAACGTTCACGCCGAGCAGGTCGAGCAGGGCGTTGACCAGGCCGCGCCGCGGGCTGGTGTCGAACAGCCAGCGGAAGATCGCGCCCGTGGTGAGCGGCGAGACCACGGCCGGCAGCACCAGCAGCACGCTCAGGACGCGCCCGAGCACCGGCCCCGCGTTCCGGGTCAGCCAGGCCAGGCCGAGCCCGACCGCGCACACGAGCACGGCCAGCACCAGCCACACGAACGAGTTGCCGAGCGACTGCAGCACCTGTCCGTCGCCCAGCTCCTCGTAGCCGGCCAGCCCGTCGGAGAAGCTGATGATCACCGTCACGAAGAGCGGGACCAGGATGATGCCCGCCGACAGCAGGACCGCGAGCAGCAGGTAGACGGACGCGCGCCAGCGGCCCAGGCCGCGCCTGACCACCGGGACCCCGGCGTCGTGGTGCGGCGCGACCTCGAACAGGAACGCGTTCCGCACGCTCACAAGGCGCCCTCCTTGCTGCCCCGGACGAGCTTGTCCTTGGCGGTGCCCGCCGCCGTGGCGGGATCGACCCCGGTCACGGTCACGTCGGAGAACAGCTCGGTGAGAATGCGCCACAACCCGCGCCCGTCCCCGCCTTCCAGCGCGCCTATGAGGCGGTCGGACAGGTCGTAGTGGGCGTTCACGGCGGCGTCGAGTCTCGCCGCGGGATCGGCGAGCAGCGGTTCGGTGGGCGTCGCGTACGGCCTCAGGAAGTCGCCGTCCTTGATCCAATCCGTCAGCGCGTCGCTCTTGCCCGCCTCGGGCGGCCTGGTCAGCCAGTCGACGAAGTCCTCGGCACCGACGTCCTCGGGGCCCGTTCGCAGGGCGACCGCCACGTCGCCGCCGACCACGAGCGGGAGCTGCCCGCCCGCCTGGCGCGGGAACGGGAAGTGCTGCGGGACGACGTGGCCGGGCTTGAATCGCTTGATGACCGGTAGGGCGAAGTCGGGCGCGGCCACCATCTTGGCGGTGCCGTAGGCGAAGACGTCGAGGATGGAGTCTTGGAACTGCATGGTGAGCGCGCGCCTGGCCTGCTCGGGCTCGAAGGCGGACTTCCAGAAGCTTCCCAGGACCGTGAGCGCGTGCTCGATCTGGGGCGAGCCCCACCACCAGGGATCGCCCGCCGGCCGGTCCGGGGTGACCGCCGCCTGGCCCGGGGGAAAGAGCCCGGCGTAGACCTCGGGCGCGGAGGCGAGCAGGACGTTCTCGAACCAGTCGCTGAGCACCCACCCGTCGGCGGCCCCGATGGACAGGGCGCCCTTTTCGAATTCCCACTGACCCAGGTTGTCGGGCCTCGCAACCTCGCCTTCGCGGTGCCAGACGAGCGACTTGTGCGCGATCTTGAACCAGGCGCCCAGTTCCCGGCCGTCCTCGGACATCACGAGCTGCCGCCAGAACTTCGGCGACCGCGGCTCGCCGTCCTGCCGCGGCTCCAGCGGCGTGATACGGCGCCGGATCACCGGGTCGAAGAGCAGGCCCAGCCGGGGGATGACGGCCACGTCGGGGATGACCTCCGTCGCGGGGCCGCGCAGCAGGGCGCCGATGTTGTCGCCCGCCGAGTAGACCTTGACCGGCCCGTTGGGATACTCCTTGACCACGTCGAGGAAGCGCCGCAACTCGTCGCCGCTCCAGACCACCGCCACCCGCAGCGGCCGATCCGCGCCGCAACCGGCCAGGGTCACCGCCGGGATCGCGGCCAGCAGCGCCCTACGGCTCAACGACATCGGCGGTCTCCCAGAAGTGGGCGGGGGAGGCGAGGCTGGCCACCCTGGTCCTGTCGTCGGTCACGACCAGCACGGCCAGGCTGGGGTCGGTCCGCAGCGCCGCGCTCACCGCCGCGTGGCAGGGCCCGCAGCCCGTACGGTCCTCGACCACCAGCACCCTGACCGGCAGCAGCCGGCACAGGGCGCGGGCCAGCGCGACGTTCAGGCGCTCGTCGTGGGCCAGCTCGTGCGGCCTGGACCGCAGGAAGCCCTGGATGTCCATCCGCCTGGCCATGAACGCGACCCTGCCGCGCATGAACGGGGCCAGGTCGTCGCGGGCGGCCAGCGCCAGGTTCTGCTCGACCGTCAGGTGCGGCAGCAGCCCCGCCCCCGCCGGGACGAGCCCGACCTCGCGCTCCGCCGGCAGCCGCATGGTGATCTCCTGGGCGCCGATCTTGACCCGGCCGCCGACCGGCATCTCCAGGCCGAGCAGCAGATCGGTGAACGCGTCGGCCTCCACCGGGTCACCGGCCACCACCACGGCGGTGTCGCCCGGTCCCACGGTCAGCGGGTCGCGGTCGAGCCCACGCCGGACCCCATGGATCTCCCAGGTGAGTCCGATGAGCTCGAGAAGTGGCACGTGCGCAACCGCCGTCGAATCCGGGTGTCGTCCGGGTTCGACGCTCGCACAAACTGTGGATCACGGCAACGTGATGGATCGATATCGCAACGTGCTCGTTCCGCGGCTGTTGCCCGGGGGCAGCCGTTCACCCGTGGGTCCCCGGGCCGGTGAAGTGGGTCGCGAACCAGTCCCGGGCATGCTCGGCCACGGATTCCAGCGCGCCGGGCTCCTCGAACAGGTGGGTGGCGCCGGGCACGATCGTGATCTTGTTCTCGGCGCGCAGGCGCCGCTGGGCGTCCTCGTTCAGCTTGACCACCACCGGGTCACGGCCGCCCACGACGAGCAGGGTCGGCGCGCGTACCGCCGCGAGCCGCCTCCCGGCCAGGTCGGGCCGCCCGCCACGGGAGACGATCGCGGCGACCGGGTTGCCCGGCTCGGCGGCCGCCCACAGCGCCGCCGCCGCGCCGGTGCTGGCCCCGAAGTAGCCGATCGGCAGGTCCACCTCCTCGCGCACCCGGCCGGTACGCTCCAGCAGCCGCTCGGCCAGCAGCCCGATGTCGAAGACGTTCGACCGGTCGGCCTCCTCGTCCGGCGTGAGCAGGTCGAACAGCAGCGTGCCCAGCCCGGCCCTGTTGAGCACCTCGGCCACGTACCGGTTGCGCGGGCTGAGCCGGCCGCTGCCGCTGCCGTGCGCGAACAGCACCACGCCCTGGGCGGCGTCAGGAATGATCAGATCGCCGGACACGTGCCCCACCTCTCTGCCGGCGACGGCCCGCCCCCGGACCCCCGCCACTGCCGTCCACCTGCCACTTCCCGCATACGCCGCTCTCTATCCGGCGGGTCGGCGTTCCGGCCGGCACCGTCGTGGCCCGGCTGGGCCGTGCTCGCGCTCATCCGTGGGTCAACCTGACCCCGGCTGGCATGGCAATATTTTCCGCATGTCAGATTTTGTGGAATTTCGCGCCAAGGGACGTGCCGCCCTGCTGTCCGGCCAGGCCACCCATGACCTCCCCATGGTCGAGGGCGCGCAGCGCTGGGGGCTCGCGGCGGTGCTCCGTCCCACGGGCGAGGTCCTCGACCGCCTGACCGGACTGTCGGCAACCATCGAGGCCCCCGGCCACTGGGTGCACGGCCGCCGTACGCTGCACCTCACCCTGAGGTCCCTGGAGCCCTACCGCCACGAGGTCCCCGCGCACGACCCGCTCCGCCGCGCCTACGCGTGCGCCCTGGCCGAGGCCGTCGCCGGCCTTCCCCCGGCCCGGGTGCGACTGGTGGGCGTGAGCCCGCACGCGGGCGGCGTGGTGGCCTGCGGCTATCCGCAGGACGACGCGCTGGGCACCATGTGGCGCCGCCTCGCCCGCGGCCTGGCCGCGCGCGGCGTCAAGGACCTGGAACACGACCGGGTCCGCGACCGCTGGTACATCAGCCTGGTCCACTTCGCCGCCCCGCTCGCCGACCCCCACAAGATCGTCGAGTGGTGCGACGCCCACGCCGGCACCGACTTCGGCGTGGCCGAGCTGACCAGGGCGGAGATCGTCCAGTACGTCCACACCGGCACGAGCATCCGCATCGAGTCCCTGGAGCGGGCGGAGGCCACGGGCCGGCACTGAGCCCCCGCCTCCGCCGCCCCCCGTCACCCCTGCACCAGCGCCGTGACGAACTGCAGCAGATGCCAGGCCGCGAAGGCGCCGACCGAGCGCAGCGCCCACGTCTTGCCCGCGCCCGCCTTGAGCGCCCTGCGCAGCCCCGTCCCCTGCCCCCCGTGCCCCTTGAGACTCCGGACGACGAGGTACGCCGCCACCAGCCAGGTGGCCGCCGACCCGGCGACCAGCCCGTACGAGATCCCCCGCAGGATCTCGGACCCGGCGGGCGCCACCGCCCAGGACGGGAACTGGCGGGCCCAGGCGGCGAGCGTCACGGCGAGCAGGCAGACGGCGATCCGTCGGTCCTTTCGCGCCTGTCGCTTGAGCCACTGAAGGTCTACACGCAGATGGTTCTTGAGCATCCGGATCACCTCCGCTTGTCGTAGCCGGCAGTACCAGCTAACGAGAAACGCGCCGGAAGATCTGCGACCTCAGGCGGCGGATTTCACGACTTTTGTCGGCCTTATCCGCCCAGGGCGCGAAGTTCTTCGGTGGCCCGCCGCGCCTCGAACGCGTCACCCACCTCCTCCAGCACCCGCCGGGCCTCGCCCAGCCGGTCGGCCGCCTCCTCCCGGTTCCCCAGCCGTGCCGCGACCAGCCCGAGCGCCCGCAACGCGCATCCCAGGTCCCGCCTGGTCCCGCATTCGAGGTGCACCTCCCTGGACTGCCGCGCGTAGACCAGCGCCTCCTCCGGACGATCCAGGTCGAGCAGCACCATGGCCAGCGTCGTGAGCGCCGCCGCCCACCGGTCCCTGGTGCCGGTCTCGTCCTGCAGCTCGACCGTCTCCCTGGCCGGCTCCAGCGCCTCCACCGGCCGGCCCGCCGTGTGCAGGGCCTGCGCGATCGACAGCAGCGCGCTGGCCCGGTTGTCCCGCAGCTCCTCCCTGATCGCCAGCGACGCCCTGGCCGCCTTCAGCGCCGGCTGGTGCTGCCCCAGTGACAGGTACGTGTACGCCAGCGTCTCCTGCACGTCCGCCTCCGCCCGCCGGTTGCCCATGCCCTGCACGATGTCCAGGGCTTCGAGCGCGTACACGAAGCCGACCTGCGGCAGCCCCTGCCGCCGCCGCACCCGGGCGAGCCGGTTGAGCATGCGGGCCTCCACCGGCCCGTCGCGGATCACCCGGCTGATCGTCAGCGCCTGGTTCAGGTAGTCGTCGGCCCGCAGGTAGTCCGACAGCCGCCAGTGCACCAGCCCGATGTCCCCGAGGGTCTCGGCCTTGCCCTGCTCGTGGTGCAGCTCGACCTGCACGGCCAGCGCCTGCTCGTAGTAGTCCAGCGCCTCGTCGTAGCGGGAGCCGTTGCGTGCGATGCGGCCGAGGGCGCACAACGCGCGGCCGCAACCGTACTGGTCGCCGGTCGCGGTGTATCCGGCTAGCGCCCGCTCGGCGTCGCGGCGCGCGTCGTGGTGCAGCCGCAGCAGGTCGTAGATCTCGGCCAGGCAGAGCAGCGTCTCGGCCTCGGCGTGCTCGTCGCCCAGCTCGTGGCAGATCGACAGGGCCTCCAGGCCCTCCGACAGCGCCGCGTTCGGCTCGCCCAGGCTCTGCTGCACCCTGGCCAGGATGATCAGGCTCTGCGCGGTGCCCCGGCGGTCGCCGAGCTCCTCGCGTACGTCCAGGGCGTGCCCGGCGTGCTGCAGCGCCAGCTCGTACCGCTCCTGGGACAGGTGCAGGCGCGACAGCGTGTGCAGGCAGCTCACCACCCCGGCCTGGTCGCCGATGCCCTTGTAGAGTTCGAGCGCCTCCTCGGCGCACTTCAGGGCGTCCTCGTTGTTGCCCGCGATGCCGTGCACCTCGGCCAGGTCGTTGAGCGCGCGTGCCCGCCCCACTCCGTCGCCGAGCGCGTCGAAGTCGGCCAGCGCCTCACCGATGAACCTGGCCGCCAGTGTCGAGGGCCCGATGTCGCGGTGGATCGAGCCCAGGTGGCTGCGCATGAGCGCGATGGCCCGCCGGTTGCCCACCTGCATCGCCGAGGCCAGCCCGGCCTGCTGGACCTCCAGGTTGTTGGCGTAGAAACGCAGCTTCCTGAACGGCACGAACACCGCCTCCGCCAGCCGCCACGCCGCCCCGTGCGCGCCGCTCTCCTCGGCCAGCCGTACGGCCGAGACCAGCGAACGCCGCTCCGCCTCGAACCACTCGCGCGTCGTGCCCGGATCGGTCGCCACGGTCAGGTAGTGGTCCAGCAGCCGCACCCTGGCCTCGCGCACGCCCGCCTCGGCGTGCCGGCCGAGCTCCCTGGCCAGCCGCTTGACCAGGTCGTGCACCCGGTATCGCGGCCCCGGCAGCGGCTCCACCAGGTAGGCCCGGTGCAGCCCCTCCACCGCCGCCACGGCCTCCGGCACCGGCACGCCGAGTGCGGCCGCCAGCACCTGCGGCGCGAAGTCCCGCCCCGGCAGCAGCCCCACGTGCCGGAACGCCCGCCGCTGCGCGGGGCTCAGCGACTCGTAAGCCAGGTCCAGCGCCGACCGGAACGCCTCCTCCGGATCGCTCATCAGCAGCCGTTCGGGTTTGCGCAGCTCCCGCACCCGCGCCTGCACGCTCAGCCCGGGGTTCTCGGCCAGCTTGGCCGCCGAGATCCGCAGCGCGAAGGGATGGTACGAGCACACCCGGGCCAGCTCGGCCAGCCCATCCCGGTCGGCGGCCCGCGGCGAGTCCTCTCCGAGCACCGACACGAGCAGCGCCACCGCGTTGCCAGGGTCGAGCACCGGCAGGTCCATGAGGTCGGCGTGCCCGGTGGTGTGCAGCGGCGCCATCCGGGTCCGGCTGGTCACCAGCACCACGCAGTCACCGCTGCCCGGCAGCAGCGTCCTGACCTGGGCCGGGTCGGCGGCGTTGTCGAGGATGAGCAGCAGCCTGCGCCCGGCGATCCTGCTGCGGTAGAGCAGCATCAGCTCGGCCTCGTCGGAGGCGGGCATGTGCTCGCTGACGCCGAGCGAGCGCAGGATCTGCCCGAGCGCCTCCGCGGGGGTCATCGGCGGCTGGCTCGGCGACTGGCCCCGCAGGTCGATCACGATCTGCCCGTCGGGGAACCGGTCGGCGTGCAGGTAACCCCAGTACGTCGCCAGCGCCGTCTTGCCCACCCCCGGTAAGCCCTGCACGACCATGGTGTTCGTCCGCCTGGGCCGCTCCAGCCAGGCGGTGAGCAGGTCCAGGCTCTGCTGCCGCCCGGTGAAGTCGGGCACGGCGGCCGGGAGCTGGCGCGGTTTGGGCACCTCGCGGACCGGCAGCGGTCCGGGCACGGCGCCCGGCCGGGTCAGGAACGGCGTCACCCGGCCCGTCCAGGGCGCCGACAGGTGCTCCCAGCTCCCGGCGGCGTCGCGCAGCGCGGACGGGTCGGCGATCCGCAGCCGCCGGTAGCCGGGCCGTACCAGCCAGCCCCGCTGGACCCACTGCGTGAGCCGGCGCTGCACCACGTCGGGGGAGCTGCCCACCAGGTCTGCCAGCGTCTCCATGGACAGCGGCGGCGCGGACTCGGAGGCCAGCCGGTAGCGCTCGTCCAGGTGCAGCAGCCACACGGCCAGCCGGGCGGCCACCGGGGCCCGGGCCAGGGCCTCGTGCCTGCGGGCGGCCATGCTCCTGGCGAACAGCTCCTGCACCAGTGCGGTCGCCACGGCCGGGCTGTCCGCGGCGTGCTCGCGCAGCCGCCGGATGTCGATCGGCCAGGCGCGTACCTCCGTCAGCGCGTCCACCTTGACCTGCTCGGCCGGGCTCCAGAAGGCCAGCTCGCCCACGAGGTCGCCGTCGCCGCGCAGGTCGTGCAGGGCCTCGCGCTCGCCGGGCGGGGTGTATTCGCGGGCGTAGCCGTACTCGATCACGTGGACGCGGTCGGACGGCCGCAACGACGAGCAGATGGTCTCGTTACGCCGGTAGACCCGTGGCCGCGCGCCCTCGTCCACCAATGACCTGAACAGACCCACCCCGACACCACCCAATCCCGGGACGGCGGTGTCCGCGACATAACAGGCCAGAAACAGCTCTGACCACAACTTGTCACAACAGTGGATGCCAGCGGACGCCCCCCTGTCAATCGGACAGGGGTGGCGTCAGTCGATCAAACCCGGCGGATCAGACGTTGGCCGTGTCCGCGCGGTCGGGGACGAAACGGTAGCCGACGTTGCGGACCGTGCCGATCAAGGACTCGTACTCGTTGCCGAGCTTCGCCCGCAGCCGCCGCACGTGCACGTCCACCGTCCTGGTGCCGCCGAAGTAGTCGTAGCCCCAGACCTCCTGGAGGAGCTGGGCGCGGGTGAACACCCTGCCGGGGTGCTGGGCGAGGTATTTCAGCAGCTCGAACTCCTTGAAGGTGAGGTCGAGCACCCGCCCGCGCAGCCGGGCGGTGTAGGTGGCCTCGTCGATGGACAGGTCGCCGCTGCGGATCTCGTCGGGCACGTCTTCGGCGGCGGACTGCGAGATGCGGCCCGTGGCCATGCGCAGGCGGGCCTCCACCTCGGCCGGGCCGGCGCTGTCGAGCAGCACGTCGTCGACCCCCCACTCGGCGGTCATCGCGGCCAGCCCGCCCTCGGTCACGATCACGAGCAGCGGGCAGTCGATGCCCGTCGTACGGATCAACCGGCACAGGCTCTTGGCATGGACCAGCTCCTTGCGCGCGTCGACGAGCACGGCGTCGGCCGGCGGGGTGTCGATGAGCGCCGACGCCTCGGCGGGCGAGACCCGGATCGAGTGGAGCAGCAACCCCAGCGCCGGCAGCACCTCGGCGGACGGCTCGAGGGCGTTGGTCAGCAGCAGCAGGTTGCTCATTACGGCCTCCTCAAACACGAAAGGACCCGGGGGGGCTACCTTGCCCAGGTCCTTGAGCCGAGGATATCTCACGAGTAAGTCGAGTCCATTGCCCGTCCAGCAGGTGAACAGTGCGTCTCCCGAAACATCCGGGTTTCGGACGCCGCACAATGGAGGGTGAACCGATTGTGAGGTGTGCATGGCCACCGGGAAAATACGCTATTGGGCTGCGGCCAAGGAAGCCGCGGGGGTTGCCGAGGAGCCGTACGAAGCGGTCACAACTCTTGGCGAACTCATGACCAAAATCACAGCGAATCGCGCCGAACTCGCGCGGGTGATTCAGCGCTGCTCGTTCCTCGTGGACGGCTCCCCGGTCGGCAAACGCCATCATGACCAGGTGACACTCGGGGACGGTGCGACAGTGGAGGTGCTGCCGCCCTTCGCCGGTGGGTGATCGGGCACTTTGCCGGGGAATGAGTGATACCAGTCGGTAGGCTCGTGACCCCCGCCTGAGACAGGGAGC
This sequence comes from Nonomuraea sp. B12E4, assembly GCF_039871825.1. Classification (NCBI taxonomy): domain Bacteria; kingdom Bacillati; phylum Actinomycetota; class Actinomycetes; order Streptosporangiales; family Streptosporangiaceae; genus Nonomuraea; species Nonomuraea sp. B12E4. The sequence continues at coordinate 19,049 of NZ_JBDPME010000035.1, read as the reverse complement.
CCCATGCGCAAGCTGATCCTTTTCCTGATCGTGCTGGCCGTTCTCCTGATAGCGGTCGACCGGGTGGCCGTGGCCGGGGTGGAGCGCGATCTGGCGAACCGGATCGCGGCCGCGACCGACATTGACGGCACGCCCACGGTGACAATCGAGGGCATCCCATTTCTTACCCAGGCCGTCTCCGGGCACTATCCGGAGGTACGGTTCAATCTCGGCACGTTCACCATGGCGTCCGTGCCGATCAAGAACCTGCGGGGCGCCGCCTACGACGTGACGGCCCCCCTGGCCGACGTCCTGCAGAACAGGGCCAACGTCCAGGCCGGTCGGGTGACCGTCAGCGGCACGCTGACCAGGGCGACGATCGACAGGTTCGCCCCGCAGGGTGTCAAGATCGGCGGCAACGGGCGGCGGCTGGTGGCCTCGGGTGAGGTGATGGTGGGAGTGCAGAAGGTGAAGTTCGACGCCGAGATGCGGGTCGTCGTGGCCGACGGGAGCATCAGGCTCCAGGCGGAGAAGATCGAGGGCGTGCCCGCGCAGCTCGCGCAGTTCGTCAACTACACGATCCCGTTCCGGGGGAAGCTTCCCTTCGACGTGCGGGTGACCGGGGTCGAGAGCGTCGCCGACGGCTTGGAGTTCACGGCCGAAGCTTCTGACGTGCCGATTCGTGGATGAGCTTGAACCGGTCCGGTCGTTCCTACGTGATGAGGGTGTGAGCGCAGCCGGTACCGCCGACGAGGAACTTGTGAGAACCCTCTTCGACGAGCATGCCGGTCCACTGTACGGCTACGTTCTGAGACTGACCGGTGACTCGGGCCGGGCCGAGGACGTCGTCCAGGAGACCCTGCTGAGGGCCTGGCGACATCCCGAGGCTCTGTCCGGCCGGCCCGTCCGCGCGTGGCTGTTCACGGTGGCCCGCAATCTCGTCGTCGACCAGCACCGGGCCAAGAAGGCCAGGCCGCCGGAGACCGGCGACGAGGCGCTGGCCGTGCTGCCGGCCGACGACGAGCTGGAACGCGCGGTCGAGTCGTGGGCGGTGGCGGGCGCGCTGGCCGCGCTCCGGCCGGAGCACCGTGAGGTGCTGATGGAGGTCTACTATCGGGGGCGATCGGTGAAGGAGGCGTCGGCGACGCTGGGCATTCCGCCGGGCACGGTCAAGTCGCGCACCTATTACGCGTTGCGGGCACTCAAGCTCGCCCTCGAAGAACGGGGGCTGGCGCCATGATGACCTGTGAAGAGGTGCGGCTCTCCCTGGGCGCGCACGCCCTGGGGGCGCTCGACCCGGAAGAGGCGCTGGAGATCGACAACCACCTGGCGACCTGCGAGAGCTGCGGCCCCGAGCTGACCGAGCTCGAAGGGGTGGCCGCGTTCCTGGGCAAGGTGTCCGAGCGGGACATAGAGCTGGTGGCGAGCCCGCCACGCCAGGTGCTCGACCGGCTGCTGAACGACCGCGCCAGGCGGTCCCGGCGGGGCCGCCTGCTGCTGGTCGCCGCCGCGTCCGTCGCGGTGCTGGCCGTGGGCGGCACGGTGTGGACGGCCATCCAGAGCAACGGGTCTGGCGGGGCCGCCACCGCGGCCCCGGCGGCGGCCCCGGCGCAGGAGTCCAGAGCGGACAGTCAGGGCAGTTTCTCGCCGTACAACCAGGTCCAGCCCCGGCTCGCGGAGTCGGACGGCCAGACCAAGCAGGCGGTCGAGGGCCGCGAGTTCACCGGCGTGAACCGGGCGAAGGGCTATCGCGCCACCGTGTCGGCCTGGCCCGGCGACGGCGGCACGGAGCTCGGCATCCGCATCACCAACGTGCCCGTCGGCACCACGTGCAGCCTGGTCGTCATCGACGTGGACGGCCATCGCGACGCCACGGAGAGCTGGGTCATCAGCCGCGAGCGCTATCAGGACAAGGCCGTGTTCAAGCGGACGACGCCGGTGCTCATGGGGGAGATCGCCAGGTTCGAGATCGTCGAACCGTCGGGCGGGCTGCTCGTCAGCGTGCCGGTACGGAAGTGACCGGCGGGGCGGAAGTGAACCCGAGCAGGGGCAGAATGATCACGGCAGGGAAACAGCGCAACGTGGAAGTAATCGCGGCCGCCCGCGGTTGCAGGGAGTAAATGACAGGTTTCTGGGTGGCGCTGGCGACTCTGGCGCTCGGGGTGCTGATCGGGGTGGTTCGCCTGCGCCGCGACGGACGGCTGCGTGATCGCGGCGAGGGTCGGCTGACCGCTGCTGACCTGGGGGAGGAGCTGGGGGAGCGGGCGACGCTGGTGCAGTTCTCGACGGCGTTCTGCCAGCCGTGCCGGGCCACCAGACGGATCCTGGCCGACGTGAGTGAGATGGTGCGGGGGGTGCGCCACGTGGAGGTCGACGCCGAGTCCCGGCTGGACCTCGTACGGCGGCTGGACGTCACGCGCACTCCGACGGTCCTCGTGCTCGACCCGGCGGGCAACATCGTCCGGCGGGCCGCTGGCCAGCCACGAAAGGCCGAAGTGCTGGCGGCGCTCGCCGCGGCCGTAACGGATTCGTGACGGAGAGTTGTCTCATGGCGTGTCTCATCAACCGGACGAGATGTGACAGATGACGAGACGCCGAGTACTGTCGATTTCGTGAACCCATCGACAGAGCTGCTGACTAAGCGGCGCGCGGTTGATTTCTGCCGCGTGTCCACCGCGCTCTGTCGCGCTGCCTGAGGACGATCTCGCGGATTCCCGATCCGCTCCAGTCGACCCCTTCAGGAGCATCCAACGATGCGTGCCGACCCTAGAGCGCTGCGCTTCGGCGCGGCCGTCACCACACTGGTCCTCGCCTCCGCCCTGATGACGGAGAGCGCCTGGCTGCTCGCCGCCCAGGCGGTGGTCTTCGCGCTCGGCGTCGTGCGCCGCTCTCCGTATTCGATGCTCTTCACGGCGTTCGTCAAGAGCGCTCCGAAGGAGACCGAGGACGCCCGCCCGCCGCGTTTCGCGCAGGGGGTGGGGCTGGCCTTCGCGGTCGCGGGGCTGGCCGGATACCTCACCGGGATCATGCCGCTGGCCCTGGTGGCCACGGCCGCGGCTCTCCTCGCCGCATTCCTCAACGCAGCCTTCGGATTCTGCCTTGGCTGCGAAACGTACCTGCTCATCCGCCGTCTACTGCCCGCCGCCAAAATGGAGGTTTCCTAATGAGCCGCTCCGCCGCCCTGGTGGACGCCGACTGGGTCGAGGCCAACCTCGACACCCCCGGAGTAGTCCTCGTCGAGGTGGACGAGGACGTGAGCGCCTACGACAAGGGCCACATCCGTGGCGCCGTCAAGGTCGACTGGCGGCAGGACCTGCAGGATCCGGTGCGCCGCGACTTCGTGGACAAGACCGGCTTCGAGGCCCTGCTGTCCGACCGTGGCATTTCCAACGACGACACCGTCGTGCTCTACGGCGGTAACAACAACTGGTTCGCCGCCTACGCGTACTGGTACTTCAAGCTCTACGGCCACGACAACGTCAAGCTGCTCGACGGCGGGCGCAAGAAGTGGGAGCTCGACTCGCGTGAGCTCGTGCGCGACGTGCCCCAGCGCGACAAGACGCAGTACTCCGCGCAGGAGCAGGACCAGGCGATCCGCGCCTTCCGCGACGACGTGGTGGCCGCGATCGGCAAGCTCAACCTGGTGGACGTGCGCTCGCCCGACGAGTTCACCGGCAAGCTGCTGGCTCCCGCGCACCTTCCGCAGGAGCAGGCGCAGCGCGCCGGCCACGTGCCCACCGCGCGCAACATCCCGTGGTCCAAGGCGGCCAACGACGACGGCACCTTCAAGTCCGACGACGACCTGCGCACTCTCTACGGAGAGGCCGGAGTCGACTTCGACAAGGACACCATCGCCTACTGCCGCATCGGTGAGCGCTCCGCGCACACCTGGTTCGTGCTGCACGAGCTGCTGGGGCAGTCCAACGTGAAGAACTACGACGGTTCATGGACCGAATACGGCTCGCTCGTGGGCGTGCCGATCGAGCTGGGGGAGGCCCGCTGATGACCACTGCAGACGGATGCGGAGCGCCGGAGCAGACGACCGCGCTGCCGGCTGGGATCGACCTGTCCACCCAGGCTGTGATCCAGGGTGTGGTGACAGGCACGGGCACCGCCTACGCGCGGCTGCTCGACGGCTCGGGCGAGTTCACCGGTGAGGTGGTGGTGTCCGAGGAGGGCGTCTTCCGCTTCTTCGCCGCGCCCGGCGACTGGACCGTCCGCATCATCGCGGGCGGCGGCGTCACCAGGGACGTCCAGGTGGAGGCCAAGCTGGGCGAGGTGTCCCAGCTCGCGGTCGCCGTCTGACCTGATTCGCGGTCGAGGCCCGCGTCCTGCTGCCAAGGACGCGGGCCTCGGCCTTTTCCCGGGGCGACCGGTGCAACCGGACCGGGCGCCGCGGTGTTGCAGGGTGCGTGAGGGAAATCGACTGTCTCGACCCGGTGCGCAAGGCGCTGCTGGAAGACCTCGACGAGGGGTTCGCCGAGCTCTACGGCGCCTACCGCGGCATGGTCTTCTCGACCGCGCTGCGGCTGAGCGGGCGCTGGGCCGACGCCGAGGATCTCACCGCGGAGGCGTTCCTGCGGGCGTACCGGGGACTGGCCGGATATGAGCGCGACCGCCTCGCCGAGCTCCAGCCGCGGGCCTGGCTGATGACCATCCTGATGAACGTCTGGCGGAACCTGGCCAGGACCAGGGCCCGCAAGCCGCCACCGGAGCTGCACGACCAGCCGGTCGACGGGATCGATCCCGGCGAGGATGTCGAGGAGGCGGCGGCGCGCCGTGAGACCGGCGACGAGCTGGCCGTGCTGCTCGGCCTGCTGCCCCCCGAGCAGCGGGCCGCGGTGGTGCTCCGGCACGTCGTGGACCTGCCGGTCAGCGAGATCGCCGCCGTGCTGAAGATCCCGCAGGGCACGGTCAAGTCGCACGTGTCGCGCGGGCTGCGTCGGCTGCGCGAACTAGGAGGTGCCCGATGACCCCTGATCCCTTGCTCACCGGACTCGCGGCGCTGGCCGTGGACGCCCCCGAGGGGCTGCTCGACCGGATCGCGGCGCGCTGGGTGAGCGTGCCGGGACCGATCGGCGAGCTGGGGGTGGCGTTCACCGACCAGGGCGTGGCCTACGTGCACGCCGGGGAGGGGTTCGCCGAGGCCTTCAGGGAACGCTTCGGCCGCCCGCTGCTGCCCGCCGCCCGGCCGCCCGCCGGGCTGCTGCCGGCGCTGCGCACGGGCCGCCCCTCCGGGGTGCGGCTGGACCTGCGCGGGCTGAGTCCGTTCCAGCGGGACGTGCTGGAGGTGGTCCGGACGATCCCGCGCGGCGAGGTCCGCCCCTACGCGTGGGTGGCCGCCCAGGCCGGCCGGCCTGGGGCCGTGCGCGCGGTGGGCACGGCCCTCGGCCGCAACCCGGTGCCGCTGCTGGTGCCCTGCCACCGGGTGACCCGGTCGGACGGCGTGGCGGGCGACTACGTGTTCGGCCCGGCGGCCAAGGAACGGCTGCTGCTGGCCGAGGGCGCGGACCTGGCGCGGGTGCGGGAGCTGGCCGGGGAACGGGTGTTCTACCTGGCCAGCGACACCACAGGCGTCGTGTGCTTCCCGACGTGCCACAACGCCAGGCGCATCACGCCCCGGCACCGGCACGGGTTCCGCACCCTCGCCCAGGCCGGCGCCGCCGGTTACCGCCCGTGCCGGACATGCCGGCCCGGTCAGGACTTGACGGGGTAGCGCATGAGGAGCGTGGCGCGCATGATGTCGGAACCGTGCGCGCGGTAGCCGTGCGGCACGTCGGAGCGCCACGAGATGTGGTCGCCGGGGCCGGCCGTGAGCGGCTCGCGGATGGGGCCCGCGCTGAGCGTGCCGGTGAAGACCGTGACGTGCTCGGTCACGCCCTCGTGGTGGGCGGGGGAGGTCTGGGTGAGGCCGGGCAGGAGGCGCACCCTGTAGAGCTCGTAGGTGACGTAGGCGTCCTCGAACGCTTCGAGCAGCTCGGCCTCCATCGCCGTGCCACGCATGATCTGCGGCTGGGGCGGCGTGTCGAGGATCGCCCCGATCGGCACCCCGAGCTGTGCGGTGATGGCCCAGAGGGTCTCCAGCGTCGGGTTGGTGCCGCCGGTCTCGACGTCCGACAGCGTGGACCTGTCGATGCCGGCGCGCTTGGCGAGCTCGGTGAGCGAGACGCCCCGTGCCTGTCTCAGTTGCCGCAGCCGATCTCCCACCAGGCGGGGATCGGTGTCGATGGCGGGCGGCGGCTCCATACCGTCATGTTGCCGCAAGCGTTGCCCGGCCGGGACGGCTTCGCGGGCCCGATGTTTCTTCTGTCACCGCTCGGCTCCGCCCGTGGGCACGTCGCCGCGAGTCCATGATCGATCTGCGGAGAGTAGCGCTTTTCCGGTGTTGCTGCTGCGTCAGATGGGACATAACGCTACGATTCTCCAGGTGTCCGGTTCGACAGGAGTGATGGCGCCCCCGGGATCTGGGCCTGCGCCGGCTCAGCGGATGCCGTCGCCGTACTCGCTGCCCTTGCACACTCTGCGGCTCGCGGGCAAGTGCGCCCTTCCCCTGGCTCTCTGGTTCTCCGCCGGCGAGCTGGTCCGCTTCGTGCTGATGTACGGCGCCACCGAGATCGCCTACGGGGACTTCCGCCAGCTACGCCTGGTGGGCACCATGGCCCTGCTCACGTTCGTCGTCATGGCGGCGATGACGGTCACCACCGGCATGCTGCACAGCCTGCGCGGCGCGCTGTGGGAGATGCGTGCCAGGGCCGGCGAGGGCGTGGTGGGGGAGAGCTTCTTCCGCACGCTGGACCGGGTGGCCCCGGCCTTCGCGGTGCTCTACCTGGCGTGGGGGTTCCAGGTGGAGGACGCTCGGGACATCTACCAGCTTGACCTGTTCCATCACTTCTACGACATGACCGAGGCCGCGTTTTTCGGCGAAGAGTCGCACGTCGGCCGTGGACTCACCGACCTCGACTGGCGGGTGTCGCTCGGCGCGATGGTCGTCACGTTCGTGCTGAAGATGCTGTTCGCGAAGCTCGTGGCGAAGGGGAAGGGCAAGTTCTACGGCTTCCTCGCGGCCTTCTCCGAGTTCGCCTTCGTCTTCTACGGGCTGAACGCCACCGTGGCGGTCGCCGACCTGCGTTCCGAATGGGTGGAGCAGCGCAACGTCGTCGCGAACACCGAGCACTTCTGGACCGAGGCGCAGAAGAGCCTGCCGTTGTGGGACTCCGTCGCCGGCGCGTTCGGGGACGTCTGGCCGCTGTTCATCGACGCCGTCGCCACCCCGCTCACCTGGCTCACCGTGGCGATGCTGGTCTTCGGTGCCTACTCCGACCAGACCCGCACCCTGGTCAAGGGCACCCGGCTGGAACGCGGCGTGGACCGGCTCGAATCCAGCCACGACCTCACGCAGAGGTCGTTCGACCAGGTCACCGGGGGATTCCGGGACCGCTGGCTGCCGCTGGCCAACTCCCTGCGGATGGTCTTCAGGAGCGGCGCGCCGCTGTTCGGCATGATGTGCCTGTGCGACGTGAGCATCTCGGTGGGCTCGGAATACGCCGAGCGCGCGCTGGTGAAGCTCATCGGCGTGGGGGAGGAATGGGTCTGGATCTTCCAGGGCCCGCCGGTGTCGTTCATCCGGGGGATGATCTCGATGGCGCTCAGCATGGCCCTGCTGGCGGCCACGTACGACATCGCCGCCACCCGGGCCCGCCTCAGCGGCGAGCCCCTGGAAGACGTCTGAGGCCCCCTCAGCGCCGCTTGAAGGACAGGACGTCGGTGTCCTGCTCCAGCTTGGACAGCTTCCCCCGGTCGAAGAAGTCGTCCGTGGGGGTGTCCGAGCGGTAGGTGCTCGGCCGGAAGGAGAGCTCGACCTCGTTCGCCACCGGGGTCGGCACGATGGCCATCCCCGTGATCTTGTACTCCTTGCCCACCTGCAGCCGGTCCGTCGGCCTGTCGCCGTCCGGCTGGAGCTCCACCGTCCAGGTGCGGCCCGCGCGGTCCGTCAGCTTGCTCTCGCTGGGCTCGGCGACCATCGTGGCGTTGGCCGGATCCAGCACCTTCTTCGTGATGTCCACCTTCAGCCAGGTCACCTCCGAGCCGTGCTTGCTGTTCTCCGGGGGCTTCATGGGGGCGATGGAGGCCCGGTACTCGATGTTGTAGACCTTCCCCGCCTGGCCGGCGGCGACGGGGACGATCCTGGTCTCGCGGGGCGTGGTGACCTTCTCGTAGAAGAGGTAGCCGTCGTACGACTGGGCGCCCATGGTGGCCAGCGACACCACGACGGCCGCCGCGGCGACGAGCAGCGTACGGCGCTTCCGCGGCCGCCGCCCTCCCGCCGCGGGCTGCTGCCGCTCCTGCGGGGGTGCCTGCTCCGGCGCCGGCGTCCGCTGCCCCTCCGCCGCGGGCTGTGTCGCCGCCTGCGGCGTCGGCATGTGCGGCCTGGGCAGGGGGTTCCGCACGATCGGCATGGGCTGGGTGACGCCGCCGGTGGGGTCGCGGTCGATGGGGGTGCGGTCGGCGGGGGGCCAGACCTGCTGGTCGGGGTGGGTAGGCCTGGAACCGCGCCCCTGCGGCGCCCTGGGACGCGGCCGCGGGCTCGGACGGGGCGGCAGGCCCATCGCCTGCGTGATGTCACTGCCGGGCGGCGTGCCCTGAGCGGGTGGTACGCCCTGCGCCCGCGTCACGTCGTAGCCCGGCCGCGTCCGCTGCGCCTGGGTGGTGTTGTCACCGGGCGTGCCCTGCGCCGGGGGCGTGTTGTCGCCCTGCGGCTGGGGCGTGCCGGGGCCCGGCGGCGGGGTGCGGCGGCTGCGGCGCCCGCTCCTTTGTGGTGGGGGCGCCTGGCCGGGACGCCGGGGCTCGGCGGGCGGCAGGTCGGGGCCGGGCGGCGGGCCGTGGCCGGGGGGCGGGACAGGGGCGCCCTGGGGCGGCGGGGGCGCCGGGCGGGCCGGGGGTGTTCGGCGGGCGGGGGGCTCGGGGCTGGACGGCGGCTCCTGGTCGTCGCGCCGCCGGTCCTTCCTGGGGGTGAACCAGTCGTTCTCGTCGTTCATGCTCATCCTGCGTTCACTTCCTGACGGCCGAGAAGACGTCCTTGGCCGAGGCGGCGAGCTTGCGCGCCCCTTCTTCGTCCAGCCCCAGATCCACCTCGACCTCCGGCTGGTACGGCTCCACCGGCCCCGCCACCGGCGGCAACCCGAACACCACCTCGGCCCCCGGCAGCGCCGACACCGGGACCTCGAAGTAGAACGGGCCGCTGACCCAGATGTCCGGCTGCACCCATGCGTTCCCCAGCGTCAGCGAGTTGTCGATCCGGTCCGTGGCGTGGAACCGCTTGCCGTCGGCGGTCTCCAGCACCGGCTGGCCCAGGTGGTAGGGCTTACGGCTGGACTTGGCCGAGGCGTTCACGATGAGGAAGAGGTTGTCGGTCGAGATGGTCTCGGTGGTCGTCTCAACCGACTTGGCGGCGCCGAAGGAGTCCAGTCGCAGGGTGAACCGCCGCGTGTCCACGTTCTGGCCCTGCTCGCCGGAGTAGGCGATCGGATCGCCGAGCTCCCCCTCCGACATCTTCAGGGACTGCATCCCCATGGCCCCGGCCAGCAGCACCATGCCGATCACGACGCCGAGGATCCGGGCCCCGGCGCCGGGCCGCCGGGCGGTTCGCCTGTTGCGCCGCGGCGGCGCGACCGCGGATCGAGGCTCGGTGGCGGTCACGCGGTGCCGCCCTTCTTGACGGTCAGCGTCACCCGCGCCTCGATCTTGGGCAGGAACGTGTCGAACGACTGGCTGGTGATCATCTGCCAGCGGGGGGTGTCGGTGTTGAATTCCGGGGCGAACTCGAAGCCCGCCACCTCGAATGAGATCTTCTCCGGCGGCGGCTCGTTCTCCTTGAGCTGGTAACGGACGATGACCCGGGCGGGCACCCCCGGCTGGAGCTGGCGGGTCTCGCCCCCCTTGGCCTGGGCGAAGACGAACGGCCCCGCGTCCTCGTCGAAAACCGGGGTGATCTTGAGCAGTGAGGCGGCGAAGCTGCTGGACACATAGGCCTGGTTCAGCTTCGGGCTGGGCACCCCCACGTCGGCGGTCTCGTCGCCCTTGTTGGTGACGTCGAAGACCAGTTCCACGAACCGCTTGTCCTCCAGGAACTCCGACTCCGCGGGCACCACCGTGACGCGCGACTCGACGATCTTGGTGGCGTACTGGCCCTGGTCCAGCACCGCCCCGGCGCCCAGCGCCGGAGGCTCGTCAGGGGCCTCGCCGAGGCCGCCCAGCAGGGCGGTGACCCCGATGGCGGTGAGAGCCGTCATGGTGATCACGGGCACCACCACCGGGCGTCTGGGCTTTTCGCTGCTGTCGCCGGAGGGTTCCGTCATGGGTAAGGATGGTAATAGGTCTCGCTTATCCCATCTGCCCCAATGCTCCCATCGGGCTGGTCGAATTGCCGAGAAACCCTGCCGCTGCGGGGGGCGAAGCTCATACGCTGTCACGGAGTGGAAAGGGCCGTGCCCTTACTGCCTTAAGACATATCGCGTACTCCATTAAGAAATACCGCGGCCGGAGGGTCACGTGGCGGACGTGCATCCCGAGCATGCGCAGCTCCAGGCGGACCGCATCTACCTGGGCTGGCAGTACATCCTGTTGCACCCCGACCCCGGCCCGCCGCCCAAGCGTCCCTCGCCCGTCCGCGAGCCGTCATCCGCCGCCGAGCCCGATCCCGCCGAGGCGGAGCTGCTGCGCCGCGAGCGGCTCCAGGAGGACATGCTCAACCGGCCGGTCCGGCTCTTCCGGCTGTTCATGCTGGTGGTGAGCGTGCTCATCCTGGCCGCGGCCGTCGCCGGATACATCGGCTGGTCCTTCGCGCTACTCGGGCTGGTGGCCGCCGGGGGTGTGGCGGCCATCTGCAGCTTCGCGCTGGTCCAGGGCGACCGGGCGGTCAAGTACCGAGTGCTGGAGCAGCAGGCCCGGGACGAGCGCCAGCGCCGGGAACGTGACAAGGAGTTGTTCCGCGCGCAGGAGGAGCACGCCCAGCGCTACCGCGAGTGGCAGGGCTCCAAGGAGCGGCACGACAAGCAGCTCACCTGGTACGCGGTCGCCGTGCCCGACGACATCGACCGCATCGACGTGGCGGGCGGCACGTTGCCCGGCTGGTCGGCACTGATCACGCTGCTCGGGGCGACCCGCCTCTACAGCGGCGGCCACCTGACCGTGCTCGACCTGTCCGAGGGCGCGATCGCGAAGGACCTGATCGAGCTGGCCCGTAAGGGCGGCGACGACCCGCTGGTCTGGGTGCTGCCGGTGGACCTGCCCAAACTCGACCTCGGCGCCACGCTCCGGCCCGAGGCGTTCGCCGACGTGCTGGCGCACGTGGTGAGCGTGAGCGAGGAGCGCACCACGCGCGACCTCAGCTTCGACAACGCGATCCTGGAGCGGGTGCTGGAGGTGCTCGGCGAGAACGCCACGATCAGCCAGGTCACCGCCGCGCTGCGGGCCCTGGCGCAGGTCGGGGACCCACGCGACGACCTGCGGTTCGGGCTGATCACCGCGACGCAGCTTGAGCGCATCGGCACGTTGTTCGGGCGCGGGGTGAGCGACCGGGTGGTGATCGAGCGGGCCTGGGCGCTGGAGTCGCAGCTACGCAAGCTGGAGACGCTGGGCACGGAGGCCGTGCGGCTGCCGCCGGCCCGGCTGCGGGTGGTGAGCATGGACCGGCAGGCCGGGGTGTTCGGCAACCGGGTGCTCGGTACGTACGTGGCCACCGCCCTGACCCACATCCTGCGCCAGTCCCCCGCCTCCGACCGGCCCTGGTACCACACGATCATCGTGGCGGGCGCGGACAAGCTCCGGGGCGACGTGCTCGACCGGCTGATGGACGCCTGTGAGACCTCGCGTACCGGACTTGTGTTGACTTATCGGTCTTTGACGCCGACGGTGCGGGAGCGGCTCGGCCGCGGGCACGCGGCGGTGGCGTTCATGCGGCTGGGCAACGCCGAGGACGCGCGGGTCGCCAGCGAGCACGTCGGCACCGAGCACCGGCTGGAGCTGGCCCAGCTCACCGAGACGATCAGCGACTCGCTGCCGGGGGTGAACGGCGGCTACACCTCCACGATCAAGCAGGTGGAGGACGCCTGGCAGGAGCACGAGGAGACTCGTGTCGACCTGGCCGGGGACATCACCGAGTCCACCGAGTGGGGCAGGACCGCCGAGAAGATCGCGGAGAAGGAGCGGGTGCTGCAGCGCTCGCGGGAGTTCCTGGTCGAGCCGCACGAGCTCCAGCAACTCCCCACCACGTCGGTGATCGTCACGGACGCCACGGCCCAGGGCAGGCGCGTCCGCCTCGCCGACGCCAACCCGGCCATCCTGACCTTCCCCAAGACCACCCTCGGCGAGCTGGAGGAGCTGCGCGAGGCGATGCTCGCGATCGATCCCGAGCAGCGGGACGAGGGCGACGGAGAGCCGCCGCCGAACCTCGGGCCACCACCGCCACGCCTGGACTGGCGCAAGGGCAGGCAATGACCTGGTCAAGGCCGAGGTGAAGGGCGGACGGTTGGCGGACTTTACTAAAGAACCGTCTGTGGGGGAATGAAATGCAGCCGAGTGTCTCGCTGAGTGGGCCCTGGTATCGAATCCAGTCGATCGCGGCACCTTCGCGTAGCTCGTCGGCGGAGTGGGATTTCGTCACCGTGCTGCCCGCGGTGCTGTCGGCGGCCCAGCGTGACCGGCCGTTCGTCATCGGGTGGCTGTCGCGAGGTTCCGGGGCGCCGCTCGAGCTCATCACCAACGCGGGGCCGTTGTCGCCGCCGCGCCAGCCACGCAGGTCCACCGACGCGCCCGACCAGCCGAGCGGCCCGCAGCCGCTGCTGTTCCCCGGAGGGGCGCGCGGGGTCCCGCTCGACGAGGAGTATCTCGCCGACCTGGCCGACCTGGTCTGGACGCCGTGCCCCGGCCGCCAGGCGCCGCCGCTGGGCAGCAGGGGGCGCGAGCCGGACGAGCTGCGGCGGCCGACGCTGTTCGAGTCGACGCTGGTCACGCTCATGTCCCGGCCGTTCGCCTGGCTGGTGGTGGCCGAGCCGACCGACCTGCTCGACGCCGAGGTGGCGCACCTGCGTACGCAGCTCAACGTGCTGCGGCAGTACGGCGACGCCTCCGAGCGCTCCCGCTTCGACGCCGAGCGGGCCGAGCGCCGCATGCAGGAGCTCGACGCGTTCCGCGAGGCCGGGCTCTGGAACGTCCGGGTGCTGGCCGGCGGCGCCACGGCCGAGGAGTTGCGGCAGATCGCGCCCGTCCTGGTCGGGTCGGTCGAGATGAGCCACCACCCCTACCGGCTGCGCAGCGCGCACGGCGCCGTCTACGCACTGTCGGAGGCGCTGGCGATCACCATGCAGGACCCGGCCGACGGTGCCGCGGCCCCGTTCGCCGCCACGGCCGGCGCCCTGGCCGCGCTGGCCGGGCTGCCCCGGCGCGAGGTCCCCGGCGTACGCGTGCTCGACTCCGGCTTCTTCGACGTGACCTCCGAGGCCGAGGGCGGCGAGCTGGAGCTGGGCGAGATCCTCGACGGGCAGGATCGCGGCGTCGGCTCCTTCCGGGTGCCGCTGGCCACGCTCAACAGGCACGCGTTCATCACCGGGGCCACCGGCTCCGGCAAGTCGCAGACCGTCCGGCACCTGCTGGAGCAGCTCAACCGGGCCGGCATCCCGTGGCTGGCCATCGAGCCCGCCAAGTCCGAGTACGCCGCCATGGCCGGCCGCATCGACGATCCGCTCACGGTCATCAACCCCTCGGCCCCCGACGGCGTGCCGTTCAGCATCAACCCGCTCGAACCCGAGCCCGGCTATCCCGTGCAGGCCCACATCGACATGGTGCGAGCCCTGTTCATGGCGGCGTTCGACGCCGAGGAGCCGTTCCCGCAGATCATGTCGCTGGCCCTGCAGCGCGTCTACGAGGCCACCGGCTGGGACGTCGTCACCGGCGGCGCCGTCCCCGGCGCCAACGTGCCGCCCAGCGTGCCCACCCTCGAACAGCTCCAGCACCACGCCATGGACGTCATCAAGGAGATCGGCTATGGCCGCGAGGTGCAGGCCGACGTCGAGGGCTTCATCTCGCTCCGGCTGCGCTCGCTGCGCGTCGGCTCGGCCGGCCGCTTCTTCGAGGGCGGCCACCCCGCCGACATAGGCGGCCTGCTGGAGCGGAACGTGGTGCTGGCGATCGAGGACGTGGCCAACGACGAGGACAAGGCGTTCCTCATGGGAACGCTGATCATCAGGATCGTGGAGCACCTGCGCATGCGGGCCAGGAAGGAGAAGTCCACCGACCTGCGCCACGTCATCGTCATCGAGGAGGCGCACCGGCTGCTGCGCGACCGCGGCCACGGCCGGGCCTCCACCCACGCCGTCGAGCTGCTGGCCGGCCTGCTCGCCGAGATCAGGGCGTACGGCGAGGGCATCGTGGTGGCCGAGCAGATCCCTACCAAGCTCGTCACCGACGTGGTCAAGAACACCGCGCTGAAGGTCGTGCACCGGCTCCCCGCCGAGGACGACAGGAACCTCGTCGGCGCCGCCATGAACCTCAGCGACGAGCAGTCCCGCCACGTCGTGTCCCTGCAGCCCGGCTCGGCCGCGGTCTTCGCCGACGGCATGGACCGGCCGCTGCGGGTCCGCGTACCGCTCGGGGAGTCCAGGGAGAAGCCGCTCCCCGGCCCGCCGCCGCCCATCCGCGGGCGCCGGTCGGCGGCGTGCGGCGCGCAGTGCCGTACGGGCCAGGCGTGCACCCTCGTGGAGCTGCGCGAGGCCGACGTGCTGGCCGGCGCGCCGGACTGGGCGTGGCTGCGCATCTGGTGCGACACGGTCGTGCTCTCCTTCGTCAGCAACCGGCCGCTGCCCGGGGTGCCGCGCGCCCTGACGGCCGCCTGGTCCGACCTGCCGGCGCGGCGCCGGGAGTGCCTGCTGGCGACGCTGGTCGAGCGCTCTGTGCAGCGGCGCGCCTGGTCGCTGCGGAGCTGGTTCGACCCGGCGCTGCTCACGGAGAAGGCGGCGGAGACGGCCACGCGGCTGCTGTCTGGGACCTCCGGCGGCGGCGAGCGGCCCGGGGCGTCGTGGGTCATCCCGCAGGTGCGCTGGCTGCACGAGGTGGACCGGCTCTTCCCCTACGGCCGGCCGGCCCCCGACCTGCGCAGCCCGGCGCCGCCCATGGAATATGCCCTCTTCCGCCAGCCGAACGGCGTCGCCTCCCACGACCTCGTACACGCCGAACTGCTCGGCCACCGGGCCAAGGCGTTGCGGCACCATCCGCTGTCGATGGAGGTCGACCACAACCGGGCGCTGGCGTGGCGAGTGATCCTCGGGGACGACGAGAACGAGGGGGTGCAGCGCGACATCACGACGGTCGCGATCGGGATCGAGTCCTCGGCCCGGGTCCGGCACGTGGGGCAGACGATGGGGGCCGGGTGGCTGGAGGCGGTGCTGTCCTGGCCGCGCCGCTTCGTCCTGCCCTTCGACCACGGCGGCGCCCCGGAAATAGCCTTCGCCGACTCCCCACCGCTCTCCTGAACCCTCGCCGGGTGGGCGGGCCGTCCCGCTCACCCGGCGACGGCGGGTTGCCCGGGCTACCGGCCGAGCCGCGTTTTCGTGTGCGTCTCCAGACCAAGGGCCAAGGCCGACTAGGATCCTTGGGCATGACCCAGCTTCCTTTGCGGGCGCAGCTCGCCAGCGCTCTGGGCCGCAGCGCCGCCACGCTGTCCAGGATGACCGGGCGCGGTGACGGCTCCGTCATCGGCGGGCGGGTCGGCCTGCTCCTGGAGCCCGACCTCCTGCGCCAACTGGCCCGCGACCGCAAGCTGGCTCTGGTCAGCGCTACCAACGGCAAGACGACGACCACCAGGCTCATCACCTCGGCACTGCTCGACCTGGGCGAGGTGGCCACCAACGCGTTCGGCGCCAACATGCCCGCCGGGCACGTCTCCGCGCTGTCCCAGCACAAGGGCGCTCCCTACGGCGTGCTCGAAGTGGACGAGAAATACCTGCCCGAGGTGCTCAACACGACCGGCGCGAGCGTCGTGTGCCTGATGAATCTGAGCCGCGACCAGATGGACCGCGCCGCCGAGATCTGGCTGCTCGCGCAGAAGTGGCGCAGGGCGCTGTCCGGCAAGCCCACCCATGTCATCGCCAACTGCGACGATCCGCTCGTGACGTGGGGCGCCTCGACGGCCGCCAAGGTCACCTGGGTGGCCGGGGGGCAGCGGTGGAAGGAGGACTCCTGGTGCTGCCCGGAGTGTGGCGGGCCGCTCGACCGTAAGGACGCCGACTGGGCGTGCCGGGAGTGCACGTTCCACCGGCCGGAGCCGCAGTGGGCGCTCGACGGCGACTCGGCGATCGACCCGCGCGGGCAGCGGTGGCCGCTCGACATCCAGCTTCCCGGCCAGGCCAACCGCTCCAACGCGGTGATGGCGCTGGCGGTCGCGGAGGCGTTCGGGCTGCCGGTGGAGCGGGCCCTGCCCCGGCTCCGCGAGGTCACCTCGGTGGCGGGCCGCTACACCACCGTCGAGCGTGACGGCCGGCACGCGCGGCTGCTGCTGGCCAAGAATCCGGCGGGCTGGCTGGAGGCGTTCGACGTCGCCGATCCGCAACTGCCGATCATCCTGTCGGTCAACGCGCAGGGCCCCGACGGCCGCGACACCTCGTGGCTGTGGGACGTCGACTACCGCATCCTGCGCGGCCGCCCGGTCTTCGTCACCGGTGAGCGCCGCCTCGACCTCGCGCTGCGGCTTGAGGTGGCCGAGGTGCCTTTCACACTGTGCCGTACGTTCAGGGAGGCACTGGCGACGCAGCCGCCCGGCCGGGTGGACGTGATCGCCAACTACACCGCCTTCCAGCAGATCCGATCGGAGTTCGGTCGTGCCGTCTGACAGCGCCCTCAGCATCGTCTGGATCTACCCCGACCTGCTGAGCACCTACGGAGACCAGGGCAACGTGCTCGTCCTGGAGCAGCGGGCCCGCCACCGGGGCATCGAGACGGAGACGATCCACGTACGCTCGGCGGACCCCGTGCCGGAGACCGGCGACATCTATCTCATCGGCGGCGGCGAGGACCGCCCGCAGATCCTGGCCGCCGCGCGCCTGCGCAAGGACGGCGGCCTGCACCGCGCCATCGCCAGGGGTGCCGCGATGCTGGCGGTGTGCGCCGGATACCAGATCATGGGCACCACGTTCGGCGGCGAGGAGGGCCAGCCGGTCGACGGCATCGGCCTGCTGGACATCGCCAGCACCCGCGGCCCCGCCCGCGCCGTGGGCGAGCTGGTGGCGGAGGTGGACGCCGCGCTCAACCTGCCCACCCTGACCGGCTTCGAGAACCACATGGGCGTCACCCGGCTCGGCCCCGGCGTCAAGCCCCTGTCGAGGACGCTGGTGGGCACGGGCAACGGTGACGGCTTCGAGGGCTGCTACGCCGGGCATGTGGTGGGCACCTACCTGCACGGTCCGGCCCTGGCCCGCAACCCCGCGCTGGCGGACCTGCTGCTGTCGTGGCGGGCCGGCCCGCTGGCCCCGCTCGACGACTCCGCCTACGAGGCCCTCCGCCAGGAGCGCCTGGCCGCGGTCCGGCCCTCCTGACCGGCCGCTTCCGCAGTCCGCTCGCGGGAGCTCCGGGCCCGCGTCAGTAGACCAGGGCCTGGACTCCCTCGCCCGTGATCTCCTCGACGAACGCGGGCGCGCCCGCGATGCGGACCCCCTCGATGAGGTCGTCAACGGTGATGTTCCTGCGCGCCGCGCACTGGGTGCAGAGCGTCACCCGGCCCGCCGCCAGCACGGCGTCGAGCAGGTCGGGCAGCGGCGCGGCGTGCGGCAGGGCGAACTCCTTGGCCCGGCCGGGCAACGCGAACCACGACGACTCGCCGGTCAGCCACAAGGAGACGGGCACGCCGCTCGCCAGCGCCGCGGCCGCGACCGTGAACGCCTGGTTGCATCGCTCGGGGGAGTCCGCTCCCGCGGTCACCTTGATCACCAATGATCGTGCCATGCCCGTCACCGTCCGCCGCATACTCGTGTGCTTCAGCGAGCCGCCCATCACCGGGCGAAAGCCCCGTAGGTCCAGGCCGACAATACCGCTACCGCCGCCGTCCGCGGTGGGCAGGCCTCGCGCACGCGCGGGGACGCGGCCGTACGCGCCCACCGCCACTACCCTTGGGAACCATGGAAGAACCTGAAGTGCACCCCGACCTGGAGCCGATCGCGTTCCTGCTCGGCCGCTGGGAAGGCGCCGGCGTGGGCGGCTATCCGACGATCGAGAGCTTCAACTTCGGGCAGGAGATCGAGTTCGGGCACAACGGCAAGCCGTTCCTGACCTACGTGAGCCGCACCTGGCTGCTCGACGAGGCGGGCAACCGGGTCAGGCCGCTGGCCACCGAGTCGGGATACTGGCGGCCGCAGCCGGACCGGCAGGTCGAGGTGGTGCTGTCGCACCCGACCGGGATCGTCGAGATCTACATCGGCGAGGTGGTCTTCCACAAGATCGAGCTCCGTACGGACGTGGTCGCCCGCACCGCCTCGGCCAAGGAATACACCGCGGGCCACCGCCTGTACGGCCTGGTCAACGGCAACCTCATGTGGGCCTACGAGATGGCGGCCGTCGGCCACCCGCTCACAGACCACATGTCGGCGGAGCTGAAGAAGGTGGCGTGAATGAGCGGCCCCTTCACCCCTGACGTCGTCGCGGCGATCAAGCGGCACATGAACGACGACCACGCCGAGGACTCGCTGATCATCGTGCGCGCGCTCGGCGGGCGGCCGGCGGCCACCTCGGCGGTGACGAGCGACGTCGATGCCGAGGCGATCGAGTTCACGGTGGACGACGGGGAGCGGGTGCGGGTGCCCTGGGGCGAGCGGCTGACCGAGCGGGCCCAGGTGCGC
Organism: Nonomuraea sp. B12E4; assembly: GCF_039871825.1. Classification (NCBI taxonomy): domain Bacteria; kingdom Bacillati; phylum Actinomycetota; class Actinomycetes; order Streptosporangiales; family Streptosporangiaceae; genus Nonomuraea; species Nonomuraea sp. B12E4. Next base: position 192 of record NZ_JBDPME010000035.1, on the reverse strand, counting down.
GGGGCCGTGGTGCGGCTCTACCGGGAAGCCTGCGACAGCCTCGGCATCACCGCCAGAGGAGAGCACTAGTACTACTCCGCTAGATCTGTAGGACCTGGAGGCGCAGGCGCTGGATGAAGTGGTGCCTGCGCGCTCGGGATTGCTTCCTGCGGCGCTGCTCCGACCAGTAAAGGCCCAGCTCAACGACGTGAT
>NZ_JBDPME010000034.1:0-79337 GCF_039871825.1 Nonomuraea sp. B12E4 | reverse complement strand
GTCCAAGACGGCCTTGACGACCTCGTCCTTGAACTCCTCTGAATAGTTCTTCCCCGCCACGAACCCTTCCTTCCAGACCAGTCAGCACCCTACTTGGCACTGTGTCCGGAAGATCAGGGGCACCTCAGAGGGCGAAAACCGCGTTTGGGGTCAGCGGCTGGGAGTCCACTACGGCCACCACCAAGGCCATCCCTCCGCCTCCAGAACCGGATGCTTGTGTTCTAGAACCACACCCGGAGACGAGGGCCCGCTCGGCGGCGACGACCGGAGGCGCTCAGACTTACGTCGATCGGGTTAAGGCCTACTTCCAGGCCCAAGATGCCGTGCTCGAAGGGCGAGCGGCCACCATCTGGGATGCCTCCGGGGTTGCTCCCGACGATCCCAACACTGCCAAGCTCTCATTGCTCAACGCCGCACTGGTGCACCAGCGGGAGGTGATGCAGCAGGCCGGCGTAACCCGCAGCGGCTCAGCAGTTGAAATACGCAACAGTGTGGTGCAGGCCACGCCGGATGGCCGGGTTCAGGTATTTGCCGATGTGAAGCGAACGTGGACGGAAACAGGCGGCTCCACCGCACGCACAACCACGACCCGAACGCAGACCGCCGCTGGAACCACCGGCACGGTGGAGGGCATCGAATCCACACTCTCCATCTTCGTGCATGATCGCTGCGGAGATCTGACCATCATCGACGCGCCGCTGCCGAACTACGAAGACACCTCCGACGGGCACGACCCCTGCTCCGGCATGGTCCATCCCGACGGCACAATAGAGGAGGTGTGCGAGGCCCCAGGAGGTGGGGATGGCGGAAGCTGCGCTGCCGCGGTACGACTCAACAGCCAGGCAGCAGTTTCGAGCAGCTGCAGCGGGAACGGGTCCCAAGGCCCATCCGGGACGGGACGCTGTCAGGCGGCCAAGACACGGATGTTTTGCGAGGTCGAGGACAACCTAGGGGCGAAGGGCTGGTTCTTCCGGACCACCATGCAGTCCTACTGGTCGGAACAGGAAAGTGAGGGAACCACTCCAGCGCGCGCGTTGTGGAGCCTGTCCAAACCCGACGCGCAGAAGAATGCCTTCATGCAGAAGGCCACGCTCTATCCGGGAAAGAACTCAGGATACGGGTGGGGGAGCGCCTTCGCGAAGGCCTTGGCCAAGGACAAATCTACCAAGATCGGCATCAGCGGGGCAGCTTGCTTTCTCTCAAAGAGGGTCAACGTTGATATATCTGGCACAATCTCCGCGAACATCTCCCCCTTCAAGTGGGGAGAGGTAGGCGCGGGCGTGCTGATCAACCCAGAAGCCGAGGAAAAGTGCAGCGACTACAAGGTCGCCAAGGATTCCGATTCCACAAGACTGACAGTCGAGGACGAGCGCAATCTCGTTCGGGCGGAATGCGTGTTCAACAACGCGAGCGGCGATAATTGCAAGATCACCCGCTATCGGCAGGCAATGATCGGGGACTTAAACTTCGACTTCATGTATAAGGGCACAAACAGCAACGGCAAGCCAGAAGGGAAACACTACCTAAGCCCAGGAGTGATCCGGCACGAATTCACCTGTCAGGTCGAGAGAGCGTACGACGAATTTCTTTTCATTGGCTGGCTCACTCCGACCCCCGGTAAGTGCACCGGCCTGTCAAACCTTCGAGGCCGGGTCCCGCTAACGTAGACTTAACGACCTCATGTCAGAGGTCCGGGGTGCGCACCCCTTTCGGCGCGCACCCCGGACCTTATGGCGCACCGATCAATATTTTAGGAGGAAGCATTGAGGTTCTCCATGACTAGAACCATAGTGACGGCTGTCGCGGTTGGATCGCTCTGCGCTGGTACGGGTTGCAGTGCACACGGTGGCCAGCGCAGCGACTCGCCCTCGAGGGTGGCAGCACCATACCCGTCTCCCGCAATCGACGTGTGGCCTGCATCATTTATTAAGGCACCCGCCCATTTAAAAGGCATGGGGAAAGTCGAACCGCTGGTTTTAATAAACGCCAGCAAGGTCCTTATGGCGACCGAGGACTTACATCCCGTTCTCATAGAATACGATCATAGGCTGATGCGCCACCGTGCCCTTGCTCAGGTTCCTCGAGATGCGCGCTATCATCACATAGAAAAGATACTGTTACACGAATCGCGCGTTTATTGGATAGCGCGGACCGGGTATAGTGGGCGTCCGCAGAGCGAGCTTTGGACAATGCCCGCGACAGGCGGCGCTATTACTAAGCTAGCACGCCTTCCGGAAGTGGCTAATTTCAGAGATGGCCATATTTCAGTGTCCGGAGAATCTGTGATTCTTTGGAATGAACGTGAGGCATTTCTTGCTCCAATCGAAGGCGGAGCCGTCAAGGAAATAAGCGTAGTTGAAGGCTACCGAATCTCGGAGTGGCCGTGGGCATACGACGGCCGTAGGACCATCCTGAATATCGTGACGGGCGAAACACTAGCCGCGGGCGGCGATCCCGAGGGACGTCTGCGATGTGCTCCGACATGGTGCGTCGGGAGGTCCGCAACGCAGGAAGCCGGCACTTCCCAGACGGTCGTGCGGCGTGCGGACGGAGGCGGATCAGTTCTCGTTCCCGCTACGTACATAGGGTATGGCCTCGAAGCCCGGAGGTTTGGGTTCTTTGCCCTCGCGGAAGGCGGCGACTCCTCCAGTGTCGCCATCTTTGGCGGACACCGCCCCGGAACCCTGGGAAGGAGCATCCTGATCTATGATCATTGCACCCGTAAGCACGGGGTTTTGCGAGCCCCGGGAGGCCTGCAGGCAGATGAGTCCGCCGATGCCGACATCCAAATCGGCGGCTCCGTCAGCAACAATGCTCCCATGCTCTTTTCAAGAACCGCTGACACGCCGACCGAGTATGCGCTGCTGGACCTGGCTCGTATACCGTGCGAATGACGCTGACCGGGATCGCCTTCCGGCTGGTCGAGCATCGAACCCGACAGCAAAGCCGCTACTCGTACAGTCGGGGCGAGCACGACCTGGGGCAGACATCCGGTGAGCAAGGAGGCCACCCCCGCGTGCGCGGAGTCAGCACGATGATGACCAGAGTGTGCAGAGCGGACGAGGACCCGCGAGGGGTTGGGGCTTGCTCCCCGGGTTGTCGGGTATGTGCCCGCGCGCGGATTCGGGGGTCTAGATGATCGTGCCCTCCAGGGGCTATGACCCGGAGGTTCATGCCAAGCATTCGGTGCCTAACCGAGTAAGTCGTCCGGCCCCTTGGTTCGCGATAATGTTCGGACAGTTCTCGTAGTTCATCGAGGCAAGCCCGAACCTCTGGCTGGCTGGTCCGTTCTTTGCCCAATGCGCAGATCATCTCGCGCGGCGACTGCGCATTCCTCCCGACGTGATATTCCTGGCATCGAACAACCAAGGCAAGTAATCGGATGGGGCGAGGAACTCTCCGGCCTCTCCTACCAGGTTTGCAGAGGCTTCGACTTCTGCGGTAGACATTCAGCCTGTGCGCAATAAGTGACAGATGCTCTGGTCTCGTCACATCGTGTGACTTTGATCATCTCGGCCGGGCGTGGTGAGATCGTCGGGTGTCTGGCCTGGAGGAGCTGTCGCGCGAGGAGCTGATTGCTCTTGCGGGTGCTCTGGCCGGGCGGGTCACCGCGTTGGAGCAGGAGAACGGCGAACTGCGTGAGCGGGTCACTCGGTTGGAGCGGTTGATCTCGCGCAACAGCGGAAACTCGGGAATGCCGTCCTCCGGTGACGATCTGCCGGGCAAGCCGCAGCCGAAGGCCAAGCCCGCCAAGCCCGCTAAGGGCGGCGTGAAGCGTCGCCCGGGCAAGCAGTCCGGCGCGCCGGGCACGCATCTGGCCTGGTCGGACGATCCAGACGAGCGTGTCGAGCATTTCCCTGCCGGGACGTGCGGCTGCGGCGCGGACCTGGCCGGGGCCGTCGATCTGGGCGTTACGGCACGCCACCAGCAGATCGAGGTGCCGTTGATGACGGCCACCAGGATCCAGCACGACCTGCACACCGTGGCGTGCAGATGCGGGAAGGTGCACGCCGCCACGCGACCGCAAGGGGTACCGGCCGCGCCGGTCAGCCTGGGCATCAACCTGCAGGCGTGGTGTGTGTATCTGATGGTGGCCCACGCGATTCCGGTGCACCGCTGCGCCGAGCTGGTCGCTTCGCTGACCGGTGCTGCACCGTCGGCGGGGTTCGTGCACGGCATGATCGCCCGCGCGGCCCAGGCGGTGGAGCAGACCAACCTGCGCATCCGCACGCTGCTCACCTTGGCGTACGTGGTGTGCTGCGATGAGACACCGATCCGGGTGGGCGCGGCGAAGGCCAAGAGGTATCTGCTGGTCGCCTGCACCGACCGCTACACCTGGTACATGCTCGGCGAGCGCACCCTGGCCAGCTTCAAGAAGTTCATCATCGCCGATCTGAGCGGCGTCATCGTGCATGACCGCTACCAGAACTACGACTCGCCTGAGCTCGGCGAGCGTGATCATCAGCTGTGCGCGGCTCATCTCCTTCGCGATCTTGAGGACTGCGCCGAAACGCATCCCGGGGCCGCCTGGCCGCGGCAGATCCAGACCGCGTTGCGCGGCCTGATCCACGCCGCCAACCTCGCCCGCGAGCAGGGTAAGGACGGCATGGACGTGGGCACGAAGGCGATGTGGATCAATAGTTTCCGGCACGGCGTCCGTATCGGCTTGTCCGAGGTGCGCCGGATCCCCGGTGCGGCCAAGACCGTCACCCAGCCAATCGGCCGCGTCCTGCTGGAGGTCCTGCGCGACCGCGAGGCCGACGTGCTGCGCTTCGCCCACGACCTGCGCATTCCCGCCACCAACAACCAGCCGGCCTGATTCCCGCCACAATCAGCAGCGCCCCACACCCGAAGACGATCACATCCCGCGATCACCCAGCACCGGAATGCACTCGGCCTGAATGCTTACAGATCAGGATGCTCCCAACCTGTTCGACCTGCACCCACCGTTCCAGATCGACGGCAACTTCGGCGGTGTCTCCGGGATCACCGAGATGCTGCTGCAGAGCCACGGTGGAGAGCTGCGCCTGCTCCCCGCGCTGCCCGCGGCCTGGCCGGACGGGCGGGTGTCCGGCCTGCGGGCCCGGGGCGGGTTCGAGGTCGGCGTCGAGTGGAGGGCCGGCGCCCTCCTCGAGGCCACTGTCCGGGCCGACCTCGGCCGGCGCGTCAGGATCCGCCGCGGTGCCCATGGCGGTGGGCGGCGCCGGCCACACGCGCGTGGAACGGCCCGAACCGGCCGTCGTGGAGTTCGACACCAGGCAGCACGCGACCTACCGACTCAGGCCGGCGTCCTGATCAGGCAGAACGAGAGCCGAGGTCGGTGGGTCGGTGACGGTGACGTGCTCCAAGTGGCGGGCGAGCACGTCGATCGGGATGAGGCACGCGAACGCGGCCCGGCCCCGAGGCTTTCGTGGCCGCGCTCGACCCGTTCTTTCCGTCCTTCCGCAGTATCGCGCCGCGATTTCCCGCCATGGTGATCGCTTTCGCGCGATCCTGATTCTGGGGCCCCAAAACGACTCTTTACGGATGTTGGTAAAGTGACGCCTCGATCGAGTCGCCGGGCTGGCAGGCGTCCTGGCCGTTCGGCGGTTGGGCCGGGCCATCGGGGTCAGGTGAACTACTCCGCTGCTTCTCGGAGCGTGCCCATGCGATCACGATCACCCGTTCACCGCCAGGGAGCCTCGGGTTCTGGCGGGGACAGTGACCCCCAGCGAAAGGACATATATGCGCACTCGGAGCAAGCTCGCAGTACTCTCCGGAGTGGTGATGGTCGCCGGCGGTCTCGTGACCGGAGCGACGGCGGCCAGCGCCAGCACGGCCGCGGCCGCCAGCCCCTGCGGGAGCGGCTACGGCCGGGTCGGCGTCTACGCCATCCCCAAGACCGGTGCTCGGAAGGGCACCCTGGAGGTGTATTACAGCTCCAAAACCGGCAAGAACTGCGCCCTCGCCTACGGCTACGGTGCCACCTACAACCACAAAACCTACAAGTCGGTGCTCATCAGCGTCTCCGACGGAACCAGGGCCGACCACGACTACGGGCAGTTCTCGCGCTACGCGGGCCCGGTCTATGTCTCGGCACCGCACAAGTGCATCGATGTCTCCGGTTGGATCGTCGGGACCAAGCGCGTGCTAAGCAGAGTCCACTGCAGCTAGGGACTCCGGTGTGAGAGCCGTCCGTACCCGCCGGCCAAGGCGGGTGCGGACGGCCTCCCCGCCCAGCCGCGCCTACTGAGTGCGCCACATATCGCCCATTAATGGGCATATTCGACTCGGTGCGATTCCAGCTCTCCGCACTTCAGACGCCTTCTCATGGCCGCCGCCGGTCAGGACCGCCCCGAATCCTCACTCTCACTCGTGCTGACCACCGATGCCGGCGCCATCCTCGAGTTGAGTGGCGCGTGCGAGGACTCGGCGGGAGGCCCCGAGTTGCCGATCCTTGTTGATCCCGAGTGCCCGGAAGTACGCCGCGTGCGCGCGAATGGCGTCTTGCTGAATGCGTTTCTCCGCCGCGGCCCAGATCGAGACGAGATCGGTTTCCTCTTTGCACCGCACGTCTGTCGCCGCCGCCGTGATCTCCTGGCGGGAGGGACTCCCGGTGCTCATCCACCGTTCGTCGGTGACGGCCGCGAGCGGGTCCGGGTAACGAAACCCCCTCTCCCTCATGCATGCGCTCCATGCGTGAAATGCCACTCCAACATCTCCGTCGCGCCGAGATTCGTCGAACGTCTGGCTGATGAGGGAGTTGAACAAGGACGCGTCAATGTTTCGGGTGTCCTTCGAAACATGCTCACGAGCTTTCTGCGAGCAGCCGTCCGCATCCTCGGCGGGATTACCGTAGGCAGCCCGTCGCGCCGCAGGCGACAGTTGCTTCATTCGGTCGTCCCGTGCCGCGTTGTACTGCGCTACCGATGGCCGGTCGAAGGGCGTATGGTAGCCGAAAAGGCGGCCGATCTGCGGTTCGATGACGCCGTAGCGGCGGCGGTTCTGCGGTTCGATGTCCTCCTCGGCCGGGAGGGGCACAACGCTCCACTCCATCCCCTGGCCGCGCATGCAGTCACGGATGAGGAGATCCTCCGCGGCCTCGATCGTCATGATTTCGGCCGGGGAGAAGTTGTAGGCGTCGAAGGGGACGACCAGCTGCTGAGCCTCTTCGCCTGGGAGCGGAACATGTACAGCAGACGCTGCCGTCCGGCCCGGTTGAGAGGGGGATTCCGCCGTGACCGCCGAGCAGCCGCCGGCCGCGATGACGAGTGCCAGCACCCCGCCCGTCAGCCGAACAGTCACGTTGAGCTCCTATCAGACATGGGCGGAGTGCGGCGACGATGGCGCCGGACGCACACTCCGCCCCCAACCCGTGCGACTATCTGATGGAGCTCGCCTTATTGTCGAAACCGTTGTTGCTGAAGTCTTCGTCCTCGCTGTTGGGCTTGGCGGTGTAGCCCACCGCGCCCGCGCAATTGGCGCTGTTATAGAGCCTTACGGTCCGACTCGTGTCATTGATCATCGAGCTCGCGCTGTTGTTCATGGGGCCATCCACGTTCTTACAGGTGCCGTCCGGCCAGAACAACACGTATTCCCCGCCCCAGAAGTTGTGTTCGTCATGCTGGAACAGGCAGAACGTGCCGCATGGCGTGGCGGCCGAGCTGGCCTGCGCCGTGGCGCTCGATCCGAACAGGGTAGCGGCGCTCAGCAACACAGCGCCTACGGTGAGAGTGGTCTTACGCTTCACGTGTCGTACTCCAATTCGTTTCTTTCGCCACGGCACTTGTCATTACCGATGCACTCAGGACAGGGCCGGACCAGCCCGCGATTCACTTGGCTTCACGCCCCGATTGGACCCCTATCGCCGGACACTCGCCACGCTACCCGACATCGGCGCATCAGACGTATGCGCAGCCCCCATACTTTCTGGGCTCTGCGTATACAAGCGATTCAACGCGATCCCCTGTTTCCTCCGCGTTTCCACCCCGCCGGGGCCTATCCAACGATCCCGCTTCGTGGTGTCCATTCAGGCGCGGAGTGGGTCAGGTGGTGACGGGCGGGGTGGCCATGGCCGGCCGGTAGAGGCTATGTGGATGGTGACAGGGTCAGTCCAGCCAGCGGCCGACGCCACGCACGGTGACTTCAAGCAGTTCTGTCGGATTCGCCGGGTCGGGAACAACCAGGGCTATATCGTCGACGGGTCCGGACGGGTCGACCGGATGCCGATCGTGTAAGCGGTGTTGCGCCTCACCTCCAGGAACTCCTTGAGGGCGTCCGGATCGTCCGAGCGCAGGGCGATGTTCGCCGCTTTATCGATCTCCGTGTTGCCGGCGCCGCGGGCATCAGCGAGGATCCGGCCGACCTGCTCTCGTTCTTCGGCGGCTCGTTCGGGGTAGTCCGGGTCGTTGAGGAACTCGATGACGCCGGGCCACCCGCCGTCGAGAGCGTCCTGAGCGGCGGCTCTCATGGCGGGGGTGCCGGTGACCGCGAGACCGGTCAGCGTCGTACGGTCGTCCTGCTCTTCGGCGGCGGCTGCGAGCCCGCTTCTGACGAACTCCAGGACAAGGACGTCATCGTCCTCACCGAGGGCGGCCATGGCGGCCGAGCTGGTCCACGTACCGGGGTGCAGCCGTGAGTTTGCCCAGCGGAGCTCCAGCCTCCTCGCATACCTGGCCCCCTGCGAGAAGACCGCGTCCCGGCCGCGGGCCTTCGGGCGCGGCGGTGAGCCGGCACATACCGGTGGGGGAAGGCGGCTCAGCCGTCCCCGCCGGCCGGCGGGGACGGGCGTCGCTACCCGCGCTCGATCGGGTCCCGGCGCAGGAAGGCCGTCTGGCAGTGCATCGAGCCCCAGCCGGCCATGATGTGGTCCATCGGCAGTTCGAGTACCTCGATACCGGCGTCCTCGAACAGCGCCCGGGTGTTCGGGTTGCCGGCCGGCATGACGATCCGTCCGGGCGCCAGCGCGACGCCGTTGAGCGCCATACCGCCCTTCACCTCGTCGATGTCGGTCGCCTCCAGGATCCGGTAGCCGCGGTCCAGCAGCTCCCGCGCCGTGTCGTACGCCAGGTGCCACGGGAACGTGACGACGGTGTCGCGGCCGACCACGTTGAGGAACCCGTCGAGGTGGATCGAGCCGTACGGGATCTGGGTGTGGATGATGTCGGACACACCGATGTTGCGCAGCTCACGCTCGACCTGCGCGCAGCCGGAGTCGTTGGACCGGCTGCCGTGGCCGAGGATCACCGTGTCCCGGTCCAGCCACGTCGCGCAGGCACCCTCGAAGTACCCGTCGCCGTTGATGGTCTTGAGGATCGGCACGCCGAGGTTGGCGAGCGTGGCGGCCACGGCGCGTTCCTCCCCGCGGCGGGCCGGGATCCCAGGGCGGCACACGATCGCGCCCTCGGGGGTCATCAGCATCAGGTCGCGCAGGTACATGGCGTTGGGGCGGTCCTCGCGCTGCCCCTGCACGTAGTGGACCTCGATGCCGTTCGAGCGGTACAGGTCGGCCAGCGCGTCCTGTTCGGCCCGCGCCGCGGGCGCGTCGAACGGCGCCCGGAACCGGTACCGCGCGAAGTTGTCCGGGCCGATCCCCTCGACCTCCGGGCCGGGCCGGTGCAGCAGCACGGAGCGCAGCGTGCCGCACTCGGAGTCGCAGTACCAGTCGCCCCAGAGGGCCGGCATCTCATCAGCGAAGGTCGCCTCATCGGGGAACCAGCGTTCCCCCTGCACTGTCGTCATCAGTGGTTCAGTACCTTTCCGAGGAAGTCCCGGGCACGGTCCGAGGCCGGCGCGGTGAAGAACCTGTCGGGTGGTGCCACCTCGACGATCCGGCCCTCGGCCATGAACACGACGGCGTCGCACACCTCGCGGGCGAAGCCCATCTCGTGCGTCACGATCACCATCGTCATGCCGGAGTCGGCCAGCTTGCGGATCGCGTCCAGGACCTCTTTGATCATTTCCGGGTCGAGCGCCGAGGTGGGCTCGTCGAACAGCATCACGGTCGGGTCCATCGCGAGCGAGCGCGCGATCGCGACCCGCTGCTGCTGCCCGCCGGACAACTGCCCCGGGTACGCGTTGAGCTTGTCGTCGAGCCCCAGTGAGCCCAGCAGTTCGGCGCTGCGCTCGTCCGCCGCGGCCGCCGGCTTCCGGCTCACCTTGCGCGGCGCGAGCGACACGTTCTGCAGAGCGGTGAGGTGGGGGTACAGGTTGAAGGACTGGAAGACGAAACCGATCCGACTGCGCAGGCCGTCGAGGTCGGTCTTCTTGTCGTGTACGGGCACCCCGTCGACGATGATCTCGCCCTCGTCGATGCTCTCCAATGCGTTGAGTGTCCGGATCAGCGTGCTCTTGCCGGCGCCGGACGGCCCGATCAGCGCGTACGTCTGTTTCTCGGGCACGGTCAGGTCGATGCCGGACAGCACGGTGTGCTTGCCGAAGCTCTTGCTGACGCCCTTGACACTGATCACGCGTGCCCTCCCTGCGCGTACCTCTTCTCCAACAGCCGGACCAGCCGCGCCAGCACGAAGGTGAGCACGAAGTACAGCACGGCCAGCGCGGTGTAGATCTCCATCGACTTCGCCGTACTCGCGACCAGGTTCTTCGCCACCAGCGTCAGGTCGTTGACCGAGATGATCGACACCAGCGACGAGTCCTTGATCAGGATGATGAACTGGCCGGCCAGCGGCGGCAGCGTGGTGCGCAGCGCCTGCGGCAGCACCACGTACCGCATGGCCTGCAGGTACGTCATGCCGGACGAGCGGGCCGCCTCGGTCTGGCCGCGCGGTACGGCTTGGACACCCGAGCGGACGATCTCGGCGACGAACGCGGCGGAGAACAGGCCCAACGTGTAGATCGCGGCCGGCTTCTCGCCGCCCAGCGGCAGCAGGTTGCCCACCCCGAAGTAGATCCACAGCAGCAGCACGATCAGCGGGATGCCGCGTACGAACTCCACGTACGCCATGCACACCCCGCGTACCACCCGGTTGCGCGAGACCCGGCCGAGGCCGAGCAGCACGCCGAGCGGAACCGCGATCAACAGCGCGAAGAACGACACCTGCAGGGTGACCCACAGCCCGGCCGCGAACAGCTTCCAGGTCTGCCGGATCAGCTCGGTGTCAATGACGATCTCGAAGTGTGGCATCGGGCTACTTCGACTGCTGCATCTGGTCGAACCAGGCCACCGAGTTGAACCAGGTGTCCCGAGACAACTTCTCGTCGCCGGAACCCAGATAGGAGTCGAGGAAGGAGTTGACCCACTGCACGCTGGCGATGTCGTTGTGCTTCAGCACGATGCCGAGGTTCTCGGTGGAGAGCCGATCGGGCAGGATCCGCACTTTGCCCGGGTTCTGCTTGGCGGAAATCTGCAGGCCCGGCTGGTCGTAGACGATCGCGTCGACCTTCTGCTGGGACAGCGCCAGGGTGGTGGCGGGCAGGTTCTCGTAGTCGGCGACGGTGGCGTGCTTGAACAGGTTGTGCGCGAGCATCGCGCCGGTCGTACCCTGCGACACGCCGATCCGCTTACCCGCGACGTCCACGTCCTGCCAGGACTTGGTGGTGCCGTCCGACGCCGGGACCAGCATCGACTGGCCGGCCGCATAGTACGGCTCGCTGTAGCTGATCTCCAGCGCCCGCTCACCGGTGATCGAGAAGCCGGCGATGGCGACGTCCACCGAGCCCTGCTTCAACGCAGGGATCAACGCGGCGAAGTCGTACTGCTTGAACTCGACCTTGACCCCCATCGACTTGGCCATCGCCCGAGCCAGGTCCATGTCGTACCCGACGAAGTCACCCTTGGTGTCCTTCATGTCGAACGGGAGATATCCCGGCGAGGTACCGACGACGAGCGTGCCGCGCGACTTCGCCGCGGCGATGCTGGACGCCGGCAGGGAGCCGCCGCCCGTGGAACCGTCGTCGGACCCGCTGGTGGTTCTGATCGAGCATGCCGAGGTGGCGATGGACACGGCGAGCAGACAACCGAGTACGGCCGCGACTCTCTTCAACACAAGGACCTCGGGGGTAGGGAACACGAATAAAGCTCCGAACAACTTAACGATTCGGCCCGAAAGACGCCAGGCGCGGATGATTTGGTCGTGACTGGGATGAAACCGGCACGGTCTTGCGCATCGATCATCAGGAGTTCGCCCGCCTCCGGCCATGGACATGGGACCGGTTCGCGTCGAGATTGGTCGGCAAGCGCGGGCGATGACGTACAAGCTGGCCGTGCTCGGCGAACCGATCGGCGGCGCCAAGGCCGTGCTGCGGGCCAAGGCCGAGGACCGGGCGGCCACCGTGGCCCGCTACTGCGAGGAGATCACCCCGCTGGTCGAGAAGGGCACCTTCCTCACGGCCTCGGATCTGGGCACGCGTACGCAGGACTTCGCTCCGCTGCCCGACTACCGTACCGACTCGGTGATGCACCAAGAGGTCGGCGGGGAGCTGGTGGACACCATGGTGACGGCCTGGGCGTGGTCGTCGCCGCGGAGACCGGTGCCACGATCGGCTACCTCGCCGAACGGGCGCGCCAGGTCTCCGATGCCGCCTCGGCGCGTGCTCTGGTGGAAGAGCGGGTCGGCCGGCTGACCGCCATGGCCCTGGAGCATCCTGGCGGCCCGTTCGCGGGCTCGTGCACCGTGGCGGAGGAATTCCTGGCCACCTGGCGCGACTCGGGTGGCCTCCCCGGCGGCCCACCCCTCGCTCCCGAGCCGGTGCGGTGAGATCCCGAACCGGGGCGGGTGCGCCGTATCTCCTGAAGGAGGCGGCAAGGCGGCTCAGCCGCGGCCGACGGTCTGCCGTTCGGGTTCGACGACGGCGACGACGCGTTCCTCATCTCGGGAGTACGGCCGGCCGATGTACTTCGTTGAAATCTGGTCGATGATCTCCCAGGCCGTGTCACCTTCGAGCCATTCGATCACGCGGCCTCGGACAATGATGGGCTCAAACGGGTTGTCGGCGGGCGTCAAGGAGAGCGCTACCCGCGGGTCGCGGTGTAGGTTGCGGGCCTTGCGCGAGTGCGGACCCGTGAGGAAGACGACGTGGTCGCCATGGGTGCCGACCCAGAGCGGGACAGTGTGGGGCGAGCCGTCCGGCAGGACGGTGGCCAGGTGGGCCAGCGAGGTTCCGTCGAGGGCGCGGCGTACGTCGGGGTTGAGCATCTTCTTCACCTCATGTGCGGGGTTGCGGGTGAGTGGTGCGGTGGGGCCATCGAAGGCCGGGAAAGTGCCCAGCGTCGGCGGGGGGATCAGGGCGGGACCGCCGGGTCAGCGCTCGACCTCGTAGTGGAGATGGGTGACGCCCGGCGCCGGGACGGCCTCGACCAGGCGCAGGCGTACGTGCTCGGGCAGTGCCTGGAAGAAGGGACGGCCGCCGCCGAGCAGGACCGGCACCTGGTGGAGGATCACCTCGTCGACGAGCCCTGCTTGCAAGGCCTGGGTCGCCACGCCGCCCCCCATGAGGCCGACGTCCCTGCCGTCGGCGGCCTCGCGAGCCGCCGCGACCGCGTCCTCGATGCCGGTGGTGATGAGGGTCTGCCGATCGGTCATCTCCGGGGCCGGCCGATGGCTCAGGACGAACAGCCGGGCCCTCGGGTGCGGGCTGCCGCCTCCGAAACGGTCGGAGTGCTCGTAGGTGTCGCGCCCTGCCACGACCGCACCCACGCGTGCGGCGTGGGCGCTGATGACCTTGCTCATCTGCACAACCTTACAGAGTTCCTTCAAGAGACTCCAAGACTGTAGCACTCTGAGTTCCTTAAGGGAACTCCAATTGCTAGACTGGTGGCATGCAACGCACGAATTTCGGGGAGATGGCCTGCTCCATCGCGCGCACCATCGACGTGATCGGGGAGCCGTGGTCGCCCCTGATCCTGCGTGACGTGTGGGTTGGTATAAGCCGCTTCGACCAGCTCCAGGCCGATCTCGGGATCTCGCGCAAGGTGCTGACCGAGCGGCTCAACCACCTCATCGACCAGGGCGTGCTGGAGCGCCATCCCTACGACAACCGCCCGCGCCACGAGTACCGCCTGACGACGAAGGGTGCCGAGCTGGTCGACCTGCTCATGGTCATGGCCGGCTGGGGGGACAGGTGGCTCGCGGGCGAGGCCGGGCCGCCGGTGCTCTACCGCCATCACGCATGTGGCGAGATCAGCCATGTCGATCTGCGCTGCGCCCACTGCGGCGAACCGATGCACGCCGGCGACATCGACCCGCTCCCAGGCCCAGGCGCGGCCGTCTGACCGTGACCTTGGGCAACGCCGGTGTCAGCGGCCGCGTCAGGACGGTGACGGGCCGGTATCAGCGTGGTCGGCGATGGTGGATACGTGAGCGGTTCAGAGCCTGTCCGTTCAGACAAATCTCGTAACAGTCCGAAGGAGCACACCACCATGTCGATCACCCTTACCGACCAGGACAAGCTCACCCTGCGGACCGCCGCGTGGGGCGCCGTCTCCCTGATGTCCGCCGCCGGCGCCGCCGGCTCGGCTCACAAGGCCGCCACCGAAGGCTCCATCGCCCTGACCTCCGCCACCGGCCTGGTGGGGCACGTCCTCACCAAGGCGCCCAAGGGCGTGAAGTACGGCAAGACCGTAGCCGCACTCGCCGACCAAGTGCTGCCCGCCCTGACCGCATCCATCAGCCTGCTCAAGCAGCAATACCCGGCCGAGGCCGACAACTTCCGCCGCACCGTCAACGTCGCCATCGACGCTGCCGCCCGGCGCCAGAAGGGCGAGCACAGCCCCACCATGGCCGAGATGGCCCGCAAGATCACCGAGGCCCTCGACGCCGCTTGATGAGACGTGGCGACTGGTGGATGCGCCCAGGTCGGAACCGCCGGCCTGGACGGTATTCACGGAGCCCGAGGTGACGGAACCCCAGGCCGACCCGGCGATGGCCGGAGGGCGAGCATGCACCGGCGACACGACATCGTTCCCGCCCCACGCGAGCGTGAGACGGGAACGATGCCAGAGGATCAGCTCAGACGTACCGTCGCCGATGACAGGCCGCCGCGAACGCTGACGGCGTTCACCTTGACCGTGTCGGCGTCGCCCTTGGTCACCCGGAGCGTCACCTTCTGCGACTTCCCGCCGTCCAGGTAGAACTCGGGATCTTCACTGACGACCCTCGCACCGTCGACCTCGACGGTGTCAGGGGCGACGATCTTGATCTCCTTCGCCTGCTCCAGCGCGGTGGGGATGCGGCCCGTGTTCGTGACGGTGGCCGCGATCTCGTGGGTCGCACCGTCACTCTGGCCGCCCCTGAGCGTCTTCACCTTCACCTGGGAGAGCCTCACCTGCGGAAGCGACTCGGACAGGTAGAGGTTGAAGTGCGCCTGGTTCGCGGCCCACTGACCGATCAGATCCGCGGACGGGTTCTGCGACCAGAACTTGGGGTTGATTCCGCCGACCTCGACCTCGCCCAGAGTGGGGTGCTGGACCGTGGTCCACGGCAGGAAGCAGTTGGTACGACCGTTCTCGGCGCACCACCGCGACCGCTCCCAGTCGGAGAACCTGTCGTCGCCGTCGTAATCCTTGAAGTCGCCACCGTTCCACAGTTCGTCGCCGTACCAGATCGCGCCGTACTGGAAGTAGCCGAAGTCGGGCCCGTGGCCGAACAGCGGCTCGGGGTCACCACCGTTGCGGGTGGCGTAGTCGATGTAGACGCTGCCGGTGTACCGGTAGCCGGTGAACCCGGCGCCCGCCTTGTCGAAGTGCTCGTACAGTTTGCGGTCGCTCGGGTACATGCATTCCTTCGGGTCACAGGTCGAGGGCCCCCGAAGGTGCATGGGCACCCGCGTGTCCATGCTGTTCACCACGCCGATGTTCGTGTGCGACATCAGCCAGGTGTACACGTGGCGGGTCTCCGGCTCCGACAACGGGTACGCGCCGGCACCGCCCTGGGTCAGGTTGCGCCCCGTCTGGTCGTTCTCCGGCATCACGTGCCAGTTGTAGGGGTAGTTGCGGTGCAGGTCGAGGCCGCCGACACCGTCCTCGTTGGAACCACCGTCGCCGTCGCTGTCGACCCCCTCGGAGAACATCAGGTAGTCGCCCTTACCGGCGCCGACGTTGAGCATGACATTCTTGGCCGGGTCACGTTCGTCGATCACGTGCGTTCCCTTGCCCGCGCCGACGTACTGACGCATCTGGCTCAGGTATCCGTCCTTGTTGAGGTCCTCGCCAGAGTCGTCGTCGAGCTTGCCGTCGCCGTCGTTGTCCTGCGGCCGCACCGACGACCGGTTCGTCTGGGCGGTGTAGAGGTACAGGTCGTGCCCGTCCGGGTTGTTCACCGGCCGGATGTAGAAGGCCTTCTCGGCCAGCAGTTCGTCGACCTTCCGGTCCTTGCCGGCCTGCGTGATCAGGTGGTGCGCGAGCCACAGCGAACTCTCGGCCGAGGACGTCTCGCCGGAGTGCCGGTTTCCTTCGAAGAAGGCGGCCGGCTTGTCGGTGTCGGCACCGGTGGACTTGTTCGTGATCGTCACCTGGTAGATCGGCTGACCACTGAAGCTCTCCCCGACGACGTACAGGTCGACCAGATCAGGATGGTCGTGGGCCCACTTCTTCAGCCACCACTGGATCTCTATCCCGGTGTGGAAGTGGTCGAAGTCCATCTGCCCGGGCTTCTTCGGCTGTACCTGGGGGTACTTGACGACGTCGAAGGTGCTCTGCCCGTCACGCGCGCCGGCGATCGTGATCGTGGGAGTCGTCGGTGTGACGCTCTCGGGGAAGGGACCCGGGTCCGTGGCCGGCTGCAGGCCGATGGTGCGCTTCATGGCCGAGGACACCAGCGTGTCGCCGAATGCGGTGGTGCCGTCTGTTTCCCACCTGGGCGCATTGGCAATGACGACGGCGGCACCCACCATCAGGGCCACCAATGTCGGGAGCGTGCGCTTCATACGCCGCCGTGAGCGGCGCGCCACCCGCTGTGAATGCGGAATCGACGGATCGTGGGAGGACGCGTCTTGTTCGCCTGGCGATAATTGAGAGTTGTCGGAGGAACCCACGGCAAATCTCCTGTCGTCACCTTGGTGAATGCCTCACCGGCCGGAGGCATGGCAATCACGTTCTATGTCGGGGGCGCCACCCAACGGGTAATTCCACTGATCAACGTAATCCACCATTTTCCACCTGTAAAGATCGAAGCCTTCCAAACTGGTACATCAATCCTTGTTCTGGGGTGTTTCTGCTGGTTCGCGCCGTGTCCTTCGGCCCGGCTCGGCGACCGGCGGACCGGCCGACGGCACCCGCAGGCCCTCGGCGTTGGTCGGTGACGTCGAGGCGACCGCCCCGCCGGCGTCGTTCATCGTCAGGCACCGCCAACGCCGACTCTGCGCGGACGGACACGAGCGTCGCGGCCTCTCGCGGCGACTTCCCCGCGGTGTCCGGGGCGGCGTCTCTACGATACGGAGCCGCGATGACGAGTCTGGTCGCTGTTTTCGACGACGCGCGCGATGGCGGTGCACCCGTTACCCCGCATGGCGGTGGGTTTCGGCGCCGGGATTCGCCGGGCAACCGCTTCCGATCACGCCCTGGTGCAATTTACGGAATGCGGAGCCGATGATTCCCATGATGCTCTCAGGTCCGATCTTGGCGGGATGTCTCCCGGCAGAGATTTGCCGTCCGCTCGATATCGGCTATTTACCGACTGACCGCAGGCGAGTGGGGCGGGGAAGCAGAAAGTGAAGCGTACGAAAAACACGATCCACGGGAGTATCGGGCGTGACCCCTCAGATCCGCGACTAACCCGCGTTGGCACGGAGGGACGTGCCGAACCGGCGTTGGTAGGCGGCGGGGCTGGTCGACAGCTTCCTGGCGAAACCCGTCGCATGCTCTCGTAACTGGGGAACCCGGCGGCCTCAGCCTTCGCTCGCGGCCGCCGTACGCCCGGCAAGACGATCATTCAGGACGCGGACCAACAAGGAGCACGGCACTCGTGATCAGTGTGCGAAATCGCCGGCGGTGACGACGGGACAGCCGGGGCCGCCGTCGCCGGGCTGACCGGATCGGCGTGATTCGAAGGGTTGGGGCCCGGGCTGAGGCTTCATGTGCGCAGGAAGCCTCTGACCGGGCCGTTTTCCGTGTGACGACCGGCCGATTACTGGGCCGCTACGCTCCGCTTGGGGGAACGCCGAGTCTCTGCGGCAGCTCGGCGCGGACGGCTGACAGGTGGTCGTTCATGTGCCGTCGAAGGCCGGCAAGCTCGTCGCCGAACGCGGCGAGATCCTGTCTCATCTCGG
Organism: Nonomuraea sp. B12E4; assembly: GCF_039871825.1. Lineage (NCBI taxonomy): Bacteria > Bacillati > Actinomycetota > Actinomycetes > Streptosporangiales > Streptosporangiaceae > Nonomuraea > Nonomuraea sp. B12E4. The sequence continues at coordinate 61,136 of NZ_JBDPME010000034.1, read as the reverse complement.
CACGGAGGCCGGCGAGCTCCGCCAGCACCAGGGCTGTACCGATCATGGCTGTGGTCGTGACGTCGTCACCGGTACGCGCACGTGTCTCGAGCGCCCGGAGGCGCATGATCAAGTCGAGGAGCTGTGCCTCTACGTTCACGCATTCCTACCTTTGCGAAGCCAAGAAGGGGGATGCCCACACCCCTGGTGGGGCGCGAGGTCTGACGATGAGCACAGTGGCAGATCACGAACGTTTACGCAGCTCACCGCATGTGCGCGGGTGTAGTTTTTTCTCCCGGCGCCCGGCGCGTTTCTCCCCCCGGATAATGATCATCTATTACCACTCCGGGGAGGAAAGGGGCCGCGTCAGCGAAAGCGGGTCAGGATGGTTAAGGGTCCGGCCGCCGCTGTCGAAGATCGACATCGGCGGGTTCGAGATACTCGATGCAACGGCCGAGAAGAGCGGCCGTCACGAAGACCTGCCGCGCTGTTCGGGAACCAGCGTGGGCGCGCTCTCCGCTCTGCCGCGTGTCAGGTGGCGACCGCTGTCAGCTTTTTCGCGTTTCCCGGCCACGGAGACCGGCGTGTGCGGCCCCTCGACTTCTCGCGAAGCCCCAGGTCCGGGGCGCTGTGCGCCTCCGTGCGGTGCCCAGGGAGCAGCCGTTGGCAGGAAGCGGAAGCCCCGGGGCAGCTTACTGCCTCCCATTCGTCTGGTTTGGCGATTGCCGAAAGCGCAGAGTTGGTTGTGCGAGAACGAAACACAAACAACTCACAAAGGGACCGAAGAAATGAACCTCACCGCTTCCGCCAAGGCCCGCCGCGTCTCCCGCTTCTCGCTCGTCATCGGCACCGGAATCATCGCCGGAATCTTCACCCTGAACGCCGCCCCCGCCTCCGCCGACAGCACCTGGGACCGCGCCTCCAGCAGCGTCACCAGCTCCGACAGCACCTGGGACACCCCCTCCAACCTGGACGACAGCACCTGGGACGCGCCCAACGCCACCACCGACGACAGCACCTGGGACTAATCACGAAATAGGCGCCCGGCAAATGCGAATCAAATGGGCTTGAACATTCAGCTCACCTTGGCGCCGGTCCATCGGATTCCACGACATACGCACGCCGCTCGCGAAACACGATAAATCAGGCCGACCGAACTCGATAAACTGACGGCATCCGGCAACCTGGCCCATCTCGACTCGGCTCTCACCGACAACCGCCTGGCCTTCGTCCACGGCGACGCCAGTAACCCGGCCCTGGTCAACGCACCGGTCGCCCAGCACAACGAGGCCCTTCGCCGCCGAATCGAGCGCACGCCCTCCCCGGCCGCGGACACCTCCGAATTCACCAGACCAATGTCAGCGACACCCAAGCGCTGCTCGGCACAGCCCTGGAACGGGACTGCCGTCGATCACTCCACCGGCGAAGACGCTGCTCCGCAGCCAAGTACCGCCAGTGACACAGGGCCTTGAACCAGCTCCCCGGACGAGGTCGTGGGCGGACGTCGCCTGCCTCGCCGGTCGGGCTACCGGGATGGCGATCGGCGGCGGCATGGCGGGCCTGCGGCGACCCCAAACCTGAACGGCTGCCTGTGCGTGACCGGTCGCGGCGGCCCTCCCCGTCTCACGTACGTGAAAGGGCCGCCGTGGCCGACGTTCACCTACCGGGTCTCACACGCGGCCGGTCATTTCGTACGGCTACAGCCCGGCGCACTGCCCCGACTTCGGGCCGGACGCGGTGTTCGGCCGGCCGGCGTCGGTCGGCGCGGGCGAGTTCCCCGTGCACGACAGTGGCCCGCCGATGTGGTTGCCGGCGAGGATCGTCGGCGCCGTGTTGTTCCGCAGGACGAGCGGGCCGCCCACGGTCGTGCCGTCGATCGTCACCTGACCCGTCGTGCCGGTGACGCTCACCGGGCCCTTGATCGTGGCCGGTGCGCAGTTCCCGTTGCGGTTGCCGAGCCAGACCCGCTTCCCGCTGGTCAGGGTGGCCGGCCCGGACAGGGTGGTACCGCACAGCAGAACGTCGAGGGCCCCGGACGCCGTCAGCGGGCCGCGCACTTCGGACCCGGACGCGTAGAGCCCGGCACCTGTACGCACGGTCACGGGTCCGGTGACCGTCGCGTCATCGAGGCACGTGACACCCGAGGAGACGGTCACCGGGCCCTGGTGCGTCCCGGTGATCGTCTTTGTGCAGGACGGGACGCCGGTCGCGATGAACGGTACGGCCCAGGTCTGGTCCTGATGTCGGTAGGTGACGGTTCCGCGGTATTCCTGGTCCGCCGGATAGGAGTGGCTCCCGCTGACCGACATCAGGCTCCTGCCCTGCCGTTGGCTCGCCAGGTAATCGCGTCCCGTGATGCCGGCCGGCTCCGTCGGGGATCCGTCGCCCCAATCGATGACGGCCGAGAATTCACCGGGCGGAATCGAGCCGGCGGTCATACGCGCCAGCGGCGCATCGCTCAGGGTCCTGTCCACGCCGAAACGGGCGACCGTTCCCATCGCCTCCGTGCTCCAGGTGACCTGGGATATGGTGCCGAAATTCACGTTCGCGAACGCCCACCGGGGTCCCGCCACGCTCAGCCGCTGCCGATACGCGTCGTAGTCCTGGGTGAGGGTTTTGGGGGACCAGGCCTTTTCCAGGATTCCGGCCAGGCGCGGGAAGACCATGTACTCGTTCGTGGCCAGCCCGCGCATCTGCTCGCCCCAGATGGGCGCCTCGATACCGATGATGTCCTCGGCCTTCGGCCCGCCGTAGGCGGGTTGGGCCCAGACCGACCGGTACTTCTCGTACACCCATTCCGGGTCCCACGAGTAGGACTGGAGAAGCTCCGTCCGCGGCGTTCTACCGGGGGATCCGTCATATCCGAAGTCGAGGTAGGCGTTGTATTCCGGGGTCACGATGACGTCCCGGCCATGGTTGAACCACTCGGGCTTGATGAGAGGCGGCCCACCGCCGGTGTAGTCGGACCAGTAGTGGTTGATGGAGGTGGAATCCGGTGCGTACCCTTCCAGCGCCGGGTTCCAGCCCATCATCCGCTTGCCGTTGTCGTTGACGATGATCTCCATCTGCCGGATCCACCACATGTAGTCCTCGTGGCGCATCCCGATGGCCTCGTCCCCGCCGATGTGGATGATCGGTGCGGGGGAGATCGCGGCAAGCTGCGCGATCGCGTCCTTCCAGAATGCGAGGGCCCGCCCACTGGCCGGGTCCTTCGGATCGGTGCAGAACCGGTCGGTCTGGGTCTGGCCTTGGCAACCCATGACCGCCAGGCCGCCCAGGGCCGCGACCGCCGCCGTGGCATGGGCCGGGCCCTCCAGTTCGGGGACGATCTCGATGAACCGGTCGGCCGCGTACTCGACCAAGCCCTTGAAGTCCTCCTGCGTGTAGAAACCCGCGAGACAGCCCGTTCCGTTGCACCCTCTGCCGTCCAGCGCCGGGTAGCCCTTGATCTCAAGGCGCCAGGACTGGGAGTCGCTCAGGTGAAGGTGCAGCCGGTCGCCCTTCAACGCCGCCAGTTGGTCGATCATGGACCTGGTCTCGGCCACCGTCAGGAAGTTACGGGCGGGGTCGAGTTGGAGACCTCGATGCGCATATCGCGGGTAGTCCACGACCGTTATGGGCTTGGCCGTCCATGGCCCCGTGCCGATCGTGGGCGAGTTGCTCGCCGCCGGCAACAACTGCCGAAGGGTCTGGAAGCCGTTGAACAGGCCGTGCGCCTTCGGGGCCGCGACCTTCACCCCCGCGCTCGACACCGTGAGGGAATAGCCTTCGGCCGCGGCGACCTCGTTGCCCTGGGGAAGGCCGGGAACTGACGCGAGGGCGAGGGCGATGTCGGCGGCGGTGGCAGAACCCGTCACCACGGGGAGGTTGTATCCGGTGGCCGGCCGCAGATAGCCCGCCAGAACCTCGGCCGTGGCAGCGAGGTCATCGTCGGAGACCACGATCCGGGATTCACCCGTGAGCTCCCACGGCTGACCGGTGCCGGGCGTCTGCCGCACCGGCACGGGAATGATCTGGCCCACGACCGGCGCCGGCTTGGGGCCGGACCATAGCTCGAATTCGTTGATCGTGTATCCGGTCCTGGAATTCGTGGCCAGGGCCTGCATCCGGACGCAGGAGATCGGGTCCTCGCGGTCGATCACCTGGGAGTCCTTGTCGCTCGGATTCACCACGTGGGCGACCGTCGTCCATGTCTGGCAGTCGGCGTCCGTGGCGACCTGTAAGTCGTACTCCGTCGGCTTGGCCGGCGACGTCCAGAGGCTGAACACCTCGTAGACCGGGGCGGGCTTGGCCAGCTTGACCTGGAACCAGTCCTGAGTCGGGTCATAGCCGTCCCCGGCCGACGCATAGTTCGAGGTCCAACCGTTGTGGACGAAGACGTCGATGGCGTTGGCGGGCGCGTACGTCGCCTCGGGCCGGGTCATGCGTTGGGACTTGGCGGAGGCGACCGTACCCGGCAGGAGGGCGAGGTTGACGCTCTCGGAAGCGGAGGGATCGGCGGACGTCGTGGGCGTGTCGGCGAATGCCCGCCCGACCGTCAGCGGGACGAGAAAGGTGGCCAGAAGCGTGCCGATCGTCAGAGCGGAGACCGCGCGGGGCCGATGGCCTCCGCCATGCTTCCGCTCGCGTTTCGGCGATAAGAACGAGAACTGCACGTCACTCCTTACATCGGGGTGCCGCATACCTCCAGCACAGGTCGCATTCGGGCATTGGTTGGCATGTCCGGTCCACCCGCTCGAGGTGGGAGCGTCCGTGCAGGTGTCAGATCGGTGCTGGGGGGTGCAACGCGGCCTGGAGGGCGACCGTCCCGGCGGTCCGCTCGCTCGACTCGATTACCGCCTCCTTGTCCTTGGGGGGCGACTGGTCTGTACCGGTTGGTGGCCAGGACGGCGGATATATCCCTTTTATAGGGATCTTCGGTCAGCTTAAACAGGCAGCGCGATTCGGTCTATACCGCCGAGTATCGGATTGGCAACGACGAGGAGCGTGGGCCCGCCAACCGGTCTATACCGGGAGGCCGGGTGTCGCGTAGCAGCCGCGAAGACGACCAACGCCGACAGCGGGGCCCGGCGGCGGGGCTCGCGGCCGTGCGCGGTGGTGGAGGAGTTCATCCACCACAACCTCGTGTTGCGCAAGGGGCCCGTCGCCGCCGTCGCGGCGTTCTCGTATCGGGTCCGCACCCCCGAGTACCTCGACAAGGCCGTCGCCTTCTACACGGAGCTGGGCTGCCGCGTCGAGCGCCGGGAAGAGGGTTCGTCAAGGGCATCGGTGACTCCGTACGCGTGGAGGACCCACTCGGGTTCCCGTACGAGTTCTTCTACGCCGTCGAGCACGTCGAGCGCCTCGCCTGGCGTTACGACCTCTACACGCCCGGCGCCCTCGTCGCCTCGACCACTTCAACCAGGTCACGCCCGACGTGCCCAAGGCCGTCCGCCACTACCAGGACCTCGGGTTCCGCGTCACGGAGGACACGGCGTCGGGAGCGCCCTCGCCCGCTCCGCCCGCTGGAACCGCGTCGACGGCTACCTCCAGAACGCCGCCGACCACGTCTCCGTGTTCGTGCAGATCGAGACGGCCGAGGGCGCCGCGGCCGCGGAGCCGATCGCGGCGACCCCCGGCATCGACGGCGTCTTCGTCGGCCCGAGCGACCTCGCGGCCTCCATGGGCGTCCTGGGGCAGCAGACGCACCCGGACGTCGTCGCCGCCGTCCACCGCGCCTTCGACGGCGTCGCGACGGCGGGGAAGCCCGCCGGCGTCAACGCCTTCGACCCGCGGGCGGCACGGGCGTACGTGGACGCCGGGGCGCGCTTCGTGCTCGTCGGCGCCGACGTCGCCCTCGTCGCACGTGCCTCCGAGGCCCTCGCGACCACCTTCATCCACGATCCGGACGATGGGGCGCGCGCTTCGTACTGAGCTGTGATGCGGCCGTGGCGGCTCAGAGGAAACGAGCGGCCACGGCCCGCCGCATGGCGTGATCCCCGCGTTCCCCGGGACTCCGCGGAACGGACCGTACGCGGTCCAGGGCGCCGGGCTGCTCGATCGCCTGACTGGAGGGGGATGCAGATCGCCCATCATCGCGTCTCCCCGAGGCTTGTTGGACGGAACGACGGCTCCCAACCGGCTCGCCCTCCGCTGACCACGCAAGCTAGGCCGGTTCTGGGGCGCGGCGGTGGCCGGTGAGGACGGTGAGGCCGCCGGCGATGGCCAGTGCTGCGAGGATCACGGCGAAGACGGTCGTACCGGTGGTCAGGCCGAGGGCGTCGCTGAGGTAGCCGGCCGACACCGGCAGGATCCCGGCCAGGACGTACCCGCCGACGTTGAGGGCCGCGTTGGCCTCGGCCAGTCGCCGCGCCGGGACGGCGGCGTTGAGCAGGGACAGGCCGCCGAGCTGGCCCATGCCCTGGCCGGCGCCGGCGAGCACGGCGGAGGTGACGAGGAGCGGGACCGACCTCGTGTACACGGCGGCGACGAGGGCGATCAGCGCGAGCGTCGTGCTCACGGCGCCCGCACGCAGGATGGTGTGCCTGCGTAGCCGCTGGACGGCGAACTGCACGCCGGTGGCGGCGGCGAACATCACGAACGCCATGGCCCCGGCGACCACCCGGCTGGTGGTGCCCAGCAGGTCGGAGAGCAGCGAGGGGCCGAGCGACAGGACGAAGGATGTCGCGGTGATGCCCGGTGCGAAGACGGCGATGCCGAGGAGGAGTCGCATGCCGTCGCCCTGGGGGACCCCGGGCAACCGGATCCAGGCGCCCCCGGCGCTCCCGGCGGTCGGGGCGGCATGGTGGACTGGCATCCGCCACACGACCGCTACCGCGGTCACCAGCAGCGCCGCCTCCACCACGAAGACGGTGGTGGTGGGCGCCGGGAGCGCCTCGGACACGACGCCCGCGAGGAACGGACCGAACCCCGCGCCGAAGACCATCGCACACGACGCCAGCAGGGCCGCCAGCCGGGCACGCTGTGGACCGGCCACGTCGCTCACCGCGGCCATGCCGGCGGAGACGACCGCTCCGACCGCGATGCCGGTGAACAGCCGGGCCAGGATCAGCGCGGTCACCGTCGAGGCGGTCGCGAAGATCGCGCAGGCCGCCAGGGCCAGTGCGAGCGCGGGCAGCAGGACCGGCTTGCGCCCCAGCCGATCCGAGACCACGCCCGAGACCAGCAGGGATCCCAGCAGCCCGATGATGTAGAAGGCGAAGATCACGGTCAGCGTGCCCTTGGAGAAGCCGATGTCGCGCTGCCACAGGGCGTAGAGCGGGGTCGCCGCGTTCGACAGGACGAAGGTCGCTGTCACCGGCCAGGCCGCCAGCCACACCCACCGGATGGGCGTCGAGACGACCTCCCCGGCCGGCCGCCGCCGGTGCCGCTTCTCGGTGGTTCGGCTCAATGACATGAGTTCTCCCTACATGGAGCCTGTACGAATCGAATCGAACTTAACATGCAGTACGATTAGATTCGTACAGGGGAGGGTCGTGGAGGGAGTGCTCGTGTCATCGATGCCGACGGCGTACGACATCAGGCGGCTGCCGGAGCCGGACGGGCTGCCGGACCCGCTGCCGGAGCCGGACGTCGAGGACCTGAGGCTGGAAACGGTGCTGAGCGCGCTGAGCGGCCCCCTGAGGCTCTACATCGTGCGCAAACTGCTGCTGGAGCGGGAGGAGTTCGACCACACCTGCGGCTGGTTCGGGCTGGGCCGGCCGAAGTCCTCGCTCACCCACCACTTCCGGGCGCTGCGCGAGGCGGGCGTCATCCGGCAGCGCCAGTACGGCATGGAGCGCCGCAGTGAGGTACGCATCGACGACCTCGACGCCCGCTTCCCCGGCCTGCTCGACCTCGTCGCGGCCTGGGCGCCGGCCCCGGGCGAGACCTTCACGCGCTAGATCGCGGGAAGGTCAGCCGGTTCGCTTCAGGCTGTCGATCAGACCTCTCCAGGTGCGGCGTGCGGGGCGTTCGCCAGCGCCAGATCAGTGCGGCGCGGCGGTGTGCGTGAGGATGGCGCGGGCCAGTTCCTCGTGTACGTCCGGTGGCAGCGTGTGTCCCAGGCCCTCGACCATCATCAGCCGCGCCCCCGGGATCCGCTCGGCGATGATCGCGCCGTGGCCCGGCTTGGCCGGTTCGTGGGTGCCCTCGATGACCAGGGTTGGCGCCTTGACCTGGGGCAGCACGCCCATCGGCTCGAAGTCCGGGGCAGCCATGGCGGCCAGCCGGTGGTTCGTCACGGCGTCCAGGTCGCGGGCCCGGTCGTAGACGCGCTCCTGCAGGCGGCGGGCGGCGTCCTCGTCGAACGGCAGCGCGGTGCCGTGCAGCACGCGCTGCTCGGCGATCATCGCCTCGATGCGCTCGCGCCGGCCGGCCGGTGGCGGGGCGGCCATCAGCCCGCGGTAGTGGGCCACGAACTCCGGTGTCGGCTCCGGCAGGCTGCCCTCCGGCTGCGGCCGGCCCATCAGCGCGCGCATGAGCACCATGCCCTCACGCTCGCCGAGCGGCGAGGAGCCGATGACCGTGAGCGTCCGCACGCGCTCCGGCCGCTCCACCGCGATCATCTGCCCGAGCAGCCCGCCCGCCGAATGGCAGACCAGATGGGCGCTCTCCAGGCCGTGCCGGTCCATCACCCGCAGCACGTCGTCCTTGATGTCGTTCCAGGTGTACGGCTCCTGCTCGAAATCCACGGTCCGGGACCTGCCGGTGTCGCGGTGGTCGTACCGGATCACCCGCCGCCCGCCGGCGGCCAGCCTGCCCACGAACTCGTCCGGCCACAGGATCCCCTGCGACATCGAGCCCATGATCAGCACGATCGGCTCATCAGCGGCGGCGCCGAACTCTTCACTCCAGATGTCGTTTTGCATTCCTAAAGCATGCCCTGTGCGGCTACGGGTGCCTTCAGTAGAACTACCAGCCGCGCCAGTTCAGCACGGGTGCCGATGCCCAGCTTCGGATAGATCTTGTACAGGTGGTACTCGACCGTACGGGGGCCGAGGAAGAGCTGGGCGGCGATCTCCTTGCTGGACAGGCCGTCGCAACCAGTCGCTTCCGGCGATCGCCCCAACGCCGTCCAGGTGAGCGTCACCCGCGTCGGCGCGCCTGCCTGTGCGCCCTTCACGAGTGTCGTGCCAGAAAGTCCAGGATCGTGCGTGCCAGGGTCACGCGGTGGTCCGACAGCGCGTGGTCGGTGGGGAAGACGTGGTGTTCGAGGTGCTTGACGGGCTGTGCCCCGTAGGCCGCGACGACCCGTTCGTGATGGACGTCGTGGGGGGTGACGGTGTCGAGGCTGGTGCCGACGAGCAGCACCGGGCGGTCCGCCAGCAGCGGCGCGAGCCCGGCCAGCCGCCACGATTCGCCGGCCGCCTCCATCTCTTCGACGAGCGCCTCCCCACCGGTGCCCCGGAGGGGGGCCAGCTCGCCGTTGAAGGCCTCGACATAGCTCTCCCGTACGCTCGGGTCGGCACGACAGAGCGCCGCCACCGTACCGAAGTCGAACCCGGCCACCGAGGCCACCGCGGCGATGGACGGATCCGCCGCCGCGGTCATCAGCGCGGCGAAGCCGCCGAGGCTGTGGCCGATCAACGCCAACCGCCGCGGATCAAGCCGGTGGGCGGCCGCGAGGTCCCGGTCGCGCAGCCCGGCCACGACTGCCGCCGCGTCCTCGAGCACGTGGCCCCACGACCACGAACCGCCGACGCCCCACGAGCCGCGATAGTGGAACACCAACGACGCGTAGCCCGCACGGCGCAGCACCTGAGCGAGATCGAAGTTGCGCTCGTTCCCCGGGAAGCCGTGCAGGAGCACGACGACAGGATGCGGCCCCCGGCCGGCCGGCACGTGCAGCACGCCCAGCAGGGTCGCGCCGCCGCTGTGAAAGGTCAGCGCGGGTGTGGTGGCCGGGAAGCCGGGGTCGCGCGGCGGGTCGGCGGCGAGCGGGTCTGCCATCGAAGCCTCCAAGATCGAACCGATCGGTACGATCCGTGACGCTAGCAGCCGATCGAACCGATCGGTACCATCTGAGGCGTGCCCGTCGCCAGAGGTTCGACGATCGACCCCGCCCGCACCCGCGCCGCCATCACCGAAGCGGCCATCCCGGTGCTGTACGAGCGCGGACTCGACGGCATAGGCGTCGCCGAGCTCTGCACCCGCCTCGGCATATCCAAGGAGACCCTCTACCGGCACTTCGGCAGCAAGGAAGGGCTGATAGAGGCTGTGCTCCACGAGCGCAGCGAGCGCGTGACGCGGTGGCTGGCCGGGGTCGCCGCGGCCGCCGGGCACGACCCCCATGACCAGCTCGCCGCGGTGTTCGACGCCCTTCAGCAGTGGTACGGCGATCCGGTCTTCCGCGGCTGCGCCCTGCTCAACGCGGCCGCCCAGCACCATGTCGAGGCCGTACGCGCCATCACCGCGCGCCATCTCGACCGCCACCTGGACCTCTTGACCGGCATTGCCCGCCGCGCCGGAGCCACCGATCCCCACCTCCTCGGCCGGCAACTGCTCATGCTGGTCGAGGGCGCGACCGTCGTCGCCGCTCATCGCGATGCGGCCGGCGCGGGCGAGCAGGCCCGCCGGGCGGCGCTCACCCTGCTGTCCGCCGCCGCCCGGACCAGCACCCGCGGCTGAGGCGGTGGATTCAGCCGCGGGCGGGAGTGCGGAAGACCTCGCTCACCACCGCGACACCGCGGCCCACGCCCCGCGTTACCTCGGCCGGCGGGCAGGCCTCCTGTCGGTCAACTCGACATACTGGCGAACATGCCGGGCTCGTACGAGCCGCCCGGGTTGCGCACGATCACGTTGAGCCGGTTGTTGGCGTTGATCATGGCGACCAAGGACACCAGCGCGGCGACCTGGTCGTCGTCGTAGTGTTCGCGCACCGCGGCCCAGGTCTCATCCGACACACCGTGGTGGGCGTCGGCGAGCCGAGTGCCCTCCTCAGTGAGCGCCAGCGCGGCCCGTTCGGCCTCGGTGAACACCGTGGATTCACGCCAGGCGGCGACCAGGTGCAGCCGGACCGCGGTTTCCCCGGCGGCCGCGGCATCCTTGGTGTGGTAATCGACGCAGAAACCGCAGCCGTTGATCTGGCTGGCCCGCAGCATCACCAGGTCCTGGGTGCTCTGTGGCAGCGGCGACTGCTGGATCGCCAGGGCGACGTTGTAGACCCTCTTGGCGATCTTGGCGCCGAGTTCGTTGGCCATCAGGTCGAAACGGGGTTCCATGGCTTCGTATCCTCATTCGTACACGTGCGTGCCGCTCGGATCGTCCGCGCGGCGTTGGCGAACAAGAGATGCCGGTGACCCGACCTTTGTGACAGCACAGGCCATGTTACGTACGTCACCGGTGCGGTCGGGATCGAGACGATGCTGGTCCGGGTGGGCGACACCGGTGCCGCTGGCATCCGCGACGCTTCGCTGAGCTCGGGCCGGACGAGTACGTCATCGAGCAGGAGACCAACCCTGACGCGCGCTTCGGCTACTACAACGAGGAGGGTGGCCGGTTCGAGGGCGCGTTGCTGCACCGCGACAACGTGTGGAGTGAGACGTCGCTGCGCTGGGCCGGCACGTTCTGGAGCCTGCTCGATCCCGTCCCCGGGGACGAGGAGCTCACGGTGGTCGACTGTCACGAGTAGCCAGGCCCCCGCGGTCAGGCGACAGCAATTCCGGAGGAACAGCCGAAACGTTCGTGAAAAGGTGGGGTCTGCATTTTGTGAGTGGTTCCGTCCGGCGCGACCAGATCACAGGGGGAAGCGCAAGACGGTCGCAAGGGGGATTCCGTGCAACTCATCATGTCCACCAACGAGCTTCCTCCTGGTGAGCGGTTCGACGGCTGGCTGGAACACATGTCGCAGCTCGTGGCGCCGGTGTGGTTCAACACGGACAACCGGGACCGGTTCCACGGCAGGATCGAGGCGTTGGACCTGGGAGCCGTACAGGTCTCCTCCCATGTCATCGACGACTGCGACGCCTCCCGTACGACCCGGCTGATCCGCCAGTCCGACCCGGAGGTCTACTACCTCATCTGCAGCCGGGGCACCCCGATCGGCCTCACACAGGACAGGAAGCACATCACGCTGGGGGGCTTCGACATGGCTCTTTATCACACTTCGCACCCGTTCCACGTCAGGACGGGCGGGGGGCAGGCGCTGCTGGTGTCGTTCCCGGGCGGCCTGCTGCCCTTACCCAGGCGCGCGGTGGAGCAGAGCATCGCCAGGGTGCTGCCTGGAGGTCATGGCGTCGGCGGTCTGGTCGCGCGTTTCCTCGGCGGCCTGGCCGCCGACGAGAGCTCCTACTCGACGGCCGACCTGGTGCGGCTCGGCATCACGCTGACCGACATGGTCGCCATGCTTCTCGGCCATCATCTCGACGCGGACCTGCCTCCCGAGACGGGACAGCGTGCCCTGCTACTGCGCATCCACGCCCACATCCAGGAGCACCTGGGGGACCACCGGCTGTCCCCCTCGACGATCGCGGCCGCGCACAACATCTCCGTACGCACCCTGCACCGGCTGTTCGCCTCCGAGAACGTGACCGTCGCCAGGTGGATCCGCCAGCAGCGGCTGGAACGCTGCCGCCGTGACCTGATGAAACCCGCCGCCGAGCGGCAGCCGATCCACGCCATCGCCACCCGCTGGGGGTTCTCCGAGGCGGCCGTCTTCACGCGCGCCTTCCACTCCGCGTACGGGATGAGCCCGCAGGAATACCGGGCCCAGCAGCTCCCACCGGCGACGGCCGGCGTGCCCGCGGCGGAATGAGGCCCTGCCCCCGTACGCTTCAGGGCGCAGGCGTACCGGCGCCGTAGCGCAGGCCGTCGATGAGGAGCGCGACCATGCGCCGGCTGTAGGCGACGCCCTCGCCCTCCACGGGCAGGCACAGGTGGGCGATGGCGTACAGGAGGTCCTTGGGGCTGATGCCGGCGCGGATCTCGCCGCTCTCGGTCGCGGCGTCGAGCAGGGACCCGAGGGCCGGGCCGAGGCGCTGCATGAAGTAGCCGGGCAGGGCGTCGAACGCCGGATCGCCGGAGTGCAGGGCGGCGGCCAGCCCGCGTTTGGTAGCCAGGAACTCGGTGTAGCGGTGCAGCCACGTCGCGAGCGCCACGGCCGGCGCGTGCGCCGCGGCCAGCGCCGGGGCGGCGTCGGCGCAGGCGTCCACCTCGCGGTGGAACACGGCCTTGACCAGGTCGGAGCGCTGCGGGAAGTGCCGGTAGAGCGTTCCCACGCCGACGCCGGCCAGGTCGGCGATCTGCTTGGCGGGCGCGTCCACGCCTGAGGTGCCGAAGACGGTCTTCGCCGCTTCGAGCAGGGAGTCGAGGTTGCGTTGCGCGTCGGCGCGCAGCCGGCGCGGCGCGCCGGCGAGCGCGCCCGGATCCGCGGAGCCGGTCGGCGCCCTGTACTCCGTCACGAGTCTCCTTCGCTGCTTATCCGGAACGGCTTTCCAATTCGGTCCAGGGTACGTCATCGACGAGCCCCGGCCACAACCGCGTCATGGTCGGCTGGCGGCCGGCTCCTCCGCGGCCCGCGGCGCGTCCTGGCGGCGCGGCAGCAACAACGGGGTGGCCAGGAGGACGACTCCGGCGATCCCGATCGCAGCGCGCACACCGGTGACGGCGGCCAGCAGCCCCCACACGGCGGTCAACGCCGCGATGGTGAGGCTGCCGCTGACCGACCACGCGGACAAAGCTCGGGCGACCCGGTCAGGGGCGGTGTGATCGAGCCGGTACGTGGCCAGCACCGGGTTGAACACCCCCAGACAGGTCATCAGCCCGAGTTGCACCGCGATGACGAGCACGACCCCGGCGACGCCGGGCTGCGCGAACGCCAGCCCGACAGGCCAGCACGCCCGCAGCGCTCCGGCGGTGAGCAGCACCTTCCGCTGCCCGAACCGCGCCACGAGCCGGCTCGCCAGCCGCGCCCCGACGAGGGCGCCGACGCAGGGGACCGCGAACGCGAGACCGTACTGCCAGGGCGCGAACCCAAGGTCACCCAGCAAAAGTATGGTGCACAGCGGCTCGGTCGCCATGATCAGCCCGTTGACCAGGATCGCGTTGCAGAAGAGCCGGCGCAGCGCCCGGTGGGCCAGGATGCAGCGCCACCCTTCGAGCAGATCACCGGCGCGCGACCGCGGTGCGCCGGTTCGCGCGGGGCGCGGCTCGCTGCCGCCGATCGCGCGGATGCCCAGGGCCGACAGCAGGTAGCTGACCGCGTCGGCCAGCACCGTCGTCACCGGGCCGAACATCCCGATCGCCGCCCCGCCGAGCGGCGGCCCGGCCAAGGTCGCGATCCATGTCGTGGACTCGAACCGGCTGTTGGCGACGAGCAGGTCCGCCGGGGGCACGAGCGCCTTCAGGTACGCGCCACTGGCCGCGTTGAAGGCGATCTTGGCCGCGGCGACGACGATCGAGACGACAAGGAGTTGGGCGAAGCTGAGCTGGTCGAGCGCGTACGCGACGGGGATGCTCAACAACGCCGCGAACCGGGTCAGATCCATCGCCACCATCACCGGCCGCTTGCGGCGAAACTCCACCCATGGTCCGAACGGCACCGCGAGTACGGCGCCCACCGCCAGCCCGGCGGCCGACAGCGCCGAGACCTGGGCGGGCCCGGCGTGCAGCACGAGGACCGCGATCAAGGGGAACGCCCCCAGCCCGAGACTCGTGCCGTACGCGCTGACCGCATACGACGCCCACAACCACCCGAACCGCCGCCCCAGCGCCCGCCGACCCGCCATGCGCCACCCGCCCTTCCCCGTTCCGACCAACCACCTGTCGGCCATGGGAATCCAAGCGACTCGTGGACCTGGGATCAAACAACCGATTCGCCGGCCCGTACAACGGGAAGTTGTGCGGGCAGGCGAGGAGGCCGTGGCTGTACGGGCCTTCTCCGCGGGCTCGGGGCGGCTCCGGTCCGTTCGGCTGCTCCGGCGACGAGGACAGGGCACCGAGGTGGGCCCGGCGGGGACGGACCGGACCCAGCGGGCGGATCGGGCTCGATGGGCTGGATCGGGGTTACTCGCTGGGCTGCCAGGATGAGGGCGCGTTCCGTGGCGGCCAGGTGGACGACCGCGGCGAGCCAGGCCACGCGTAGCGGTCGGAGCCGGAGTCGGTGAGCCGGCCGGACACGTCCCGCTCGCGTCGGTAAATGGTCGAGGATTTCGGCGCTATATGGCCGGGAGTAGACGTCAGCCGCACATGCCAACCAGTCGATCAACTCGGTGACTCCACGCGGGTGTTGATCAGGTTGTCGATCGCTTCCTGCCAGGCCATGCCGGCGCCCCGCTGATAGGCCCTGGCATAGCCGTTGTGGCCGAGCCGGTCCACGAGGGTGGCCACGAGCGCGCTCAGCTCCAGATCGCCACGGTCGAAAGTGCCGCGGATGACCTCGCTCATGCCGAGGACGGTGGCCGCACCTGCCGGATCGCCCTCTAGCGACAGCAGCCGGGCCAGGAGCTGGGCGGCCAGCGGAAGGTCCATGTTCACCTGTGCCGCCTGGACGGCGCCGGGCAGCAGCTCGCGCGCGCGTGTGGCGTCACCGGCGGTAAGGAGGTTCGCTGTCCTGGCGGGCAGCAGGAGACTCTGGCTCGTCTCGGTGGGAAGGGACAGCTGGCGGGCGAGCCTCTCCAGCCGGTCGAGTTCTCGATCGGCTCGGTCGATTTCGCCGCGGCGGCGGTACAGCTCTGCCGAGCACGCATGGACCTGGATCTCCAGCATGGGCTGACCGCGGTCCCAGGCAGCCTGTTCCGCGGTTTCGAGGTCGTGCACGGCGCCCTTCAGGTCGCCGGCGCGCATGCGCTGCGTGGCGAGCCCGAGCCGGGATGAGATCTCCTCCTGCCAGGCGAGGCCGGTGCTGATCGAGATGCTGCGCTCGAAGTCGGCGACCGCTTCGTCGTGCCGGCCCTCGATGGCATGGATCTGCGCCGTGCCGTTCAGCATCATCGCGGTCCACCACCGGTCACCCACCCCCTCGAACGCGCGCAACGCGCTGGCCGCCGCGCTCGCTGCGCCCGTCCAGTCTCCGCGGGTACGGCTGCGCACCGCCTCGACCAGGTGGGTGTGCGCGATGGCCCAACCGTCCGAGCCGTCCCGGACCCGGGTGATCTCCCGATCGACCAGGTCGTCCAGGCCGGCCATGAAGGCCGCCGTCAGCGTCATGGTCAGCAGCATCGGATAGCGCAGCAGCGCGCCCGTCCGCGCACAGTCCTCGACCGCCGCCCGCAACCGCTCGGCGTCACCTCCACCGGCCAGCAGGTGGATCGTGGTGAACGCGGCCCTGGCCGCCGGGGGCAGCACATCCCCGTACTCCAGCATCCTCGCCACGTAGGCATCGGCCCGGCCGTCATAACGCAGCGTGTCCCAGTACCAGTACAGCGGGCCGAGGATCCGGGCCGCCGTCTCGGCGTCGCCATCGTCGATGGCCGTCTGGAGGGCGTACACGAGGTTGTCGTACTCGAAGTCGAACACCCGCAGCGACTCCACCTGCTGGTGCGAGCGCAGCAGCGGCTCGTGTCGCTCGGCCAGGCCGGCGTAGTGGCGCGTGAGCTCGTGCCGTACGGCTTCGCGTTCCCCGGCAGGCAGGAACTTGTCGGCCGCGTAGGCCCGGATGGTCTCCAGCATCCGGTAGCCGTCGCCGGCCCGCTCCACGATGGATTTGTCGACCAGGCAATCCAGCAGATGGGCGACGTCTTCCACGGAGTCATCCGAACACACCGCCGCGATCGGGCCGAGTCCGGCCTTGGCCGGAAACATCGACATCCGGCGGGTGAGTGTCCGCTCTTGATCGGTGAGGAGGTCCCAGCTCCAGTCGATGACCGCTCGGAGCGTCTGCTGCCGCGGCTGCGCCGTCCTGTTGCCGGTGCTGAGCAGCCGGAAGCGATCATCCAGCCGTCGGGAGAGCTCGTCGGCGTTCATCGTACGCAGCCGCGCCGCGGCCAGTTCCAGGGCGAGCGGCAGGCCGTCCAGCCGGCGCACGATGTCCACCACCGGGCCCGCCGTCGATTCGTCCAGCGCGAAGCCGGGCCGTACAGCGACTGCCCGATCGAGGAACAGCCGTACCGCGCTCGCCTGCGCGGCGCGGACGGGATCCGCGTGTGCCGGGGGCAGGGCGAGTGGGGCCAGCCGGCACAACGCTTCGCCCATGGCCTCCAGCGGCTCCCTGCTGGTGGTCAGGATGGTCAGGTTCGGCAGGCGCTCGAGGAGATGCCAGGCGAACTCGGCCACCGCTTCGGAGATCTGTTCGCAGTTGTCCAGTATGAGCACGCCCTCGCCACCGGCGAGCAGGGCGACCGATCGATCGAGCGGCGTCCCCGGCGGCAGGGCCTCTGTCGTGGTGATCGTGCCTAGCACCACCCTGGGCAACCCGGCCGGTGTGTCCACCCCGGCCAGCGGGACGAGCCAGACGCGGCCGCGCCGATGGGCCCGATGCCGGCTCGCCGCCTCCACTGCCAGGCGGGTCTTGCCCACTCCTCCCGGACCTACGACAGTGACCAGCCGCGAGCTCTCCAACATGCCGGCGAGCAGCTTCAGCTCCCCCTGCCGGCCGACGAAGCCGGTCAGCGGGGCCGGCAGACGACCCGGGGCGGCCCGGGAGCGCTCCGAGCGCTCGCTCTCACCGCGCAACACCGCCAGGTGCGTCCTGCGCAGCTTTTCGGAGGGGTCGACGCCCAGTTCCTCGGCGAGCGTGCGGCGCACCTCCTCGTACAGGGCCAGCGCCTCGAACTGGCGGCCGGCCGCGTGCAACGCCCGCATCGTCAGTACGGCCAGCCGTTCGCGCAGCGGATTCGCCACGGTCTCCGCCTGCAGATCGGCCAGGATCTCGCCGTGGTTGCCCAGCAGCAGCTCCGCCTCGAACCGGTCCTCGGTGGCAGCGGCACGCAGCTCCTCCAGGTGGGCGGCAACTGTACCGGCGAAAGGGGCGTCGAGCACGTCGGCCAGCGCGTCGCCCCGCCACAGCGCCAGCGCCTCACCCAGCAGCGCGGCCGCCTCCCGTCCGGCACCGGCGGCCAGTTCGCCACGGCCCTGCTTGGCCAGCTTCTCAAAGCGGTAGGCGTCGACGTCCTCGGCGCGTACGTGCAGACGGTATCCACCGGAGGCCAGCTCGACGACCTCGCCCTCGCCCAGCGCCCGCCGCAGCCGGTACACCAGCGCGTGCAGCGCTCTGACGCTCTCCCGCGGCGGGCGATCGCCCCACAGCCCGTCGATGAGCGAATCGACCGCCACCACCTCCCCGCCGGCCAGCGTCAGCCTGGCCAGCAGCGCACGAACCCTGACCCCGCCGACGTCGATCGACGCCCCACCACCGCCGTAGGCCCGCACCGGCCCCAGCACCTCAATCCGCATGGCCACCAGGCTATGAGGACCCGCTTACAGCGACCGCGCCGCCTGTCGTAGCGCTGTAAGAGCGCTGTCATCGCCGACCGGCATCGTCGAGACCATCAACGACAGCTCTGTGAAAGGCACGACATGACAGGCAACGGGCACGACAAGACGCAGCAGCTGCTCGAGTGGGCGGTGGCCGAACTCGAGATCCCCGGCATCGTCGCCGAGGTCAAGGACGCCGACGGCACCTGGTTCGGCACCGCCGGAGTAGCCGACCTCACCACTCGGGCAAGGCGCGAGCCGGGCGAGTACCTGCCCATCGGCAGCGGCGGCAAGGCCTTCACCACCGCCACGATCCTCACCCTGGAGGCCGAGGGCCGGCTGGACATCGAGGACCCGGTGAACAAGTGGCTGCCCGGCGTGCTGAACGCGGGCGGCTACGACGGCGACAGGATCACCATCAGGCACCTGCTCAGCAACACCGCCGGCCTGTTCGCCACAGGTCTCGCGCCGGAACTGGTGTCCGGCTACGCCAGCCGATCCCGATTCGCCGAGCACCGCTTCGACGTCTGGACCCTCGAGGACCTGCTGAAGCTGACGGTGTCCCAGCCGCCGGTCGGACAGCCCGGCGAGCGCTTCGTCTACGCCAACGGCGGCTTCTACCTCGCTCACGCGATCATCGAGAAGGTCACCGGCAACACCTACGCCAGCGAGGTCGAGCGCACGGTCATCGAGCCGCTCGGCCTGACCGCCACCTACGTACGCCCTGAAGGGGACACGGGATACCGCGGCCCGCACCCGAGCGCGTACTCCACCCAGTTCTACAAGGACGGCGTCGACCCGGCAGACGTCACCCCGGAGAACTGGGAGTCGATGATGGAGGAACCCGGACTCCAGCCCCTCGATGTCACCGAGTTCAACACCTCCTGGATGCCCGGAAACCTCGTCTCGACCACCAGCGACATGATCCGCTTCATCAACGCCGTGGCCGGCGGCGGCCTGCTGCCACCCGCGCAGCACCGCAAAATGTGGACCACGGTCTCCACCGAAGGCGTCGGCTGGCTGCCGCACACCCGCTACGGCCTCGGCCTGTTCGAGCTCGACAAGGCGGCGACGGGCGGGCGTACCGTGCGCGGTGCGGCCGGCAGCTACTGGGGACACATGTTCTGCGTGCTGGGCACCCCCGACGGCGAGCACACCATCGCCTTCCACACCAACACCGAGGCCGAGAGCAGCTTTGGCCTCCTCTTCAAGCTCGCTGAAGCGGAACTCGGCATCACGATCGGCGCGTAAGCACCAGGATCGGGCAGCAGGGCATATGTTCGCCCGGCTGCCCCTGCCAGTTCAACAACACTCTCTCAGCGTCCTATTCAATCTCCGGTCTGCGGGTTCTTCTCAGGCGGCGAGTTTCTGTTGGTCTTGTTTTCGGGGGACGGGGTGGCGCGGGGCCAGGCTGGAGCGTGATCACTTGGGCGGGCTTGCACCAGGTCGCCCGGTGGATCTGCTCGACCCGCTGGGTCACCCCCAGCTCGGCGACGAACTCCCGCAGATCGTCCAGATCGGGCAGGAACACCGGTGCGCTTCGACTAACGCGTGGCTTCTCCTTGGTAGTCCGGCACGAATACGCCGACCGCACCATGGCATACCGTCGCCAGGGAACGTCCAGGAGGAAAGGCGGCAAGTTGATCGCGGTCAGGGAGCTCCATGAGGTCGCGGAGTTCGAGCGGGTCCTCGGGCTGTACGACGAGATCTGGCACTTCGAACCCGGCGACCCGCCCGTCACGCTGGAACTGATGTGCGCGTTCGCGCACGCCCGCAACTACGTGGCGGGGGCCTTCGACGGAGACCGGCTCGTCGGCGGGTCGGTCGGGTTCTTCGCCGCGGACGGCGCGCTGCACTCCCACATCACCGGCGCGGCGCCGCGAGGAGGCGTCGGGCTGGAGCTGAAGCTGCACCAGCGGCACTGGGCCCTGGAACGCGGCCTGGACCGCGTCACCTGGACCTTCGATCCCCTCGTACGCCGCAACGCCCACTTCAACCTGGCCAAACTCGGCGCCCGCCCCCAGGAGTACCTGCCCTGCTTCTACGGCGTCATGGACGACGCCATCAACCAGGGCGACGAGACCGACCGCCTGTTCGCCTCCTGGTCGCTCACCGCGCCCCACGTCGAAGCGCTCGCGCGCCGCGCGCCGTACGCCACGCCGGTGCCGCAGGACGCCGTCGTGGCGCTCGCGGACGAGGGCGGGCGGCCCGTCGCCGGACGCGGCGACGCGGCGCGGCTGCTGGTCGGCCTGCCCGCCGACATCGAGGCGTTACGGCGGACCGAACCGGGCACGGCGAAGGCGTGGCGGCACGCCGTCCGCGACGTGCTCGGGGGCCTGATGGCCGAGGGCTGCCAGGTGACCGGGTTCTGCGAGAAGTCCTTCTATGTAGTGGAGAGAGTTTGACATCCTCCCCCACCTGGAGGATGGGGGATTCCAACAGCAACAACTACTCCACTTGGAGGAGGTCGCGTTGAGGTTCGCGGTTCACCAGCCCGCCCGACGGCGAGCCTCCCCGCGCAGCAACGGCATGCCCTGCCGCCGTGTCCCTGACGTTCCTGGCCGCGTTCACGTCGGCGTTGTCCTGATGCCCGCAGGCCACGCACCCGAAGAGGGCTTGGCTCTCGCGGCTCTCCCGGGCGATGTGCCCGCAGGCGTTACAGGTCTGCGACGTCAAACGCGGATCGATCCTCTCGACGCGGCCGGGAGCCTTCTGCTCCAAGCGCGTCACGAGCCGGCCCCACCCCGCGGCGAGGATGCCCCGATTCAACCCGGCCTTCTGACGGACATTCCGGCCGGGCGCTGCGATGGTGCCGCGCGCCGACCGGGTCATGGCGGAGACCTTCAGATCTTCAACGGCGATCACGTCGAACCGGCGCGCCAGGTCGGTGCTGATCTTCTCCACCCAGTCCCTGCGCCGGTCGGCCTCGCGCGCCTTCAGCCTGGCGATCGCGGATTTGACCGTGCCCCTGCGGTTGGAGCCACGCTCGGCGCGGGCCAGCTTGCGCAGCAACCGCAACAGGCGCGCCTTCTCGGTGGCGCGCAGGCCGGGCGCGGCCAGCATCTCCCCAGTGGACAGCGCCGCCGACACGGCCACACCCCGGTCCACACCGACGATCTCGCCCGTCCCCGGCGCGGGCACTGGTTCGGGGATCGCGGCGAACGCCACATGCCAGCGTCCAGCCTTATCTCGGGTGATCCGGTAGGACTTGACACCCTCGGGGACGACGCGCGACCACCGGAAGCGGATCCAGCCGACTTTGGGCACCCGCACCTCGCCGACATTGCGGGACACGCGGCGGACATCGCTCGCCTTGACGGCGACGATCCGGAACCCCTCGCCTCGCCCCCGCTTGCGCCAGGTTGGCTTGCGGTGCGTTTTGCCGAAGAAGTTGGCCATGGCCTGGGCGAAGTCCTTGAGCGCCTGCTGCTGCACGACGATCGATCCCGCGCGCAGCCACGCGAACTCTGCTCGCGCCTCCGTCAACTGGCGGCACTGCTCGGCGAACCCCGGCGCACACTTACGCCCCGGCTTCCAATGCGCGTGCTGCGCCACGGCCAGATTCCACACAAAGCGGGCATGCCCGCAATGCTCCAGCAGCGCTGCCTCCTGGGCAGGCGTGGGCTGGAGCCGGTAGCGGGACACGCCGATCAAACTACCGACCGTCACCGACAAACCGGGAGGCCCGCATGCCCCACCGTTCCACCTTTCCTGCCCGCCCTCAAGGACAGGGCCTCCACACTGTAGGTGCCCGATGAAGATCACTGGAGTGGAGCTGCGGCGGATCGCGATGCCCCTGGTGGCACCGTTCCGCACCTCGTTCGGTACGGAGACCACCCGCGACATCCTGCTGGTCCGGGTCGTGACGCCGGACGGCGAGGGCTGGGGCGAATGCGTGGCCATGACCGAGCCCCTCTACTCCTCCGAGTACGCCGACGGCGCCGCCGACGTCATCCGCCGCTTCCTGCTGCCGGCCCTGCCCAGGACGCTCGGCGTCAACGACGTCGGCCCCGCCCTGGCGCCGATCAAGGGTCACCGCATGGCCAAGGCCGCGCTGGAGACGGCCGTGCTGGACGCGCGGTTGCGGGCGTCCGGCGAGTCGTTCGGGCGTTTCCTCGGCGCGGCGAAGGACCGGGTGCCGTGCGGGGTGTCGGTGGGGATCATGGACTCCGTGCCGCAGCTCCTCGACGCGGTCGCGGGCTATCTCGACGAGGGCTACGTCCGCATCAAGCTGAAGATCGAGCCGGGCTGGGACGTCGAGCCGGTGGGCGCGGTACGCGCGCGGTTCGGTGACGACGTGCTGCTCCAGGTGGACGCCAACGCCGCCTACACCCTCGCCGACGCTCCCGGGCTGGCCCGGCTGGACGCGTTCGACCTGCTGCTCATCGAGCAGCCGCTGGCCAACGACGACCTGGTCCAGCACGCCAAGCTGGCCCAGCGGCTCAGGACGCCGATCTGCCTGGACGAGTCGATCGAGTCGGCCGAGCACGCGGCGGCGGCGATCGCCCTCGGCTCCTGCTCGATCGTCAACATCAAGCCGGGCCGGCTGGGCGGCTACCTCGAAGCGCGCCGCGTGCACGACCTGTGCCGGGCCAACGGGATCGCCGTCTGGTGCGGCGGCATGCTGGAGACCGGGCTCGGCCGGGCCGCCAACGTGGCGCTCGCGGCGCTGCCGGGGTTCAGCCTGCCGGGCGACACCTCGGGCTCGCGCCGCTACTACGCCACCGACATCACCGAGCCGTTCGAGCTGGTGGACGGGCATCTGGAAGTGCCAAACGGCCCCGGGCTCGGGGTCACGCCCCTCCCGGAGGTGCTCGACGAGGTGACCACCTCAACCGAGTGGATCACCCTCTGAGGCGCGGGACCGCCGCCAGGAGCGCGCGTGTGTAGTCGTGCGCGGGCTCGCCGACGACCTGCTCGGCGGGCCCGCGCTCGACGATCCGGCCGTGGCGCATGACCGCGATCGTGTCGGCGACGTACCGGACGACGGCCAGGTTGTGCGAGATGAACAGCATCGACAGGCCGAGCTCGTCGCGCAGCCCGCGGACCAGGTTGAGCACCGTTCCCTGGACCGACACGTCGAGAGAGCCGGTGATCTCGTCGGCGATCAGCAGCGTGGGGTCGCCGCCCAGCGCGCGGGCGATCGCCACCCGCTGCCGCTGGCCGCCCGACAGCTCGCGCGGGTAGCGCCCGGCCAGCTCGGCGGGGAGCTGGACGAGGCCGAGCAGCCGCGGCACCTCCGTGGCGCGGCGCCGCTTCCTGATGCCCTCTCCGACCGTCTCACCGATCGTCATGCGCGGGTCCAGCGACGCGTACGGGTCCTGGAACACCATCTGGATCCGCCCCGCGCCCTCAATCCCGCCGGTGTAGGGGACGAGCCCGCTCACGGCCCTGGCCAGCGACGACTTGCCCGAACCCGACTCGCCCACGAGCCCCACGGCGTGCCCGTCGGGGATCTCCAGGGTGACGTCGTCGACCGCGGTGAAGCCGCCGTAGCGCACGGTCAGCCCTTCGATCCTCATGAGGTGACCTCCCAGCAGGCGACCCGGTGCCGCGGGCCGTGGACGACGAGTTCGGGACGTTCCGTACGGCAGAGATCGGTGGCGAGCGCGCACCGCCCGGCGAACGCGCAGCCCGCGCCGACCTGCGCCGGGGACGGCTGGGTGCCCGGGATGCCGGCCAGCGGGCGACTCCGGTCGGTGTCGAGGTCGGGCAGGGAGGCGACGAGCGCCCTGGTGTAGGGGTGGGCCGCGCCGCCCGCGAGCCGGTCGGCGGGCAGCTCCTCGACCACGCGCCCGGCGTACATGACGACGACGCGGTCGCAGAGCTCGCCGACGACGGCGATGTCGTGGGAGATGAACAGCAGCGCCGCGCCCGTCTGCTCGACGACCTCGCGCAGCAGCCGCAGGATCTGCCGCTGCACGGTCACGTCGAGGGCGGTCGTGGGCTCGTCGGCGACGATCAGGCGCGGCGTGCCCATGAGGCCCATCGCGATGACCGCGCGCTGGCGCATGCCTCCGGACAGCTCGTGCGGATGCTGGGCGGCGTGCTTGGCGGGGTCGGGCAGCCGGACGTGGCCGAGCCGGTCGACGGCGCGGCGGCGGGCCTCCGCGCGGCTCGCGCCCTGGTGGACGACGGCCACCTCGGCGAGCTGGCCGCCGACCTTCAGCGCGGGGTTGAGCGAGGCCATCGGGTCCTGGAACACCATGGCGAGCGCGGTGCCCAGGTCCTTGCCCGACATGGTGGCGACATCGCCGCCGGCGAGGCGCAGCCGGCCGTACGTCACGGTGCCCGGATAGGGGACGAGGTCGCCGATGGCGGCGGCGGTCAGGCTCTTGCCGCTGCCGGACTCGCCCACCAGGCCGACGATCTGCCCGGGGGCGATGCTCAGCGACAGGCCGCGGACGGGCGTCGAGCCGCCGGGGAAGGACACGGTCAGGTCGCGGACCTCCAGGACGGTGTCCGGATCGGGCTCGCCGGCGTGCTCCGGCGACTCGGCGGGGGCGGTGTCGCGCTGCCCGGCCGAGGACCGGGCGGCGGCCCTGGCCAGGGTGTCGCCCAGCAGGTTGAAGCCGATGCCGGCCAGCGCGACTGCGGCCGCCGGACCCAGCGCCACCACGGGGGTGACGTAGATGCGGGCGAACCCGTCGAACAGCAGGCGGCCCCAGTCGAAGTCCGGCGGCTGCACGCCGAGGCCCAGGAACGACATGCCGGCCAGGCCGAGCAGTGCGCCGCCGAGCGACTGGGCGAGGTTGAGGATGAGCGGTTCGGCGATGTTGGGCAGGATGTGCCGGGCCAGGATGCGGCGGCGGGGCACGCCGAGCATGCGGGCCGCCGACACGTAGTCGGCGCCGGCGACCGAGGCGGCCAGGGTCTGAGTGAGCCTGGCGAACCCGGGCGCGATGGCCACGCCGATGCCGAGCACCGCGCCGCGCGCGCCGAGCCCGGTGACCACCGCCGTGAACATGGCCAGCAGCAGGCCCGGGAAGGCGACCAGGGCGTTGACCGCGCCGGTGACCAGCCGGGCGGGCCGCCGGGGCAGCACGGACGGGAGCGCGCCGAGCAGGATGCCCGCGGCGGCGCCGATGAGCGTGGCCGCCAACGCCAGGGCCAGCGAGTAACGGCCCGCCACCAGCACCCGGGCGAGCAGGTCGCGGCCCAGGTTGTCGGTGCCGAGCGGGTGCTCGGCTGAGGCGCCCTGGAGGATGGCGCCGGCGTCGATGCGCTCGGCGGCCTCGCCCCAGACGATCGGCCCGACCACGGCCAGCACCGCCATGAGCAGCACCAGCACGCCGCCGATCAGCGCCGGCGCGCTGCGCCACACCCCGCCGCGTGGCCCAGGCCGCGACCTGTCCCGCTCCGCGCCGCCGTCCGCGGCTGGATCGGCCCGCATCAGGCGGCGACCTCCTTGATCTCCGAGGTGGGGTCGAGCGCGCCGAGCACCAGGTCCACGACGAGGTTCACGACCAGCACGATGGCGCCGTACACGAGGATCACGGCCTGCGCGACCGGGTAGTCCTTCTGCGTGATCGACTCGACGATCTTCAAGCCGAGTCCGGGCCAGGCGAAGACGTACTCGACCAGGACGCTGCCGGCGATCAGCGAGGTCAGCAGCAGGCCGCCCATGGTCAGGGTGGCCGTCAGCGTGTTCGGCAGCACGTGCCGCAGGTGCAGCCTGGCCGCGGGCAGCCGCTTGGCGCGGGCCAGGCGAACGTAGTCGGTGCCCAGCTCGCGCAGGGTCTCGACCCGGGTGATCCGGGCGATCATGGCGATCGGCCCGACCGACAGGGCAGCGATGGGCAGCACGTACGTGAGCGGCCCCGCCTTGCCGGCGGGCGGGAACCAGCCGAGGCCGACGGCGAGCACGGCCACCAACGCGATCGAGTACAGGAACTCGGGCACGGCCACGGCGGTGCCGGTCGCCGTGCCGAAGGCCAGCTCGGTGCCGCGGTTGCGGCCGTTCTCCGTGCGTACGGCGGCCCACATGCCGAGCGGCACCGCCACGACCAGCGCCATGGCGGTGGCCAGGAGGGCCAGGGTCAGGGTGTTCGGCAGGCGGGCGGCGATGATGTCGCCCACGTCCTCCCCCGTCAGGAAGGACGTGCCGAAGTGGCCGGTCAGGACGTTGCCGACGTACGTGATGAACTGCTTGGGCAGGGGCCGGTCGAGGCCGAGCGCGGCCGTACGGGCCTGGACCAGCTCGATCGGGGCGGCCGGCCCGAGCGAGGCGCGGACCGGGTCGCCCGGGATGAGGTGGGTCATCGTGAACGACGCCACGAGCAGCACGGCCATCGACACGGCGAACCGCACGATCCGGCGCGCGGCCGTGCGCAGCGTCCTGCGGACGGCCGGTCTCCCCGGGCGTTCCTGGGGCCGGTCGCTCACCGTGCTCCCAGCCGGATCGAGGTGGCTACGAGGCTGCTGGCGTTGGTGCGGAAGGTGGCGTCCTTGGCGGCCACCGACATCGTGTAGTCCACCACGGGCACCAGGTCGGCCGTCTCGAACAGGGCCGACTCCGACTCCAGCCACTTCGGGCAGGCTTCGGCGGCCGGAAGCCGGGCGGCCTGGGCGACGAGGTCCTCATAGCGCTTGTTGTCCAGGTGGGCGAAGTTCGCGCCCTCGGGGGCGGACGGCCCCGACAGGAAGCCGACGAGCTGGCTGGGCAGGGCGACGCCGATCGGCAGCCACACGACGTCCCAGTCCTGGGTGGCGTTGAGCGACTCCGACACCTTGGTGTCGATGACGCCGTTCAGCTTCACCTCGACGCCGAGTTTCTTCCACACCTCGGCCATGTACTCGGCGGAGGCCTGGTAGTTGGAGCCGCGGGTGGTGGCGTACATGTAACGCAGGCTGAGCCGCTTGCCGTCCTTGGCCCTGAACCCGTCGGCGCCGAGCTTCCAGCCGGCCGCGTCGAGCCCGGCCGCGGCGGCCGCGGCGTCGTAGCCGGGCACGTGCCCGGTGACGGAGTCGCCCTGGCAGGGGCGGGGCTCCAGGACCAGGCCGGTGGCCGGTTTGCCGGTGCCGCCGGAGGCGATGCCGGCCAGCTCCCGCAGATTGAGCGCCTGTGTGAGGGCCTTGCGGACCTCCGGGTCGTGGCCCGGCCGGTCCTCGCCCTGGTGGTAGAAGAACTGCCCGGTGTTGGTCCTGAGCTCCCGCTTGGTGACGCCGGGGGAGGCCGCGAGGCGGGACCGGTCGGGGCCGAGGAAGAGGGCACCGTTGAGGGAGCCGGCGATGAGCAGGTTGGCGGCGGTCTGCTCGTTCGGCACGACCTTCATCACCAGCGTCTCCGGCAGGTCCTTGGCGGTGGCGCCGGCGGGACCCCAGGTGTAGTCGCGGCGGACCTTGAACGTGTAGTGGTCGCCGGGGACCGCCTCGGTGAGCTGGTACGGCCCGCTGCCGGAGGTGGCCCGGGCGATCGAGGCGCGGTCCTTCACCCCCTTGCCGCAGACGACGAAGATCCACCGGGTGCTCTCCAGGATGAAGCTGAACGGCTGCGGCATGGACAGCGTCACCGTGCCGGCGGCGTCGTCGGCCTTCGCTTTCATGCCCACGGGCACCATCACCCCGTAGACGGCCGACTTGGTGGCGGGGTCGGCGATGTGGTTGATGTTGTCGGCCACGTTCGAGGGGGTCAGCGCGGAGCCGTCCGAGCAGGTGACGCCCTTGCGCAGGGTGAAGGTGACCGAGTCGGGCCTGACGTCCCACTTCTCGGCCAGTTCGGGGACGATCTTCCCTGAACCGTCGACGGCGACGAGCGTGTCGTAGGCGATGGACAGCACGTTGTTGGTGACGGACAGCACGCCCTGGGCGGGGTCGAGGGCGCCTGGGTCGGCCGGGATCGCGAACGTGAAAGTACCGCCCGTGACCGGCTCGCCCTGTTGCTCCGGGCCGCTCGTCGTGCCTCCGCACGCGGCCGTGAGCAGCAGGGCGAGCCCGGCCAGGGCCGCGACTGCTGTTTTCGTCATGGTGACTCCAGACAGGCGTGGGGGTCGCCACAACCTTCCTGCCTGCGCAGACCCGGTTCTATGTGCCCGAACACGAAAAAGCCGGGACGGCTCGTGCTAGCGACCGAAGATTCGCATCTGCAGCATCACGGTGAGTCTGGCGTCGGGGTCGGAAAGGTCGAGACCGCTGATCTCGACCAGGCGCTTGAGCCGGTAGCGGAAGGTGTTGGCGTGCACGTGCACCCGGGTGCTGGCCGCGTTGACGTCGCCGAACTCGTCGAGATAGGCCCGCAGGGTGGCGGCGAGCTCGGTGCCGTGCTCGGCGTCATGGTCGAGCAGCCGCTGGTAGGGGCCGGTGGGCGTCTGCTCCTCGGCCGCGGCCACGTCGGCGACCTGCAGCAGCAGCGACTCGAAGTGCACGGCCGGGTAGTCGGCGGCCTGGCCGCTGGTGCCGCGGGCGCGCAGCACGCGCAGCGCCCGGTCGGCGTCCGCGCGCGACCTGGCCACCTGGGAGAGGTTGCCGGCCAGGCGGCCCACGCCGATGTTGGCGGCGTGCCGGGGCCCGACCCTGGCCAGGAAGCTCTCGGCCACGCGTACGGCCCGCGCCTCCTCGTCGCCCACCGAGTGCAGCGGCAGCACCGCGTACGCGACGGAGCCGACGAGCGCGGCGGCGGACTTGGGGTGGATGGCGGCGACGTGCAGCGCCAGCGCGTCGCAGAACCGCTGCCGGTCGCTCTCGCCGCGGGCGGTGTCGGCGGCGGCGCCGTCGGGGACGAGCTGGGCGGCCAGCACGCAGAGCCGGGTGGTGGCGATGCCCAGCCGCCCGGCCGCCTCGGGAGCGTCGGCGCCGCCGGCCAGCACGGTGGAGAGCAGGTCGGCCCGCAGGCGCCGCTGGGTGTCGGCCCCGGCGCGCTCGCGTAACAGTTGCAGCGCGACGATCTTGGCGGCGTCGGCGAGCGCGTGTTGCCGCTGCTCGCTGAGCGGCTCGCGGACGGCCACCCAGATGGAGCCGAGGATCTCGTCGCCGCTGCGTACGGCCACGGCGGCGCGGTTGATCGTGTCCTCCTCCGCGAGCTCCATGTAGATGGGGTCGCGGCTCTGGTAGAGCCGCTTGAAGAAGCCGCGCTCGTCGAGCATCCGCAGGTAGCGCTCGGGCACCTGGCGGCCGAGCACGGTCTCCACCCGGCCCGCGTCGGCCTCGTCCTGCCGGCCGGAGAAGGCGAGCACCCGCGAGGAGCGGTCCTCGATGGTGACGGGCGCGTCGAGCAGCGCGCACACGGCGTTGGCCAGCGCGAACAGGTCGCCCTGCGGTTCCTGCCCTGGCTCGGTCAGGTCGGCCTCGGCCAGCAGGGAGCGCAGCAGCGCGGCGACCTGGGCCCAGGAGGCGCCCCGGGTGAGGCCGAGCACGGCCACGCCGGTCTCCAGCACGGCGGCGCGGACCTGCTCGTCCACGTCCACGGGCAGCTTCACGACGATGCCCGCGGCGGCGGGGGCGTGCTCGATGAGGAAGCAGATCTCCGCGGCGCCGCGCACGCCCACCCCGAGCACGATCCCGCCCGGGGGGACGATCAGCTCGTCGAGCGGGTCGAAGATGTGCACGCCGGTGACCTCGGCGTCGAGGTCACCGGTTGAGGCCGCCACATCGAGGACGGTGGTGCCGAGGTCCTGCAGGATCCGTCCGAGGCTGGCGCGGGGACGGTTCCTCATTCGCCCATAATCCACGAAAACCGACATCAGCGGGGCGATTCGCCCGCACGGCCGGCGCCGCGGTACGCGGCCGGCGGGTCAGGCACGGGCCACCGCACGGCCGTTGTGCAGGTAGGCGGCCCGCCCGTCACGCATCACGAACGTGACCACGGCGTGCCGGCCCTCGTCGGGCTCGACGGCGATGAACGACTCGCCGCCGAGGTGCGCGTACCGGGTGGTCGTGCGGGTGGCGCCCATGCTCTCCATCAACGGGCCGGGAATGAGCGTGACGTCCAGGCCGTCCACGGCGGCGGCGACCTCGTAACCGAGTTGCGGGCCCTGGTAGCGGCCCGCGTACGGGGTGCCGTCCACGGGTCGGGGAGTTCGCGGCGGCAGGGGCGGCGCGGGCACCGTCAGCCCGGTCGCCTCCTCGATGACCGGCCGTGCCACGTCGGCCGTCAGACCGCCGAACGCGCCGCCGTTCCCGCTCATCGCGATGACGAGGCCCGCCTCGGGCACGATCCGCCAGTACGTGCTCTGCCCGGGCGTGTTGCCGTCGTGCCCGTACGCGCCCCAGCCGAACAGCTCCACGCCGAGCCCCCACCGCTCGGCCAGCGCGCCACCGCCGCCGGGCACGTGCACCTGCGCCGTGAGCATCGCGGCCACCGACTCCTCCGGCAGCAGCCGCTCGCCGTTCGGCGCCAGGCCGCCGGCCGCCAGCGTACGGCCGAACATGACCAGTTCGCGTGGCGCCAGGCACATGGTGGAACCGGCCGGGGCGTTGGAGCGGGGCATCTGCCAGCGGGGGTAGACGGTGGCATCCGGCCCGATGTGGCCCGCGGAGGCACGGAAGAGCACGGCCTCGTCGGCGAACATCGCCGCGTGCGTGGCTCCCAGCGGGTCGAGCAGGCGCTCGCGCACCGCCTGCTCCCACGTGCCGCCGCGCAGCCGGGCCACCAGCGCGCCGAGCACGCAGTAGCCGGCGTTGCAGTAGGAGAACAGCTCGCCGGGCTCGTGCACGTGCCCGGCGGTGCGCAGATGGCCCAGGAACCTCTCCAGGCAGTCGTCACCGCGCCCGGTGTCCTCGAACACGTCGCCGTCGAAGCCGGCGATGTGCGCCAGCAACTGCCGGATGGTGACGCCGCCGAACGCGAAGTCCGGCAGGTACGTCCCCACCGGCTTGTCCAGCTTGACCAGCCCGTCCGCGACGAGCTGCATGACCAGCGCCGCCGTCCACACCTTGGTGGTGGAACCGACCTGGAACACGCTGTCCGTCGTGACCTCCACGCCGGTGGTCGTGTTCAGCACGCCGGTGGCGGCCTCGTGCAGCTCGCCGTCGTGCCACACGGCGACGGCCGCGCCGGGCACGCAGTGCTCGCGTGCCGCCTCGGCGAGGCGATCCCGCAGGTCCATGTCGGCCTCCTCAGCTCACCTTGGGGGTGGCGCGGGCACCCATGTGCATGTACCTGGTGCCGTCGGCCAGGTCGAAGAACACGGCGGCCATCCAGTCGCGGGCACCCGGCAGCCGGAACAGGAACAGGTCCTCCTCGACCGGCACGAAGTCGGCCTCCTGCGGCTCGTGCAGCGCGGCCAGCTCGCCGGTGGCCTCCAGGCGCAGGCGGGCCCCGCCGTCGTCGAGCACGCTCAGCGTGATCCGGGAGCCGGCCCGCTCGTAGACGCCCGCGTACGGCGTCACGTCCACGTCGGCCGGCGTCTCCGGCGGCGACGGCGGGGGCGGCACGGTCAGGCCGTCGAGCTCGGCGAACAGCTCGGTGGCCACGGCCCGGGTGAACGCGCCGCTCTGGCCGCCGTTGGCGGTCACGCAGACGACGGTCCCGGTGTCGGGCACGGCCCACAGCATGGCGTGCTGGCCGATGGTGTTGCCGCCGTGGGAGATGACCTGGTGGCCGCTCCACTCGTCGAGGATCCAGCCGATGCCCCACTGCTTGCCCAGCGTGTACGGGTTGGGGATGTCGACCTGCGGCTCCCACATGACCCTGGGGTCCCGCAGCAGGCCGCCCTCCAGGTGCGCCCGGCCGAAGGCGACCACGTCGGCCGGCCGGGCGCAGATCAGCCCGGCCGGGCCCATCGCCCGCATGAGCCCCCACACCGGGGTGGTCTTGCCGTCCTCGTGGCCCATCGCGGCTCGGAAGCGCAGCACGTCCTCCGGCAGCGTCCAGGTGTGGCTGAGGCCGAGCGGCTCGCAGATGCCCTCGCGCAGGACGTCGTCCCAGCGCTTGCCGGTCAGCCGCTCCAGCACCCGGCCCGCGACGACGAACCCGGAGTTGCAGTAGGAGTGGGTGACGCCGAGCGGATGGTTCTGCGCCAGGGTCGCGCAGGCCGCCACGTACTTCTCCACGCAGTCGTCGCCGCGGCCGGTGTCGATGAACTGGTCGCCGTCGATGCCGCTGGTGTGGGTGAGCAGGTGCCTGATCGTCGCGTTCTTGGTGGCCTCGGGATCGGCCACCTTGAACTCGGGCAGCACCTCGATGACCGGCGTGTCCAGTGTCAGCCGGCCCTGCTCGACCTGCTGCATGATCAGCGTCGCGGTCCACACCTTGGTGACCGAGCCGATCTGGTAGAGCGCGTCGGTGGTCGCCTCGACGCCGGTGTCGAGGTTCAGCGTGCCGGCCGCGAACTCGTGCGGCCCGCCCCGGTGCCAGTACGCCAGCGCCGAGCCGGGAACCTCGTACTCGGCGATCAGCTCGGCGAGCCGCTCACCCATTGCTCCAGCCACGCGATGATCCTTTCGTTGTAGTCGTACCTGTGCGAGGGGCGCCCGCCCAGGATGAACAGATGGCTCGCGCCGGGATAGCGCACCAGCTCGACCGGCACCCGCCGCTCGCGCAGGGCGGTGAACCACTGCTCGGCCTGGCCGACGGGGCAGCGGTCGTCGTCCTGGCCGTGCAGGAGCAGCGTCGGGGCGGTGACGCCCGCGACGTGCGTGATGGGCGACTGGGCGGCCAGGTCCCCGCGGTATTCGTGCACCTTCATCAGATGGCCGAGGTCGGAGGTGCCGCTCAGGCTCGTCAGGTCGCTCACGCAGCCGCCGGGGATCGCGGCCCTGAACCTGCCGGTCGTGGCCGACAGCCAGCAGCTCATGTAGCCGCCGTAGCTGTAGCCGGTCACGGCCAGCCGCTCGGGATCGGCGATGCCCTCGGCGATCAGGGCGTCGACGGGGGCGAGCAGGTCCTGGGCGTCGGCCAGGCCCCATTCGCCGAGGGCGGCGGTGTAGAAGTCCTCGCCGTACCCGTCGCTGGCGCGCGGGTTGACGGTCAGGACGGTCCAGCCGCGGGCGGCGAGGAGCTGGTGGTAGAGGTGGAAACCGTCGGTGACGGGCGACCAGGCGTTGTGCGGGCCGCCGTGCACATCGAGCAGCAGCGGGCCGGGGGCCGGCGCGCTCTCGTCGCGCAGCACGAAACCCTCGACCCGGGTGCCGTCGGGGGCGGTGAACATGCGGCGGCGGGCGGTGAACAGCTCGACGTCGTCGAGGCTGTAGTCGGTGAGTCTGGATATATCCGGCGCTGACGCGCCAGATATATCCGACATTTCGCCTGGCGTTACTTTTGTCGGTCCTGGGGTCATCACGTAGATGTCTCCCGCGCTGTGCTGCGTCGCCGCCACATACGCGACCACGCCCGCCGCCGTGCTGATCCCCGCGATGTTGACCTCGCCGGGCACCAGCCGCTCGCCGGGCGCGCCGTCGGCGAGCCGGTAGAGGTGCGTCGAGCCGCCGTCACGCGCGCAGAACAGCAGGTCCGCGCCGAGCAGCGCCGGGGTGCCGCCCGGGTAGCCGGGGGCGCCGGTCATGACGTTCCGGTCGAGGCCCGTCTCCACCTCGGCCCACCCGCCGGAGCCGAGCGTGAACAGCCGCGTATGTCCGATCAGGCCGCCCTTCAGCCCCGCCGCGACCAGCCGGTCCCCGAGCCACCAGACGCCGCCGCAGATGAGGTCGGGCTCCGTCAGCCGCTCGGGCACGGCCCCCTTGGCCGCGTCGACGGCGTACGCCGCCCCGCCCGGCTCCAGGTCCCGGTCGGTGCCCAGGTCGGCGGCGAACACCAGACGCAGGCCGTCGGGCGACCACGACGGCTCGCCCGCGTGGAAGTCGCCCGCGGTGACCGGGAAGGTTTCGCCGGTGGCCACCTCCGTGACGAACAGGTGCCTGGTCATGCCGTTCAGCAGCCCGGCGCCGTCGGCCTTGTGGTCGAGCCGGGCGGCCACGACGGGGGCGTCCGGGTCGGGCGCCGCGCCGTCCTCGCCCGTGCCGGCGAGCGCGGCGAAGGCGATGCGGGTGCCGTCCGGGGACCAGACGGCCGGGCCGGCGCCGAGCTTCGCGGAGGTCACCGGCGCGGGCTCGCCGCCGTCCATCGGCAGCAGGTGGATCTGCGGCCTGCCGTCCACCGGCCGCAGGAACGCCAGCGTCCGGCCGTCCGGCGACCACCGCGCGGCGCTCCCGGCCGCCAGCCGCCTGGGCTCGGCACCGGGCGCGGCCAGCCAGATCTCGGTACGGTTCTCGTCGGCGTCCCGGACGGCGGTCGTCAGCGTGTACGCCACCGCTCCCCCGTCGGGGCGCACCTGAGGATCGGAGGGGGCCGCGAGGCGGTAGAGGTCGTCGAGCGCGAGATGCGGCATGAACGAAACCGTAGGCCCCCGCCGCCCGGGGATCTTCGGTCCTCGCGACGAACGACACGGCCCGGCTTGTGCGGAAGCCCAACACGCGGGATCCACCACCGTGGCGAGCGCGTCCTGCGCCCGGGGCCTTTCAAAGGCCGAGAAATCGGGCGGCATCCCACGCGGTCGGGTGGTCAGGCCGTCTCAAAGGCCGAGAAATCGGGCGGCGGGCCACGGATCGGGCGGGCTAGGCTCCCTGCGTGCACTCTCCGGATCAGCTCCTCCCAGATCTGCCCAGCCCCTGCCGCCGACGCCCCCGCCGATGAGGGCCGGCACCCGGGCCCCATCGCTGTGGCGGGATCGCGACTTCCTGACCTTCTGGTGCGCGCAGACCATGTCGGTCGCGGGTGACTCGTTCGCGCTCATCGCGGTGCCCCTCCTCGTCCTGAACGTCACCGGCTCCGTCGCCCAGATGGGCCTGCTCACCGGCGTGTCGGGGGCGGCGTCGGTGGCGGCCGGGATCTTCGCGGGGGTGCTCGCCGACCGCTTCGACCGGCGCCGGCTGCTCATCGCCTGCGACGTCATCAGGCTCGTCCTGTTCACGGCGATCCCGGTGGTGTGGGCCTTCGGCGAGCACGTCTGGCTGCTCTTCGGCGTGCTGCCGCTGGCCGCGGCCGTGGGCATGGTCTTCCAGGTCACGTACGTGACCGCGGTCCGCGGGCTGGCCGGCGAGACCCGCGTCACCGAGGCCAACGGCATGCTGTACGCCACGGCCGCCGCGGCGGGCATCCTCGGCCCCAGCCTCGCCGGAGTGGTCTCCGGCCACCTGGGCCCGACCGCCGCGATCGCCATCAACGCCGCCAGCTTCGGGCTGTCCGCGGTCGGCGTCCTGCTCACCCGCCCCTCCCGGTACGCCGTCGAGGCGGTGGCGGCGCCCGCCCCCAAGGGACGTCCGTGGCGGGAGCTGCTGGCCGGGGCGGAGTTCCTGGTCCGGCACCCGGTGCTGCGTACCCTGACGATCCTGTTGTCGTTCTTCGTCTTCATGACCCTCGG
The DNA here is from genome assembly GCF_039871825.1 of Nonomuraea sp. B12E4. Classification (NCBI taxonomy): domain Bacteria; kingdom Bacillati; phylum Actinomycetota; class Actinomycetes; order Streptosporangiales; family Streptosporangiaceae; genus Nonomuraea; species Nonomuraea sp. B12E4. Next base: position 25,533 of record NZ_JBDPME010000034.1, on the reverse strand, counting down.
GCTGACCGACATCGTGATCTACCGGCTCAAGCACGACCTCGGCCAGACGGACTCCGTGGTGGGCGTCGTGCTGGGCGTCGGGGCGGCCGGCACGATGATCGGCTCGATGCTGGTGGCCCGGGTGCGGCGCGCCCTCGGGTTCGGGCCGTCGTGGATCGGGGCGCAGGTCCTGTCGGGGCTGGCCATCCTCTGCCTCGGGCTGGCCGGCAACGTGTGGGGCGTGGCCGCCATCATGGCCCTCTACCTGGCGTGCGTCAGCGTGGCCGGCATCTGTTCCATGTCACTGCGGCAGCAGGTGACGCCCGAGCACCTGCTGGGCCGCGTGACCTCGGCGTTCTGGACGATCCACTTCTCGCTCGGGCCGGTGGGCGCGGCCGTCCTGGGCTGGGCCGCCGCGCGTTACGGCGCCACGGCGGTCTTCGCCCTCGCCGGCGCGTCCTGCCTGGTGCTCGCGCTGGTCGCGCTGCTCACACCGGTACGGCAGCGCCACGCCGAACGCGCCCCGGCCACGTGATCCGAAGCACCGGACCCACAGACCTCCCCCTTCCTACAGACAACGGAAAAGGGCACCCGAAGATCCGTCACCTGTTCGGTGATGTCCGGATGCATCGTCGTTAGCGTCCCGTGGGGGACCGACGCTCGCGCTACCGCGCGGCTGGCCGTCTCCCGAAGTGAGGGATGAGGTGACCATGGCCAAGCGGAGGATCGCGGCCGCCGTGGGGACCGCCGGGCTGGTGAGCACGTTGCTGACCGGAGCGGTCCCGCCGGCCCAGGCGGCAGCGGGTAGTGCCGTCGCCCGGCAGGCGGATAGTGCCGTCGCCCGGCAGGCGGATAGTGCCGTCGCCCGGCAGGCGGATAGTGCCGTCGCCCGGCAGGCGGATAGTGCCGTCGCCCGGCAGGCGGTAGAAGCCGGATCTGCGACGGTGGTGCCGCTGCAGGTGACCGGCCCGCCAGAGGACCGGCTGAACCTGATCATCTTAGGCGACGGCTACACGGCCGAGGAGATGCAGCAGTTCCGCGACGACGTGGACAAGCACCTCAACGTCCAGTGGAGCATCGAGCCGTTCCGCAGCTACCGCGACTACTTCAACGTGTACATGATCGAGGTCGTGTCGGGGGTCTCCGGCATCAGCTGTGACCCCGACGACGGCAACGTCCGCCGCGACACCCCGCTGAAACTCCAGTACGCCTCGACCTGCCCGGCCGACGCGAACGCCCGCGGCGTCACCTTCGGCCCCGGCGGCCAGGAGGCCCTGGAGCAGTACGTCTCCATGATCCCGGGGGTGACCCCGCAGAACCGGCAGACCCTGACCCTGGCGAACACCAGCACGTACGGCGGCATCGGCGGCCGCAACGCCACGACGACCGGGCAGGCGCCGCAGGGCCCGCTGGTCAGCCCGCACGAGCTGGGCCACTCGCTGGGCGGCCTACAGGACGAATACCCCTACAGCACCCGTAACGTCCCCGGCGGCCGGTATCCGGACACCGAGCCGACGTCGATCCACCACACCCGGCTGACCACCGAGGAGATGCGCCGGCAGCAGGCCAAGTGGTACCGCTGGCTGGGCGAGGAGAGCCTGTCCGGCGGCGTCATCGACCGGTACGAGAGCGGCCAGAGCCGCTCGGAGAACGTGTGGCGGCCGAGCGAGCACTCGATCATGCGCTGGATCGGCTACCACTTCGACCAGATCGGCCGGGAGCGGATGATCGAGCGGATCTCCGGGCGGCGCGACGTCGCGCAGCTCGCCCTGCACTCCACGCCGACCGACGCGCCGGTGTACCCGGATGACGTGCTCTGGGTCGAGACGATGCACCCGCTGTACCACGAGCTCACCGTCACCTGGGCGGTCAACGGCAAGACCATCAGGAAGACCGGGAACAGCCGGAACTTCGACCTCGGCGCGCACCGCGTACGGGCCGGGGACACCGTCACCGTCACGGTGTCCGACGACACCCCGGACGTGCGTGACCCCGCCGTGGCCAACAGCGGCGCGCTCACCCAGACCCGCCAGTGGACGATCGCCGAGAAGCCGTCCGCCCCGTCCGCCGCCGCGGCCACCTCGCCCGCCGCGGAGTTCACCTCCTCCACGCTGACCACCCATCCCGTCGGCGGCCAGGACGTCGTCTACGTCGAGACCACCCACCCGCGCGACCGCGTCCTGAACGTCACCTGGTCCCTCAACGGCAAGAAGCTGTCCAACCAGCACAACAGCCGCAACCTCGACCTCAGCAAGCTGCGGCTGCGGCCCGGCACCTACGAGCTCAAGGCGACGCTGTCCGACCCGGCGGCGCCCCGCACCGTGGCCGACACGCTCACCTGGACCGTGGACAACGTCGCGCCCGAGGCGACCTTCGAGCTGTCGCAGGCGGTCTCCTCGGTCCCCGGCACCCGTTCCCGCCCGGCTCAGTACACGTTCCGCGAGTGGTTCGAGATGGGGCTGAAGGCCACCGACGACCAGGAGGGCCATGTCGTCATCGAGTTCCAGCTCGACGGTGACGGCTGGTTCAACTATCACGGCTGGCCGGACGCGCCCGAGGGCACTCCTTACCGGTTCACCCCGTCCGGCACGGTCATCAAGGAGATCGCCTACGGCAACCTCGGCAGCGGCGGCCTCACCAAGGCGCCCTTCGAGCAGTCCTACCCGGACTTCAAGCCCGGCTACGGCCGCCACGAGATCTCGTACCGGGCCATTGACGCCGCCGGCAACATCAGCGCTCCCAAGAAGTTCACGGTGAACGTCCTCGACACCAACGGCGCGACCCCGCTGCCTCCGGGCGCCATCGTCGTCGACTGACACCGCCCGTCTCAGCCGGCCGTACGCCCCGGAGCGGATCGCCGGACGGGAGTCGCCCCCGTCCGGCGATCCGTCTTCATCCGTCCCCGCGCGGCCCGGTTCCATCCGGGTCAGGCTGTCCGGGAGGGCGGATGCGCTCTCGGTGGAGTGCGGCACGGTCGCCGGCGATGCCACGGACGACCACGTCAAAAGCGGGTGCTGAATGGGTAAGGCCTGGCATGCCCGCGTGCGCCCAGGGCATCGAAGGTGGCATGCGCGTACTGGTCGCCGGCGCCGGGATCGGGGGACTGACCACGGCGTTGAGCCTGCACGCGGCCGGGATCGGCTGCACGCTCGTCGAGACGGCCACAAAGCTGAAGCCCCTCGGCGTGGGCATCAACCTGCAACCACACGCCGTACGCGAGCTGATGGAGCTCGGTCTGGGAGAGGCGCTGACCCGGACCGCGATACCGACGAGCGCCCTCATCTATGCCAACCGGCACGGCAACGTGATCCTCTCGGTGCCGCGCGGGCGCGCGGCCGGATACCGGTGGCCGCAGTGGTCCGTGCACCGCGGCCGGCTGCAGATGATCCTGCTGGACGCGGTGCTGGACCGCCTCGGGCCCGAGGCCGTCCGCCTCGGCCTGGCCTTCGAGGACTTCGAGCCCGGCCAGGACCCGGCCGCCACGGATCCGGTGCTGGTACGGCTGCGCGACATGCGTACCGGTCAGGCCGTGGTGGAGGCGGCCGAGGTCGTGGTCGGGGCCGACGGGCTGCACTCGACGGTCCGGGCCCGGCTGCACCCGCACCACGACGAGCTGCGATGGAGCGGCATCACGATGTGGCGCGGCGTCACCGAGAGCGAGCCGTACCTCGACGGCGCCTCCATGGTGGTCGCCGGCACCGACGAGGGGGCCAAGATCGTGGCCTACCCGATGTGCGCCCAGACCCGCGTGCGCGGCAGGGCGCTGGTGAACTGGGTGGCCGAGGTACGCATGGCTCCGCCGGGGCCGCCCGTCTCCGAGGCCGACTGGCACCGCGAGGGGCGGCTGGAAGAGGTCCTGCCGCATTTCGACGGGTGGGTCCTGCCGTTCCTGGACGTGCCCGGGCTGATCTCCGGGGCCGGGCGAATCCTGGAGTACCCGATGGTGGACAAGGCTCCGCTGCCGCGCTGGGGCGAGGGGCGGGTGACCCTGCTCGGCGACGCCGCGCACCCGATGTACCCGGTCGGCTCCAACGGCGGGTCCCAGGCGGTGCTGGACGCGCGGTTCCTGGCCATGGCGCTGGCGTCCGCGACGGACCCGGTGGCGGGGCTGGCCGCGTACGAGAGCGAGCGGCGACGCCAGACCGGCGACCTCGTACTGACCAGCCGGCGTTTCCCGGTGGACGAGACGATCAAGCTCGTCGACCGGCGCGCGCCCGGCGGCTTCACCGACATCGGCGAGGTGCTCAGCGCGCAGGAGTTGCACGCGATGACCCGGGCCCACCAGAGCGTCGCCGACATGGACGTCAGAACGCTCAACGAGCGCCCGTCCTGGAGCGTGGCATGACCAAGCCCCGGCCGTTGCGAGGAGCGGCGCCATGACCGAGCTGACCCTGCCCGCGCGTGCGGGCGAGCGGCCCATGACCCAGCGCGTGCCCCCGCACCTGCAGCTCGACCAGCCCAGCCCGGACGAGATACGCGAGCGCCTGACCCGATGGATGGGAGACCACCTGCCGGACACCATGAGCGGATCAAGCGAGATCTCCGTGCCCGGCACCGTCGCCTACTTCCTGCGGCCCCACGTGCGCCCGGCGACCGGAGCCGTACTCATGCCGCCGCGCTACACCGCCGAGTACGCCCACGTCCACGCCGACGGCAGTCTGCACCTGTGCCTGGCACTCGCCGACCAGCAGAAGCTCCTGGACCAGGGCTGGGGCGAACGCCATCCCCTCTACGGCCAGGACAACCACGAGGTCATGCTGTACGCGCCCCGCACCCCCGACGAGCTCGACATCGCCAAGACCGTGATTGCCGCCTGTTACCGCTACGCCACCGGCAGAACCATGTGACGGGGACCCCGGGCTGACCCCGGACGCCGAGGCGGTGATGTGATCGGTGTCCGGGCGTCGGTCAAGGTCCTGATGCCGGCCGGTCCGGCGTGTCAGCTGGCTGGGCGGTCGTCGAGTGAGCCGGTCCAGCCCAGGTCCTCCAGCGTCACCCGCAACCCCACCTTGCCCCCGTCCACAGCCAGTTCATACTGCAGCAGCTCGGCCGTGCTCTCGTCCACGACCAGCCGCACCGTGAACGAGTGCTGCGTCGGCGCGGAAAGCGCGATCCCGGTACGGCCCAGCGAGTCGGAGACCCGCCCTTCCAGCTTCATGACCGGCTGGTCGGCCAGCACCCGGAAGAGCGCCGCACGGGTGCCCGGCCTGAGCGGCGCGGTCATCAGGTCCACGCCGGTCTGCCAGAGGTAACCGGCCTTGTCGGCGCCGGACTCCTTCGGGCTCTGCCGCCAGAGCTCGTCCAGGCGGCGGCCCAGCTCGTCCGCCTCGGTGGGCAGGTCCTTCAGGTTCCGCAGGTTCAGGCTCGGGTTGTCGATCGACAGGATCCGCTCCTCCGCGTCGTCGCGGGTCTTCTGGTTCCGGTCCGCCAGCTCGGGGGAACCGGCCGCGCGCCAGGCGGCCTCGTCCTGCGGGGAGCCGAAGGTGACCTCGACGTCCTGGTTGCTCACCGTACGGGCGACCTCACCGGCTCGCATCGGGCGCCAGGTCTCGCGGGTGTCGGCGCTGAACGCCGTGTAGGGCAGCTCATTCATCTTCAGCTCCGTGACCTTCCGCCGGAACTCCTCCTGGGCCGCGGCCAGCCGTCCCGGGTCGCCTTTGAGCTGCTCCTCCGTCCGCTTCTGCGCGTCGACGAGGGCCTTGATCCTGGCCGCGTACTCGCCCGGCGCGGTGTGCACCCTCATGTACGTGCGCTCGCGGACGTACCAGTAGCGGCCCGTCGCGGCCGGCTCGCGCAGCGCCGTCGAGGCCGCCGCGAGCAGGAACGAGCGGGCGTCCGCGGGCACGGCGGCGGCCGGCGGGCGGGCCGGTGGCTGTGCGGGCTCGCCGGAGACGACGACCACGGCGGCGGCCGCGAGACCGGCCACCGCCGTGCCCACCGCCGTGCCCGCCATCAGCAGGTACGGCCGCCGCCGCGAACGGGGCGTGACCTGGGGCGTGGCGAAGGCGCGGGCCAGGTCGGCCGAGCGGCGCCGCCGGTAGCCGTCGTCGGCCAGGTCGTCCAGCTCGCCCGGCCTGAGCTGGGCGAAGAGCCGGTCAGTCATGAGAGTCCTCCAAGGGTGTGGTCAGGAGTCGCGGCCGCGGGCGGGGCCCGTCACCCAGGCGGAGCGCCTGGCCGAGGCGCTTGCGGGCGCGGTGCAGCCGGACGTTGTACGTGCGGACCGAACAGCCCATGACGGTGGCGGCCTGCTCGGGCGGCAGGCCGTACCAGGTGGCGAAGACCAGCGCCTCCACGTCCCGCTCGGGCAGTGCCGCGAGCGCGGCCAGGGCTGCCTCCCGGTCGACGACGTGCTCGGCCACATCCCAGCCGGCCTGGTCGCGAGCGGTGGTCAGAGCCGCGATCCGATCGACCAGGGCCTGACGGCGGTGGCGCGAGGCTCGCTGCTTGGCCAGCAGGTTGCGTGCCACCCCCAGCAGCCACGGCAGCGGCGGCTCGGGTAGTTCCGCCAACCGCCGCCACGCCACCAGGAACGTCTCACTGGACACGTCCTCGGCCACGTCCCGCTCTGCCCGCAGCAACGCGTAGCCCAGCACGCTGCGGTAGTGCCGGTCGTAGAGGTCGGTGAAGCGCTCTTCGGGATCGTCCACACCCAGTAGTCCCTCCGAACGGCCACAAATTACCGCTCTTCCTCCGGATTCTCATCCATCGCTCCATCCCACTCCACCGAACCCACCCGGGGCTGGAAGGCGAGAGGCGGGCGTCGATCTTGGGGGGTCGGGCAGTTGGTGGGCGGCCTGTAGCCGGGGCGGCCGGGCGCCTCAGCCCACCAGGTCAGGGGTGGGAGGGGCTCTGGGCGGCTTTGTGGGCCGCTGCTTCCAGGCGGCTCCGGTAGTCGGCCCACCACTCCTGGTCGCCCTGCGGCAGGTTGTCGTTGTCCCGCCGCAGCCCGGCGGCCCCGTCGATGAGCTCCCTGACGATGTCGGCGTGGCCGGCGTGCCGGTTGAGCTCGGCGATCACGTGCACCACGATCAGGTGGAGGGGGACCTGGCGCCGCTCCGGCGACCACCACTGCACCTCGCCGATGGTGTCCAGCTCCAGCTCGTCGATCGTCGCGTCCGCGTGCGCCCACACCCGGCGGTAGAACCCGACGATGTCCTCCCGGGACTCGTCGGCGGTCGCCCACATGTCGGAGTTGGGCTCGGCGTCCATGCCCATCCACGGCCGCGGCTCGGCGAACGGCCGGCCGAAGACCTCGCCGAAGTAGCCGGCCTCCACTCCCGACATGTGTTTCACCAGGCCCAGCAGGTTGGTGCCGGTGGGCGTCAGCGGGCGGCGGACGTCGTATTCCGACAGCCCTTCGAGCTTCCACAGCAGCGCTTCCCTGGCCTGCCGCAGGTAATGTCGCAGAACCGATTTCGCGTCCCATGTCATCATGCGGACATCCTCGCATCACGGTCCGACAACGCGACACGGAATAAAGCCCGGCGGGATCAGGCCCCTTCGCGCGGCGGGTAGAAGGTGACGTTCAGCTCGCCCTTGTCGGCGCCGACGACGATCGTCGAGCCGTCGGGCACGTCGCCCGCCAGCAGGGCGCGGCCGATCCTGGTCTCGACCTCGCGCGAGATGAACCGGCGCAGCGGCCGGGCGCCGTAGACCGGGTCGTAGCCCTCGTTGGCGATGAGCCGGCGCGCCTCCTCCGAGACGTCCAGGGTGAGCCGCCGGTCGGCCAGGCGCCGCCGGATGTCGGCGAACATCAGGTCCACGATCCGCTCGATCTCCGGCTCGGTCAGCGGCTTGAACAGCACGATGTCGTCGATCCTGTTGAGGAACTCGGGCCGGAAGTGCCGGCGCAGCTCCCCCATGACCCCCTCGCGCGCCGCGGGCTTGATCTCCCCGTCGGCGGTGATCCCGTCGAGCAGGTGGTGCGAGCCGATGTTCGAGGTCATGATGATCACGGTGTTGCGGAAGTCGACCGTACGGCCCTGCGCGTCGGTCAGCCGCCCGTCGTCGAGCACCTGCAGCAGTGTGTTGAACACGTCCGCGTGCGCCTTCTCGATCTCGTCGAACAGCACCACCGAGTACGGCTTGCGCCGCACGGCCTCGGTGAGCTGGCCGCCCTCCTCGTAGCCGACGTAACCGGGCGGCGCGCCGACGAGCCGGCTGACCGTGTGCCGCTCCTGGTACTCGCTCATGTCGATGCGCACCATGTTGTCCTCGGTGTCGAACAGCGCCTCCGCCAGGGACCTGGCGAGCTCGGTCTTCCCCACCCCGGTCGGCCCGAGGAAGAGGAACGACCCGATGGGGCGGCGCGGGTCCTTGATGCCGGAGCGGGCGCGGATGATGGCGTCGGCCACGAGCCGCACCGCCTCCTCCTGGCCGACGACGCGCTCGTGCAGGATCTCGTCGAGTTTGAGCAGCTTGTCGCGCTCTCCCTGCTGCAGCCGGGCCACGGGGATGCCGGTCCAGCGGGAGACGATGTCGGCGATCTCGTTCTCGGTCACCACCTCGCGCAGCAGCCGGTGACCGTTCTGCCGGGTGCCCAGCCGCTCCTCCTCGCCCCGCAGCCGGCGCTCCAGCTCGGGGATCCTGCCGTGCCGCAGCTCGGCCGCCAGGTTGAGGTCGTAGTCGCGCTCGGCCTGCTCGGCCTCCCGCCGTACGCTCTCCAGTCGCCGGCGCAGGCCCTGGACCTTGCGCAGGGCCGAGCGCTCGGCCTCCCACTGGGCCCGCATCGCCTCGGCCTGCGTGCGCAGCGCGGCCAGCTCCTCGCGCAGCTCGGCGAGACGGGAACGCCCGGCCGGGTCGTCCTCCTTGGCCAGCGCGGCCTCCTCGATCTCCAGCCGCCGTACCCTCCTGGTCAGCTCGTCGAGCTCGGCCGGCATGGAGTCGATCTCGGTACGCACCATCGCGCACGCCTCGTCGACCAGGTCGATCGCCTTGTCCGGGAGGAACCGGTCGGAGATGTAACGGTGGCTCAGCCGCACCGCCGCGACGAGGGCGCCGTCCTGGATCTTCACGCCGTGGAAGACCTCCAGCCGCTCGCGCAGGCCACGCAGGATCGACACGGTGTCCTCGACCGAGGGCTCGTCGATCAGCACCGGCTGGAACCGCCGCTCCAGGGCGGCGTCCTTCTCGATGCGCTTGCGGTACTCCTCCAGCGTGGTCGCGCCGATCATGTGCAGCTCGCCCCGGGCGAGCATCGGCTTGAGCATGTTGCCGGCGTCCATGGCGCCCTCGGTCGCCCCGGCCCCGACCACGTTGTGCAGCTCGTCCACGAACAGCAGGATCCGCCCCTCCGCCGCGGCCACCTCGTTCAGCACGGCCTTGAGCCGCTCCTCGAACTCCCCCCGATACTTGGCGCCCGCCACCAGGGCGCCCAGGTCCAGGCTGAAGACGCTCTTGTCACGTAGCCCCTCGGGCACGTCGCCGTGTGCGATCCGCTGCGCGAGCCCCTCGACCACGGCCGTCTTGCCGACGCCGGGATCGCCGACCAGGACGGGGTTGTTCTTGGTCTTGCGGGAGAGGATCTGGATCACCCGCCGGATCTCCGTGTCACGCCCGACCACCGGGTCCAGCCGGTCCGCCCGGGCGTCGGCCACCAGGTCGCGCCCGTACTTCTCCAGCGCCTCGTAGGCCACCTCGGGCATGGCCGAGGTGACGCGCTGGTGGCCGCGTACGGCGGTGAGCGCCTGCAGGAACCGGTCCCTGGTCAGCCCCCGGCCGTGCAGCAGCCGCCCGGATCCGGTCGTGGGCCCCTCCTCGATCAGGGCCAGCAGCAGGTGCTCGACCGAGACGTACTCGTCCTTCAGCCGGCGCGCCTCCCGGTCGGCGGCGTCGAGCAGCCGCGACAGGCGCTGGGTGAGGAACACCTGGCCGGGCGCGGCGCCGGGGCCGCTCACTTTGGGCCGGCGCGCCAGCTCCTGTTCCAGGTCGTCGCGCAGTCCCCCCGGGTCGGCGCCCGCCTGTTCCAGCAGCCGGGGGATCAGCCCTTCCGGCTGTTCGAGCAGGGCCAGCAGGAGGTGCTCGCCGTCCACCTCGGTGTGCCCGTGGCGCAGCGCCCTGGTCTGGGCGTCGTGCAGGGCTTCCTGCGTCTTCTGCGTCATCCTGTTCGGGTCCACGTCCAGCCCCCTGGCCTCATCGTGCGAGGTCGCGCAGCGCGGCCTCCAGCTCGTCGATCCGGTCGAGTAGGTCGATCACCACGCCGATCGCGGCGTAGTTGAGCGCCAGGCCCTCGTGCAGGCGCTGGATGCGGGCCGCCGCCGCCACCTGAGAAGGGGCGAAGCGCCACTCGCCCCTGGCGTCCGTGCCCGGGTCCAGCAGGCCGAGCGCCACCAGCCGGCGGACGGCCTGCGGGTGCAGGCCGGTGACGCGGGCGTAGGAGTCGAGGTCGAGCCGTTCCACGCGGACGAGCGCGTACGTCATCAGCGCCCCCTCGGGTCGAAGTGCGACTCGCCGGCGAGCCGCTGGAACAGGCGCCGCTCCTCCTCCGTCAGCCCGGCCGGCACCACGATGCGGACCTCGGCGAAGAAGTCGCCGGCGGCCCCGCGGGGGTTGGGCATACCGCGCCCTCTCAAGCGCAGGCGGCGGCCCGTGGAGGTACCCGGCGGCACCTTGACCTTCGCCTCGCCGCCCGGCGTGCCGACCGCGACCGTGGCCCCCAGCGCCGCCTCCCAGGGGGTGAGCGGCAGGGCGGCGTGGAGGTCGCGCCCCTCCACGCGGTAGCGGGGATGGCCGGCGATCCGGACGATCAGATGGAGGTCGCCCGGCCGCGCCCCCTGGCTCCCGTGCCCGCCCTGGCCGGCCAGCCTGATGCGCTGCCCGTTCGTGACCCCGGCCGGGATCGTCACGTCCAGCCGCCGGCCGCCGGGGAGCGTGAGGCCGCGGCGCCCGCCGTGGTAGGCCTCCTCGACCGTCAGCGTCAGCTCCGCCTCCTGGTCGGCGCCGGGCACGGGACCCCACCGCCGTCCGCCGAACATGCCGCCGAACAGGTCCTCCACGTCGATTCCCGGGCCGAAGCCGTAGTCCTCCGGCCGCGCCGGCCGCCGTCCTCCACTCGTCCCCGCTCCCGCGCCGGCCCGCGCCCACTCGGCGGGATCGACGTCGGGCGGCACCTGGCGGAAGTCGGGCCCGAACGCGTCGTAGCGGCGCCGCGCCTCGGGGTCGGACAGCACGGAGTACGCCTCCGCGATCTCCTTGAACCGGTCCTCCGCGCCGGGGTCCTTGTTGACGTCGGGATGGTAGGCCCGCACGAGCTTGCGGTACGCCCGCTGGATCTCGTCGGCGCCGGCATTCCTGCCGACGCCGAGCACCTCGTAGAAGTCCCGGCGGGCGGCCATCGCTACTCCACCTTCTTCGCGACCGCCACGGTCGCCGGCCGGAGCTGCCGCTCGGCGTCGCCGTAACCGGGCCGGAGCACCTCCACGACGGTGCCCGGCTCGGCGTCGGCCAGTTCGACGGTCATCACCGCGTCGTGGCGGCTGGGGTCGAAGGGCACGCCCGTCTCGTCGTGGCGGGGGTAGCCGAGCCTGGCCAGGACGTTGACGGCCTGGTCCCGCACCGCGCGTACCCCGTCGAGGACGGCGTCCGCGCCGTCCGGCGCGTGGCTCAGCGCGAGCTCCAGGTTGTCCAGGACGGGCAGCCATTCGGCGGCCACCGCGGCCCGCTCCTCGGCCCTGACCCGCTCGGACTCCCGGGCGATGCGCTTGCGAAGGTTGTCCAGGTCCGCGACGGCGCGCAACCAGCGATCCTCAAGCTCCGCCAGCTTCGCATCCGTCTCCACGGACGCGGGAGCCGCGGGCGCGGCACGCCCCGCGGGGGCGGGTCCTGGGGAAGCGGGTTTCGGGGACACCGGCTCCGCGGTTTCGGCCTGGGGCGGCTCCACCGGAGGTTCGGGTGCGTTCTCGTTCATGTCACTCGGGCTCCGACGTGGTGAACTCGGCGTCGATCACGTCGTCCGCACCGCCCGGGGCGCCTTCCTTCCTGCCCTGCGGCGGCACGCTGGGCCCGCCGGCGGCTCCGAGCGCGTGATAGACCTGCTGCAGCTCGCCGCTGAGCGCGCGCAGCCGGTCGACCGGCGCCTCTTCCTCGATCGCCTGCCTGGCGTCCTCGGCGAGCTGCCCGGCCCGGGCCTTCTCGTGCACCGGGACCGCCTCACCGAGCTCGTCCAGGCGGCGTTCCACCTGGTAGGCGACGGAGTCCAGCTCGTTGCGCGCGTCGATGGCCGCGCGCAGCCCGGCGTCCTCGTCACGGTGCCGCTCGGCGTCGGCGACCATCCGCTCGATCTCCGGCTTGTCCAGGTTGGAGCTCTCGCTGATGGTGATCCGCTGCTCGGCGCCGGTGTCCTTGTCCCGGGCCGAGACGTTCAGTATGCCGTTGGCGTCGATGTCGAAGGTGACCTCGATCTGCGGCGCTCCGCGCGGCGCGGGCCGGATGTTCTCCAGCCGGAAGCGTCCCAGCACCCGGTTGTCGGCGGCGCGCTCCCGCTCGCCCTGCAGGACGACGATGTCCACGGCGCCCTGGTTGTCCTCGGCCGTGCTGAAGACCTCCGTACGGCGGGCCGGGATCGTGGTGTTCCGCTCGATGACCTTGGTCATAAGCCCGCCGAGGGTCTCGACGCCCAGCGAGAGCGGCGTGACGTCGAGCAGCACGACGTCCTGCACCTCGCCCTTGATGATGGCGGCCTGGGCCGCCGCGCCGATGGCGACCACCTCGTCCGGGTTCACCGTCATGTTCGGGTCCTTGCCGTCGGTGAGCCTGCGTACGAGGTTCTGTACGGCCGGCATCCGGGTCGAGCCGCCGACGAGGATCACCTCGTCGATGTCCGCCGGTCTGAGCTTGGCGTCCTCCAGCGCCTGCTTGACGGGCGCCGTGCAGCGCTCCACCAGGTCGGCCGTGATCTGCTCGAACGTGGAGCGCATGAGCGTGGTGTTGAGATGCTTCGGCCCGGCCGCGTCCGCCGTGATGAACGGCAGGCTGATCGTGGTCTGGGTCACCGCCGAGAGCTCCGTCTTAGCCTTCTCGGCCGCCTCGAACAGCCGCTGCAGGGCCTGCGGGTCGTTGCGCAGGTCGATGCCCTGCTGCCGCTGGAACTCCTCGGCCAGGTGGTCGACGATCCTGCGGTCGAAGTCGTCGCCGCCCAGGTGCCCGTCCCCGGAGGTGGCGCGGACCTCCACGACCCCCTCGCCGATGTCCAGGATGCTGACGTCGAACGTGCCGCCGCCCAGGTCGAAGACCAGTACGGTCTCGTTGGCCTTCTTGTCCAGCCCGTACGCCAGCGCGGCGGCGGTGGGCTCGTTGATGATCCGCAGAACCTCCAGCCCCGCGATGCGCCCCGCGTCCTTGGTGGCCTGGCGCTGGGCGTCGTTGAAGTAGGCGGGCACGGTGATGACCGCCTCGGTCACCTTCTCGCCGAGGTGCTTGGCCGCGTCCGCGACGAGCTTGCGCAGCACGAGGGCCGAGACCTCCTCCGGCGCGTACTGCTTGTCGCCGACCTGGAACCGGACGGCTCCCTGCGGCCCCTCCACCACGTCGAAGGAGACGGCGTGGATCTCGCTGGCGACCTCGTCGTAGCGCCGGCCGATGAAGCGCTTGGCGGAATAGATCGTGCCCTTGGGGTTGAGGATGGCCTGGCGCCGCGCGAGCTGACCCACCAGCCGTTCCCCCTGGTCGGTGAAGGCCACCACCGACGGTGTCGTGCGCGATCCCTCCGCGTTGGGCAGCACGGTGGGGTGGCCGTCCTCCGTGGCGGCGATCACCGAGTTGGTGGTGCCCAGATCGATGCCGACTGCCTTGGCCATTGCTCCGCCCCCTACCGGTTCGCATGGCGAGGCGCCGGGGCTCGCGTGGACGTGACTCCACCCCTGCTTCGCGTCCCTACGTCCCTAGCCGCCTCTCTCTGACCCGCTAACCCGGACGATGTAGGGCGAACCCACTCGGACAAATATCTTTCCCCTGGTCAAGCAGGTTTTGCAGACACCGTGGGGGTGCATTACGGACGACATTTCCACCGTTTTGGGCATGCCCCATCCGCGAATGAGGCATGCTGGAGATCGCCGAAGGACCTGATCTCGATGTGACGGTCGCCCAGCGGTCCCGGCCCCGGTCATCACCGCCACTGCCGATGATCCGGCCCGGTGACGACAGCCACGACGTCAAGACCGTCAGGGGTTGTCTGTTCGCGCGCGGGCGTGTCCCGCCGGCCGCCTACGCGGCGACCGAGACCGGCCTGGCGGGCTGGCTGGAGTCCACCGTCTGCGACCCCGGCCTCATCGAGCTGGTACGCACCTTCCAGCGGGCCGAGGGCCTCGGCGAGGACGGCATCGTCGGGCCGAAGACCTGGCCGCCGTTGCTACGGGTGTGACCGGGGGCCTCAGCGGTCGCACATCCCCGCGATGAAGGCGTCGATCAGGTGCTGCCGCTTCTCGGGGGTGTCGGCAACGCCGGTGACGTAGACGGTGCCGGTGCGCCCGGCCTGGTCCTGCCCGCTGAACACCGAGGCGCCCGGCATGTCACCGGCGCCGAAGTAGGCCTGGCCGCAGCCCGACTCCATCCAGGCCACCCCGTAGCCGTAACGGGCGCCCTCGGGCCAGCCTGCCTGCTTGACCGGCACCATCGTGGCGGTCATCTTGCCCAGCGGGGCCTCGCGCCAGAACCGGTTGAGGTCCTCGGGGGTGGAGACCAGGCCGCCGCTGGACCCGAACTCATAGGTGGGCAACCGGTCGGTCAGGTCCGTCTCGCGGTCCCGCGGGCGGCCCGGGATCACCCCGTAGGTGTGCGCGTGCGGGCCGTGGATGCCGAGGTCGCCCTTGGCCGGCCAGTACGTGTCCCGCATCCCGTACGGCTGAAGGATCAGGTCCCGGCTGGCCTGCCGGAAGTCCTTGCCGGTCACCTTGGTCACGATCATGCCGAGAACCAGGTAGTTGGTGTTGGCGTAGGCGAACGAGCCACGGGTCGTGGGCTTGAGCCTCAGCGCCACCTGCAGATAGTCGGGGAACGGCTCCTTCCACGCGATCGCGTTGACGAACTCGGGCAGGCCGCTGGTCTGCTGCAGCAACATCCGGACAGTGATCTTCCGCCCGTCGATCCCGGCGCCGTCCCCCTTTCCGCGCAGCACACCTGGCAAATAACGCTCCACCGGCGCGTTCAGGTCGATCTTCCCCTGATCGATCAGCCGCAGCACGACGGCTGCCATGATCGGCTTGCTCATGCTGGCGATCCTGAACCGGCCCTCGGGGCCGATCATCGGCTGCCCGGTGCCCCGCTCCGCGGTGCCGGAGCGCAGGGTCAGGGTCGCGCCGCCCGGGGTCCGCACCTGGCTCAACGCGCCCGCCATGCCGTCCCCGGCGGTGAGACGCTCAAGGCGGGTCTGCGGTCCGGCGGTGAGGCGGTCAAGGCTGGACGGCGGCGGCGTCGCGGCGGCGGCGAAGGCGGGAGCGACAGGGGCGATGACCAGGGTGCCGGCGACTGCGGCGGCGAGCAATTTCGTCATGTCTCAAATCTGACGGGAAGCTCTTCCAAGGTCAGTCACGCATGCATGCCTCTCGTGGTGGGGTTATCCCTACCGGCGCGAGAGGTGCAGGGTCCCCCTAGGTCTCCAGGAGAGCGGAGCTCAGCCCGCAGATGGCGGTGATCAGGGTATCGCCCAGCCGGCGCCAGGACTGCTCGGCGTCGGCCGCCGCGATCCGCCCGGCGGCCAGGTCGGCCTCCAGCTCGGCGCTCATGTGCACGATGAGCAGGCGGGTCATGGCCGCGTTGCGGGCGGCGAGCTCGGGGTCGCGGTCCTGCCCGCGTGGCGGCCGGAGCTGTTCCAGGCGGCGGAACGAGGGCGTGCGCAGATGCGCCTGGATCACGTATTCGCGCAGCGACGGCTCCACCACCGCCTGGGCGAGGAACCGCCCGTACCAGGAGGGGGTGCCGAGCTCGATGTGGTGCTCGATGCTCGGCACGATGACGCAGGCGATCCAGTCGCGCAGCGAGACCTCACCCGACGCCTCCAGGTCGGCCGCCATCGGGGCGCGGTGCCGCTCGATCGCGTCCGCGTGGCGCGTCAAAATGGCCTGGATCAGCTCGTCGCGGGTGCTGAAGTGGTATTGCACGGCGGATTTGTTGCGCTGGCCCGCCGCCTCGCCGATCATCCTGATCGAGACGTTCGCGAACCCGTGTTCAGCGTAGAGCCGCTCCGCTGTGTGCATCAGCTTGTCCCTGGCGCGCGTCGAGCGGGTGGACGGCGTGGCGATCGCCGCGCTGGCTTTCATGAACGATCCTTGATCTCGTCTTTCCGCGCCGCGCCGGCCTCGCCGGGCGGCACATCCCCACCGTACGCTCCCCGCCGGCCCGGAATGAAAACCGCGATCAGAAACGAGACCAGCGCCGCGCCACCACCGATGAGGAGCGCGGCCCGGAACCCGTCGAAGGAGGTCACGGTCCCGGCCCCGAACCGGACGACCATGTCGGCCAGCACGACGGAGACCACGGCGCTGGAGGTCGAGGTGCCGATGGAGCGCATGAGAGCGTTCAGGCCGTTGGCCGCGCCGGTCTCCGACCTCGGCACCGACGACATGATCAGCGCGGGCATCGCGGAGTAGGTGATGCCCACCCCGGCACTGACGACGCACCCGAACACGACGATCTGCCAGACGCCGCCCATCAGCACCGTGCCCAGGCCGTAGCCCGCGGCGATCACGACGGCCCCGGCCATCAGCGACACCTTCGGCCCCCACCCGGCCGACAGCCGCGCCGACAGCGGCGACATCGCCATCATCACCAGCCCGCCGGGAGCCAGGCACAGGCCGATCACCAGTAACGACTGGCCGAGACCGTACCCCGTGGCGGTCGGCAGCGCGAGCAGTTGCGGCAGCACCAGCGACATGGCGAACATCGCGAAGCCCAGCATGACGGAGGCGACGTTCGTCAGCAGCACCCGGCGGCGCGCGGAGATCCGCAGGTCCACAAGCGGCCGTGGCGAGCGCAGCTCCCACCAGCCCCACACCAGCAGGATCACCGCGGCGGCGGCGAACAGCCCCGAGGTGGTGGGGCTCGTCCAACCCCAGTCGCCGCCCTTGGAGATCGCCAGCAGCAGGCAGACCAGCCCGGCCGACAACCCGGCGGCGCCGGCCACGTCGAACCTGCCGCCGGTGCGCACCCGCGATTCCGGCACCACGATCAGCACGACGACGGCCACCACCGCCCCGAACCCCGCCGAGACCCAGAACAACGCGTGCCAGTCGGCGATCTCGGCCAGCACCGCGGCCCCGGGCAGGCCCAGCGCGCTGCCCACGCCCAGGGAGGAGCTCATCAGCCCCATGGCCGAGCCGAGCCGGTCGGCGGGCAGCTCGTCCCGCATGATGCTGATGCCCAGCGGGATCACCCCGGCCGCCGCGCCCTGCAGCGTACGGCCCACGATCATCGGGATCAGCGAGCCGCTGACGGCGCAGACGACCGACCCGGCCACCAGCAGGCACAGGCAGATCAGCAGGATCCTCCGCTTGCCGTACATGTCGCCCAGACGCCCGAACACCGGGGTGGCCACCGCGCCCGCCAGCAGGGTCGCGGTGATGGCCCACGAGGTGTCCGAGGGCGAGGCGTGCAGCAGCGCCGGCAACTGCGGGACCAGCGGGATCACCAGCGTCTGCATGAGCGCCACCATGATGCCGGCCAGGGCCAGCACCGCCACGGTCATGCCGCCGCCCGGCGCCGGTTTCGCGGCGCCGGGGACCGCTGTCGTCATCGACGCCCTTCGCGGAGCGGCCGCCGATGGTGTCCCGGAGTCACCAGGTGACCCATACGTCCTGGAGCCCGCCGGACATCCCGCCGGTACGCAGTTTCAGGCGGTCCGCGGGATCCCGCAGTCGCAGGCCGGGCAGCCGCCTGATCAGGGTGCCCAGGACGACCTGGAGCTCCACTCTGGCCAGCGGCTGTCCGAGGCAGTAGTGCTTCCCCGCGCCGAAGGTGAGGTGCTGGGCGCTGTTGCCCCGGCGCGGGTCGAAGCGGTCGGGGTCGGCGAACTTGTCCGGGTCGCGGTTGGCGGCGGGGACGATCGGGATCATGGTGCTGCCGGCCGGGCACTTGGTCCCGCTGAGCTCGATGTCCTCGGTCAGGAACCTGGGCACCCCGCCGATCGCCGACAGCGTGCTGTCCAGCCGCAGCACCTCCTCGACGGTGCCCTGGATCAGCTCGGGGTCGTCGATCACGGCCTCGTAGCGCTCGCGGTCCGCGAGCAGCATCGCGACCATGATGGCGATCATGTTGGAGGTCGTCTCGTGGCCGGCCAGCAGCAGCCCGCGCACGGTGGCGATGAGTTCGGCCTGGCTGAGCCGGCCGTCCTCGGCGTCGGTGATCTGGGTCAGCTCGCTGAGCAGGTCGTCGCCCGGGTCGGCCCGGTTACGGTCGACCAGGTCCGACACGTACGCGGTGAACTCGCGGTAGGCCTGGTCGACCTCGTCCTGCGTGTAGCGCGTCAGCGTCAGCATGACGCGGGACCAGTGCGCGAACTTGTCCTGGTCCTCGCTCGGCGCGCCGATCAGCGCGCAGATGACGCGCACCGGGAGCGGCAGGCCGAGCCCGGCCGACAGGTTTCCCGGGGATCCCTTGGCCAGCATGGCGTCCAGCAGGCCGTCGGTCATCGCCTGGACCCTGGGCCGCCACACCTCCATCTTCCGCGCCGTGAACCAGCCGCTGAGCAACCGGCGCCAGCGCATGTGGTCCTGCCCCTCGCCGATGCTCGCGGAGCCCTCCCTGCGCCGGCTGAACAGCCCGCCGTCCTCGGTCGTGGACAACCGGGCGGCGCCCTCTCTGGCGAGGTTGCGGCTGAACCGGGGGTCCGCCAGCACGGCGCGGGCGTCGTCGTACCTGGTCACCACGGTGGCGGTGTCACCGCTCGGCAGCCGTACGTGGGCCACCGGGCATTTCTCGCGCAGCTCCGCGAACTGCGGTGGCGGCTCCAGGGCCGTGGGTCGGTCGAAGGGGAAATCTGGAATCGCCGCGTCAGCAGTCATCTTTGTCCTCCAGCTCGGCAGCCCGACTTTCCGAATATAAGGCGACCGCCTTAGTGCGGCAATCGTCACGCAAGGTGTCAAGCAGCCGAGATGGTACGGATGCCGGATTCGTCACCGCCTTCGCCCTGGCCGGGGCGCTGGCCCTGACCGCGGCCTTCGTCACCCCGCCCGACCCGGCCACGACGCCGATGAGCGCTTGAGACAGGACACGTCCCGCCCAGCCGGGGCAGCTCCGGCCTCCGGCTCAGGCGGCGTAGTTCCGCAGGAGGCGCAGGGCGTCGGCGGCGTGCGGCCCCTCGGCGATGAGGCCGGTCTGCCCGGGTGTGAGGCGGCGGGCGCCGACCCGGCAGAACTCCGCCGCGGAGCCGGTGATCCGGGCCGGGGCGGTGGGGTCGCCGAAGGTCCACCGGGTCCCGTCCGGTGCGGTCAGCTCGCAGAAGACGACCGGGGCGTCCGCGAGCCCGGCGACGGCGAAGGCGTAGGGCAGCGTACGGTGGGCCAGCCAGGCCACGTGACGCAACCGGGCCGCGTCGGGATAGTCGATGCCCAGCGGCACGGTGATGTCCTGGGCGTGCGCCCAGTGCTCGGCGATCCTGGTCGTGGCCAGCGTACGCGGGGACAGCGAGGTGCGCACCCAGGCGAGCCGGTGGCCCGCGGGGCAGGCGCGCAGCGTGCCGGGAGTGGCGAAGGCGGCCCTGCGCCAGCGCGCCAGCAACTCCTCCGCCGGCATCCCCCGCTCGGCGGCGACCATCTCGTCGGCCAGCCCGTCAACGGTGACCTCGGCGGACGCGTCGAGGAAGGCCCTGGCCTCCTCGGCCGGCCGGGTGCCGATCGCCTCCTCGGTCTGGGCGAGGTGCAGGACGACATCGGCGACGGTCCACCCCGCGGCGGCGGACGGCCTCGACCACTGATCCGGCGTCAGAGCGGCCAGCACCGCGTCCAACTGGCGATATTCGGCGGCGAGATCGTCAAAGACATCCGTCATCCCTCCACCATACCGAATAATATTCGGTCATCTCGGAATCGCACCGCAGTCGAGGCGCATGTCAATTCCTCGCCCGAAAAACCTATACAAAATGGACTAAAAGGAATAATCTCGACATCGCTCCAGTCGGCACACGACTGGAGCGCCAACGTACGAGGGGCCCCGGCAGCGCCGCCGGGGCTCACTCATGTGTCACCGCCGCGCCGCCCACAACATCCCTCGCTCGATGATGGTGCGCACGCTGTCGTTCCGCAGGACGTCGAGGCTGTGCCCGGGGGTCGTGACGAAGATCCGCCCGTCCCCCCAGTTCCGGGTCCAGACGGCCGGGGAGGTGACCTCCCGGTGCCAGGGGTCCCACGGGCGGACCCGCTGCGTCGTCGTCGCCAGCACGTCGATGTAGTCGTCCACCAGCACCCAGTACTGCTCGGTGACCAGGTCGAAGTCCGCGATGCCCGCCGTGATGGGATGGGAGCTCGCCGCGGGCAGCATGTTCACGGTGTAGGGCACGAAGTTGTGGTCAGGCGACCCCTCGTACCACTCGGCCGGATCCTTGCCCGGATGGCAGGCGAACTGGCCGCCGATGAGGTGCAGGTAGTCGGAAGAGTTGCGGAAGGAGTCGGCGATGCCGCCGTGCCAGCCCGCCATCCCGGTGCCGGCGCGGATCGCCGCCTCCAGCCCGCGCAGCTCCGCGCTCTCGATCGTGCCCATGGTGTAGCACTGCACGACCAGATCGACCCCGGACATGAACGCGGCGTCCGCGTACGGCGCCGGCGAATCCGCCCGGACCACCTCGAACCCCTCCTTCTCAAGGAAGGGAACGAAGAGCTCGGTGGCCTCCACCGGCACATGCCCTTCCCAGCCGCCCCGCACCACAAGGGCTCTACGCCCGTTGTCACTTGCCATGCGCCATCCCCAATCGCTCACCCAATGCTCAACGGGAGGGTACGCGGCCCGCGTACCTGGCCCAGAGCCCAGGTCACCGCCGCCGGCTCGGCGAGGCCGAACCTCGGGATCCGCTCCAGCCACACCTCCAGGGCGGCCTGCAGCTCCATGCGCGCCAGGTGCGAGCCTACGCACCGGTGGATGCCCAGGCCGAACGCGGCGTGCCGGTTGACCTCCCGATCGATGACCACCTCCCCCGCCCGGTCGAACTGCGCCGGGTCGCGGTTGGCCGCCGGGAACGACAGCAGGACCCAGTCGTCGGCCTTCATGTCGACGCCGTTCCAGCTCATGTCGTCCTTCACCAGCCGCGCCATCGTGACCGGCGCGTACATCCGCAGGAACTCCTCCATCGCGGTCGGCAGCAGGCCGGGCTCGGCGACCAGCCGCTCGCGGTCGGCCGGGGTCTTGGCGAGGTGCCACAACGACGCGCCGATCGCGCTCCACGTCGTGTCGATACCGGCGATGAGCAGCAGGGCCATCGTGCCGGCCACGTGCGTCGGCTCCAGCTTGCGGCCGTAGAGCTCGGCGTCGATCAGATACGTCGTGAGGTCGTCACGTGGCTGGTCCACGTGGTCGCGTATCTGCGCGAGCAGGTAGTCGAACAGCGTCGCCATCCGGGCCTGGCGCTCTTCCGACGGGAGGTTGATGCCCTCCAGCACGTTCTCGATGAACTCGCCGAACCGCGGCCCGTCCTCGGGCGGGAAGCCCAGCATGTCGGCGATGACCCTGATCGGGATGTGTTGCGCGTAGTCGCGGGCGCCATCGACGACGCCCCGGCCCTCGAACGCGTCGATCAGCGAGTGGCAGTAGTCCCGCGTCGCCGCCGCCCGCCGCGCGACCGCGGTCTTGGTGAACGCCGGGAGCAGCAGCTTACGCGCGTCCCGGTGGAACGGCGGGTCGGAGGAGATCGGCGGCGTGCTGCCCACGGGGGCAAGGTCGCGGGGCGGCCGGAAGTTGCTCATGACGATCGACCGGGACGAGAAGTGCTCGGTGTCGTAGGCGATGGCCGCGACGTCCTCGTAGCGCGTCGGCAGCCACCCGCCGCCGAACCGCTCGGTGCGCGCGATCGGGCAGCGTTGCCGCAGGTCGTCCTGGATGGAGTACGGGTCGGCCGCCCATTCGGGCTCGACATGCGAGAAGTCGGTCGCCCAGTCCGTCACCGGGCCGGTGATGATCTCGCTGCGCGTGCCGGGAGGCAACTCTCCTTCCCCCCGCCGGAAGCCCTCGGCGAAGCGATCATCAACGCTCATGTCATGCCTCCTCGATGAGGTCGATCGCCCTCTCCGGGCAGTTGGACACCGCCAGGCGCGCCGCGCGCTCCCCGGCGGACGGCACGACGCCGTCGCCGGCGACCTGCCCGTAACCTTCCTCGTCCTCCCCGAACACCTCCGGCGCCAGGGTGTAGCAGCGGCCATGCCCCTGGCACCGCTCCGGGTCGATCCGAACTTTCACTGAGTGGTCTCCTGGGGTGAGGTGAGGTCGGTGGGGGCGAGGGAGGTCACGACGCGGGTGAGCAACGCGGTCCACTCCTCGTCGTCGACCGGGTGCAGGTCCGGGGTGACGAGCGCGCTGCCCATCGCCAGCAGGAGGCAGAAGTGGGCGAACGCGTCGGGCGAGAGCGCGCGGTCCAGCTCTCCTCCGGCTTGCGCGGCGCGTACGAGCTGGGCGATGTGGCCGGCGCGCTCACCCACGTAGTCACGCATCGGCCCGGCCACGTCCGCGTCGCGCCGGGCCGCCACGAGCGCCTCGACGAGCAGGTGGCCACGGGCGTCGCGCCGGCGGGGCAACCGGCGGCCGGCCGCCACCAGCGACTCGGCCACGGACCGGTCGGGATCGTCGGCGAACAGGTCGGCGAGCAACCGCCGCCCGTGCGCCCGCAGCGCGGCCACGAGCAACTCGGCCTTCGACCCGAAGTGCGCGTAGAGCGCGCCGTTGCTCACGCCCGCGGTCGCGGCGATGTCGGCCACGCGGGTGCCGTCGTATCCACGCTGCGCGAAGATGTCAGCGGCGGCCCGCAACAACCGCTCCCGCGTCTCGGCAGCCGTTACGCCCGCAATACGACCCATGTCGGAATTAAAAACGCATTCATTTGATTGGTCAAGGAAACCTTCCTGGCTTTGGCGCCACCGGTCTGCGCGCCCGCGCCATGATGCGCCGCATGGCGCTGATGAGCCAGGGCGGCCAGTTCATCACCTACAGTTGGACCGGCAACACCCGCACCCGGCCCTGGCCCTGGTGCGCCGACACCGCCGCCATCTGCCCCCGCTGTCTGGCCGGACCCGACCCGATCTGGCGCATCTCCTGGCATCTGCTGCCCTGTGTGGTCTGCCCCCAGCATCGCGTCTATCTGACCGGCTGGTGTCCGAGCTGCCACACCCGGATCAGCGTCGGCGACACCCCACGCTACCGGCGCGAATGCAACGGACCGTGCGGCCCGCAGGGGCGCATCGTCGGCGCCCGCAACTGCCGGCAGCAACTCGCCCGGCTCCCCTGCCAGCCGGTCGGAAGCGAGCGGCTGCTGCGCATCCAGGAGGATCTCGCTCGGCTACGCCACCAACGCGCGGTTTCAAGATCCAGTAGACGTGTTGAGCATCCTCACCTGCCGGTCTTACCGTCGTGGCCATGCGACAGATCGATGACCCGGACGTGCTCAAGGTCATGACCAGCCGGTTTCGGATGAAGCTCTTCAGCCTCCTCTCCCAGATTGGCCCGGTCACAGTTAGCGAGCTCGCCAGACGGATGGATGCCGACCCCGGCCAGGTGAGCTACCACCTGCGGCAAATACAGAAACATGGATGGATCGAGGACGTGCCGGAGCTCGCCCGGGACAGCCGGGAACGTTGGGTGCGGGCGGCTATGGGCGGGTGGGCAGTGGTGGATCTCAAAACCCCGGAAGCCAGAGCCGTGGTGCGGGCGTGGAATTCACAGTGGGTGATCGACCAGTTCGAGCGGCTGCGCGACTTCGAACGCACTCACATGACGCTTCCCGAGGACTGGCAGGACGCGGCCTTTGGAGGCAGCCACCACCTACGGCTCACCAAGGATGAGTTGACGCAGCTCGCCGAGCAGCTCTATGCCGTGTTGCAGCCGTGGCGCGAGCTGGCCAAGTCGCGCGTCGAATCGAGCGAGGCTCCGCCGGATACACGCCCGGTCTTCATCTTCTACCACGCATTCCCCGAAGACCCCTGAGGAACCTTCCATGTATTTCATGCATGAGGAGTGGGGCCGCGCCTACCTCGATGAACAGCGAGCCGAGGCCGCACGATTACGCATGATCCCGCCGCGCTCGCGCCGACGTGTTCTTCCGCGCCTCCGCGGTCGGTTCGCAATCGCTCTCCGCCGCCTCGCCGATCACCTCGAACCTGCCTGATAGTCCTGAGGTCGCCAGCTGGCCCATCGACGCCGAGATGCCCCGGCCGGCCCAGCCGAGGGCATCTGACCGTCGCATGCTCCCTGCACGGGCTGAAGCTAGCGATCTTCGGCCGAATACTGTCAACTTCGATGACGCGAGCGCCGATATTTCGACGCCCATCGAAGTGACGGTGCCCAGGTCGGGAGCAGGTCCAATTGTCATCTTCGCTGCGTCCAGACAGCGAGTGCCAGGCAGTGGTTCGCGGCCTTGAAGGCGGTGGTGATGCTGGTCCGTCTAGAGGTGCCGGAGGCTCTGCCGCGGCTGGAGGCGATGTCTCCTGATGGCCGACGCTGGTCAGCCGTCCTGGCGGCGGCCACCATCGAGGTCGGCCTGACGCACCCAGACACGGATCGACTGCGCGGAGGGCTGGAACTCCTTGGCCAGTTCCTGCGGCGTCCGTCTCGCACGCACCAACTCCACCATCTGGCGGCGAAACTCCGGCGGATAGTTGTCCGGCACAGCAAACGCCTTCTTCCGGGAACCGGGGTTCCCCAGAGACCAGGTGTCCACCAAACCAGTCCAACTCCACTTCGCCGGCGTCGCGCGCATGACGGGCATGATCATCGAGGTGGTCGTGGCGTCTACAACATCTGATCAACAGGACGGACTCGGACAGAGCGAATCAACGCCGGGCCCTGCATTATGTGCGGAGCTTCTTCCGTTTACACGTAGGGATACCGCCCTTGAATTCTAGATATACATTCATATTCTCTGGCAAGTCTAGATTCTTATACTTCTGCCCCTTTTCGAGCTGCTCTATAATTGTCCCATCTGCCTCAAGTAGTACTACATACTCGTATTTCTCTAGCCGAACGTCAGCGCTTAGCGTTTCACCCCTTGCCATGAACGTGGCATTGACTTGCCGCCCTTCGGTGGGATGGGAGCCGTAGGCATAGAAAATCTTACCAGACACGCCGCCGAGATCGCCGTCTTGCGGGATGCGTTGAGTAATACAGCTTGTGGCCGATGCCGCACTGGAGAAGCCTAGAATAGGTGTGGCGGTTACCATGGCTACGACGCAGGTATTGATGAGCCGGCGCATGACGCACCTTTCCTTACTCGTGGCGACGGACCAATTTAAGGTCCCTAAATTTATATTCACTGAAGTTTTCTCAGCAGGCAAACCGGGTGATAGCGATCGGATGACCATGGATGTGGAGGTGTCGTCGATCGCCTGACAAGAGCATGGAGCCCTCGATAGAAGCGGATGTGCGACCATCCGTGCT
>NZ_JBDPME010000033.1:0-89928 GCF_039871825.1 Nonomuraea sp. B12E4 | reverse complement strand
CCCCATGCCCCCTGCCCTGCCCCACCAGTGCCCTGACCATCCATACAGACCAACACACAACAATCAACATCGATCATCACGAAAATCAGCAACAACATGTGTCAGCGAAAAAGGACACAACACCCCTAATCAGTGCCGACGGGACGGTGGAGGACCAGGGGGGCACCCCCGAAACGAAGATCACCGCCTTCGATTCCTGACCCGTCGCCCAGTGCCGTTTTTCTGCAGTCAAAATTCTGGATTCCGGCCGGGGGTGGAGTTGTGGCAGAGCGCCGTGGCCGTCCTCCGGTCCCGACTGAGATCAAACGCAAGCGCGGTACCGCGCGTCCGGACCGGTTGCCGGTTGAGGGCACGGTGGTGGCGCTGCCGATGGCTGAGGGCGTTCCGGACTGTCCGGCGGACTTCGGGTTGGAGGCCCGCCGCTTGTGGGAGCGGATCTGGCAGGCGGGGATCACGTGGGTGTCGCCGAACTCGGATGCGGAGGCCGCAGAGCAGGCGTGCCGGCTTGCTGACGATGTCGCGGTGGCGCGTGAGCGGTATCGGGCGACGCGTGACCCGAAGGACGGCCGGATGGTGGCGACGTTCCACCGGGAGTTGTCGGCCGCGCTGGCGTCGCTCGGGTTCGACCCGGCTTCTCGGACACGCCTGGGGGTCGCCGAGGTGACCCGGGTGAGCAAGCTGGAGGCGTTGCGTGCCAAGCGTGAGGGTTGATGGCTGGCCGGCGCGCTGGCTCACTCCGGTACCTGCGGCTGACGTGCGCCGCGGCGATGGGCGGCACTGTGCGGAGTTCATCGAGACGCTGTGCAAGGTCACCAAGGACAGCGTGGCCGGAGCTTCCGGATCCCCGATCGTTTTGCGGGGCTGGCAGCGATCCCTTCTCGGGCACCTGCTGGCGAGGCGCCCGGATGGTCGTCTGCGTCACCGCCAGGCGCTGATCGGTGTTGGCCGCAAGAACGGGAAGTCGGCTCTGGGTGCTGGGCTGGCGCTGTATGGGCTGGTGTTGGGGCCGGACGGCGGCGAGGTGTATTCGTGCGCCGGTGAGAAGGAGCAGGCGCGGATCGTGTTCGGCACCGCCCGCCGCATGGTGGAGTTGGAGCCGGAGCTCGCTGACGTGTGCAAGCTGTACCGGGATGCGATCGAGATTCCGGGGACGGGCTCGGTGTACCGGGCGCTGTCGGCGGAGGCGTTCTCGAAGGAGGGCTTGAACCCGCACCAGGTCATCTTCGATGAGGTGCATGTTCAGCCGAACCGTGAGCTTTGGGATGTCATGGCGCTCGCATCGGGCGCCCGGGTGGAACCGCTGATGGTCGGCGTTACGACCGCGGGTGTGAAGACGGACTCCACGGGCCAGGATTCGCTCTGCTACTCGATGTACCAGTACGGCAAGCGGGTTGCCGCGGGCGAGGTGGACGACCCGGCGTTCTTCATGGCTTGGTGGGAGCCGCGGGATCCGACGTCGGATCATCGCGATCCGGAAACATGGCGTGAGGCGAATCCCGGCCACGGCGATCTGGTGTCGGCCGAGGACTTCGCCTCTTCGGTGCTACGCACGCCGGAGGCGGAGTTCCGCACGAAGCGCTGCAACCAGTGGGTGTCCACAGCAACCGCCTGGCTCCCGGCCGGCGCCTGGCCGACGTGCACCGAGGAAAGGCCGATCCCGGAACTCGCTGAGGTGGTTCTTGGCTTCGACGGCAGTTTCTCCAACGACTCGACTGCGCTGGTCGCCGTCGAGGTGGGGGAAACGCCGCACATTGATGTGGTGGAGTGCTGGGAGCGTCCGCCGGAGGCGGGCAACGACTGGCGGGTCCCGATCGAGGCGGTGGAGGCAGCGATCCGGGCAGCGTGCCGCCGCTGGCAGGTGCGCGAGATTGTGTGTGACCCGTTCCGCTGGGCTCGCACCTATCAGGTGCTTGAGGGTGAGGGGCTGCCGGTCGTGGAGTTTCCCCAGTCGCCGCAGCGGATGGTTCCGGCGACGCAGCGCTTCTACGAGGCGGTTCTGAACCAGGCGTTGACGCATTCGGGTGATCCGCGGCTGGCCCGGCACGTCGACAACTGTGTGATCAAGACGGATCAGCGGGGGCCGCGGCTGGTGAAGGACGCGAAGAACAGCCCCCGCAAGATCGACCTTGCGGTGGCGGCGGTGATGGCCTTCTGGCGGGCGTGCGCGCCGGTGGAGCAGACGTCGATCGAACCGTTCGCGGTGTGGGCGTGAGGGGGAGCGATGGCGTTGACGGTGCCGCTGGAGCGGATTTCGGAGCGGTCGCGTCGGGTGGACGTCCGCAAGGGCATGCTCGCGCTGGTGCGGCTGCTGGCGACGCTGCTGGTGGGCATCCCGTACGTGCTCGGCTGGACGCTCGGCAAGGCGTGGCTTGGGCTGACGATCGCGTGGGTGGCGGTCGGCGAGGGCTGGAGCGACGCGCGCCGGTCGCGGCCAAGCAAGGGCGGCCGAATCCAATGAGCGATGAGACCCTGGCGAGCCTTGCTGAGGCCCTGGTCGTCCGGCCGGGCGACACGCTGATTGTGCGGCTCTCTGCTGACATGACTGTGGAGCAGTTCACCCGGTTCCGCGAGAGCATCGAGCCGACGCTCAACGAGAAGCTGCCCGGCGTCAAGGTGCTCATCATTGGCGGTGTCGAGCAACTGGCCGTGTATCGGCCGGGGGTGGCCGGTCCCTGATGGGCTTCCTGGAGAGGATCACAAACCGGCATACGGAGCGCTTCCAGCGCCCGGCCGCCGCCTTGTCGAGGTTCGGGTGGGACGACTACCTCAGTTTGTTCTCTGCTGATCCGTTCGGGCTGGGGTTCTATCAGACGATCACAGGGTCGCAGGAGCGGGTTGAGGGCAACTTCGACGGCATCGTCAACGGCGTCTACAAGCGGTCGGGCGTGGTGTTCGCTTGCCTGCTGTCGCGGCTGCTGGTGTTCTCGGAGGCGCGGTTTCAGTGGCGCGGCTTCAACAGCGGACGGCCCGGCAACCTGTTCGGCGGGCAGGATCTCGCCCTGTTGGAGCGGCCGTGGCCGGGCGCCACGACAGGTGACCTGCTGGCGCGGATGGAGCAGGACAGCAGCCTGGCGGGCGCGTTCTTCGCGACTCGGCGGCGGTCTCGGGACGGCCGCGACCGGATCGTCCGGCTGAGGCCGGACTGGGTGACCATCGTGCTCGGCTCGTACGAGGACCCGGACTTGCAGGCGTTTGATCTGGATGCCGAGCTGATCGGCTACATCTACCAGCCGCCGACTGGTCGTACGGAGGTGCTGCTGCCGGAGGAGGTGTGCCACTACGCGCCGATCCCCGACCCGGTGGCGTCCTTCCGCGGCATGTCGCTGTTGCAGGCGGTGATCCGGGACATCGAAGGGGACATGGCGGCCAGCACCCACAAGCTGAAGTTTTTCGAGAACGGCGCCAGCCCCAACATGGTCGTCACCATGGACGCGTCTGTGACGCCTGAGGTGTTCGAGCGGTTCAAAGAGAAGATGGAGCTCAGCCACCGCGGTGCCGTCAACGCCTACCGCACCTTGTACCTGGGTGGCGGGGCCGACGTGAAGACGGTCGGCAACAGCTTCGAGCAGATGTCGTACAAGGCGATCCAGGCGCTGGGAGAGACCCGGATAGCCGCCGCCTTAGGCGTGCCGCCGGTCATCGTGGGCCTGTCGGAAGGGCTCGCGTCCGCGACGTATTCGAACTATGCGCAGGCGCGCCGCCGGTTCGGCGACGGAACGTTGAGGCCGCTGTGGCGCAACGCGGCGGGGTCCCTGGCGAACCTCCTCCCGCCCCGGCCGAACGCCCAACTCTGGTACGACGACCGCGATGTCAGCTTCCTGCGTGAGGACAAGAAGGACGCTGCCGAGATCTTCCAGGTTGAGGCGTCCACGATCGCGAGCCTGGTACGTGAGGGCTTCACCGCCGAATCGGCTCAGGCCGCGACCGCCGCCCAGGACTCCGGCCTGCTCGTGCACACCGGCCTGCTGTCGGTGCAGCTCCAGCCGCCCGGTGCACAGCTCTCGCCGGGCGCCGGCGAGCCCGAGCCGGAAGACGAGAACGAAGACGAACCCGCTGACGAGGAAGGGCCCGACGGCGCCGTCCTTGACGAGGAGGAACAGCAGCCGTGAAGCGTGACCTGATCACCGTCCGGGCGTTCACCGCGCCCGCCGACCTCCTGCCGAGGGCCGCCGCCGACCAGCCGCCTGAGGGTGACGAGCGCGCCGAGGTTCGCGCTGAGAGCGGCAGCCCCGTCATGGTGCTGCGGTTCTCCGCGTTCGGCACCTGGTATGAGATCAACAGCTACTACGAGGGGCGTTTCCTTGAGCGGGTCCTGCCGGGCGCGTTCTCCAAGACGATCACCGAGCGCGGCGACAAGGTGAAGATCCTTTTCAACCACGGGATGGACTTTTTCGTCGGCGACAAGATTCTCGGCGTGCCCGAGACTCTCGAAGAGCGCGGCGACGGCGCCTACGCCGAAGTGCCGCTGCTCGACACCAGCTACAACAGGGATCTCATCCCTGGATTGTCAGCCCGCGGCTACGGCAGCTCCTTCATGTTCAACGTCACCGACGAGCTGTGGAATCACGAGCCCGAAGCGAGCAGCCACAACCCTGAGGGCTTGCCCGAGCGGTCCGTTCTACAGGTGCGGCTGTTCGAAGCCGGACCGGTGACCTGGCCGGCCAGCCAAGCCGCCACGGCGGGACTCCGCTCCATCGGCATGACCGACTGGTACGGCGAGCAGCTCCGCTCCCGCGACCCCGACCGGCACGACGCGATCGTCCGGTCGTTCACCGACTTCCGTGCCCAGCACGGACTTCGCACCGCCAGCGGCGAGGCCGCCCGACCCGTCGAGGACCCGATCCTCGGCGAGTCGTCGGACACCGCGCCGCAGGAGGCCGCAGACATCCCGACCGACGCGCCGGACACCCCCGTAGTGCACCACGCGGCAGGTCTCACCCAACCGCAGCGCGCCGCCCGACTGAGGGCACAGCGCTACCCATTCCTTGCCAAGGAGGCGTCCTGATGGACGAGATCCTGCGCAGGCTCGGTGAGATCGAGACCGAGATGCGCGAACTGCACCAGGTGGCCGGCGACGAGCCGTTCACCGAGGAGCAGGAAGCCCGCTGGACCGAACTGGAGACGCAGCGCGCCGAGCAGGTGCGGCTCCGCGATGAGGAGCGCACCCGCCAGGAGCAGGAGCGCGCCCGCGAGGGCGAGCGAGAGCGGCGCCGCAACCTCGTGGCTGGCTTCGCCGCCCGCGGCAACACAGAGGCCGGCGACGGCAACCTCGACGCCCGCGGCGTGCAGGTGATGCGGCGCGTCGACCCGTGGGACGGCTCGGAGCTTCGGGCGCTGTCTCGGACTGAGGTCCGCGACCGGTCGATGAAGGTCCTGGAGAGCCGGGAGAGCGCCCGGCATCTGCGCAGCGACCAGCTCGACAAGGTGGAGCGGCTGCTGCGGACCCGCACCGACGACACCGACGGCGGCATGATCGGGCGGCGCCTGCTCGCGTCGGAGAACGAGGCGTACCGTAGTGCGTTCGTCAAGGCGATGCACTACGCGCAGCCGGGTTTCACCGATGAGGAGGCGCGGGCGGTCGCCGAGTTCCGGGCGATGGCTGGCGGCACCGACAACGCGGGCGGGTATGGAGTTCCGGTCGAGCTGGCCGCCTGACGCCGTGAGGTGTCGGTGAAAATCCCGAGAATTGCTGGAACGTCCTGCTAGACCTCAGCACCACAGCGTGGGGCGAAAGCCCGAGCGCGACGGTCTGAAAAGCTGAGGGTAGGGATAATCAGCAGCCGAGCCCGCCTGGTTCGTCCGACGGGAAGGTTCAACGACTATGTACGGGATATCTCGACGTCGAGATAAAGATATAGTCTGAGCTTCACGGAGACGTGAAGAGGCTGGCAGAAATGACCAGCCCGCTCGGTAAAGCCGAGTAGTAACAAAACTGCCTCATAGACCCAACCATCATCCTGACCGCGCAGGGGAGCCTGAACCCGTTCCGCGGCCTCGCACGATCGGTGACGATCACCACGGACGAGTGGAAGGGCGTCAGCTCGGCAGGTGTGACCTGGTCGTACGACGCTGAGGCTTCCGCTGTGTCGGACGACTCGCCGACGCTCGCTCAGCCGACCGTGCCGATCAACACGGCTCGTGGTTTCATCCCGTACTCGATCGAGGTCGGTATGGACTACCCGGGCTTCGCCGAGGAGATGAGCCGTCTCCTCGCGGAGGGCTACGACGAGCTGCAGGCCCAGTCGTTCGCGACCGGCACCGGCTCGGGCCAGCCGCGCGGCATCATCACCGCCCTGGACGCGAACACGAACGTCGAAGTCGTGGTGACCACGGACGGCGCGTTCGGCGGCGCCGACATCAACAAGGTGTGGGGTGCGCTGCCGGACCGGTGGAAGCAGAACGCCACGTGGGTGATGAACCACGACGTCGGCAACGAGATCGCTTCCTTCGGTAACGGCAACAACCTGTCGTTCGTCACGGTCGACCTGACCGGCGTGATCGAGACGATCCGGATGCGGCCCATCGCGTTCGCGTCGTACTTCCCGGACTTCACCGGCACCACGGGCGCTTCGAACATCCTGGTCGTCGGGGACTTCCGCAACTATCTGATCGCCGACAGGGCGGGCATGAGCGTCGAGCTGGTGCCGCATCTGTTCGACGTCACGAACAACAGGCCGACCGGGCAGCGCGGCTGGTTCGCGTGGGCCCGCCACGGCGGCAACAGCATAAACGATCTTGGCTTCCGCCTGCTCCAAAACACTCTGTAAGCACGCCGTCCCCTACTTCCCGCCAGCCGCCTGGGTGGTCGGCTGGCGGGAACTCAACCACCCACACCGCCCGGAGAGGTGCAGATCATGGACGTCGTCATCGCAACCGACACCGTTAACGTCACCTGGCAGGGTAGGCGCATGCACATTCCGCGCGGGACTGCGTGGGATGCGTCTGACCCGCTGGTCAAGGAGTTCCCGGGGCTGTTCTCGGCCGATGACCGGTTCGTCAACAGGACCGTCGAGCGGGCGGGGCCTGTCCAGGATGAGCCGCCGGTGGAGCGGGCCACCAGGGCTCCTGGTGAGCGTAGCCAGGCCCGGCGGCCCCGGGCCGGCAAGTGACCGCCCCAGCAGCGGAAGCGGCGCCGGAGCGGCCGATGCCGATGGACGGCAGCGCCTGTCTGGCGTACGTGCACTCGTATGAGGTGGCGTACTCCTGGCATCTGTCGGTGGTGAACGCGCTCGGCCATGATCTGGCCAACGAGCGGCGGCTGCTGCGGGGCGGCTTCCTGGGGATGCGGTACGGGACGGGCGGCATCATCGACGCCCGCAACGCCACCGTGGAGCAGTTCCTCAAGGGCGGCGGCGAGTGGCTGTGGTGGACGGACACCGACATGGGGTTCGCTGAGGACACCCTGGACCGGCTGATCGCCGCCGCGGACCCGGAGACGAGGCCCATCGTGGGCGCGCTGTGTTTCGCGTTGCAGGAGTACGCCGATGACGGCATGGGAGGGCGCTGGACGCGTCCGTCTCCGACGCTGTACCGGTGGGCTCAGGTCGGCGACGGCCGTGAGGGGTTCACCGCCTGGCTCGACTATCCGCGCGAGCAGTTGGTCGAGGTGGCGGCGACGGGGTCGGCGTGCATCGTCATCCACCGTGATGTGTTGGTGAGGGTGGCCGAACGGTATGGGCCGAACTGGTACAGCCGGATGGCGAACCCGACCACGAACCAGTTGATCAGCGAGGATCTGTCGTTCTGCGCCCGTGCGGTCGCCTGCGGATACCCGATCTTCGTGGACACGCGGGTGAAGACCACCCACCTCAAGCGGGTGTGGGTCGGGGAGAACGACTTTCCGCCGCCGTCCGATGTGCCGGTGAGTGACGCGTGAGCGGCGAAGGTCTGGTTGTCATCGTGCCGTCGCGGTCTCGGCCAACTGCGGCGCGCGAACTGGCCGACGTGTTCAAGCGCACATGTACGGCAGACACCGAACTCGTGTTCGCTGTGGATGATGACGACCCCGAGTTGCTCGGATATCGAGGGTTGCTCGCCCTGATCCGGCCGAACAAGTCCATGGTGGAAGCGCTCAACATCACCGCGGCCGAGGTGCTCAAGCGGGATGTGACGCCGAAGGCCATCGGCTTCATGGGCGACGACCACAGGCCCGTCACGCGCGGATGGGACTCCGCCTATCTGGACGCGCTGGCCGCACTGCCCGGCTTCGTGTACGGCAACGACAAGATCCAGGGCGCGAACCTGCCGACGCAGGTGGCGATTAGCACGTCCGTCGTGCAGACGCTCGGTCACATGGCCCCACCCACGCTCCACCACCTGTACGTGGACAACTACTGGCGGACTCTCGGCCGGTCAGCAGGCTGTATCACCTACCTGCCGGACGTGGTCGTCGAGCACCGACACCCCGTCGCCGGAACGGCGCCGGTTGACGACGGATACCTGAGGGTCAACGCCCCCGAGATGTACCGGAAGGACCGCGAGGCGTTCCAGGCGTACATGCGCGAGCACGGACCGATGGAGGTCCTCGCTGTGCGCGAGGCATGCGCGGGGGTCCCACGATGACCGAGTGGCGTTTGTTCCCGCCGGGGACCGTGCCGAATTTCAGTACCCCCGAGTTTTTCGCGACGCACTCGTGGGTGCCGCCACACGGGCAGGTCGGTCATAAGGAGCGGACCGCGATGGTCGCGGACCTGATCGCCGAGCACTGTGGGGATGCGCAAACGCTGTGTGACCTCGGCTGTGGCGACGGTTCGCTCCTAGTCGCCCTCCGTGGCCTTCCGCTGACAACGTGGGGCTACGACGCCGGCGCCCAGAACGTGAGGGTCGCTCTGGCGGCGGGCCTGGACGTGTCCCGGTGTGACTTCCTCACCGAGCCGGTCGAACTCGGCGACATCGTGGTGATGTCGGAGGTGCTGGAGCACCTGGTCGACCCGCACAGCTTCCTCGCCGGCATGGCCGCTACGAAGCTGGTCGCGTCGTCGCCGTCGTCGGAGACGGGTGACTGGCACTACCGCCACCATGCGTGGGCGTGGGATGAGGCCGGGTATCGGGCGCTGCTGGAAGGTGCCGGGTGGGCTGTTGTCGAGCAGCGGACCTGCTATGGCGGGATCAACGTGCACGGCGGCAGGCACGGCGAACAGCATTTCCAGGCGATTATCGCTGAGAGGCCGCAGTGAAGGCGCTCGTCACTGGATCGGCGGGGTTCGTCGGACGCCATATGGTCGCTGCTCTCGCTGATTGTGGCTTTCTCGTGGACGGCTGCGATATTGCGAGCCCAATTTCTCGACGAGATGCCCTGTCCCTGTTCCGTGAGGACGCTCGGCGATTCGACCTCGTGGTGCATGCGGCAGCGACAGCCCCGCACCGGGCGGCGATCGACGGCCAACCGATGAACCTCGCCTTAGACCTGACCTTGGACAGCGCGATGTTCGCTTGGGCGGTCCGGACCAGGCAGCGCAGGGTGCTTTACCTGTCCAGCAGCGCCGCCTACCCGACCGACTATCAGGACGACTTCGCGACCGCGAGACCGCTCTGCGAGGACATGATCCGGTTCGACCGGTACAACATTGGCACCCCCGACTCCTCCTACGGGTGGGCGAAACTGACGGGGGAGAAACTGGCCGCCGCGGCGAGCGCCGCAGGTGTCGCTGTACACGTCGTACGGCCGTTCAGCGGCTACGGCGAGGATCAGGGCACTGCTTGGCCGTTCGGTGCGTTCATGGCCCGCGCAAAGCGCTGCGAGGACCCGTTCACCATCTGGGGCAGCGGCGAGCAGGTGCGCGACTGGATCCACATCGACGACGTGGTGGCCGGCGCGCTCGCGGTGGTTGACGCCGACGTGCGCGAGCCGGTCAACCTTTGCACGGGAGTCGGGACCAGCATGATCGACTTGGCGCGGATGGTGTGCGCGGAGGCGGGCTACGAGCCGTGCTTCTCCACCGATCTGAGGGCTCCCGCCGGGGTTGCGTACCGCGTTGGGGACCCTACTCGACTGTTCGACATTTACCGTCCGCGCGTCTCGCTCGGGGAGGGCGTTGCGAGGGCGTTCCGGAGCGTCGCGGTGTGACGCGTGTGGGCAGCTAACAATCCCTGGAGGGGCCGTTCGGCGCGGGCGGCCCCTCCGTCATTCCTGGAGGCAGGCCGTGCCGTTCAACGATCTCGGCAAGAATCTTGCGATGGACGGCCTCGACGAGTCTGTCTCGACGGGGATCAAGTACATCGGGGTCGGCAACATAACCGACCCGGGTACGGGCGCGAACTATGCGGGCACGGAGGCGACGGGCGGGAGCCCGGCGTACGCCCGGCAAGCGGTGACGTGGGGTGCCGCGTCGAGCGGCGCGAAGGCCAACTCGGGCGCGTTGACGTTCGATGTCCCTGCGGGGACGTATGCGTTCCTGCTGTTCTTCAACCATGTGTCGACGAACACGAACAACTTCCTCGGGTACGCGCCGATCAACGGCAGCGTGAAGGGCTTCGGCACGGTTGACGCGGCCGGGGTGACAGCGGACGCGATCCAGTCGGCTGCGCACGGCCTGGTGGACAACGACCGGGTGCAGTTGTTCAACGTGTTCGGTGAGTCGCTCCCGGCCGGGTTGAGTGAGGGCACTGTTTACTTCGTGGTGTCGAGCACGACTGACACGTTCGAGGTGTCGGCCACGCAGGGCGGGGCCAGCGTGAACATCACCGGCCAGGGCGAGCTGTACTTCCAGAAGGTCGTGCCCGAGGTTTTCGGCAGCCAGGGGCAGATCACGGTGGCGATCGGCGCGCTGGTGCTGGACGCCACTGGCATCTGATCGGAGGCCCCGGTGGCGGTCCGGTTCGACGCGAACAACGAGAGCTACATCCGCACGATCTCGCTGGGCACGGTAAGCCAGTTCTCGGTCACCTGCTGGATGAAGCTCGCCTCCGACCGGGGCGCGTTCTCGACCGCATGGTGCCTGGACAACGTGTCCACCCAGTACGTCATCCTTGGCACCGACTCCGACGGCACGACGCTGACCCTTTTCAAGACGGGCTCGTCGTCCACGATTGGCGCGCTGACGGTCGGCACCTGGTACTTCGTCGCCGTCAGCGTGAACGGCACCACGGTCACCACGAAGCTCAGGGCTGAAGGGGCGGGTTCCTTCACTACGGGCGCGCCGTCGCTGGGTTCGGGCGCGACGACCATGACCCGGCTGCGGCTGGGCGACTCGGTGTTCGGCAGCGAGTGGCTCGATGGGGGCCTCGCCGCAGTCAAGATCTGGACCGCCGCCCTGACTGCGACGCAGCTCGAAGCGGAGTTCGCGCAGGCAGCGCCGGTCCGTACGTCGAACCTGTGGGCTTACTACCGGTTTCTCGGCCCGTCCACCACGGACGACAGCGGGAACGGACAGACCCTCACCGGCGGGGCGAACACGACTGCGGAGCCCGACCCGTTCTCCACCATGTCAGTCGCGGTCGCGGGGCAGTCGGCCACCGCTCTGGCTGCTCAGGCTGCGGCCCGCAAGGTCGTGGCGGTCGCTGCCCGGTCGGCGCTCGCCGCCACGGGCAGGGCCACGCCCCGCAAGGCAGCCCCCGCCGTCGGCCGCGCCGCGCTCGCAGCGGCCAGCACCAGCACGGCACGGAAGCGGGCAACGCCCACAGCGGTAGCGGCTCTCGCCGCAGCCTGCGCTGCCACCGTACGCAAGACCACCCCGACCACCGTCCGCGCCGCGCTGGCCACAGCAGGCCGCGCGAACGCGCTCAAGGTGGCCCCGGCCGCCGCAACCACACCGCTCGCGGGCGCGGCCACCAGCAGCGCCAGCAAGACCGCCGTCGCCACCTCGACCGTCCGCGCCCTGCTCGCCTCGACCGGCGCGACCAGCTCCGTCCACGGCAGCACCACGGCGACCAGACTCGCGGCGGCGGCCACCGGCACCGTCCGCAAGGTGGCTCCCGCCACAGGGCGGGGAGCGCTCGCCGCCGCCACCCGCGCGCCAGCCCGCAAGAACGCCACACCCACCGCCACGGCGGCCCTGGCCGCCACGGCGGGCGGCACCGTCACCAAGACCGCCACCAGCACCACCAGCGCCGCACTGGCCGCGCTCGGGCAGGCGGCAGCGGCCAAGGTCCTGCCCGCCTCCGGGGCCGCACCGGTCGCCGCGGCAGAGAGCGCCGCCGTACGCAAGCGGGCACCCGCCACAGGCATCAGCCCGGCCGCTCTGCAGGCGCGCGCCGTGTTCTTCCCGCTGGCGGCGGTCACCGCAGTGAGCAGCCTCGCCGCCACCGGCCGGGCGTCGGCCGCGAAGCTGCTCCCGGCCGCCGCGTCCGCCGGGCTCGCAACCACCAGCACCACGACGGCGGCCAAGCGGGCGCACGCGGCAGGGGTCGCTCCGCTCGCCTTGTCGGCGCGCCGGTTTGAGAGCATCGCCCGCGCGGTCACCGCCACGGCGGGACTCGCCGCCATCGCACGCGGCATCAGTGTCAAGCGCGCCGCCGCCACGAGCGTGGCGTCCACCGCGATCATCCAGACCGCCGACGTGCGCCACCTGGCGTCGGCCACCGCGCACAGCGCGCTCGCCATGCGCGCCGGGGCAGCCAGCGGCCACCTGGCGACAGCAACAGGCTGGTCGGCGCTTGCGATCATCGCCTACCGGACCGCGCCACAGGTATCCAGGGGCGACCTGGCCGCCGGGTTTCGAGACGGACCCACTGCACTGGCCGGAGTCGGGTCAGCACCCAGCATGTCGCGCGCGACGCGACAAGGTTCGAGGATCGGGACGGCCGAACGGCGTGGTTCACGGATGGGGGCGGGATGAGTTTCGACCTGGAGGAAATGGTTCCGCTCCGCATCGTCATCCGGAACGCGGCGGGCGTGCCGGAGAACGCGGGCAACGTCGCGCTGACGATCACCCTGCCGGACGGAAACACGCACGCCGAGGCGTCGCTGACCGGCACCGACGGCGTCTACGACTACAACTATCCGAGCGTGCAGGCGGGCATTCACCGAGCCCGCTGGATCGCAACCGGCCAGAACGCCGGAGCGTTCACCGACGTGTTCGACGTTGAGCCCGCCGAGGGCGCCGCATTCATCTCGCTGGCCGACCAGAAGAAACACCTCCGCAAGCTCACCGACGAGGACGACGAAGCCCTGCGCTGGTTCATCGCCGCGGGCTGCCAGGTCATCGAGGACCGGATGGGGCACGTCACACCCCAGACCGTGGTGTCGGACATGCCGGCCCGCTGGGGCGTGATCGTGCTGCCGGAACGGCCGGTCATCTCGATCACAAGCATCGTGAAGCTGCCGGGCGGCGACCTGGTGCCGCCGGCCGACGCAATGGCCGGAACGGCTGGCTACACGCTGAAGAACTCCGAGGGTGTGCTGCTACTACCCGCCGGGGGCAGCGACGTGCGAGTGACGTACAGAGTCGGCCGGACGCCGCTGCCGCAGAACTTCCGACTGGCTGGCTTGGACCTCATCCGGCACCTGTGGCAGGGGTCCCAGCACAACAACGGCGGCGGCAGGCCGATGCTCGGCGACTCTGACGCGATCGCCGCCAGCATCAAGCCGTACGCCCTCCCGTACAGGGTCTCCGAACTGCTCGGCCTCAAGAGGCATCAGGAGCGCGACGAGCCGCTCGTCGGCTGACACCTGCTGAACGTCTTCACACGGCTTCTGACCGTCTTTGGAGGGCTTGCCCGGTGTCCACGATCCCTGCTGTGCTGCTCGCTCTTGTGGCGCTCGCTGAGCGCGCCTGGCCAGGCGTCCAGGTCTTAGACGGAGGGCCGACGACGCTCGTTGAGCAGGACGTCATAGAGATCGGCTACTCCGGAAGTCCTGAAGAGGCCGATGTGCGGTCGACGATGACGCGCGAGCAACTCGACATGCACCCGGACCGGGAATCGTTCGACGTGTTCTGCATGGTGTCGGCCTGGCGGGGCGACGCTCATCGCGACGGCAAGCCGGACGCCCGCACCACCCGGGAGCGGGCGTTCGAACTGCTGGCCGGGATCCGCGCCGAACTCGCCAAGGACTCCCGTCTCGGCGGGACGGTGATGATGGCGCGCATGTCGACGCTGGACATGGCGGCCGACCAGACCGACGGCGGCCCGGTGTGCACCGTGCGGTTCGTGGTCCACGTCGATGCGTACTCGGCGGCGTAGATGGCCGATCCGTCGGACCCGTCGCAGGCGATCCGTGCGCTACAGCAGGACATCGGCAAGATCGAACCTGAGTTGCGGAAGGCGCTCAGGCCCGCCCTGAAGACAGCGGCCGAGCCGATCGTCACCGACGCCAAGGGGCGAGCCTCATGGTCGGCGAGGATCCCGCGCGCGATATCGCTGAGCGTCCGCTTCGGCCGGCGGGACCCGGGCGTGTCGATCCGGGTACGCCGCAGTGCAGCACCGCACGGACGGCCCCTCGAAGGCATCACCGGCAACGCCACGTTCAGGCATCCGGTGCACGGCCACCGCGACCGGTGGGTGGCCCAGCAGACCAGGCCGTATCTGGCGCCGGCGGTGGATGCGGGCGCGGACGGCGTCCTGGCGGCGTCCGTCGAGGCGGTGGACCAAGTGGCACGTGAGAGAGGTTTCCGATGACCGAAGGGCCGACCGATGGCATTTAGTCTGCAGTCGAACTGGCAGCTCCAAAGCGAGTTGACCGCCCCGCTGGACCTGTCGACGCCGACGAGCTTGCTGAAGCTCGCCCGGCAACTCAACTTCGCCGAGGGCGCAGGAGCCGGCCAGGCGAACATGATCTGGCATGACAAGGTGACGATCAACGCGTCCAGCACGCAGACGGTCGACCTGGCTGGCACGTTGACCGGGCCGTTCGGGACGACGTTGACGTTCGCCAGGGTCAAGATGCTGCTCGTGCTGGCATCCCCCGGCAACACCAACAACGTCAACGTGGTCAGGGATTCGACGAACGGCGTGCCGCTGTTCCTCGCAGCCGGTGACGGTGTGCCGGTCAAGCCCGGCGGAATGCTGTGGTGGTACGACCCGACCGCCGCCGGTGTGTCCGTCACCGCGGGCTCGGGCGACCTTCTCAACCTCGTTAACTCCGGTGCGGGCACGTCGGTGTCGGCTGACGTCGTCGTTGTCGGCGCGAGTTCGTAGGGGCGGCGCCAATGGACAAGGTGTGGATCTCGCATCCGAACATCGACGACGGCGACCGCAAGGTGCAGGTGCCCAAGTCTGCGCTGCGTCACTACCAGCGTGCCGGGTGGGCCGAGACGGACCCGCCACCCCCGCCGATACCCCGGCATCTCGCCCGCTCTCAACAGGCCGAACAGACGACAGAAGCCCC
This sequence comes from Nonomuraea sp. B12E4, assembly GCF_039871825.1. Classification (NCBI taxonomy): domain Bacteria; kingdom Bacillati; phylum Actinomycetota; class Actinomycetes; order Streptosporangiales; family Streptosporangiaceae; genus Nonomuraea; species Nonomuraea sp. B12E4. Next base: position 74,663 of record NZ_JBDPME010000033.1, on the reverse strand, counting down.
GGCAGACGCCGGGGCTTCTGCTTTGCCAGTCACCAAGTCGCCGCGTGGTCGGCGCGCAGAAGGGGATGAGTAATGGTCGCCACGCCCGTCACGCCGGCTTCGAGGTTCTTCCGGCCTGGGATCACCAAATGCTACTGGGTGCCCACGATCGCCAACATCAACGCGCCGACCAGGTCGGAGTTGAACGCCGGCACGGACCTGTCCAAGGACATCGCCGACATCAGCGGCTGGATGGTCAGCGGCGCAAAGATCGACACCCCGGACCTTAACTCCAGGTTCGTCAGCAACATCCCAGGGTTGACCTCCGCCGATGAGTCGTCGATCACCTTCTATCAGGGCGACGACGGCGATGACGTCCGGGACCTGATGCCGCGTGACGAGGACGGCAACATCGTGTGGCTGGACGGCGGCGACGTGGCCGGTCGGCTCATGGATGTGTTCCCGACCCGCGTGCTCAGCGTCGGCAAGACGCGGAGCATGGGCGCTGAAGCGGCCCGGCTGGTGATCCAGTACGCGATCACGTCCGAGCCCGCAGAGAACGTCGCCATCCCGGCGTGAGCAGTCTTCGGGAGCGCCTGCTCAACCGGCCGCGGCCCAGCGGTACGTGCCCGGTCCGAATCGACGACGACACTGAGGCGCGCAAGGAGGCTGGGCAGGCGAGCATCCTGCTCAACCTCCTGGACGCCCAGGGCGAGTCCGCCGATCAGGCGGCGGTCCGCAAGGCCAAGGCGCGGCTGAAGAAGGCGGAGGCCGCGCTCAAAGCCTGCTACGAGTTCGTTACGTTGCGGGCGCTGCCGCCGGACGATTTCGAGGCGCTCGTGGACGCGCACAAGCCGCGGCCGGGCACGGACGATCAGCAGTGGGACAACGAGACGTTCCCCAAGGCGGTGTTCGTCGCCTGCGTCGAGTCAGATCTGTCGGCGGACGACTGGGAGCACATCTGGACGTCTGTCCTGTCGAACGCCGAGCGGATCGAGCTGTCCAACGCCGCCATCAGGGTCAACATCCGGGTGCCCGACTCCAGCCTCCCAAAAGGATGGGCGCAGATCGAGGGCTCCTCCTAGAACTGGACGTCTGCGCCGAGTACCGCATCCCACATTCGGCTTTCCTCTCCTGGGATCAGGACGACCGGGACAAGGCGCTCTGGCACCACATCTGGCGGCGGCAGGAGTGCCCCAACTGCCGCACCCGCGAGGAGGAGTGGGACGAGTCGCGCGGCGGCTACCGGTACGCCTACGTGCCCGAGAAGGCCCGGTGCCGGGGTTGCGAAGTGAAAGAGCAGGCGCAGGAGACGGTGACGTCTGAGGACGGCCGCGGAGTCTACATCACGCTGATCAAGAACGAGGAGGTGGCCGGTGGCGACGCGTGACTTGGTCATCGCCCTCAAATCGAAGTGGGACGGCGTGGGGCTCGACCGCGCCGACAAGGGCTTCAAGCAGACTGAGCAGTCCGCGAAGAAGTTCACGACTGAGTTGGAGCGGTTGGAGCGTCAGGCCCGCCAGCAGGGTGAGGCTCTCGGGAAGTCGGCCGCAGACGCCGGCCGGTTCGAGCAGCAGCTTGAGGACGTCGGCCGTACCGCGATCAAGACCCGCAAGCTGCTTGAGGATGCCACGAAGCGTCTGCCGAAGATCGAGATCGACGCGGACTCTTCCGATGCGGAGCGCGAGGTCGCCGCCCTGGCCAAGCGGCTCCAGGACCTTTCCGGCCGGCGCATCGGCATCGACGTCGACGCCAAGTCAGCCGCCGATGAGGTGGAGCAGCTCAGGAGCGATCTCGTGCGCCTCGCGGCGATGCATCCTGAGGTGGTTGTCGGCGCGAATATCGAGCGGGCGATCCGCGACTTGGACCGGGTGGAGCGCGAGGCTCGCGATCTTGACCGCCGCATAACTGTCCAGGTGGACGTGGACGGCGCCATGGCGACGATTATGCAACTGGGCCTGGTCCAGTCCGCGCTCACCATGATCCGGTCCTCCGGCCCGCAGGCAGGGTTCGCGGTTGCGGCCGGTCTTGCGGTGCTGCCCGGGGCCGCCGCCCTGGCCACCAACGCCATCGCGGTCGGCCTCGGTGGCGCCCTGGCCGGGATCGGCCTCGCTGCGGCGCACGGGTCGGATGCCGCGCAGGACGCGATCGGCAGCCTGCGCGAGGCGGTCAAGGTCGAAGCCGAGCGGATGGGCCAGCCGTTCGAGAGCGTCTGGACCGTGATCTCGCAGGTCGCGCAGCGGGAGCTGTCCAAGATCTCACCGGTGGTCCGCCAGTCCCTTGATCGGCTCGCCCCCGACGTAAAGTCGTTCGTCGATCAGGCTGGCGCCAGCCTGGGAGAACTTACGCCGACCCTTGGTGGCATCGAGCGGGCTTTTTCGGCCGTCCTGCAGAAGTTGGGGCCGCAGATGCCAGAGATCATGAGCCATCTCGCGGCGGCGATCAACGAGATCACGGCGGCCGTCGAAGCAGATCCGCAGTTGCTGGCGGACTTCGCGCTCAACTTGGCGAAGGTGACCGAATGGGCGGCGAACGCGACCGCCTCTTTGGCCAAGTTTGTCCGGTGGGCGCAGGAGAATGCAGGCGCGGTCAAGGCCCTGATCGCCGCGATCAACCCCGCGGCGGGGGCGATGTCGCTCTTCGCGGGCGAGACGGACAAGGCGGGGCGCCAGAACATCGCCATGGGCGGTGCTGCGCGTGAGGCGGCTGCGGGCGTCAAGGTGATCAGCACCGCCTCGGATGAGGCCAGCGTGAAGATGCGCGAAGCCTGGTCGAGCGCCTATTCGGAGTTCGCGAAGCTGGGCTCGCTGATGTCCGGCGCGCAGCAGCAGGCGTCCCAGCAGGAGTCCCTGGCGCAGGCTCAAGCGCGTGCGGCTGAGGTGCGGCGTCAGGGTGCCGAGCGGATCGCCCGCGCTGAGCGGGAGCTGGCCGACACCGAGGAGCAGGCCGCTGAGCGGGTGAAGGCCGCCAAGCAGCGGGTCGCGGACGCGCACCGGCAGGCGGCTGAGGCAGTGCAGGCTGCCCAGGACCGGGTGCGGGACGCCCAGGCTGCGGTGACCGAGGCGATCGAGGAAGGCGCCCAGCGGGAGGCGGACGCCCAGCAGCGGGTGGAGGACGCCCGCGAGCAGGCGGCACGTGTTGCTGAGGACAGCGCCCGCCGGATCGAAGACGCGCAGCGCCGACTGGCCGACGCCCAAGCGGACGCGGCGGCCCGCCAGGTGGACGCTGACCGGCGCGTGGTGGACGCCCACCGGCGGGTGCAGGACGCCGTTGAGGACCTCACCGCAGCCCGGGAGCGTGCGAAGGACCGGCTTGAGGACCTGATCGCAGTCGAAAGCGGCGCCGCCCTCGATGAGGAGGGCGCGGCCCTGGCGATCGACCGCGCGCGCGAGCGGCTTGCTGAGGTCATGGCCGATCCGGAGGCGAGCGACCTCGACCGGCGTGAGGCGGATCTTGCCCTACGGCAGGCGTTGCAGCGGCTGGAAGAGGTGCGGCGTCGCAACGCGGAGCTGCGCCAGGACCTCGACGAAGCCCAGCGGGCTGGGATCGACGGTAGCACCGAGGTCGTGGACGCGCTGGCCCGTATTGAGGACGCACGTCGCGCCGAAGCTGAGGCGGCGCAGGAGGCGGCCCGGCAGCGTGAGGAGTCCGCCCGCCAGGTCTCCGACGCCGAGCGCGCCTTGGCCGATGCGTACGCGGAGGCGGCCCGGCAGCGTGAGGAGTCAGCCCGCGCGGTCGCGGACGCTGAGGCGGAGCTGGACCGCACGCGGACGGAGAACGCCCGGGCGGTCGCCGACGCGCAGAAGGAAGTGGCGCAGGCGCAGGCCGACGCCGCCGAGGTGGCCAAGGACTCGGCGCGCGCCGTGGCGGAAGCCCAGGCTGAGGCCGCCCGCGCGTCTCGCGACGCCTCACGGGAGATCGCGGATGCGGAACGGGCTGTCCGGGACACCCGGAACGAGGTGGCGCGCGATGCGCAGTCCGCCAACGATTCCGTACTGGAGTCGATGTCCAAGCTCAGGGGCGACGCACAGCTCACCTCCGATGAGCTGCTTCGACAGATGGAGAAGCAGGTCAAGGACCAGGAGCAGTGGCGCTCGAACATGGTCTCCCTGGCGGGCCGGGTGCCGCCTGAGATGTTGGACGAGCTGGCCAAGCTCGGGCCTGGCGCCGCCGGGCTCGTCGCCACCGCAGCGTCAATGTCTGATGAGGAGCTGCGCAAGTTCACCATGCTCTACGCCCGTACCGGCAAGGACAGCGGCGATCAGTTCGCCGACAACCTCGCCAACGCCGGCCCTGACCTCCGTGACATCGCTCTGCGGCACGGCAAGGACATCGCCGACAAGGTGCGGGAAGCGATGGACGGCGGCCGGGTGGGCGTGGCCGAGGCGGCTCGCCAGATCGGCATCGCCATCGACCAGGGCATCATGGGCGACCGCGTCGTGACAGTCCGGACGGAGCTGCAGGAGCACGGCGCGCGGGCGTCGTGGCAGGCGGACGGTGGGATCATCCAGTTCGCTGACGGCGGTATCAGGCACTTCGCGTCCGGCGCCGAGAACCACGTCGCGCAGATCGCCTCCCCGGGCCTGGTGCGCATGTGGGCGGAGCCGGAAACCGGCGGGGAGGCGTACATCCCGCTGGCGATGTCCAAGCGGGCCCGCTCCGAAGACATCCTCTCCGAGGTCGCCGAGCGGTTCGGCGGCCGGTTCTACAAGACCATGCCGGTCAGCCGTACGCCCGTGTCGGCGGGGTCGGGCGGCTCCTACCGTCCGGCGCCCGTCTACAACATCACCGTCAATGGCGGGATGGACAGCGGTCCTGAGATCGGCTCTCGGGTGGTGCGGGCGATCCAGGAGTACGAGCGCCGATCGGGCGCGGCTTGGAGGCGCACCTCGTGAGCATGCCCGTCGTGTCGGTCGAGGTGATGTTCGACAACGCCCCGCCCAAGGGAAACGCGAAGGTCAACAGCTTCGACGGCGGCACCAACAACGTCACGATCAGCACCGGGAACAGCGGCGGCAGCAGCGGGAGCGCCTTCAACTCGATCGTGGGCAGCCCGCAGTACAGCAACGCCCAGGCGTTCGGTGGGTCCGGGCTCAGCGCCATGAATCCGGCCAGCGGCGTCGACTGCCACATGGATTACTCGGGCGTCACCCAGACCGGCGACACGATCTGCGCGCGGTTGTACATGTACCTCGTCTCGGCGACGTCGGGCATTCAGCGCGTTTTCATGCTGAACGGGCCTGGCGGCCAGGTCAGCGGCGTATGGATCTTAAGCAATCGCACGGTCCGGCTGTACCTGGGCTTTTCGACCTCGGTGGCCGCTCAGCTCACCACGCCGATCCCCACCGGCCAGTGGGTGCGGCTCGAGTTTCGCTGGACCATCGACAGTTCGGGAGACGGCACCGGCGAGTTGTGGCTGTACACGGATCCCGACAGTTCGATCCCCACCGAGCACGCCATCTCCTCCACCCTGACCTGGCCGGGCGGCAAACCGTCCGGCGCCGAGTTCCACCTGCAGCGCGACGCCGGCGGCTACTGGCACGCCGACAACCTCGCTGTCTCCGACCAGCGGATCGGCCCCATTCAGGGCACGTGGACTGACGTCACGTTGAAGGGGAAGCGCGGCATCACCACCCGGCGCGGGTCGAGCCGAGTCGAGTCGCCAGTCATCCGCTACGACGCTGGTACGGCCAGTTGCACGCTCGACAACACCGACCGGCGCTTCGACATGACCAACTTGGACGGCCCGCACGGGACCGGCGTCCGCAGCAAGGTCACCGCGATGAGGCCGATCAGGTTCAGGGCGACCTGGGATTCGGTTACGTACGACCTGTGGCGCGGGTTCGTGGACAAGTGGGACATCGAGCACGTGGCCGACGTGTATTCCGAGGTCGCTGTCACCGCGACGGACGGCTTCAAGGTCCTCGCGAACAGGAAACGCCCCGCGGTCGCGGCGGTGGGGGCGGGCGAGGACGCCGGCGCGCGCGTCACCCGCATCCTGAACTCGGTCGGCTGGCCAGCCGCGGACCGGGTGATCGCGACCGGGAACAGCACGTTGCAGGCCACCGAGCTGGAGGGCGAGGCGCTTGCCGAACTGCAAGCCGTCACCGCGTCCGAGATCGGCGAACTCTACATCGACGCCTCCGGCCGAGTGGTGTTCCGCAACCGGCAGGCCGTCATCTTGGAATCGAGGTCGAACACCGTCCAGGTGACGCTGGGAACGGGCCGCACTCCGGCGCGGGCCCAGTTGTCGACCGACGACGCCACCATGTGGAACGAGATCCGCGCCACCCGAGAAGGCGGCACTGAGCAGGTCGCGGGCGACCCGGAGAGCCAGGAAGAGTTCCAGGTCAAAACGTTCCCGGCGTCCGGGCTGCTGCTGCAAGACGACACGGCGGCGGCCGGATACGCCTCTTGGATCCTGTACGTGTCCCGAGAGCCGGAAGTCCGGTTCGACTCGATTGAGATCCACGCTCACGCCGACCCGGACAACCTGTTCCCGCAGGTGCTGGGACGCGAGATCGGCGACCGGATCCGCATCGTCCGCCAGCCGTCCGGCGGCGGTGACCCCATCATCCGCGACGGGTTCATCAGAGGCATCAGCCACGTCGTGGACGGCGCAACCTGGATCACCACGTGGACACTCCAGAGCGCGACCAAGTACGGCTCGTTCTTCGTCCTCAACAACGCGAACTTGGGAAGGCTCAATGAGAATGCGCTGGGGTTCTGATGGCGCTCGATAAGACGTTCGCGTCCGGCGAGATCCTGAGCGCGGCGAACGTCAACGGGCATCTGCTGGGCTTGTGGATCCCGATCGACAAGCGTGTGATCCCGTCCGGGTCGCCGACGACGCCCATAACGTTTTCTAGCCTGGATTCCAACTTCCGCCTGTTCAGGCTGACATATCACACCATTTCAACGGGCAGCACGGTGCTGCGGCTCAACAACGATTCTGGAACCAACTACACGCACCAGGCATTGGAAGTCAGCAGCACCACAGTGGTGGGCACGCGACTAACTTCGGCCACCGGTATCGACGTCGGACGCAGTACTGTCAACACCCCCGTTCAGGGCGAACTCCTCATCAGCAAGTTCTCCACGGCTTCGGAAGCGCGGATTACGGGCCACACCGCAATCGCCACACACGCGGGTGTGCAGATCAGCCTCATGAGCAGTTCGTGGAACAACGCCGCGTCGCTCATCAACCGAATCGACATCATCGGCAGTGGCGCTGGCATCCACGGCGTGGTCGCCCTCGAAGGCATGCGGGGCTCATAGCCCGCCGGTCAGTACCCGTACGGGCCCTGCGGCGGCTGGGGCGGATAGCCCATAGAGCGACTCCAGAGACGAGGACGCGAACACTGTGGGACGTTCCAAGCATCCTCCCGGTTGACCTTTCACGCCTGTCCACATCCGGACACCTGATCGTGCCGTCCCGCTGCTGAGGGTGCGGGCGGGACGGCACCCCAAACCCCGCAGCGAGGGAGAGAACCACGAGTGCGCCGACTAGCCCCCCTCGCCGAGCACCCCTTCGAACTGGTGCTCGGCCTGGTCGCTCTCCTGTCCGGCCTTGCGCTCACCGCCGGAGCGGGACCGCCAGCCAGCATCAACGCCACCCTCCCCCACCTGGTGGTGCTGGCCTGGGGCGGCATCCAAGTGCTGGCAGGGACACTCATCATCGTCGGCATTCTCATCCGCTACATGCGACCAGCCAGGCTGATCGTCGGGTTCAGGTTGGAGCGTGCAGGCCTGTGGCCTCTCGCCGCCGCAGCCACCGTGTACGGCATCGCCGCTCTCGGCTACGCCGGGCCGCCCGCCCTCTACCCGGTAGGGACCCTGCTGGCCGTCGCTGCCGCGTGCGCTGCCCGCGCCGCAGCCGTGTCCCGGCTGGAGCGCACCATCCGCAAGCACACCCAAGGAGAACCCGATTGAACGACTGGCTGACACCGGCAGTGATCACACTGCTGACCGGAGGGCTCATGTCAGCCATCGGAGTGCTGGTCAAAGCCCGCATCGACTTGAAGAAAGCCCGGCTCGACGAGGAACGCCAACCAGTAGAGCTCGAAAACATCTTCATCGGCGGCGCCGAACGGGCCGTCGCTGCGCTGCAGGTGGCCCTCGAACGGGCCGAATCCACGATCGGCCGGCTAGAGCAGGCGTTGACGGACCGAGACCAGAAGCTGCAGCAGCGAGACCAGCGGATCGCCGAACTGGAGCACGAGGTCACCCGGACGTTAGCCCGCCTGGCCAGGTTGCAGGAGCAGTGCGAGAAGTTGCAGACCCGGCTTGCCGACCTGCGGATCGATCCGCGCGAGGGGGAGACGATATGAAGCTGGTCAAGCGCTCCGAGTTCGGTTGGGGTCCGTCGGGGGCGTCGTCTGCGCATCCGTCGAAGGGGCTCGTCATCCACTACGACGGGTCCAAGCAGGGGTTGGCGGACAAGCCGCACAGTACGTGCGTCACGTACTGGAAAAACACGCGACGCTTCCATGTGGGATCGTCCCGCGGATGGGCTGACATCGGATACAGCTTCGGCGCCTGCCCGCACGGCTATGTGTTCGAGGGTCGCGGCGTGAACCGCATCCAAGCCGCGCAGCCGACCGGTAACAGCACCTGGTATTCGGTGACGCTCATGTCCGGCCCGGGAGAGACGCCCACCACGGCGCAGATCGAAGCCGTACGGGAGTTGCGGGCGTGGCTGATGGACCGGGGTGTCGCCGGCGCGGTGAAGGGCCACCGGGACTTCTACTCCACCGACTGCCCGGGAAGCGTGCTGTACGCGATGGTCCGGGACGGCACGTTCGCCAAGAAGCCCAGCGGGGCGACATCGATGATCGAGGAGGATGACGTGGACGTCAACGCGGTCTGGCACGACGCCCGGATCAAGATGAACAAGGGTGAGGACTCCGAGTCGGAGCGGTCTCCTGCCTCGTTCCTACAGGAGATCGAGACGGAGCAGGACCGCATCAAGACCCGGCTCGACAACCTCGACGCCAAGATGGACGCCATGCTGAACCGGCTGTCCAGCCTCGGCAAGTAGACATCCCTCTCAACCCCCTGGGCGGTCCCGCCGGATGCGGGCCGCCCTTCGCGTGTCCCCTTGAAAGAGGAGCATCCTCCATGCAGTTCAAGATCTTCGGCCGTGACCCGGCGGCCATCTTGTACGGCCTACAGTCCCTTCTCGCGGTGCTGGTCGCGTTCGGGACGCTGACCGGTGACGCCGCCGACTACACGATGGTCGTGGCGAACGGCCTGATGGCGCTGATCGTGGCGCTGACCACCCGCCCGGTCGTCGTGGCCGCGATCACGGGCGCGGTTCAGACGGTTCTCACGGGCATCGTGGCGTTCGGGCTGCCCGGCCTGAGCTTCACCACCGCTCAGCAGGGCGTCATCATCGCCGCTCTGGCCGCGATCCTGGCGCTGATGCTGCGGCAGAACCAGGAGCCGAAGGAGACTGCGGTCACCAACGCTTGAGCGCTAGGCTTGATGTCAGGAGCCGAGTACTCGGAGAAGCGACTCCGGACCAGCCTTGGGCCCCGCCACAGTGCGGGGCTCTCGTGCGCTCATCTCCTGTACCGTGGATAGTCCCTGGGGCGCGCAAGCGGGTTGGGGATGGTGCACCAGGACCCAGCGCCTGCGACGAGAACCAACTGCGTAAACCCGGACTGATCACCTGGGAGCGCGGTGAGGCTCTGAACGGGACCCCAGGCTGAAGACGACTACGCCCGCCTCTCCTTCGGGAGGGGCGGGCGGTTTCGTCGTGTCTGAAGTCAGGCGCGGACGGTCTCCACTATGAGGTTCTCGCGGTAATGCCGGGTGCGCTGGTCGAACGTGCCGCCGCAGGTGAACAGCCACAGACTGGCGCCCTTCGTGTTCAGGATCCTTTTCCAGTCCACCTCGGTCTTCGGGGTGCGCTCCAGCCGCTTCACCACGAACTCGACGGGGTTCGTCGCTGAGTCCACGACTGTGACCTTCTGACCAGGCTTCAGCTTGTGCAGGTTGGCGAACACGTCGGCTCCTGCTATGCCGTCCACGTGGCCGACGATGACGGAGGGGCCGTTCTCTCCGGGGCGGCGGGCGAGCTTGTACCAGCCTGCGAGGAGAGGATCGCTGAACTTCTCACGGGCGCGGGGCGTCTGCATGTCGCGGTTCGCCTTGAGCCCGACAGGGACGACTCTCGCGTCCACACCGATGGCGGGGATCTCGATACGAGAGGGCTTGCCCACCTTTCGAACGGGTGCACTAGGCGACGCCGTGGAGATCGGCTCCTCCGATAAGAGAGGGCGCCGAGATGGCTCAGGAGACGACGGCGAGCCGCACCCGGACACGAGGACCAGACAGACGACTGCAACAGCGAGACGACGCATGAGGGACTCCAGACGATAGAAGGGCTGGACCGCCGTGACGACAGTCCAGCCCTGTGGGTTGCTAGTGACGGGCGAGACCGCCGAGACCGGTGTCCACCCTGCTGGGCACCGGGATGTTGCCGACGACCTGGACCGGCGTGGTACGGGTCGGGGCCGGGCTCGGGCAGTCCGGAGCCTCGGGCACGACCAGCGTCCACGAGGCCGTAGCGCCCTCAGCGAGGACGAAGCCGTCCGCTGCTTCAGCGGTCACGACCGCGTTACCGGCGTCCACCGAGTACGACTTGCCGGACTCCAGCACAGTGCCGGAGCCGCCCTTGTAGACGACACCCTCAACCGCCGGGATGGCGATCGACGCGGTCTTGTCGTCGCAGGTGGCCTGCTCCAGCGTCGGAGCCTTCGGCGTGACGGCCTCAGGCGTCGGGTCCACGGTCGGGCTGACGCTCGGGGACGGCGACACGGACGGGCTCGGCGACGGGCTGGGGCAGGCCTCGGCGCGGTCCACGGTCAGCCGCCACCGGTCCTCGCCGCGCAGCACGTAGCCGTCCTTGGCCGTGGCCACGACCCGGTACACGCCCGGGCGGACCGGGTACGTGCCAGCACGCCACGCCTCACCGTTCACCTGGTAGGCGACGCCACGCTCCGACGGGATGGTCAGCGTGCCGCGGGTGGTGCCGCACGCCGGCTGAGTCGCCGTGGGAGCGTCAGCCTCGACGCGCACCAGCGGACGGCTCAGGAACGACACCCTGCGCCCGTCCACTCTCAGGTCGGACACGAGCACCTGGCCGGGCCCGCCGTTGTCGAAGACGACGCCGGCGGCTCCTATCCGGCCGTTCGACGGCACCGTGAACGTCACCACGCCGTTGTTGCCGCACTGGGTGCCCGCGGCGAGATTCTGATCCCACGAGTTGGTGAACGTGCCCTGCGTCTCGACGAACACCCGCGGGCCTCCGCCGGCGCACTGCGCGCCTCCCTGGAGCACGTACCGGAACGAGACGACGTCGCCGGCCTGGACCGGCATGTCGAGGTTGGCGGTCTCAACGCTGGTGTTGCCGCCTACGAGGCGGACCGTGTTGGCGCTGACGATGGTTGATGGGCTGTTGGCTACCCATCCGGTTGCGGCGTGGGCGGTGCCGGTGGCCAGTCCGGTCATCGCCAGCACGCCAGCGGCTAACAGAGCCGCGAGTCTGCTGCTGAACATTGCAATGCCTCTCGGGACGCCAGCCCCCTGGTGGGGCTGGTCAGATGGCGCGGCACTCCTCCTCCGTTCGTCGGCAGGCGGATGCCAGCCACACCACATTGTCCACCTTGGCGCAAGTGCCACGCTTGTTACTCCATGATGGACAAGTCCGCGGCGCACGGTTCCAGCCCTGCTTCCACGCCTGTCCCGGCGAGCAGGTCGTCGGCTACGGTCACGGGTCACACTGAGAGCAGGAGGTCCGAGCAGCATGGACGCCGACCCTGGAGGACCGTACGCGCTGGACGAGCTGGCCGAACGCAAGCACTGCCCGCACATGTCCGCATATCCGAGCGTCGAAGAGTACGAGCGAGGCTTCCACCTGTGGCGGGCCCTGCGGCGGGACGGCCGGCTGACGATGGCCGAGTCGGACGCGAAGATGCGGGTGGTCGTCGAGCACATGAATGCCCGGCACGGGCTGGATCTCGACTGGCGGGTGTTGATCGGCCAGCACGTCAGCGAAGAGATTTGATCAAACACGTAGCCCCCGCCCTTCGGTCCTCCGAGACCAGGGGCGGGGGCTACTTCGCGTTGTACGGCTAGGCGCGTCGCTCGCGTCGAGAACTGAGGCTGATCACGTTCGTGATTCGGCGACTGGGCAGTTCGGACCCTGTCGCATGCCGTGACAGCACGTCCTCTGCGAAGGCTGGCGTCCAGTTCGCGGATCGGGCCAAGCCCTGCGCCGGATGGGGTCCGTACAGGGTTTCTGCCATGGCGCGGAAACCGCGGGGCTTGGTAGGCGCGATGGCGGCTCGCTCTCGCAGCCGTTCACCTCGGGCGGCCATCTGCTTGAACAAGCTGGTGTAGCGGTGGTCGTCGATGCGGCCCAGGCGGCGCGCCGTGCGGATGAGAGCCGCGATGGACACTCCCCAACGCCTCTTCAGCAAGGCGAAGTCCTGAATGGTGGGATGCGCGGGCACCTCCTTCTCCATCGCCTCCAATGGCGTGAGGAGGTGCATGGCGAAGTCGTCTGCCTCCTGCTCCAAGGTCTTGCTGGCGCCGGCGTCTCGGTGCAGCAGCGCGTGACCGAGTTCGTGTGCTGTGGACCAGAGTTGCCGGTCGCCGGCGTCGGTGTCGAGGAGCGCGAGAACCGGCTGTTCGCCGAACCACAGCGAGAACGCATCACGGCGGGTGTTGGGCATCGGAAGCGCGACCACGAGAAAGCCGGCGTGTTCCAGCAGTACGGGGAGCCCGAGAGCGGCGTCACGGGGTCCGATCCCGAGGGCTTCGCGCGCGGCCCGAGCGGCTACCTCGGGGGACGTGCCAAGAGGTTGGGGGGTGAGTGTCAGTCGTGGGCCTTCAAGCTGATCGAGCATGGCCAGCGCAGCCTCCGCGACGATCTCGCCGCCGCGTTTGGCCTGGCTGGCCTCTTTCATGCTCATGCCTGCTCGCGCCCGGAAGTGGGTGGGTAGCCCATCGAAGGTGACACGTGGCCCTTGCTGGAAGAACCCGACCGGGAAGCCGGTGGTGGTGGCGAACTGCGTTAGCACGTGCATCGGCAGCTCGTTCACGTCGCGTTCAGCGTTGGACAGCGTGCCCTGACTGATTCCGATGTCGGCAGCCAGGGCCCTCTGGGTAAGCAGGCAGAACTCGCGCGCTTGGGTCAGCCGAGTTCCGTAGATCACTGTGCCTCTGCCTCCCCGTTCCCGGTCTTGTCGTCCCGGCGACGGTACTGCAGATCTTCGACTTGGGTGTAACGGCCCAGGAGGGGCTCTCGCCAGTCGATTGCCACTTGGGCGCCATGGACGCCGATGGGTCGGACGAGGTCGAATCGCAAGATGGTCGAGCCCTCTGCGGTCCACTGGATGACGATGTGGTTCTTGCGGGCGCGCTTGGCCATCTCGTCCAGGCCGAGGTTCAGTTCGCCGTCGCTCACGAGGGGGATGGCGCGCTCGGGGATTTGGCTGACGAACTTCAGCTTGGCTTCGGTGGTCGGCTTGGGGATCTTGATGTCGGTGGTGTGCCACACCCGGATGATGTCCTCGGGCAGGTGCAGGATGAGGCCACTCATGGGAAGCCCGAGGTCGTCTTCGTCTTCGAGCTCGGGGTTGAGCTGTTTGAGCTCCTCGACTGCTTCCCGCCGCGTCATGTGCCGGTAGAAGTGGATGTCGCCGCCCGGCTTCCACCCGCGGTCGTCATGCACGTGGTCGGCGGTCTGGATGCCCTTCTCCAGGGCGCGGAAGACTTCTGCACAGGCCGTCTCCAGCCGCGCGAAGGTTGCCTCAGGGCCGTCATCTCTGATCACGTGATTAATCATATTCCTAGAAAATACACACCCGCTACTAGAACGCGCCGAGCCGTGAGGTCCCGAAGTCCGGTGTCGTGGCCCCGGTCGGTGACTCGTACACGCGTTCGGTCTACGATGCCTCCCGAACCACGAACGGGGAGACGACAATGACCGACCTGACACCACCACCGCCAGAAGCAATCGCCGCACAGAGGGCGTTCGATGAAGCCGTCGCCAAAGCGGAGGCCACCCCGGGCACGGACCTTGCCGAGCTCGAAAAGGCCCGAGCCGCCCGCATGAAAGCGCTCAAGGCACAGGCGAAACTATACAAAACGGACATCAGGGTCTAATGTCTGACATGCCCCGGTCGGGGAAGCGCCGGGGCCCAAACACGAGACGCCCCGACCTCGGGGGAAGGAGGCCGGGGCGTCGCTGCTGTGCGCCGTACCGACTATCCAGAGCCAGCAGCCGACCGGTCGAGCAACTCGATCTCGATGGCCAGCACGCCCAAAGCCTCCTTCTCCGGCCCGTAGATGCGGCGGATGTTGGCCAACTGCGTGTCCCGGGGCGAGTCCGGGTTGACCCGCTCAGGCCCCTCAGAGTCGATCATCTCCTCGAAGGTCTTGTACCGGCCGACGCGCTTGACGACGGTGAGCGCCTCGTCGGTGCCGCACACGAACCGGATGTGGTCGCCCGCGGCCAGCCGGCGAAGGTTCGGGTACTCGACGCGGACCTCGATGGTTTTGCGGCCGGCGGACACCAGGTCGAAGTACTGCCGGTAGAGGTTCATGTGCCGGGCACGGACGCCGGGCGTCGGGGCAGAGTGCAGAGACATGGCTCGGTCCAGTTCCTGGGTCGTGTAGCTCCGATAGAAGTGCTTCGGGTCGGACAGCATCTCGCTGACCAGCCTTACCATGGCGTCCACGAACGTGTCGGGGTCTCCGGGCCACGCGCCGATGTCCAGCATCCACTCGCGGGCGCCGGAGGGCGGCGGCGTCGTGAAGTCCCGGATCAGGCTCTTGGACAGCTTGGCGCCCGTGTCGGTGAGCACCATCGGCGCGAAGATACGCGGCGTCGGGAGCGAGCCGGGCAACTGTCCGGCTGCTTCGTCGACGAGCTGACAGCCGTACGCCCAGTCGCCGCCCTTGACCATGACCGACAGGGTGGCCGTGTCGCGTGCGGCGACCCGCTCCTTGACCAGGTTGCG
Source organism: Nonomuraea sp. B12E4 (assembly GCF_039871825.1). NCBI lineage: Bacteria > Bacillati > Actinomycetota > Actinomycetes > Streptosporangiales > Streptosporangiaceae > Nonomuraea > Nonomuraea sp. B12E4. The sequence continues at coordinate 59,649 of NZ_JBDPME010000033.1, read as the reverse complement.
GTACAGCGTGGCCAGGTCGAGGTACGTGGTCGCGTCCCCCGCCACGACCTCCACCTCGTAGGGGCCGTGGTGGAGGCACACGGCCGTAAAGTTCGCTCTGCCGGAACCAGCGCGTACAACCCGGGTACGCTCGGCGCGCTTCTCGGCCCAGCCGCACTGCGGGCACGGCAGCCGCAGGTGCACCCGGCCGGACGACGGGGCGAGCGCCCACCGGATCCGGTCCAGGTGCGCCAGCGTGGCCAGGAACTCGCGCCGGAAGGCCGGGCATGCCTGCTGGGTGGTGTACGTCTCCACCTCGTAGTCGACGCCGGTTGCCGCGGACAGGGCGTCGAACAGGGTGCGGTAGTGGCCGCCCATCAACTGACGCACGCCCTCGCGGCCCAGCGCGTGGAAGTACGTCTGCTGGTAGGGGTGACCCGTTGCCGGGTCGGTGACGATGGCGTGCGGGGCGTTGTCGAGCGCGCCGAAGCGGACGATGACGTCCACGTCGAAGGCGTCTCGGGTGGCTTTGGCGAGGAGGAACGCCGCCGTGTGGACCAGGCTGGTGCCGGCATGGGGGGCGCCGTTGATCTGCGTGCCGACACACATGGCCACCTGGTCCGGGTGTGTGGCTTGCAGGCGGGGGCGGACCATGTCGATGGTTCGAGTCATGGCGTTGGCCAGGACGTTGTTCGGGCTGATGATTGCCACGGACATCGTGGACTCCGGTCAGATGATGGACAGGGAAGAGTGGCGGAGGGGTTGGTGCCCCGGCCAAGGGAAGCGGCCGGGGCGTCTTGATGCGTGGGGTCAGGCCGCTTGCCCGGTGGCGGCCTTCCTGCCGCCTTCGTTGACGATCGCCTTGAAGTCGGAGCCCACCTTGAACTTCGGCGCCCATGACTCGGCCACGTCGACGTCAGCGCCGGTGGCAGGGTTCTTCGCGGTACGGGCAGGCTTGTACACCTGCTCGAACGAACCGAACCCGGTCAGCGTGACCTTGTCGCCGGCAGCGACGGCGGTCTGGATGACGTCCAGGACGGTGTTGACGGCCTTCGCCGCGTCGGCCTTGGACAGGCCGCTGAGGTTAGCGACCGCGGTGGCGAGGTCCTGCTTGTTCACGATCTTTCTCCTTCGGTTGGTGGGCGACCACTCTCGGCGGACGCTCCGGGTGTCCGCCCGACCCCCCTAAGCCGGGCGGACACGCGCAACAGCCGCTCAGCCGAGCAGGTCCTGCAGCATCGCCTCATGGGCGGCGAACACCCGGCCGCCGTAGACCCGCCGCAGGTACTCCACGAGAGAGGCGTAGGTGCCCGCACACACCCACTCAGCGCGCCGCGCGTCATCCGCCCCGACCACGGGCGGCAGATCGGCCCGACAGACAGTGCCCAGATGACCCCTGGCGGGTACGGTCACCATCCACGCCTCATCGCTGGCCCGAGGGTCGGGGACGTACCGGGCGGGCAGCACCTTCCAGAAATCGCCGCACGCCAGCGTGTCCGGACGCAGCCCTGTCTCCTCCTGCAGTTCACGGACTGCGGCGGCGCCCGGGTTCTCGCCGGGCTCTACGGTGCCGCCGGGCAGCGCCCAGCCGTGGCCGTCGCCCCGCTCCACCATGACCAGCACCCGGTCGTGTGCGGTGTGCGCGGTCACGATGGCATCGGCGCAGAGCTGTTCGCCCCAGTGGCCGAGTTGATTGCGGCCGTAGCGGACGCGGGTCTTCTCGCACGGGTTGACGGGCCGGCCGTCGACCACCTGGAACGGGATCGCGGCGCGGGCCTGTCGGGGCGCCCAGTCGATGCGGGTGGGATCGTCCTCGGGGTCGGCCCACCCTTCGCGGATGCCCTTGTCGAGGACGTCGGGGTGCGTGTAGGTGATCACCGTGACCGCCCTGGCTCAACCCGAGTCATCACGACGTTGTCGCTGTTGAAGGGGAGGTCGTCGTAGAACGCCTCGTCCTCAGGAGAGGCGTCGACCTCGATCGGGTCGCGGTCGCCCTTGGTGTAGATCGTGACCTTCGCCATTGCTGTTCCTTTCGTGGTTGTGTGGTGGCGCCTGCTACTGGCACCCGCCCAGCAGGGAAGCGGCTGGGCGGGTGGCGATCACTGGTTCCACTGCTCGACGACCCAGCGGGGGATGATCCCCTCGCCGCCGCAGAAGTTGCAGCCGTCACCGTCGCATCCGGTGCAGGTGGCCGGGTTGTCCTCGTACCAGGGCTTGCTTCCGGGGAGCATCAACGGATGACCTGCTTGCCCGTGCCGTTGCACCGATCGCACGGGATCCCCATGACGCCCTTCTTGCCCTTGCCGTCACACGCCTTGCACTCCACCAGGTAGCCCTGCGGCTGAGGTTGGTCGTTGCACATGTCGTTCTCCTTCGTTTCGGGTGGAGCGCTCTGCTCCGGACACCCCGCCCAACTTTGGCCGGGCGGGGATCCGCAACCTCAGCGCGGCAGAGAGTTCGCGATCTCCAGCACGGCATCGGCCGCAGCGACGTTGTTCTCGCCGTCGTCGTAGCCCCGGGCGAGATCCACGAGCCGGTCACGGTTCGCGCCCTGGCGAACGAGTTCCTGCGCCTTGCGTTTGGCCTCCTGTGGATCGGTCATGGAGTGCCGGGAGCAGTGCTTGCACATGGTGATCTCCTTGCTGCGTGGTTGGGGTCGGTCACCCCGGGCACCCCGCCCGCCGCACGGCGGGCGGAGCACCCCGAACGGCCGGTCAGTCGTCGTTCGGGTCGTCGTCGTAGTCGCCGCGCAGCAGCTTGTCCCGGATGAGATCTGCATGCGCCTGGTGCCCACGCGCCGCTGGGCGGTCTCCAGCGGCCTCGGCTGCTGCGGCCTTTCGCTTTGCCTCCTGCATCGCCTCCTGGGCTTCACGCCTGGTCGTCACTGTCCCGCTCCCGTCGTGGCAAGCTGGCACGACCTGTATTCGGTGTCGAGGTCGGCGGCCCAGACGGTGCGCCGACAGTGGCCGCACCGGTAGACGACCGGCCCCTCGTCCAGCGGCGTCGAGCAGTGCGGGCAGCGGCGGATCACCGGTCCGGCTCCTCGTCGAGGCCGAACTGCGCGTCGATCCGGTCGGCGATCCGTTTGGCCGACTTTGAACCGGTCTCCTCGGCGATGATGTGCGCGGCCACGCCGGTCAGGGCGAGCGCGGCACCGTGCAGGGTGCCGGTGTTCTCGGTCGCGTCCTTGAGCGGCTTCATAGCGACCGGTCCCGGGCTACCATCCGGCCGAGCATCGGCAGTTTCGCCTCCGCGTCCCGGATCCGCTTCTGGCTCGCGACGGCGCGCGGGTCGTCCTCGCTCTCCACGGTCTCCGCGTCGATCAGGGCTGCGGTGAGTTCGTCGCGGTCCTTCTTGCTGCCGAGCAGCTTGCCCATGGTGTTCTCCTTCGTTCGATGAGTGGAGCTGGCCGCTCCGGGCACCCGCCACGCCCCCGGATGTGGCGGGCACCCGCAACAGCCACCCCCGGGTCAGGTCAGGAGGCGGGTGCAGAACGTGGCCAACTGGTCGGCGCCGTGCAGGATGCCGTCGAACACCCCGTTCACCGCGACAGCGGCCTCGGCAGGCTTGGTGAACAGGTAGAAGGCCACGAACGCGACGGCGACCCACATGAGTGCCCTCTTGAGACGGTGCATGGTCGGTTCCTTTCGGAGTTGGGGGAGCGGTCGGCTGCGGGCACCCTCCTGGCCGGGGAAGCGTCAGGAGAGCACCCGCAACCACCGCGGGCTCAGCGCTGGTGTCACTTGGCTTCTGCGGCGTCAGGGCAGGCAGCCCCTTGAGGGCATCCGTGCAGACCGCAGGTCGGGCAGACGTTGGTCGCTTCGACGTGGGCGCTCATGCCGTGGCCGCGGGCGAGCTTCGCCCACCCCTCGGCGCTGCGCTTGGTGGCGGTGGACTTGGCGCTGTGGTCATTGACGATCACGCGGTAGCGGTCCGGACGCATGGTCTAGTGCCTGCCTTTGCGGAGCTTCTTCTGGCTGCGCCCCTGCATCTCCCTGACGCCCTGGACCGCCTGCTGAACGTCGGGGTTGGAGCTTCGGCTGTGGTTGGCGATGAAGCTGCCGCAGGCGGCATCGAGCTCCTGTAGTCCCTTGCGGTCGTCGTCGGTCAGCTTGGACTTGAAGATCCCCATGACGATCCCTTCTTTGATGATCGGTAGTAACGGGATTTACGTGATCGGGTGTTGCGGACGCCCTCCCGACAGGGCCGGGAAGGTCTCCGAAACCACCGCTCGCAGTGATCAAAGATGGAGTTAGGTCGCTCAAGGCGAGTTAGCTTCGTAACTTTCGGCCGTCTCGGACCTAACCAGCCGCTGACCTGCGGAAAGTTAGGAAAGTTAGCTGGTTGAGCGGGTTAGATCAGAGGCCCTGAGAGCCCTCCTGGAGCGCCTTTCGGGGGGGCTGGCGCGTAACTTAACCCGCCTCCCCGTCGTTCTCCGACCGCCTCGCCAGGGCCGCGCGCACCTCCTCTGGGTGGACGGGGAAGCGGTTGCCGGTGGTGGGCACCTTGACCCCGAGATCGGCGAGCTGCTCGCGCAGCTTCACGCCAGTCAGCGTCTTGTACGGCAGCCACGCCGGCGCGTGCCGGGCTAGCAGAGCGGGCAAATCTGCAACGGGGATCGGGTCGGCGCCCATCACCGCAGACAGGTCCTCCAACAGGTCCCGCGCCTGCACAGCAGCGCTGGCCGCGGCAGGCCCGATGCCCAGCTTTTCGCGGACCTGCATCGCCCTGGCCACGACGCCTTTCATCTCGTCGTACGGCACGTAGTAGGTGCGCAGCAGGCCAGGCTTGCCCTGGAAGCCGCGCGCCATGCACGTGCCGATGTCGCCGGGGCCGTCCTCCGTCTTCGGCTCCAGCCCGACCGCACTGATGCCCTGCTTGTAGGAACCGGTGCCGAGCACTGCATCATTCGAGGTCTGGTCGCCGATCGCGAAGCACGCCTTGTTGCTGATCACGGCCATGAGCTTGCGGGGCAGCGAGTCCGAGGACGGCTCAGGGGTTGCGAAGATTAGCGTCACGGCGTACTTACGGGCCGCACCGAGGAGCTTCACGCACAGGTCCTCGGCTTCCTCGCCGAGTGTTTCGTTGAGGAACAGGGCCTGGCATTCGTCGATGACGATAATGCGGGGCCGCAGCCGCTCGTCCTTCTCGGCGAGTTCTCTGGTCACGAACGGCTGACCATGCTCCTGCAATGCCTTGCCGCGGACGGTGAGGTCGGCGTACACGTCCCGCAGCAGGAACAGGCACGCCTCCACAACCTCGTCTCCGGGGCCGGTCAGCAGGGTCCGCAGCCGGGGCTTGAGCGGGTCGTAGTCGGCGTTGGTGGCGAACACGAATACGTCAATCTCAGGCAGCGGGTCGAGGATCGCCCCCAGCAGCAGAGTGAGGATCATCGTGGACTTGCCGGAGCCCATCATCCCGGCGATGGCGTAGTTCTTCTGCGACAGGCCGCCAATGACAGTCGTCCCGCGGATGTTGATAGAGACGGGTACACCCTTGAAGTAGTCGGCGGTGCCATCCTTCAGCAGCGGCCAGTCCGGCACCTTGCCAGTGAGGGAACCCTGGTCGGCCACCCACAAGTCGAGCACGCCCGGCTGCGACTTCGGCTCCGTGGGCCACACCTCGACCGGTAGCCGCACGAGGTTGTGGGCGAGCACCTGCTTCTTCTGGTTAATCATGTCGACGGTGACGCCCGGCGGGAGTTCAAGCTGCGTTCGCCACCCCTTGCCGTCACGGCCGGTGCCGAGCACGACGCGGGGCCGCCAGCCTTCCTTGAAAGCCTTATTGAGGGGCGAGATCCCCAGATGCTGCAATGCCTGCACGATGGCACCCTCATCCGGCATGACCTGCCGCCGGTCGTGCCCGTTCAGGCCGCCCAAGGCGGTGGCGAGCCAGCGAGGCGGTTCGCTGCGCCGGGCACCCGCCCGGTGGCCCGCCCACACCAGCAGCAGCGGAGACGCCGCGACGAGCACCGACCAAGCGAACGACATCGCACCAAACAGCCAGCGGAGCACTCCGCCGAACCACACCCACACGTCCGGCCAGTCACCCGCCCCGGTGATCCATACCACGGTGGCCACGATGACCAGCACCACCGGCACGCCGACCAGGCAGCCGCCAGCGAGCATCACCATCCGCAAGGCCAACACCGGCAGCCTCATCAACCGGTCATGACGTCGGTCCCGCGCCTGATCCCGGCGGTCAATCCACTCGGCCAGCGCCTCCTTGTCCCCGACTGTCCGAGCGATACGGATCTGCTCCCGGATGGCCCCCATGGTGAGCGCGTCGTACATGCGCACTATCCACGAGTGCCAGCCGGCGAGCACGAGGGCGCCATGCTGCACCGTCGTGCGTGCCGCCTTCTGAACCCCCGGAGACGGCCGGACGATCATGACCTTGTCGACAACGACGGAGGGGAGGCTAACGGAGCGATCGGGCTCCTCGGAGACGATCTCACCGTCGATGACCGAGGGTTCCAGTTCCCCTCCGGCCTCCTGCAGTGCGAGCTCCTTGTGCTCCTCGGACAGAGGCAGGTCGGGGGCGTCGTCGCCGTTGCGGACGAGCTCCAACTTCGGGCGGTGCGGGGTCGTCATGAGGTGCCTCCCACAGCGGGCCGTCCCGCCTGCATCAGAGCGAAGGCCATCGCACCGATGAGCAGAACAGCGCCGCGGAACAGAGCAGGGACAGCACGGCAGGCCAACTCGACGGCGGGGACGCAGATCCGGACGGCGTCGACGAGCACGAGCAGCGCGGCCACGACAGCCACCCGAAGCGTCCCGAGGAAGCACCCCCACCATCCGGCCCTGCGGGCGCGCTCCCTGAGGTCGCCCCAACTGCGGGTCTCATCAGTGATCGGACGTAGCGACAGCAGCACGAACGACAAGGCGACGATGGCGCCGATGAGGAAGTCCGACATCACGCACCCCCGGTCATGATCAGGGATGCAATGAACAGCCAGGTCACGTGCCAGGACTGGTCGAGGGCGTACGCGCCAGAGCCGAGATGCCCCTCGCCGAGCTTGTAGAAGTCGGCCTTACCAAGCCGGTTGGCGAGCGCCTGCAGGGTGGTGCGCCGGTCGGCCCAGTAGTGGCTTGCCGCGTCGACTCCCATGCCGGCCGCCAGCCATGCCGGGTGGATGTAGAGGCCGGTCACGAAGGTGACTGCGAGCAGCGCCACCAGCTTGGTGATGGTGAGGCCGACCACGTGGCGGGCGCACCAGACCCGCCCCGCAGGGCCGGGAGCGCCCTTGCCGCACGCCTGCCGGTGCGACTGCACCCAGTGATCCCCGAAAGAGTGAGCGGCGAAAAGGGTGGCAAACACCGCGGCGAAGGTCGCCAACTTGAATGTGATGTCGAGGGTCATGACTGGTCTCCAGTCGGGGTGGAAGTGGCGGGCTCGATGGACTTCGGAGTGCGCTTCGGATCGGCCTTGCGTCGCTTCCACCAAGGCAGGTCGGCCACCCAGTCCTTGCGCTTGCGTGAAGCGTGGGAGGGATCGACGCCGGCATGGGCGGCGAGTTCCTTCACGGTGGGGTACCGGTCTTGGGCGACTTCGCTCCGCCAGTAGTCCTCCATGACCTGCGTCTTCGACACGTCTTCGGGGTCTTCGTTGACTTCGAAGTTGAGTGCGGCGGCAGTCAATTGACCACTCAACCCGGAGGTCACATACGGGTCGGCGGAGAGCGCCGTTTCGATGGCGAACGAGGCGGGATTCGTGACGTCGAAGTTGAGTACCGGATTGACTCGCTCGACGGTCAACTCGGGGGTCACATGAGAGGTCACAGGCAAGGTCAACTTTTCGACCTCGCGGGGCGCCGGAACGGGGTGCCCATTGACCTTGTTGTTGACCTCGCCGTTGACTCGCCGAGAGGTCACGTCGTAGGTCACGCGCTCGGTCAACGCCATCAGCGTTGCAGCAGCCTTGTCGAGGGCCCTCTGTTTCGCTTCAGCGGTGTCGAACCGCTGTGCTTCCTCGATCGCGGCGAGCGCGTTGGCGCGCTGCTCGGAGGTGACAGGGTCGGCCCAGCGGGCGATCTGCCGCCGGTTGACGAGTGCCTCGGCGCTGCGCAAGGTGTCGATCTGTGCGAGCACCGCCTGCTGCGCTTCCGGGTCGGTGGCCAGCCCGGCGTGTTCCACGGCCTGGGCAATACGGGCGCGGAAGGCGGTCAGCGCCTTGCGCTGCTTTTTAGGCTTGCCGCCCTGCTGGTCGTCGACGTCGAGGACAGCGAGAGAGACCCGGGCGAGGCGCCGCTGCCGGTCCACGTCGCCCGCGGTCCGATCTGTAGCCTCCGCGAGGCCGAGCCGTACGAAAACCCGCTCAGGGGTGAGCCTCCAGTTGATGCCCGACGTGCCGCGGATGCGGCGCCGCTCGATGGCCATGCCCCGCTCCCACAGCCACGCCGCCACCATGGGGGCGGCGAGCCGGAACACCTTCTCCGGGATGGAACTGGGGTGCATGCTCGACAGCACCGCCGTAAGGAGCGTCAACGCCCACACGGCGATGCCATCCACGCCGGCCGAGTAGTTCTCTCGCATGTTGCGACGGGCACGTACAGCCGACGTGACCACTGCGACCTCGATGAACGCGAACAGCAGCACTCTCAGGACGACGGGCAGCTTGAGCACGTCGCCGGTGAACAGCCACATGCCCTGCGCTGAGGCGCCCGTGGCGATGGAAGCGGCCACGATGGTCAGCACGTCCTCGACGGGACGCTCCGCCACGTACCGCTTGAACAACCAGGAGAGGGCGCGCCAGGCCACTCTGACGACGAGGAACGCGAGAACCAGCCCAGCGAGGCTCAGCACCGCGATCACGGCGGTCGCGATCGGCTTGTCGGTGACGAAGCCCGTCACCTCATCGAACGTCGGCATCACGCGCTCCTCCGGGACTTGGTGGTCTTCCACCACTCCGCGCCTCGCCCGTCGTCGGTAGGCCGCAAAGCCACGTCACCGGCGACCCGCAGCCGCTCCAGGTACCGCCACACCGTGAGGGCGGGAAGGCCGAGCTTCTCAGCAGCGTCGGCGGTGGAGACGCCCTTCGCGGCGAGGCGCAGGAGAGGCCGCCGGACGCAGGGCGGGGCGGTTGGACTGGGAACGGTTCTGGTGGGCTCGTCAGCGGTTGATGGCTTCATATCGGGGATCCGTTCAACGGGGGGATCAAGGTCTTGTCGTGCCCGCTCAGGGCTTGCTCCCTGAGATGCCGGCGTGGATACCGGGACGGGCTGGAAAATCAGCTCAGGTCCGGCTCGGAGCTACGGCCGACTCCGCTGAGAACTCGACTGCAGCCGCAGACGGTGTCCGCGAAGCCGCGGCCGTACGGTGATTCGGCGCTGCAAGAGCCGCAGGTGATGGTGCGCGTATCGTCGTTGAAGGTGTCGCCCTTGTCTTTGAAGGTGGCCATCGGTGGGGTTCCTTTCGGTTGAGTGGTGGGCGAGCCCCCGCCCGGGGCGAAAGGGTTGGATTCCGTGCACGTCCGCGGGCGGGGGAGCAGGGGAGGCCCGGCCGCCGCAGAGCGGGTCCGTACGACAGCCGGGCCGGTTCATCGCTGGCCGCCCTTGCAGGAGCAGCCCGGGCTGGTGCAGCTACAGGTGTCGATCCGGGGACGGTCAGCGAAGCCGCGCAGGGCGGGCTGGTGCGTCATCCTGCTGTTCACCTCAGCGATCCGAGCCTGGATCTCGGCAGGGGTGCGAGTCTTCATCGGGACACCGCCTGACGGGAGGGCCGGTAGTCGGAGAGCCTGAAGACGTTCGATGGAGTCGGCGTGGTGAGGCCGGCACCGATGAGGAGGTTGTCGGCGTCACGGTCCAGGCCGCGGGAACGCCAGGCCGCGGCGATCGTCTGAATGTTGTGGACGACGTCGGGCGAGAGAGTGGTAGCCGACGATCCGTGTGTCATGATGAAGGACGTCCTTCCGTTTGACTGGCGGGAGAGGACATGCGGGCGGCCCAGGTCTTGGAGGATGAGGGCCGCCCTCGCCATGTCCGGGGAGATCACGTTCATTGGGTTGCCACCTCGGCTGCGATGGCGTCCTCTTTCACGAACGCCTCCACATCGCTGACGCGGAACCTGTACTCGTGGCCACCAGGGGTTCGAAGTGACCGAAGCTTGCCGGTCTGTGCCCACCCGATGACCGTGTCCGGCTGGACGTCGAAGAGGTCAGCAACCTCGCGCGTCCTCATCAGACGCTTGCGGCGGGGCGGATCGGCGCTCACGCGAAACCTCTCAGATCTGGACATCTAAGGGGGACGTCCGGGAAGTACCTCCTTAAGGAGGTTTCCTTACGGTTCCATCGTGAACCTCCTTAAGGAGGTGTGTCAAGGCGGGGGAGGGAACTTCCTTATGGTGGTCTCTATGGGGAGGTTGTACGCTGGGAACTTACGGAGAGTCAGGAGGTCTTATGGCTGATCAGCGACGGATGCCCCGCAGTCGGGAAGTGGCGCTAGAACTGCGGCAGGCGATTGAGTCAGGGGAGTTGCCGCCAGGCTCGCTGCTTCCCTCAGAACGAGAACTCGTGGCCAAATACCAGATATCCAGCGGAACAGTGAGCAAGGTGATTGCCTTGCTCAAGTCCACTGGCCTGGTCGTGAGCGAGGTGGGCCGAGGCGTCTTCGTCCGCAGACGGTCACAGCTCATCAGGCATGCGCATGACCGCTACGCACGTCGCTGGCGGGAGTCGGGGAGAGCCCCGTTCAGGGCGGAGGTTGAAGCGCAAGGGCGCGCTGCGCGAGTCGAAGTGATCAGCATCGCTCGCATGGAGCCGCCTCAGTGGGTTGCCGAGCGCCTAGGGCTCGTGGCCGGCGAAAGCGTTCTTCGGCGAGAGAACACGTACTACGTGGACGACGGCCCCGTTCAAATCGTGACCACCTACATCCCGCTGGCGATCGCTGAGGGAACTCCGCTAGAGGATGAGACGCCAGGCCCCGGCGGGATCTACGCGGCATTCGAGGAGCGCGGCCACAGGCTGACGCGCATGCTGGAAGAGGTTCAGGCGAGAATGCCACGCAATGGGGAAGTCGCGCGCCTTAACGCTGAGGCCGGGATGCCTGTCCTCGACGTGGTGCACATCAGCTACGACCAGGACGATGTCCCCATGGACGTGAGTCACTTCGTACTGCGGGGCGATGAGAACGTCCTCACATACGAACTGCCGACTGAGTGACTTCGAAGGTCCAGGAGGCGCATCCACGCCCCCGGTGTCCCCTGATAGAGAACCGGGGCCATCTTCCTTGCCTGTTGCAACTTACGGCCTGCGCGACGTAGATCTCCCAGCGCGATCACGAGAGTAGGCTCATAACGTGACGAAGCCCCGGCATGCCGGCCGGGGCTTCTGTGAGATTCGAGGGACCGAACCTCCGACTTCTGGTGCCATCGTACAGGGGCGGCTTCGTATTTCCACTCCTGCCCGCAGCTTCGGTCCCTCAACTGAGCGATCGGAGCATGCAGTGAGATCTCCCCGCATCCGTGGAGCGGTCCTTTGATCCGCCCGGACGACGAGGACAAGCCGTTCGTCGCCCGCTGGAACAGCCTCATCAGGTCCTTGCTCGTCGAGTCGTCGGTGAAGCTGGTGGCACGCACCGCAATGGACTATGCCGACCTGTACGACGGGACAGGCTGCCACCCGAGCAACGAACGTCTGGCCCGGGAAACGGGCTACAGCGAGCGGACCGTCCGCACGGCGTGGGCGACATTACGCAGCCTGGAGTTAGCCGACCGAGTCTCCCGCGGAGTGGCACACAAACGCGAGGCCGACGAGTACGACCTGGTCATCCCCGACGGCTGGCACAACCTCCCCCTGCTGGGGCCGCGAGGGCGCAAGTTCGCCTGCCTCAACTGCGGCAAGGTGATCAACCCGCAGGGCAACAGCGAACTCCACAAGGACGGCAGTGTCCGCTTCAACGTGCGCCTGTTCGTCTTCTGCCCACCCCCGAGGGCCACCAAGGGCAGGGAGGACGAGCGTTGCTTCAACGCCTGGGAGGCGGCCCAGAAGCGCGCCGGAGAGTCAGCCTGGGGGCAACGGGGGAGCGGTGTATGGAAGCTCTTCCGACAGGCCCGCGGGGATGACTGGTGATCGCGAAATGCCGGAAGTGAGTTCCGGTACCGGAAGTGACTTCCACATCTACCGGAAGTGACTTCCGCCGTATACCGGAAATGAGTTCCATGAATACCGGAAGTCACTTCCACCCAATATCTTTAAAACCTAACTACTCACCTCAACTACTCATCTAACGTGCCCACGCTGGCGCGTGGGCGCGAGAGGGGGGTCAACTCCTTCGACGAAGTGAGGACCGCGCGCCGCGGGCAAGTTACTGTCACAGGAGGGGAAGGAGTCCATCATGAGCGCTCAGCCGCACGGCCCGCACAGGACGCCGGAGGAGATCAGGGCGGACCTGAAGGCAGACCGTCGCCCGAAGACGATCCGCGCCTCGCTGCCTCCCGAGGACCACGCCCTGTTCGACCGGGAGTACTGGCACGCCCTCGACAAAGCCAAGGTGGAGTACGACCTGGCGCCGATCCGGGAGTTCGAGCAGCGCTGGTGGTGGACCGCCTACCTGAAAGCGGACCCCGAAGAGTACGAAGAGACCATCCGGGCCGGCGAACGCGCCATGGAGTACCTGGAACGAGGAGAGCTGCCGCCCGGCGCTGTCGTCGTGGACGAGGCGTACAAGGACCGCCTGCGCAAGCAGATCGAGCTAGGTAAGTAGATGTACACGGTCGGTCTCGACCCGATCGCCGAACACCAGCGCGACGCGTTACCGGCCGAGGCGAAACCTCACTACGACGAGCTGCTCACGATGTTGGAGTTGGCGCCATGGGGCGGCGACCCATTCAAGGCGGACAAGCCGGACGGCAACATGCGCAAGCAGGTCTTCGGCAACCGCGGCTTAGCTGTGTACGTCGTGATGGACGAGCGGCGCTACGTCTACATCACGCGGATCGCCTGGATTTGGGAGGTGGCCCCGTCTCGCCCCCTCCAGTCGAGGACGGGACCACCCTGCCCTCCGGTCGTGACGGACCGAAGGGGGTCTTGCCGCCCGACTCCGCGTTCGTGGGTATCCCTATCGGGACACCATGGGCGCTGACATCAGGAGCCAGGCCGTCTAGGGACTAACTCGCGCGGATGTGAACGGCGTACCAGACACGCCGGGCGTGCGCGTAGATGCCGCGGCCCGCCTCCTCGTAGCCGTCGTTGCGGAGCACGAAGTACTGACCGCCTTCCGAGCACCACTCGTACCCGATGGGCGACTTCTCGTAGACCCGCAACCGGGCGCCGTTCGGCCGGTAGCGCTCCCACCGCCACGTCACCCTGTCGTAGTCGCTCATGACAGGTCACCCGTCGTGAACGGGAGCTCTCTGTCGAGGTGGGGAGGCCATTCGATGTGGGTGTGGCGCATGCCCCGGGGGTGGTCTGGTTCTGCGTGCTGGGCGAGGATCCGCAACGCCATCCCGACCAGCATCGCGCCGCGCTCAGTCGAGGCGGTCGCGGTCCGGCCGGACTCGTGGGTGAGGTGGATGCGTCCGTTCTTGTCGCGCTCGACCTTGCATTCGGGAATGTCCGGGAGTGGCTCGCCCGGCTTAGGATTTGGCATGAGTCGGACCTCCAGCGTCCGATCAAAGGGCCCGTGCGGCGTTCGGTGCGCCTAGCGGGCCCGCTTTTTGCAGGTCAGTGGGCGTCATGGTACGCCGCTTCCACATACTTCACCATGGTGAGTCTTGGGGAAGTGCGGGTATCCGCAGGTCAACACAGATGCCTACCGTGCAACTGTGATGATCGAATTCCGGCCGAACGCTCCGAAGTGGCGGCAGATCGCCGACATTCTCAAGGAGCGGATCGCGGACGGCACCTATCCGGTGGACACGCCGCTGCCGTCCGAGCATGACCTGGTGCAGGAGTTCGGCGTCGCCCGCGGCACGGCCCGCAAGGTGCTCAGCAAGCTCAAGGAGGAGGGCGTCGCTTACGCCGAGCGCGGCCTGGGCACTTTTGTGGCGCCGCCGAAAGACTCTGAGGGGTGATGGCCTGGCGGGCGAGTGCGACGGCGTGGGCCCGACAGCTCCATTGAGGGTTGTTTCCCACGCCGCCGCTTGACCTTCCCTGCCCCAGTGGCCTCACGCAAAACCTTAGACATCAGAGGATCGCTGGTAACCGGAGGGAACGTCCCGGCACTGCCCGGGACGTCCTGGGTAATTCCCGGTGGTCCGGGGCTTGCCTAGTGCCACTACGTTCTCTTCCATGATCAAATGGGAGCCGCGATATCGCTACGAGGAAGTCGCCGACGACCTCCGGCAGCGGATCGCCTGCGGCGACTTCCCGCCCCGGACAGCGATCCCGGCGATACCGAGACTCATGCAGATATACGAGATCGGCCGGAACACCGCCCTGAAGGCCGTCTATCTGCTGGCCGACGAAGGGATAGTCGTCATCAAGCGGGCCCAAGGAACCTTCGTGGTGCCGCCCGAGGACCGGCCGTGACCGGTCAGGCCGCCCTGATGAGCTCGTCGCCCATCGCCTCGACGAGCTCGTCCAGGCTGCGCCGGACGATGAAGTGCTGCGCGCCAGCCTCGATCTGCGCCGGCGTGAGCTCGGCGGCGCGGACGGCGATCCATGTGTTGTTAGGTCGCCGCCTGACGCTCCACGCCGGATAGGTGTGATGGATGATCGCGAGTCTGCGGTCGAACTCGCGCAGGGCTTGTTGTGGAAGTGGTGACGGCATGGTCATGCAGGAGCCCCCCTCGCTGCCGATGGACAGTCGTCCCCGGTCCCGCCTCCCCGGCGCCGGGTCGCTCCAGCATTCTTCATTGACCTTCGGCAAGGGAAGGTGTGATTGAAAGTTCACCTGACGGCCGATCGGCCGTCAGAGGGGCTGGAACCGGGGGGCGCTGTCGCGAATTCGTCGCGAAAACGGGCCGACGATCAGAAACGCCCGGTTCCGAGATTTCTCGGACCGGGCGTTTTCCCTGTTCAGACTGTGAGCCCCCAAACGGAATCGAACCGTTGACCTTCTCCTTACCATGGAGACGCTCTGCCGACTGAGCTATAGGGGCCTGTCCGGCGCTGCGGACAGGTGTAACCATACACGTGAGTCAGCGATGATGCGAACTCGTTCCGGCCCGTACGACCGCCTCGGTTTTCCGCTGTGCGGGCAACTGGATCACCTCGCACAGATCGGCGAGATCAACGTGCCTGGCCACCTCCGCCACGGACATGCAGTCAGCCACCAGCCACCCGTTCTGGCGCACTCGCAGCACCTGCCGTCCGGCCCGCATGATCCCCACGACCTCGTAGCCGTCGGGTCCGACCCATCGCCTGTCCATAGCGGCACAGACTAGCCGCCGGGTCTCTCATTTTTCGTTGTGCCACAGGCGTTACAGCCATACCGACTCGGCACCGCAATCCCAAGAGGCACCCAGAAACGGTGCCGTGGAGATCGAGGTTCGGCACTGGGACGGTATGGCGGTGATCCCCGGCGCCTCGGGACGAGCCACGGGATCGCCCGCCGATCAACGATTTATCTTGGCGATTCCCGTGCCCTCCACCACGACGTGTTGCGCTCCGTTGGCGAAGTTACTGCCGTTGATGCTGTTGTCGCTGTTGATGGAGCCGTTGGCGTTGTCCCAGTTGCCGCTGTTCACTGACTTGCCGCGGACGCGATAGTTGCCGCTCTTCCACATGTTGCCTCGGTCCTTGAATCCGTCGTGCCCGACGCCGACCGCGGCCGAGGCGGCACGTTCGAACAGTGGCGCGGACAGCGCGACTGCCGTCGACATCAACCCGAGATGCGCCGCGGCCACCGCGGTCCCCCGCATCCAGCCCCTCACCGTCGGTCACCCGTTCTCAACGGACTGGGGCCCGTTGGCGGTGTTTCCGCCGTTCGTGTTGTTGCTGCTGCCGGTGGAGCCATTGGTGTTGGAGAAGTTACCGCTGTTGATTGCGTTTCCTTCATTATGGTAATTCCCACTGTTGGTCGAGTTTCCGCTGTTCACCGGGCCGTTGACGCACGTCGTGGGCGAATTGAGCGTGGGGGAGTTGTAGCTGATCAGGCGGTTGCCGCAGAAAACACTGGGTAGGGCCTGGGCCACGGTGCCGAGGTCTGCTCCTATCAGCCAGTCGAGCAGGGAGCTTCCCTCCTCGGGGTCTTCGGCCGCCGACACGCTGGTTGCGGTCAGTAGCGCGCCGCAGCTGAGTAGAATGATCACCACAATTCGTACGAATGCTCTCAACGGGTCCCCCGTCATTCTCGTGACTTGAGTCACCGACGATAGCATCGGGTAATGGAAGCCGACGGTAAGTAATCGTGAGGGTCGCGAGAAATTGACCTGCTCGGGACATGGTCCAAGTTTTGATATCCAGTTGTGGTGCCCAGTCCGGTGGCCGGGGTTGCCGGATTGCGGTTGGTGTCGTGTGTGCCGGACTATTCGGTGATGGCGGGATGGCGGCGATCAAGGAGTCGGGTTCGGCCGGCGCGGCATTGCCCTGACGTGCTCGTGCAGAGATGTGTCGGCGGCGGACGTTGCGGACGGCTCAAGGTCGGTGACGTCCGTTGGCCTTCCACATGTTCATCGATGCGATGCACATGTGGAAGGAGTTATTGAATAATCCTGCTGGTCCCGTTTCCCACACAGTTGCTTGAATGGTGCCTGACGCGATCATCGCGATCGCCGGACCCTGAGAGAAAGCGAGCGGTTGGGCCCCGCATGCAACCGGCGCAGGCTTGGCGTTGTGAGGTCTGCCTCGGGAGGAGTTGAACGAGCACGCCAGGGGTTGCGGGCCCGGCAGGCCAGGAACGCCGAGCCTGCCCGCGGGCGGGGATACGGGCACGGGAGAAGGCGGCGGCTCAGTGAGAGCGGTCGGTGGCCGCCGGACTGCGACGACCAAAGTAGGGGGCGGGTCGCAACTTTCGCACGTTGTGGGAGCAGGGCCACCCAGACAGCCTGATGCGATGAACGACGTGAAGGCGCCACTGGCGCAGGCCACCTACATCGGTTGCACGACCGAGGAACTCGCGGCGCGACGGAAGGGCGACAAGATCGCCGGCGGGGTCGATCAGCGGGTGCTGTTCCCTCGGCGCGGAGCGGTAGTGCTGTACGAAGACCGGCTCCTTCTTCAAGGCTGGGACGATCAGGCGGACCTGGTGCTGCGGCAGGCGGAGGTGACGTCGGTCGACAACGAGTTCACCGAGCTGTACAGGCGTTTTCTGGGGGGCCTGCTCAACTCGGGCAAGCCCTTGATCCTCGGGACCGCCACGGTCGGCGAGATCTACCTGATGGTCGATCACAAGACGTTCATGGAGACCACCGACAACCGTAGGTGGGCCACGTTGTTGAAGACCTGGCTGAGCTCGACCGGCTGAGGTCGGGCACGGTCTTCGCGGGGGCGCTGACGATGGCGTTGGGCATGACCCTCAGTACTCCGTCCGCAGTGAGACATGCGAGCGAGAAGGCACCCGGCCGGCCGTGGATTGTCCCCCCGGTCGTACGAGCCGCAGGGCCTACGCGCTCGCTCGCGCTGACGCTCAAGTTCAATCTCACGTTCACGCCGACGTTCGCGCCCGTGCCGACACTCGCGGCCCCCGCGCCCAGGCCCAGACGGATGCCGGATGCCGGATGCTCACGCCTGCGCCCGACGTCCGTGCCCGACGGCTGCGCCCGACCTCCGTGATCGACGTTTGGGCGTCCGGGGCCGATGGCTTCGTGGTGGGGGCTGTCGGATCGGGAGTCGTGAGGTGATGTGTTCGGGTTCGCGCTCTGGAGCGGGCGCTGCTACGCTGACGAGCGCCCCAGCTCAAGATCCCTGGTAGGGTCCGGTGCGGTCCCCTTGGTAAGGGGAGGGTCAACGGTTCGGTGGCCGTTGGAGCTCACCAGCAGGTGGGGCTTTTGCTTTTGGATTTCGGTTGTCGGGGGGTCCTGGGGCATACTGGGGGCACCCCACCCGATCAGGTGAGTTACGAATGTGCTCGCCGCTTCGGGTATCCTCTACGGGCCGGGGTCGTTACCGGCTCAAAGGCGGAGTAGCTCAGTCAGGCAGAGCAAACGGCTCATAATCGTTGTGTCGCCGGTTCAAGTCCGGCCTCCGCTACTGCCCATTCCCAGGTCAACCGGCCTGGGCACGGGTGTGTCCATGTCCCGAACGTAGAAAGGCACTCCCAAGTGGCTGCCACCGACGTTAGGCCGAAGATCACGCTGGCCTGCCAGGAGTGCAAGCACCGCAACTACATCACGCGGAAGAACCGGCGCAACGACCCGGATCGGCTTGAGCTGAAGAAGTACTGCCCCAACTGCCGCTGCCACCGCGCGCATCGCGAGACGCGATAGCCTGCGCAGGTAGTCGGCTCGGCATCGCCCGGGTTTCCCGGGCAGGGCTTCTGCCTTCAGGACTTCCTTCATACTGCACGACCGGCGTCCCCTCGCAGGGCGCCGGTTTGTCGTGTTCTTACCGGCCGAACGCTCATGCACGGCCATTTCGTCATGTCCGTGGGCGGTTCGGGTTGGGATCGACGCCGAGGTCGGGGCATGGATGGAGGCTGGGTGTGGTTCGGGGGCGGGGTGTGGCTCGGGGCTTGAGTACGCGGGGATTCGCTCTCTGATTGAGGGCACTGGGTTCGCTTGAGATTTCGCTCCGGTTCAAGGGGCGGGGTTCCGTCTCACCTTGCGCTGCTGTCCAGAGCGCTGGCGCCCTCCGACTCCCCGGGACTGTCCAGGGTGCCGGGTTTGCCTGTCGTTCGGTTCCTGTCCCGGGGGCGGTCGTGGCTGGGGGCCGCTCCCGTCCTGGGGTTGCTCCAGCCCGTGGTCCCCGCTTGCTTTCGGGGTCGCTTCCGCTCCGGGTGGCGCGCGGTTGCCGGCGGGTGAGGTGGGCGTGTGGGGGTTGGAAGCCGCTCAGGTGGTCAAGTGGGCGCGCGTAACGGTGGGGAGTGTGCGGCGGTCAGCAGGCGTATTCCTGGAGGACCTCGGCCATGGTCGGCGGGTGGCGGCCGGCTTGGCGCCGCCGTACCAGATGAATGTCGGTTTTTGGGGTTTGGTGGGTCGCGCGGGGCAAAAAAGGGTCAGGGGCGGGGACAGCCGAACCTTGTTCTGTTAGCGTCGGGCTCGGCAGCGCTTGTTGGGAGACATGCGAGGGAGCACTGATGGCCTTGAATCGCGACTTCGTGGGCAGGACCTATCCGCCCAGCCCCCCGTACGAGGTCAGCCGGGTGAAGATCAGGGAATTCGCGGCCGCGATCGGTGACAACAACCCCGTCTATCGCGACAAGGAGGCCGCCCAGGCCGCAGGGCATCCTGATGTGATCGCGCCGCCCACGTTCCCCATCGTGTTCAGCCTGCAGAGTGGGGGTGAGGCGTTGGTCGATCCCGATCTGGGACTGAACTTCGCCATGGTCGTCCACGGCGAGCAGCGCTTCGAGTACGTGCGGCCCGTCCACGCCGGCGACGAGCTCGTCATGACGTCCACGATCACCGACATCAGGACCGCCGGTCGCAACGAGCTGCTGACGATCAGGAGCGACATAACCACCGTTCGGGGCGAGCCGGTCTGCGTCACCTACAACACGATCGTCGAGCGTGGAGGGGCGGACTGAGATGGCAGCCACGGTGAAGTACGACCAGGTGGAGGTCGGGCAGGAGATCCCGGCGGTGGACTACACCGTGCGCCGGGTCAACCTGGTGATGTATGCGGGTGCTTCCGGGGACTTCAACCAGATCCACTGGAACGAGCGGTTCGCGAAGATGGTCGGGCTGCCTGATGTGATCGCGCATGGGATGTTCACGATGGCGCAGGCCGGTCGGTTCGTCACCGACTGGGCGGGGGATCCCGGTGCGGTGGTGGACTTCGGGGTGCGCTTCTCGTCGATGGTGGTGGTTCCCGACGATGACGAGGGGGCCACGATCTCCGTCAGCGGGAAGGTGGAGGAGAAGCTGGAGGGCCGGAAGGTGATCATCGCGCTCACCGCCAGGTCGGGGGATGCGCGGGTGTTGTCCAAGGCTCGCGCCGTGGTTCAGCTCGTCTGAGGTGAGCGGTTCCGGCGTCCACGCGGAGTCGTCGTCGGGTTCTGGTGTCCGTTCGGAGTTGTCGTCGGGTTCCGGTGTCCGTTCGGAGTCATCGGGGTTTGGCGTCCGCTCGGAGTGGTCGGGCCGATGCTCGCTCGGAGTTGTCGGGGGTCGGGGTCCCTCTGAGGGAGTGGTGTGACGGAAATGGTGTGATATGTCGGTCGCGTATCGGGTACAGCGTGTTCCTATGAGTGATGTCGCGCGACAAGTCTGGCCCACGGTTCGGTCGATTCCCGTTTCTGCCGTGACCGACCACAAGCCGCCCGCGCACCTCCGGCCCGCACGGATCGAACAGGTGGCGGGGGGATCGGGGACCGGGCGTGACACGACGGGCGGGGCGGCGGCGCCCCGGAGGGTCGGGGCGGCCACCGGAGTGGGGACGGCCGGGGCGAAGCCGATGGGCGCGCACATCCGGGGAGCGAAGCCGGCGGGTGGTCAGGGGTCGGCGGGTGGTCGAGAAGCTGAGGCGTCCGGCGCGAGAGGCGCGGAGGCGGTGGGGGCGAAGGGCGCGGAGACGGCCGGTGCGCATGCTCGCATGAATCCCGCCGCCGAGCTCGGCTTCTCAGGGGATCCCGGGCAGCACGGTGATCCGGGTGACGGGATGCTGCACGCCCAGGTCACCTGGGACGGCACGCTCGCCACCAACCGCCTCGACGAGCTGGGCGTCACCTCCGAGCGGCGGCGCCTGGAGGTCAAGGACGTCACCACCAGCGTGAGCCTGCTGGTCGACGGCTGGCCCGCGGACGTGGAGAAGTGCGTGCAGTCCTTGATGGACCACACGACCGCCCGGGTGCTGGCCCTCGACCTGGGGAACGTCGACGGCGCCGGGGACGTGCTGCGCGGCCTGGCCGAGCGGTATCCCGAGCGGATCGTCGTCTGGCACGTCGCCGAGCAGCCGCACTGGCGCGGCGGCACGGCGACCTGGGGCGAGTGCCGGGCCAAGCTGTTGCGGCTGGACGAGGCCGAGGTGCACGTGCTGATGGAGACGTCCCTCGTACTGCGCGGCGACGCCCTGACGCCGCTGGTGGCGGCCGTCGTGGAGGGCGCGGTGGCGGCCGGCTGGCGGGGCGTCGAGCTGCTGGACGGCGGCACGCGGTGGCAGGAGGCGGTTCCGGGCAAGGTGAGCGCGCTGACCGGGGACCTCATGGCGGTACGCAGGTCGGCGGCGCTGGGCGCGTTGCCGGAGGAGGCGAACTACGGCCGCAACGCCGATCTGGAGCTCTCGCTCGGCCTGTCCGGCGAGCTGGTGGTGCCCGCCGAGCGGCTGCCGGCACAGCGGCTGAGCCCGCATGACGTCTCCTCCGAGTACAGCCAACGCGAGCTGCGGCGCAACTACGATGCCGTCCTGCGGATGTTGCGGAGCTGACAAGCCTCATAAGCTAGGTGCTCATGGAGATGCTCGCGCCGTATACCACGCTGCGTCTGGGCGGGCCCGCCCGCGATTTCGCCGAAGCGACCACCGCGGAGCAGCTCGTGTCGCTGATAGCCGAGGCCGACCGGAACGCCGTGCCCACACTGGTGCTCGGCGGGGGCAGCAACGTCGTGGTGTCCGATGAGGGGTTCGACGGGCTGGTCGTCAAGGTCGCCACCCGGGGCGTGTCCGTCTCGCGCGACGGTGAGCAGGTGCTGGTCACGGTCGAGGCGGGCGAGGACTGGGACCCACTGGTCGCCCGCTCGGTGGCCGAGGGATGGTCGGGCATCGAGTGCATGTCGGGCATTCCCGGATTGGTGGGTTCGACGCCCATCCAGAACGTCGGTGCCTACGGGCAGGAGGTGTCCCAGACGATCTTCTGCGTGCGGGCCTACGACCGGCTCACCCGGCAGGTGGTCGACATCGAGGCGCGGCAGTGCGGGTTCTCCTACCGGGACAGCGCCTTCAAACGGGATCTGTCGCGGTACGTGGTGCTGGCGGTGACGTACGCGCTGGAGATTTCGGAGTTGTCCGGCCCTGTGGCGTATGAGGAGCTGGCCAGGAGACTGCGGACCGAGGTCGGTGGCCGAGTGCCGCTCGGACAGGCACGAGAAGCGGTTCTGGGGCTGCGGCGGGGCAAGGGCATGGTGCTCGACCCCGACGATCCGGACACGCGTAGCGCCGGGTCGTTCTTCACCAACCCCGTGCTCTCTCGCGCGCAGGCCGCGGACCTGGAGGTGCGGGCGCCCGGGCATCCGCGGTGGGACATGCCGGACGGGTCGATCAAGGTGCCCGCCGCCTGGCTGATCGAGCACGCGGGCTTTCCGAAGGGCTACGAGCGCGGGCCCGTACGCATCTCCACCAAGCACACCCTGGCGCTCACCAATCCCGCGGGCGCCGCCACCACGGCGGACCTGCTGGGGCTGGCCAGGGAGGTCCGGGACGGCGTGCGCGAGAAGTTCGGAGTCACGCTGGTGAACGAGCCGGTGCTGGTCGGGTGCTCCCTGGAGGAGTAAGGCGACGAGCCGGTGCTGGTCGGGAGCCGCCTGGGGGAATAGACGTCCGGCTGGAGCTGTTATCGTGGTTCGGAATTACCGAAGGGGAGTAGTCCCAATCGTGTGATCGACACACTGGCGCTTCATCGCGCCCGGTCACATGGGCCTCACGCGGGCGGACGAGACCTTCGGCCTGGCAGTTATTGACAAGACGCTGCCGGGCCGAAGCCGTGCCCGAAAATCTCCCCGGGTTCCTCGCTTCCGGCTCGGTCGCGCGGAAGAGGAGCCTTGGAAGCGTTCTGGATCAGCCTCGCCGTCATCTTCGTGGCCGAGCTCGGTGACAAGAGCCAGCTGATGGCGTTGACGTTCGCCACCCGTTTCAAGACCTGGCCGGTTCTTCTGGGCATCACGATCGCCACGACCGTCGTGCATCTGGTCAGCGTCGCCGTGGGCGGGCTGATCGGGGACGCGTTGCCGAGGACGGCCATCTCGGTGGTGGCCGGGCTGGCCTTCCTCGCCTTCGCCATGTGGACGCTGCGCGGCGACGAGCTGAGCGAGGACGAGTCCCGCAAGGCCCAGCGCGCGACCGCCAACGTGCTGATGGCCGTGACCGTGGCGTTCTTCCTGAGCGAGCTGGGCGACAAGACCATGCTGGCCACGATCACCCTGGCCACGCAGCACGGCTGGGTCGGCACCTGGATCGGCTCGACGGTCGGCATGGTCGCGGCGGACGCGCTGGCGATCCTGGTGGGCCGGCTGATGGGCAAGCACCTTCCGGAGCGCGTCATCAAGTACGGCGCCGCCGCGGCGTTCGCGATCTTCGGCGTGGTCCTCCTGGCCGAGGCGCTGCTCTGACGATTCCGCGCGCCTTGAGGACGAAGCCCGGGAGGGAGACGAAGCTCAGGAGGACAGCAGCGACAGCCGGTGGGCCGCCGCGGCCGCCTCGCCGCGGGTGGTCACGCCGAGCTTGGCCAGGATGTTGGACACGTGCACGCTCACCGTCTTAGCCGAGATGAACAGCTCAGCCGCGATGTCCCGGTTGGTCCTGCCCTGGGTCACCAGGCGCAGCACCTCCATCTCGCGCGGCGTCAGCAGCTCCGACTGCTCCTGCAGGCCGCCCACCCGGCGCGACAGCGACTCGATCTCGTTGATCAGCGGCGTCGCGCCCAGAGCCTTGGCCAGCGGGAGCGCCACCTTCAGCCGGGTCGCGGCACCCTCGCGATCGCCGGTCCTGGCGGCCGCGATGGCCGCCCGCAGCAGCGCCTTGGCCTGGTTGTGCGGCCGCCTGAGCCGCTCCCAGGCCGCCGCCGCGGCATCGAAGTCCCCCATGTAGGACAGCCGGTACGCCTCCACGACCGGCCCGATCACCGACAACTCGGCGGCCACCTCAGCGGCGTGCTTGCGGACCGCCGCGGCGCGCTCCGGCTCGGTGGCCTCGGCGCTGTCGCAGACGACGCTGAGCAGGGCGAGCAGCCGCCAGCCGAGCATGGCCTTGCTCGACTGCCGGGGACGTGCCAGGACCCGCTCGGCCACGCCCAGCGCCTCACCCGGCTCGCCCCTGAGCAGGTGCCAGCCGATCTGCAGGCGGGCGTTGCTGGTGATGTCCTGGATCCACTCCTCCGGGCGGTTCTTGAACACCCCGATCTCCGACAGGATGCTCTCGACCAGTTGGGCCTCGCCCCTGGCCAGGGCGATGTCGGCGCGTAGCCGCAGCAACGCGTAACGGGTGCGCAGGACGGGGCCGTGGCCGAGAGCGCTCTCGACGATCTCGATGGCGTCGTCCCAGCGGCCGAGCGCCTCCAGCGACTCGGCCCAGTTGTTCTTGATGAACAGGCCGCTGCCGCGGAGTCTGCCGTATTTCTTGGCGAGCTCCCAGCCGTGCTCGGCCAGCCGCAGGGCCTCCTCGTCGCGGCCCATGTCGAGCAACGCGTCGATGTTGTTGCCGATCGCCCTGGTGATGATGCGGCCCGAGTCCTCGGCCCGGCCGATCTCCAGGGCCTCCTCGTTGACGGCGATCGTGGACTCCAGCTCACCGTTGAGGGAATGGCCGAGCGCCAGGTTCATCAGCAGGTCGGACTCCAGGCACCGGTCGCCGTGCGCCCTGACCAGGCGCAGCCCCTCGGCGATGAGCTCGCCCGCCTCCCTGATCTCGCCCATCATCATGATGTGGCGGCTCAGCGGCGCGGCCACCTGGGCCCATTCGAGACTGTCCTCGGGGACGAGCCGCAGCGCCTGCCGGAGGTCGTCGATGACCCCGGGCTGGCCCTTGGCGGACTTGAACGCGGCCCGGCGCGCGATGAGCTCGGCCACCCGCTCCGGCTCCTGGGTCTCGTCGAGCTGGGACAGCGCGGCCTTGACGAACCGGGTGCCCTTGTCGGTGTCGCCGGCGGCGTTGGCGGCCTCGGAGGCGCGTTCGAGCACGGCGGTGTGGTCGGCCTGGATGAGCTTGTCGGCGTCGGGCACCCGGTCCCAGAGCATGAGCACGCGTTCGAGCAGCGGGATGGCCTCGGTGTAGGCGAACGCCTTGAACGACTTCTGGGCCGCCTCCCACGCCGAGACCAGCGCCCAGAGGTCGTCGCGGGCGCCGTACCAGTGGTGGGCCAGCTCGACGGCGGCGCGGCCGGGCGGGACGAGGCCGCGGTTCTTCGAGATCTCCTCGGCGTATCTGGCGTGCAGCCGCTGGTGCTCGCCGGGCAGCAGCTCGTCGTGCACGGCCTCGCGGATCAGGGAATGCCGGAAGACGTAGGCGCGGTTGTCGGCGATCTGCAGCACGTTGCCCGCGATGGCCGGGCGCAGCGCGGTCTCCAGCTCCATCTCGGACAGGCCGCTTACGGCGGCCAGTAACGCGTGGCTGACCCGGGTGCCGCCGGCCGCCGCGACCCGCAGCACCCGCTGGGCCTCCTCCGGCAGCCGCTCGACGGAGTTGAGGATCAGGTCCTGCATCGACTCGGGGAACGTGTAGTCCTCCCCGCCCTCCAGCATGGCCTCCACGAACAGCGGGATGCCCTCGCTGCGCTCGTAGACCTTCTGGACCTTGCCGTATTCGGGGACGACGCCGAGGATCCCGGTCATCTGCTGGGCGACCTCGTCCCTGGACAGGCGGGGCAGGTCGAGCCGGTGCACGCCGTTGACCCGGCCGAGCTCGGCCAGCACCGGCCGGAGCGGGTGCTGCCGGTGCAGGTCGTCGGAGCGGTAGGTCATGACGATCAGCACCTGCGGGGCGTGCAGGTTGCGGCTGAGGAAGGCGATGAGGTCGCGGCTGGACCTGTCGGCCCAGTGGATGTCCTCGATCACGAGGACGGTGGGGTGGCCGTCGGCGAGGCGCTCCAGGAGTGTGAGGAACTGCTCGAACAGCCGGGCGCGCCCGGTGTCGGTCTCGCCGTCGCTGTTGGGCTCGCCGAACTCGGGCAGCAGCCGGGCGAGGTCGCGCTCGGCGCCCTCCGGCAGCAGCGCGGCGACCGCGGCCGTGCCCTTCTCCCTGACGAGCTGCCGGAGTGCCGCGGTGAACGGGGCGTAGGCCAGACCCTCGGTGGACAGCTCGACGCAGCCGCCGTAGAGCACATGCGCGCCCCCGACGGCGCAGCGCCCGGCGAACCGCTGGACGAGCCTGGTCTTGCCGACCCCGGCCTCCCCGCCGAGCAGGACGGCCGTGGCCAACCCCCGTCTGGCCTCGTCGAAGCTGTCGGATAGAGCTGTCAGCTCCTCTTCGCGCCCCACGAAAACAGGACTGACAGGACGTCCCCGCATGTCATCCAGCATGTCATGCCCCAACGATTGCTTTCGACGCATTTTCGGCGTGCGATCCCGGGCTAGGGAGGCACGGGGGCCCGGCCACGAGCGGATTTGTGGCCGGGCGCTCGTCGGGTGCTCATGAGGAACGGCGCTTGCCGAAGAGCGAGCGGCGCTCCGCCTTGTTGTGGCGCTCCGCCTCGCGTACGCGGCGGTGCTCGGCGGCGGCCCGGCGCAGCTCGCTCGCGTGGTTCTTCATGAGCTCGTACTCGATCTCGGGGTTCATGGTGTCTCCTGAAATTTCGTGCTTTCTCCTGACACCCTTAAGACTCGGGCTAAGGTCCGGCCCGGCACATCGGGTGGATGCCTTATCTCCGCCCTCCGGATACCTACCGCGCATACCTAGGGCCTGGTCGGGACCGCCCTAAGGTGCCCGGTTTGGAGGTGGAGACCCTGGTCGGCGATGCTGTGGTGGTGTCAACTGTGACGAGCTCGCTCGCGGACGTCGCCTCGTCCGACGCGGCGTTGCGAGCATTTCTGCATGGCCTGCCCGGAGTCGACAGGGTGGGCGCGGACCAGCGGGCGGCGGTGCTGGGCACCCGTTCGATCAAGACAACGGCCAAGGCGGCGGCGATCGACCTGGCCATCTCCATGGTGGACCTCACGACCCTCGAAGGAGCCGACACGGCCGGCAAAGTGCGCGCGATGTGCACCAAGGCCGCGCGTCCCGGGGGTGACGCGCCGCGGGTGGCGGCCGTGTGCGTCTACCCCGACCTGGTCGAGGTGGCGGTCGAGGCGCTGAAGGGCACCGGGGTGCGGGTGGCCTCGGTGGCGACCGGGTTCCCGAGCGGGCGGACCTCGCCGGAGGTCAAGGTGAGCGAGACCGCGCTGGCGGTGGCCGCCGGCGCCGACGAGATCGACATGGTGATCGATCGGGGCGCGTTCCTGTCCGGCCGTTACATGAAGGTGTTCGAGGAGATCGTCGCGGTGAAGGCGGCCTGCGGGGAGGCCCATCTCAAGGTGATCCTGGAGACGGGCGAGCTGGCCACCTACGACAACGTGCGCCGCGCGTCGTGGCTGGCGATGCTGGCGGGCGCCGACTTCATCAAGACCTCCACCGGGAAGGTGTCCCCGGCGGCCACCCCCTCGGTGACCATGATCATGCTGACGGCGGTGCGCGACTTCCGCGCCGCCACCGGCCGCCAGGTGGGGGTCAAGCCCGCGGGCGGCATCCGGACGAGCAAGGACGCGATCAAGAACCTGGTGCTGGTCAACGAGACCGCGGGCGAGGACTGGCTGACCCCCGAATGGTTCAGGCTGGGCGCGTCCTCGCTGCTCAACGACCTGCTGATGCAGCGGCAAAAGCTGGCCACCGGCCGTTACGCCGGTCCCGACTACTTCACCCTGGACTGATGATGGCGATCTTCGAGTACGCGCCCGCGCCCGAGTCCCGTGACGTCGTCGACCTCCAGCCGTCGTACGGGCTGTTCATCGACGGCGAGTTCGTGGACGGTTCGGGGCCGGCGTTCAAGACGATCAACCCGGCGACCGAGGAGACCCTCGCCGAGGTCGCCACCGCCACCGCTGAAGACGTGGACCGCGCCGTGCGGGCCGCGCGCAAGGCGTTCGGCGGGTGGAGCGGCCTGCCGGGGGCGGAGCGGGCCAAATACCTGTTCCGGATCGCGCGGATCATCCAGGAGCGCTCCCGCGAGCTGGCCGTGCTGGAGTCGCTGGACAACGGCAAGCCGATCCGGGAGGCGCGCGACGTGGACCTGCCGCTGGTGGCGGCGCACTTCTTCTACTACGCGGGCTGGGCCGACAAGCTCGCCTATGCTGGGTTCGGCCGGAGGACGACAGGTGGGCACAGCGGTGACAGGCCGCTGGGCGTGGCGGGGCAGGTGATCCCGTGGAACTTCCCGCTGATGATGCTGGCCTGGAAGATCGCCCCGGCGCTGGCCTGCGGCAACACGGTGGTGCTCAAGCCGGCCGAGACCACGCCGCTGACGGCGCTGCTGTTCGCCGACATCTGCCGGCAGGCCGATCTGCCGCCCGGGGTGGTCAACATCGTCACCGGCGCGGGCGAGACCGGCGCGGCGGTGGTGGCCCACCCCGACGTGAACAAGGTGGCCTTCACCGGCTCGACCGAGGTCGGCCGGCTCATCGCGCGGGCGGTGGCGGGCACCGGCAAGAAGCTCACCCTGGAGCTGGGCGGCAAGGCGGCCAACATCGTCTTCGACGACGCCGCCATCGACCAGGCGGTTGAGGGCATCGTCAACGGCATCTTCTTCAACCAGGGCCACGTGTGCTGCGCCGGGTCCCGGCTGCTGGTGCAGGAGTCGGTCCAGGAGGAGCTGCTCGACGCGCTCAAGCGGCGGCTCGGCACGCTCCGGCTCGGTGACCCGCTGGACAAGAACACCGACATCGGCGCGATCAACTCCGCCGCCCAACTGGCGAAGATCCGCGAGCTGTCCGACCTCGGCGAGAGTGAGGGCGCGCAGCGCTGGTCCCCGGCGTGCGAGCTGCCGAGCAAGGGCTTCTGGTTCCCGCCGACGGTGTTCACGCAGGTGGCGCAGTCGCATCGGATCGCCACGGAGGAGATCTTCGGGCCGGTGCTGTCGGTGCTGACCTTCCGCACCCCGGCCGAGGCGGTGGAGAAGGCCAACAACACCCCGTACGGGCTGTCGGCCGGGATCTGGACCGAGAAGGGCTCGCGCATCCTGTGGATGGCCGACAAGCTGCGGGCCGGGGTGGTGTGGGCCAACACGTTCAACAAGTTCGACCCGGCTTCCCCGTTCGGCGGCTACAAGGAGTCCGGCTACGGCCGCGAGGGCGGATTGCTCGGATTGGAGGCGTACCTCGATGTCTGAGCGAGGAGATGGCTCGGGCCGGTGGCATGTCTCGATGTGTGAGCAGCTCCGGACCCGCCGCCGGGGACGGCGGGCGCAGGCCACCCGCGGCCATGCCTTCGCCCGGGCCGGACGGCCCGTCCGCCAGGGCTGGTACGCGCACCGCTGCGGCGTGAGCCGGTGCGGGCAGGTCTTCGTGCCGGTCGAGATGACGCAGGAGTCCACGTGGAGAGGACGGGGCGATGAGTAGGTTGTCCGTCAGAAAGACCTACAAGCTGTATATCGGCGGGGCGTTCCCGCGCTCCGAGAGCGGGAGGTCCTACCCCGTGACCTCGTCCAAGGGCGAATTCCTGGCCAACGCCTCGCAGGCGTCTCGCAAGGACGTCCGCGACGCCGTGGTGGCCGCGCGCAAGGCGTTCCCCGGCTGGTCGGGCGCCACCCCCTACAACCGGGGGCAGGTGATCTACCGGGTCGCCGAGATGCTGGAGGGGCGGCGCGCCCAGTTCGCCGAGGAGCTCGGCGGCGGCAAGCGGGCGGCGCTGGAGCAGGTGGACGCCACGGTGGACCGGCTGGTCTGGTACGCGGGGTGGTCGGACAAGATCGCGGCCGTGCACGGGGCGGCCAATCCGGTGGCGGGCCCGTACTTCAACCTGTCCTCGCCCGAGCCGACCGGCGTGGTGGCCGTGGTGGCGCCCGCCGATCCGCTGCTCGGGCTGGTGTCCGTGGTTGCGCCGGTGATCGTCACCGGCAACACCTGCGTCGTGGTCGCCTCCGAGCCGGCGCCGCTGGCCGCGATCACGCTGGCCGAGGTGCTGGCGACCTC
Organism: Nonomuraea sp. B12E4; assembly: GCF_039871825.1. Lineage (NCBI taxonomy): Bacteria > Bacillati > Actinomycetota > Actinomycetes > Streptosporangiales > Streptosporangiaceae > Nonomuraea > Nonomuraea sp. B12E4. The sequence goes on along the minus strand of NZ_JBDPME010000033.1, from coordinate 29,833 downwards.
CGACCTGCCCGGCGGGGTGGTCAACGTGCTCACCGGGCGGCAGGCCGAGCTGGCGCCCTGGCTGGCGGCGCACATGGACGTCAACGGGCTCGACCTGACCGGGGTCGGGGACGCGGACCTGGCGTTGCGGTGCGAGCAGGAGGCGGCGGAGAACCTCAAGCGGGTCCTGCGGCCGGCCGCGTCGGACGACTGGACGGCCGACCCGGGGACCGGCCGGATGACCAGGTTCCTGGAGACCAAGACGGTCTGGCACCCGGTCGGCATCTGAGCGTCCCGATCAGGCGGGCTGGGCCCGGAAGAGGTGCGTGGGGTCCCACTGGGCCTTGAGCGTGATCAGGCGTTCGAGGTCGGCGGGCTCGTAGGCTCTGCGCACCTCCTCCGGTGTGGCGTTCTCGCCATAGAGGAAGTTGAGCACCCGGCCGCCGGTGGCCCACGGGGTCAGCGCCCGCCTGACCTGGTCGTGCGCGAGGCGCAGCGGCCGCGTGTCGGTGCCGGGCGCGAGGCCGGGGGTCAGCAGGCCCGCGAAGTAGAGCGCGTCCCGGTTGCCGACCGAGTTGGGGTGCGACTGCGGCTTCGACAGCGCGCCGCCGAGGTGGCGGAGCTCGACCACGCTGTCGTCCGCGCCGAGCAGCACGTCCAGGGAGGCCGGCGGCAGCTCGCGCAGCAGGGAGTGTGTGGCGAAGTACCCGGCCGGGTGCGTGGGATCGTTGTGGATGGTGTCCGAGGCGGTGTAGGGCATCTCGGCCACCGTGTCCACCAGCCGGGGACCGATCGCGCGCAACGGGCGTACCAGGGTCGCGCCCTCCTCCGGCTCGCCCGCGTACGCGATGCGGATGTGCGCCACCCGGCGGCCGCGGAACGGGGCGGGCACCTGCGGCCGGTCCGGGAAGGGGATGATCGCGATCGACGACGTCATCTCCTCCGGCAGCGCGGCCGTCCAGTCCGCCCAGGTGCGCAGGGCGTCCGCCACGAGGCCGGTGTCGAAGTAGAGGCCGCCACCGAACAGGCGCTCGACCGGGACGAGGCCGATCTCCAGCGCGGTCACCACGCCGAAGCTGCCCCGCCCGCCGGCCAGCGCCCAGTACAGGTCGGGGTCGCTCTCGGGGGTGACGTGACGGGAACGGGCGTCGGCGGTCACCACGTCGATGGCCCTGACCTGGTCGGCGGCGTAGCCGTGGCGCCTGGCCAGCAGGCCGATGCCGCCGCCGAGGGTGTAGGAGACCGCGCCGACGGCCGGGGAGGAGCCGGACAGCGGGGCCAGGCGGTGGCGGGCCGCCGCCTCGATGACCTGCTCCCAGCGCGTGCCGGCCTCGATTCTGGCGGTGGCGGTGGCGGGGTCGACGGTGACGCCGTTCATCCTGCCCGTGGTGATGAGCAGGCCGCCGGGGGTGGTGCGGGGCAGGCCGTGGCCGGTGGCCTGGACGGCGACGGGCAGGCCGGCGTCGGCGGCGCGGGCCACGGCCAGGCGCACGTCGTGGGGGGTCCCGGCGGGGACGATCAGATCCGGTTCGTACGGGTCGAGGAGCTGGAAACCGGCGCGCTCGCCGTCGTAATCAGGGTGGGTTTTGTCCAGTAGCACCTTTCCAGCGTGTCGGCCAGGCCTCCCATACGTCAAAGAGATAGTCCTACTGGAAGCTAGAAGCCTCGGTTATGGCTGGAGTCTCAGAACGAGAACCCCGGCGGGCGCAGTGGCGGATGGGCGTCCTGGAGCTGGGCGGCCAGGCCGAGCAGGTGGGGCTCGCCGCCGGGCGGGGCGATGAGCTGCACGCCGATGGGCAACGCGCTGGAGTGCGTGGCCATGGGGACGGTGATCGCGGGCCAGCCGCACATGTTCCAGGCTCCGGTGGCGGGGGCGTACCGGATGTTGGTCAGGGCGTTGTGCAGGAAGCCGCGCTCGCCCCAGCGCTCGGCCCTGGGCGGGATGGCCGCCAGGGCCGGTGTGATCAGCGCGTCGGCGTCGCCGAACCACTGGTCGGCGCCGAACGCGCGCCAGCGTTCCCGGCCGCGGGCGCCGTCCAGCTTGAGCGCGCCGAGCACCCTCCCCGCGCGTCCCAGCCCGCGTGAGCGGCGTTCGAGCCGGCCCGCGGGCAGGCCCCGAACCGAGCTCGCGGCCTGGGCGAGCCAGGCGGCGACCGCGGCGGGGCCGAGCCAGGCGGGCAGCCTGCGGCCGTGCTCGACGATCGTGTGACCGGCCAGCCGCAGCGTCTCCGCGGCCGCGCGCACCGCGGCCTGGAACTCCCTGTCCATGGGCAGGCCGGCGGGCAGCGGCTGAGGCACGTAGGCCACCCGCAGGTCGAACGGCTCCGGGCCGCCGGGCGGCGGACGCGGCTCCCACACCTCGTCGTCGTCCGCCCAGACCGAGCGCAACATGGCCGGGCGCGGCTCTACCCGCCGGCCGCTCCGCCACGCCTCCGCCAGCGCCGGGTCGGAGGCCAGTACGGACAGCGCCAGCGCCAGGTCGGCCGCCGTCCTGGCCATCGGGCCGTTCTCGGCCAACTGGTCCCAGTCGTCGGTCGGGGCCGGGACCAGGCCGGTGCCGGGTTTGATGGCCAGCACGCCGCAGCAGGCCGCCGGGATGCGCAGCGAGCCCATGCCGTCGTTGCCCAGCGCGAGCGGCACCATGCCCGCCGCCACGGCCGCGGCGCTGCCGGACGACGAGCCGCCGGGTGTGCGCGCGGGGTCCCAGGGGTTGCGGACGATGCCGTACGGGCTGTCGCCGAACGCGACCAGCCCCAGCTCGGGCAGGTTGGTGAGGCCGACGACCACCGCGCCGGCGGCGCGCAGCCGCGCCACCGTCTCGTGGTCCTTCCGCGCGGGCGTGCCGGCGGTGGCGGCCGAGCCGCCGCGGGTGGCCTCGCCCTCGACCTCCAGGTTGTCCTTCACCGCCACGGGTACGCCGGCCAGGGGCAGCTCCGCCAGGTCGCGTCGCTTCCGCAGGGCGTGCGCCTCGTCCACGGCCTGTCCTCTGACCAGCCGGAACGCCCCGATCCCTGAATCCCGCTCCGAGATGGCGTGAAGATGCTCCTCGACCACGGTCACGGCGGTCACCTCGCCCCGCCGGACGGCCGTGGCGATCTCGACAGCGGACCTGCCTGCCCACAACATGACTAGAGTGTGCAGGTTTTCACACTTCGTGGCGAGCATCTGAACGATCTCTCACAGCCGGGGGCACCCGCTTATGAGCGGAGCCACACGCGCAGGGGGCCGATCGTGGCGAAGCCCTGCTTCATGGCCGGTTCCGGGTCCGTCTCGTAGCCGACCAGCGGGCGGCCGGGGAACAGGCCGGCCGCCAGCGCCACGGTGCCGGACCAGGCGGCGTCCAGGTCGCAGCCCGAGGCGTGGACGTTGGAGACGCCGACGACCCGGCCGCTCGCGTTCAGCATCGAGCCGCACACGATGTCGCCCTCGATCCGGCCGCACAGCGGTGTGGCTTCGGCGAGCAGCCCCGGCAGGAACAGGTCCCGCATCCCGCCGGAGAAGCACGCCTCCTCCCAGGCGCGCAGGGCGGCCGCGTCCTCGACGACCTCCCAGGTGATCGGGTCGCCCGTGGCCGCCGGTGCCGGCGTGCCTCCCGGGGCGGGGTGGTGGATCCAGGTCGCCTCGAACAGCACGTCGAAGCCCGGCAGGTCGAGTGTGGCGAAGCTGTCCTTGACCGAGGCGCCGGAGGCTTGGTCGATGCGGTTCAGCACGTCCGCCGCGGTCGCGGCGGGGGAGAGGGTGACGGCGTCGGGGTAGAGGGGCGGGGTTCTGGCGGGGTTCGTCCAGGTCAGGTCGGTGAATGTGCCGGGAGTCCCGTGCGTGCGGCACATCAGGTCACACCACTCGGCGTTGTTGCGGGCCGCCTCGGCGATCATCACTGGCTCCGTTTCACGCGACGCGGTTGATGGTGCCGCTCTTACACGGCGGGTGGGCCGTCAGGGGGTTCTCGGCTTCGTGCGGCGGGTGGGCTGGGCGGTCAGGGGGTTCTCCGGCCAGGGGTGCTTGGGGTAGCGGCCGCGCAGCTCCGCGCGTACGGAACGGTAGCCGTCACGCCAGAACGACGCCAGGTCCGCGGTCACGGCCACCGGCCTGCCCGCGGGGGAGAGCAGGTGCACCAGCACCGGCACGCCGGCGATCTCGGGCGTCTCCACCCAGCCGAACAGCTCCTGGAGCTTCACCGCCAGCACCGGCTGCTCGTTCGTGTAGTCCAGGCGGATGTGGGAGCCGCTGGGCACCTCGATGCGCTCCGGGGCGGTTCTGTCCAGGCGCTCGCTCCACGGGATCAGCCGCCGGAGCGCGCCGGCCACGTCGATGCGCTCCAGGTCGGCCCGGCGGCGGGCGCGCGACAACTCCGGCTCCAGCCACTGGTCGGCCAGGCCGACGAGAGAGTCCATCGAGGGCCAGGGGTCGCCGAGCGCGCGGTGGCAGAAGGCCAGCCGGGCTTTGAGGTCCTTGGCCTGCTTCGTCCAGGTCAGGATGTCTTCGGTGCGCAGGCCGTACAGGATGGCCGGGCGTACGTCGGCGTCCTTGAGCGGGGTGGCGGACAGCTCGATCGCGCCGAGCCGCTCGACCCGGCGGGCGGACACGTCGCCGCGGCGCTCGCCCGGGGGGACACGCCAGGCGATCTCGTCCTCGGTGGTGACCGGGTGGGCCAGCCTGGCGGTCTCCTCGTCGATGGCGACGGCCTGCCTGATCCGGGCCGAGGCCGACCCCGCCGGCCGGTCCGCCACGGCGATGGCCAGCCAGTCCGCCGTCCGCAGCTTGGCGCCGTCGGCGAGCTGGGCCTGGGTGCCGGAGGCCATCAGGTAGCCGCCGCCGCGCCGCCGGGCCACCCGCTCGGGGAACGCCAGCGCCACGACCATCCCGGCCAGGGCATCGTCCGTCCTGTCCCGTCCGTCGTCCGGCCGGGGCTGGCTGTGCTCCCGGCCCTGGACGGGCCTTTGGTCGTGGCCCTGACGGGGCTTTCGTTCGCGGTCTTGGAGGGGCTTTTGGTCGCGGTCCTGGAGGGCGGTGCGGCGCAGGCGGTTGGTCTCCTGGCGCCAGCGGGCCGCGAAGCCGGTGCCGCCGCGGCGGGCCGTACGCCAGACCTCCACCAGGTCGTCGCCCGCGTCCCGAGGCAGTTGCTCCGACAGCAGGGCCACCACCTCGGCGGCCCGCGGGCCGAGGTCCAGCAGGGCCCGGGCCAGGCGGGGGTGCACGCCCGCGAGCGCCATCCGCCGCCCGCGCCCGGTCACCCGGGAGGAGTCCAGCGCGCCGAGGTCCCGCAGGGTACGGGTGGCGGCGGACATCGCGGCGGCCGGCGGCGGGTCCAGCAGGGCCAGGTCCGCGGCGTCCGGCACGCCCCAGCAGGCCGCCTGCAACGCGAACCCGGTCAGGTCCGCGAGCGCGATCTCCGGTCGGGTGTGGTCGGCCAGGCGCTCGTGCTCGGCGGCGGACCAGCAGCGGTAGACCGTGCCCGGCGCCTGCCTGCCCGCCCGGCCCGCGCGCTGGCCGGCCGCCGCCTTGGAGACCCTGACCGTGGTGAGCGAGCCGAGGCCGCGGGCGTGGTCGGTACGCGGCTCGCGGGCCAGCCCGGAGTCCACCACCACGCGGACCCCGGGGACGGTCAGGCTGGACTCGGCCACCGACGTGGCCAGCACCACCCGGCGGGCCGCGCCGGGGGCCAGCACGGCATCCTGGACGTGGGCCGGGGCCTGACCGTGGACCTGGAGCACCTCCACGGTCCCCGCCAGCATGCCCGCCACCTTGGCGATCTCGCCCACGCCCGGCAGGAAGCACAGCACGTCGCCGTCGCGTTCCGCGAGCGCGTGGCGTACCACCGAGGCCACGTGGGACAGCAACGCGGGATCGACCCGCAGGCCGTGCGGTGGGGCGACCGGACGGGCGGGCGGGGCCCAGATCGTCTCCACGGGATGCGTCGCGCCGGTCGTCGCCACGACGGGGCCGCCGAGCAGGCGGGACCAGGGCTCGGCGTCGGCGGTGGCGGAGGTGGCCAGCAGGCGCAGGTCGGGGCGGAGTGTGTCGCGTACGTCGAGCAGGAACGCCAGCGCCGTGTCCGCGTCCAGGTGGCGCTCATGGCACTCGTCGAGCATCACCGCGTCCACCCCGGCCAGCTCCTGGTCCCGCTGGAGGCGTTGCAGGAGCACGCCGGTGGTGACGACCTCGACCATGGGGTTCGCGCCGGTGTGGTGTTCGCCGCGGATGCTGTAGCTCACGCCCATCCGCCGGGCCGCGGCGCGTACGGCCAGCCGGCGCGGCTCGGCCACCAGCACGCGCATCCCGGCCTCGGCCAGGGCGAGCGGCACGACCGTCGTCTTGCCGGTGCCGGGCGGGGCGGTCAGCACCGCCGTGCCGTGCCGGTGGAGCACGTCGAGCAACTCGGGCAGGACCTGGTGAATCGGCAGCGTCTCCCCAGGCCGGGACTCCCCAGGCCGGGAGCTCCCAGGCCGGGGATTTCCTGGCTGGCGGGCGCCAGGCAGGGCGTCGTCGGGCATCAGGCCGTCGGGCATCAGGTCGTCGGGCATCAGACAGAGGAATCCGGCGGGTCAGAGCGGCGCCAGGGCTCCGGCGGTCGGGTGGGTGGCCGCCAGGATCGAGTCGAGCAGGCCGGGGAAGCGGGCGTCGAGGTCGTCGCGGCGCAGGCTGATGTAGATGATCCTGCCCTCCTGCTTGGAGACGATCACTCCGGCCGCGCGCAGCGTCCGGTAGTGGTGCGAGGCGGTCGACTTGTGCACGCCGAGGTGGTCGCCCGCGTTCCCACACGTCATCTCGCCGCACGCGGAAAGCCGCGCGACGATCTCCAGGCGCACGGGATCGGCCAACGCCCGCAGGACCTCCGTGAGCTCGATGTCCTCCGTGGCGGGGTGCGGTAGCAGGCGCATACGTAGCACCCTACCTCCGTCCCATTGTTTGACAATAATCCAACCATGCGACAGTTTGATGAGCGTCCAACCTTTGACGGAGGCTCCATGAGTTCGCGGCTCTACCCTCTCGCTGCCGGAAATTTCGCTGTCGGCACCGGGATGTTCGTGACGGCTGGGCTGCTGGCCCCCATCTCCGCGGATCTGCGGATCTCCACGTCCGCGGCCGGGCAGTTGATGACCGTGTTCGCGCTGGCGTACGCGGTGTTGTCCCCCTTGCTCGCCGCCGTGACCGCGCGCCTGTCGAGGCGGAACCTGTTGCTGCTGGCCCTGGGCGTGTTCGTGGTGGGTAACGTCCTGACGGCGCTGGCGCCGACGTACCCGCTGGTCATGGCGACCCGGGTGATCGCGGCGGCGGGAGCGGCCATGTTCACGCCCACCGCGTCGGGAGTGGCGACCGCGCTGACCTCGCCCGATCACCGGGGGCGCGCGCTGGCGCTGGTGATGGGCGGGTTGTCCGTGTCGTCGGCGATCGGGGTGCCGGTGGGGACCTGGCTGGGCTCGGCCTCCGGGTGGCGGGCGACGATCTGGCTGGTGGTGGGGCTCGGCGTGGTCGGGTTCGCCGGGGTCGCGGCCATGGTGCCCGAGGTGCGGGTCCAGATGTCGGGGCGGCTGCGCGAGCGGTTCGCGCCGCTGGGTGACCGGCGGATGCTGGCGGTGCTGGTGACGCAGTTGCTGATGTTCGGGGGCGGGTTCGCCGCCTACACCTACATCGGGTCGCTGTTCGACCTGCCGCTGCCCGCGCTGCTGTGGGCGTGGGGGATCGGCGGCATCGTGGGCAACCAGCTCGGCGGGCGCTTCACCGACACGTACGGGCCACGGCGGATGGTGCTGATCGGCCTGGCCGCGGCCACGGTGTTCATGGCCCTCATCCCGGTGGCGAACCTGTCGCTGCCGATCGCCCTGGTGTGGGCGTTCCTGTGGGGCGGGCTCGGCTGGCTGGTGGCGCCCGCACAGCAGGTCAGGACGGTCGCGGAGGTGCCCGGCAACGTACCGATCGGGCTGGGGCTGCTGTCGTCCGCACAGTACATCGGCCTGTTCGTGGCGGGGCTCGCGGGCGGCGCGGCCCTCGACTGGTACGGCCGGGCAGGCGTGATCGTCCTGGCCACCGGCCTCGGCCTGCTGTCACTGCTGTTCACCCTGGCCACCTACCGGCCGGCCAGGGTCCCCACGCAGGAACGCGTACCCGCCGGGTAGACGCGGGGCGGACCTGGCCCCGGTCCGGCCTCAGCCCTGGTGGGGGATCCAGTCGGCGGTTACCGCGAGGATGACGAAGAAGCCCAGGACGATGCGGTAGATCACGAAGCCGGTGAAGCGGTGGTGGCTGATGAAGCGGAGGAACCAGGCGACCGCCGCGTAGCCGACGATGAAGGAGATGATCGTGGCCAGGATCGTCGGGCCCCAGTCGGGGGCCGGGCCCTCGCCGATCTGGGTCAGCTCCAGCAGGCCCGAGGACAGCACGGCGGGGATGGCCAGCAGGAAGGAGTATTTGGCGGCGTCCTCACGGCGGTAGTCGAGCAGCAGGCCGGCCGTGATGGTGCCGCCCGAGCGGGAGACGCCGGGGATCAGGGCGAGCGACTGGGCGAAGCCGTACACGATGGCGTGCGGGAAGCTCAGGTGCTTTTCGAGCGTGAGCTTGTTGCGGGCCGTGCGGTCGGCGAACCACAGGATGCAGCCGAAGACGATCAGGGTCGTGCCCACCAGCCGCAGGTCGCGGAAGACGGTCTCGATCTGGTCTTTCAGCACCAGTCCCAGCACGCCGATGGGCAGCGAGCCGACGATGATGAACCAGCCCATGCGCGCGGCCCAGTGCTGGCGCAGCTCCTTGATGAACAACGAGCGGGTCCAGGTGGAGATGATGTCCCAGATCTCCTGGCGGAAGTAGATCAGTACGGCCGTCTCCGTGCCGAGCTGGATGACCGCCGTGAACGCCGCCCCCGGATCCTCCCAGCCGACGAAAGCGGAGACCACCCGGATGTGGGCGCTGGAGGAGATGGGCAGGAACTCCGTGAGCCCCTGGATCAACCCCAGGACCACCGCTTCTAGCCAGCCGATCACGAGTACACCTTCCGAGTACGCCCGAGTGACGAGGGTGAGGCTAGCGGAAACGGGGCCCGACGGTTGCCCGGCGTGCGGCGTTCGAGTCGGTTGGGGGTGGGGGTGGGCAGGTCAGGCGGGGTGAAAGCGGAACAGGTATCTCTTTCCTGGAAACGACCGCGACAGGCCGGGCGCCCGTCCATGCCGGCCGGTCCAAGGAGAAACATTGAGCACCATGTCCCTTCCCCTCGTCGAGATCTCCGGGCCTCCGCGCGAGTGCGGCCGTCAGTACGGCGAGCAGGCGCCGCCCGATGGGTGTACGTCGTTCGCGTTGATGGCTGAGGCGTCCGGGGACGGGCACGTCTACGCGGGGGCGGACCTGGGACCGGCGTGAGGGTGCCGCCGGCACGGTGATCGTGCTCCGGGTGGTACGAGCACGACCAGGCGGCCGCTCCCTAGGGGGTCCAGGTCTTGGCGTTGGCCCTGGCGAAGTCGGTGAAGTCGCGCGCGGGCCGGCCGAGCGCCTCGTGCACGCCGTCGTTCAGGTGGGCGTTGCGGCCGTCGAGGATGTCGGTGAACATCTCCGCCAGGCCCTCGGCCTCCTCCCGCAGGGCCCCGGCCGCGACGGCGGCGGCCACGAACTCCTCCCGGGTCACCTGCAGGCTGACGATCTGCCTGCCGGTGGCTTCGGACAGCTCCCGCGCCACTTCGGCGAACGTCAGCAGTCTCGGGCCGGTCAGCTCGTACAGCTTCCCCCCGTGGCCCGGCTGGGTGAGCGCGGCCACGGCCGCGTCGGCGATGTCGTCCACGTCCAGGAACGGCTCCGGCACGTCAGCGGCGGGGATCGCGATGACGCCTTCGAGGACCTGGTCGAGCAGGTGGCCCTCACTGAAGTTCTGCATGAACCAGCTACAGCGGAGGATCGTCCACTCGGCCCCGGATTCCTGGATCGTGCGCTCGCTCGCCTGCGCCTCCGGCTCGCCCCGGCCGGACAGCAGGACCAGCCGGCGTACGCCCTTGTCCAGGGCCAGCTCGGTGAACGCCTTGATGTCGTCGTACGCGCCCGGCATGGCCAGGTCCGGGTAGTAGGAGAGGTAGGCGGCCGTGGCGCCGTCGAGGACGTCCGGCCACGTGGAGCGGTCGTCCCAGGCGAAGGCCGGGGTGGCGGAGCGGGACCCGACGCGTACGGGGACGTCGAGCGCGGTGAGTCGGTCAACGATACGGCGGCCGGTCTTGCCGGTGCCGCCCAGCACCAAAATCGTCATGTATCCAGTAAGCCGTCATAACGGCAAGACGCTCCATGGTTGAGAAGCGCAATCGCATATGCAATCGTCTAACCCATGGACCAGCTCGCGGCGCTTCTCGACGGTCCGCGAGCCCACGGCGCCTTCCTGCTCCGCTCGGTCGGGGAGCCGCCGATGTCCTTCCTCACCGACTGGCGTCTGGCGCTGGCCGCCGACCTGCTGCGGGAGCCGGACGCCACGATAGGCTCGGTGGCCAGGAAGGTCGGGTACGGCAGCCCGTTCGCGCTCAGCGCGGCCTTCAAGCGCGTACGCGGTGTCAGCCCGCAGGAACACCGGGCCGGATGAAACCTCTGCTGCTGATCGACGTGGACGGCGTGCTCAACCCGATGAGTCGGCCCGGCCCCGACTTCCGGCCCTACCGGTGCACGATCGGCACCGAGGTGTACACGGTGCACCTCAACCCCTGGCACGGCCGCCGGCTGCTCGACCTGGCCCTCACGACCGGGTCGGAGCTGGTGTGGGCGACCACCTGGGAGGAGCACGCCAACGATTGGATCGCTCCCAGGATCGGCCTGCCCGCGCTGCCCGTCATCCCCATGAGACCGGAGGATCCCAGCGAGTTCGGGGAGACGTTCAAGACCCCGCACGTGGCGGCGTATGCGGGGCGGCGGCCGTTCGTGTGGTTCGACGACCAGGTGTGGGCGGAAGACGAGGAGTATCTCAGGGTCCATCGGGGTTTGACGGACTTCCTGCTCATCCACGTCGACCCGAGAAGTGGACTGACCAGCCGACATCTGGGCATGGCACATGAGTGGCTGACCCTTACAGGGTTTTCTCAGGGTTCCTGACGGGAGTTCCACGGCCCGGCCACCCGTTCCTACAGGTAGCTGGAAACCACACGGAGGGGACATCATGTACCGCTCACGAGAGCACAGGATCCTGGCGGGAGTCTGCGGGGGCATCGCCGACAAGCTGGGCCTGCCGCCCACGCTGGTCCGGATCCTCTGGGCGCTCTTGTCGCTCATTCCCGGACCGCTCTGGGTCGTCTACGTCATCATGTGGATCCTGATCCCGAACGAGCCGTCGGGACACAAGGCGGCCTAAGGGGCTTGCCGGTGCGGGGCGGCTTGGCGCCGCCCCACCCGGGCCGCGCGGATCAGTCGCAGCGGAGGCGCTTTTCGATGGTCTCGACCAGGCCGGCGATCACGCCGTCCGGCGAGGGGCTGTAGTGCGGGACGGCCCATCGGGTGATCCGGGCGTCGATGATCGTGGGCCGGCCGGAGCCCAGCGCGTTGCGGAACGCGGCCTCGAACTCCTCCAGCGTCTCCACCCGGTAGCCGTCCGCGCCGCACGCCCGCGCGTACGCGGCGAAGTCCGGGTTCTGGAACTCGACGAGCCCGCTCTCCATGTATTCCGAGAGCTGGTAGAGCTTGATCAGCTTGAATTCCTCGTCGTCGAAGATGACCCAGATGACGGGCAGGTCATGCTCGACGGCGGTCATCAGCTCGAAGCCGGACAGGGAGTAGCACCCGTCGCCACAGCCGACCACGACCGTGCGGTCAGGATGCGCGACCTTCACCCCGAGCGCGCCGTTGACGTGCCCGGCCATCGGCCCGAACGAGCCGGCCTTGCGGAAGTTCTGGCCCTCTTCGAGCTCCACGTAGTAGCCGAGCCACGCCAGGTGCGCGCCGGCGTCGGCGAGCAGGATCGCGCGTTCAGGCAGCATCCGCCCGATCGCCTGTGCGAGCTCTCCTGGGTGGATCTTCCCGGTGAGATGGACGATGTTCCTGGCCTCGTAGTCCCGGCCGTCGACCACGGCGGGCGCGACCTCGCCGACCCGCTTCTCCAGCGCGTCCACCAGGGCCGCCACCGCCGGGCGGGCGTCCGACAGGAGCGTGTGGTGAGGTTTGTACGCCTTGTGGAACTCGATCTCGGAGATGTTCACGTAGATGAGCGTCTTGCCGTTGAACAGGTCCCTGCGGTAGTTGAACGTGGCGTGCTGGTTGAGTGAGTTGCCGATGCACAGCACGACGTCGGCCTCGCGGAAGGCCTTCCAGGCGCTGGCGTGGCCGCTGTCGGCGAAGACGCCCACCGAGAGCGGGTGGCCCTCCGACACGATGCCCTTGCCGTCGAGCGTGGTCAGCAGCGGGATCTGGAGCCGCTCGATCAACCGCCTGATCTCCGCGCCCGCGCCGCTGCGGATGGCGCCGAAGCCGACCAGCGCCACGACGCGCCTGCCGTTCGCGAGGGCCTCGGCCAGCACCGAGGCGATCTCCTCCACTCGCGCCTGGTCGGGCAGCACCGAGGGGACGGCGAGCCGGATGCGCCGCTCCTCCTCGACGTCGATGCCGCGCTCGGTCAGGTCCCCGGGAACGTGGATGTGCACCGGCCCCGGCCGCCCCTCGAAGGCGATGTTGACCGCCTCCTCCAGCACGTTCCAGGTGTCGGCGGCGTTCTCCAGCAGGAAGGACTTCTTGGTCGTGGCCGCGAACATGGCCTGCGAGTCGGGTGTCCTGCTCAGGCCCGAGGTCTCGTTGAGTGAGCCCCAGCCCTGCCACTTCCTGTTGGCGTATCCCGAGATGGCCAGCACCGGGTAGGAGTCGGACAGCGCCACGGCCAGCCCGGAGAACAGGTTGAACGCCCCGGGCCCGGCCGTGGCGAAGCAGACGCCCAGCTTGTCGGTGTACATCGCGTAGCCGCAGGCCATGAACGCCGCGGCCTGCTCGTGCCGGGTGATGATGGGCCGGATCTGCCGTGAGTCCTCCAGCGCCAGCATCAGGCCGGCGGCGTTCTCCCCGGCGCCGCCGAAGGCGGCCTCCACGCCGATGTCTTCCAGCCCCTTGACGATGGCTTCGTAAACTCTCATGATCGCACCTTTCCGCGCGTCACTGGTGAGGGAGTCGCCGGTCGGGCGGCTCCCAGCCCCCGGAATCGTTCGTGCCGCCTTCCGGATCCCGCCGCGGCGCGTCAGGATCCGGAAATGCCGTCGCTACGCGTGCCACCGCGCGGAATGGCGGGCGTGCGCCTCGGTCGTGCCGTTGGTGAAGAACCGGTCGTAGTATTCGGATTCGACGTGATGCGTCTGCAGCCAGATGCCGGGCACGTGGATGGCGTCGGCGTGGGCGGGAAACCGTCCGTGCGTGGCGTGGATGTAGACGCAGATGTCGCGTACGCAGTCGATCACCTGCTGGTCGTATTCTCCGGCCTCGGCCAGATAGCGCTGCCCGAAGTCGCCCTTGTAGATGCCGGCGAACGTCTTCGCGTCGCCGTAGATGCCGCCCGGCCCGAACTTCGCCCGGACGACGCTCTCGACGGCCGCCTCCATGGAGGCGTAGTTGGGCGGGCAGGCGGCCTTGACGAGGTGCTCGCCGCCGACCCGGAGCCCGACCGGATGCGAGCGCAGGGTGGCGTATTTCGGCAGGGGGACGTGCCAGCGCAGGATGTCGGGCAGGCGGAAGCGCGGCGTGACGAAGTCGAAGCCGAGCATCCGGCCGTACGCCCGGGAGAACTTCGGGTCGCCCAGCATGATCTGCGGGTGGATCGTGGCGTGGATCCACGCGCCCAGCCCCATGGCGTCGGCGGCCAGCATCAGGTTCTGTACCAGCAGGTCGGCCTCGATCTGGGTGCGCATCGGCCCCAGGGCGCCGAGCGGCAGCTTGAGGCCGGCGTTCAGGAACCCGCCGCGCACCCACTTCCGCACGCCCGCCGGCCGGTAGAAGTTGCGGTCGTCGACGAGCGTCGGCCTGGCCCCCTCCGGCTGGGTGAGCAGGTACATCAGCGCGTTGATGTACTGGTGGGAGAGGTCGATCACGGGCAGGAAGATCGTGGTGCCCGGCAGGTTGGACAGGAAGCGGTTGGAGTCGAGGTAGGCCGGGAAGTCCCGCATTCCCTCGGCGACGTCGAGGCGGTGCGGCAGCACCTGGACCTTGGCCTGGCGGGCCCGCTCGACCAGCGTGTCCGCGTCGAAGGGCAGGCCGGGGGCGGGCTCCAGCTTGCGCAGGAAGTAGGTGCCGGTGTCGTTGATCATGAAGAAGTGGGTGCCCTGGGCGTTGTCGGGGCTGCCCGCCGTACGGCCCGTCATGTTGAGGTTGGGCTTGGCCATGATGGGGTCGCCGTTGCGCGGGTCCTCGAACGGCCGGTCCGGCATGGTGAGGCCGGAGCAGCCGGTGAGCGCGATGAGCACCGCCTCCTCCAGCTCCGTCAACGGGAGCGGCTGATGTGGCGACCGATAGCTCATCGACCCGGCGGGCACGTTGGCGCCACGGCTGACCCGGTGGGTCCGCCGCCGCCAGATGGTCTCCATCAGCGGTCTGGAGAGAAAGTCCGCCAGCCCCTCCTGCCTGGTCTCCGGCTCCACGGACATGTCGGCCTCCCTCAGCCCTGCCGGTCGGGCGTGGTCGTGCGCCAGGGGGCGAACGCGCTCGCCGTGCGTGGCAGGAAGCCCGCCAGCTCGGGGCAGTGCCGCAGGATGACGCTCTTCATCCCGTTGCGCTCGATCCAGTCCATCCCGAGGGGCGTGTAGACCTCGGGGCGGAAGTCGACCGTGAGGAACCGGTCGCTCTGCAGACGCCGGCTGGCCATGAGGATGAAGATGCGGAAGGCCGTGTCGCTGAATCCGAAGTGCTCGGGGGGATTTTCGGCGTAGAGCCCGACCATCGTGTCGATGTCGTCGACCGTCCGGTAGACGTCCTTGAGCCGGGCCAGGGTGTCGGGGTCGGAGGTGAGGTCCTCGAAGCCGCGCAGGCGCGGCTTGTGCAGGCCGGTGCGGAAGTCGTTGTAGCGCGGCACGCCGCGGCGGCGGGTGCGTACGAGGTCGACCACGGACAGGTCGATGATCTCCCCGCTCCGCTCGAACGCCTGGAGCGCGCGCGGGAAGTTACGCAGGGTGATCGCCCCGGGATGGGCGATGCCCAGCGAGTAGAGAGAGTTCGGCAGGCCGGCTCGGCGCATCAGGCGCTCGGTGGCGGCGCCCTGGATGTCGTTGAATCCGAGGGTCTCCAGTGTCCGGTCGGATCGGTGGTCGGCGATCCGGTAGTCGTCCGGGATGAGCGGGTGCATCCGGTAGACGGTGACGAAGTCCTCGGTGAGCGAGTAGGGAACGCCGTGGTGGTCGGGCATGGTCTCGGGGATGCCGGTGAGCGCGTTGGTGTCGACCAGCCACAGGCCCAGGCGGGCCAGCCAGTTTTGCGGCGGGCCCGACCAGTTGGCCGTCAGCCCGATGTCGATCAGCTCGGTCGCGAGGATCGCGGGGGTCCACTCCACCGTGTGGATCTTGGCGATGAGGGCCGAGACGACGAGCCGCGCCGTGTGGTAGACGGCGTCCTCGTCCATGCCCGGATATTCGCCGCGCAGGGCCGCGCACACGGCGTTGTGCTCGCGGGCGAAGAGGGTGTGCATGACGCTGAGCCCGAGCCACCAGTTGTCGCGGAAGCCGGTGATCGGGACGCCGTCCGGGCCGGGCACCAGGTGGCCGTCCGGCAGGTGCAGCGCCGCGCCGCCGTCCGGCTCGCGCATGGACCTGGCGACGGTCTCGTCTCCCCCGTAGACCTCCGAGCCGTCCCACCAGTGGGAGGCGGAGTTGGCGAACAGGGTCGGCGCTCCCGTGTCGTCGGCGGTCACGTCCGCGGCGAACCGCATCACTCCCTCGGCCGTGCCCCCGGGCGTGTTGACCCAGGTCATGCCGGGCGGCAGCGGCACCTCGACGCTCCGGCCGCCCGCCGGGTGGCGCTTGTGCTCGACCCAGTCGCGCACCTGGAACTGGATCCACGCGGCGGCGAGGATGTTGAGCGAGCGGGCCGGGATGAAGGTGTCGCGGTGGAGCAACTGCCTGCTGACGGTCAGCGCGTTGGGCGTGTCGAAGAGGTCGGGCCGGTGGACCGGCGGGAGGTTGCGGCCGAAGGCCGCGCCGAGCGCCCCCATCCGCGGCGCGGACAGGTCGTTGTAGGTGCCGTCGTAGGTGCGCCTGCCCCGCAGGTGCTCGTCGATGGGCGGGGCCACCGGACGGGCCTTCGGCACGGACTCGCGGACCTCGGTGTCGATGAGGTTGTCCCGGCGCAGGACGTGCCGGATGGAGTCGACGTTGAGCAGGCCGAGGTAGGTCGGCAGCCGGTCCCACGGCAGCCACCGGTTGAGGGCGTCGAACCCCTTCTCCAGCAGCTCGCCGGCGACGAGGTTGCGCTTGGGCGTGGGCGCGGCGAAGCGATATCCGTGGCGATGGGCGCTGGAGGCCTCGTAGGCGGCCTTGCGGGCGCGGTTGAGGTTGCCGAGGGGGCGGAACTCGTCGGTGGTGTGCCAGGGGTCGAAGGTGAGCTGGTCGATCCGGAGCGCGGTGGCGCGCGCCTGCGCGGTGTCGAGGTCCTGGTGCGGGATCGTCAGCGTGGCCACCGGGATGACGGGCGCCTCGGCCTCCCGCCAGTCGGCCGCGCCGTTCTCGATGGGCGTGATCCGGGAGTTCTCGTAGCGCTGGACGCACAGGTCGAAGACGACCTCCGCGCGGGCCAGCCGCGCGGTGAACTCGTGCCCGAGGTAGTCGGGGTCGCCCAGCGACGGGTGGGGCGCCGCCGGCGTGCCCGCGGCGGGGCGGAGGCGGTAGCGCACCGGGCCGGCCGGTCCCCACATGATCGCGCCGCGGCTCCAGTAGGTCTCCAGCGCGAGGCTGCGCACCGGCCGCCTGGTCGCCGCGGTCACGTTGCGCCGCATGCGTGTGGCGGTGGACCAGCCCAGCCTCCAGGGCAGCGTGACGAAGAACGCGACGCCCTTGCGCAGGGTCGAGTCGGCCCCCGCCATGGCCTGCGCGAACACCACGAACTCGCGCGCGTTCTTGGCATGGGAGACCGGATAGCTCGTCATCAGCAGGTCGTGGGTCTCCTCCGGCCCCACCTCGACCCGTAGCGCCGCGCCACGCAGGTCGGGTGCGGCGTCCGGCTGGTAACCGCCGCTCGCGTTGGACAGCCGCAGCACGGCCGGGTATTCGGCGCCGGGCTGGGCGAATCCGGTGCGCAGATCTTCCGGCAGGTCATCGCGGAACCTCAGCCGGGCGTTCTCGACCCCGACGATGCCCTTGGCGTGGAAGGCCCGATCGATGCCGGCGGCGCCGCTGCGCTCCTTGGTCTTGTGCTGGACCAGCATGAGATCGCGGGCCAGCTTTTCGAAGATCTTCCGCTCGACTTCGGGGGATCCTCCGACGTAGCGCTCGTACGGCTCGGCCTTCCGCACCTCGTGAATGGCCGGAGCCCTGCCGACATGGCGCTCTTCATGCTTGGTCATGTGAACTCCCCCTCCCGCGGCACGCTCTCGATCATTTGCGAGAGTGGTCCGGGGCCGCGGCGCCAGAAATCCCTAGCTCGTATTCCCCGAGCTCAGAGAAAGAATGCGCCCCCCGCCCGGGGAGTTATCGATTCTAGCGCGGAATTTGGCTTTCGTCCGGTTTGATGTGTCGGCGGAGGTGGGCGAATTATTCATGCGACAAATTGGATAAATGGGTGTCTTTAATATCGCGTCGCCTCAAGGGGGAATTCAAGATTATTCACGGTGCCGGGACGAGCGGGCCCCGTCCGGCCGGGCGGAGCGGGAGGGGCCGTGCCGTCGCTCTCCAGAGGGCGACATATCCTCGAGGTCATGAGGGCAAGGCCGCTGACGCTCATCCGCGATGAGCTCGTCGAATACGACAAGGCGATGGAGCGCATGACCGACCTCGTCGGGCAGCGCCAACGGGACGAGCGGCCGGACACGCTCTGGTTGCTCAGCCATCCGTCCATCTACACCATCGGGCGCCGCACCCCGCTCTCCCACCTGCCCGACCCCTCCCGTGGCATCCCCGTGCTGGAGACCGGGCGGGGCGGCCAGCTCACCTACCACGGGCCCGGACAGCTCGTCGGCTACCTCATCGTCAAGCTGGACGAGGGCGAGGGGATCGTCGACTACGTGCGCGAGGTGGAGCTGCGGCTGGTCGAGGCGCTGGGCAAGCTGGGGTTGCCGGCCGAGCGGCGGGACACGCCGCCGGGCTCCGAGCTGCTGACCGGGGTGTGGACCAGCGGGAGCGGACGCAAGATCATCTCGATCGGGATGCGGCAGAGCAGGGGGGTCACGAGCCACGGGTTCGCGCTCAACGTGGACGGCGACCTGACGCCCTGGGACTGGGCCGTCGCCTGCGGGATGCCCGACGTGGACATGACCTCGCTCAAGCGTGAGCTGGGCGCGGCCACCATGGACGAGGTCCGCGCGGCCGTGGCCGCCGCTTTCGAGGCCTCCTGACCGATACGGGGCCGACGGCGGCTCATGGGGCCGTGCCCCATGAGCCGAAGGCGTCAGGCGACCGGGATCTCGTCGATGGTGCGGCGCGGGCCGGTGAACCAGTGGCGGGCCGACAGGGCCCACCACAGGGCGATGCCGACCAGCACGACGCCCACCGCGATCGGCGCGTAGTTGACCGACGTCCAGGTGAAGTCGGGGCTGCCCGGCACCCCGGCCGGTGAGAACGGCATGATGAAGTAGATCGAGACGATCACGATCTCGACGCAGGCGATCCAGCACAGGACCCGATATTTCCGGCCGAGGGTCCACGGCCCCGGCCGGAAGGCGTCGCCCATCCGCAGCCGCAGCCAGATCGGGATGAGGAACGCCAGGTAGAGCCCGATGACCGCGATCGACACGACGGCGTAGAAGGCGACCGGGGTGGTCAGGCCGGGCGGGGCGTAGAGGGCTGGCAGTGTGATCAGCGCGGCCGCCACGCAGCCCGCGACGATCGCGTTGACCGGGGTGCGGTTGCGGTCGACCTTGCTCCACAACCGCCAGCCGGGCACCGCGCCGTCGCGCGAGAACGCGTACGTCATCCGCGACATCGACGTCACGCAGCTCATCCCGCAGAAGAACTGGCCGATCGTGGAGATCGCGAAGACCGCCGTGGCCCAGCCGGAGGTGAGCGCGCTCTCGAAGATGGCCCCGACGAACCCGGCCTCCTCGTTGAGCGCGTCCACGTTCGTCGCCGCGAACAGGAACGACAGCAGCAGGATCCACCCGCCGATCGCCGAGTAGAAGATCGACTGCCACAGCCCGCGGGCCGCGCTGCGCGCCGCGCCCTGCGTCTCCTCCGACACGTGCGCGCAGGCGTCGAAGCCGGTGATCGTGTACTGGGTGAGCAGGAAGCCGAGCGGCAGCACGTACAGCCAGAAGGGCAGGCCCTCGGAGCCGTCGCCGAAGCCGGAGCTGTTGTTCGTGCCGCCGAAGACGAAGCCGAGCGACTGGTGCTGGTCCGGCACGAAGACCAGGATGGCGACCACGATCGCGGCGCCCGCCACGTGCCACCAGACCGAGACGTTCTGCAGCAGGGAGATGAGCTTGTGGCTGTAGATGTTGATCACGGCGTGCAGCGCGAGGACGATCACGAACAGCAGGAAAGCCTGGGAGAGCGTCCCCTCCCATCGGCCGTCGGTCACCCGGCTGAGAGTGATGTTGAGGAACGTGGCGCACCCGTAGTCGACCGACGCGGTGACGGCGATGAGGCCGATCAGGTTGAGCCAGCCGGTGAACCAGCCGTGGACCGGCCTGCCCAGCTTGGCGGCCCACCAGTAGATGCCGCCCGCCGTCGGGTACGCCGACACCAGCTCCGACATGCAGAAGCCGATGATCAGGATGAACAGGGAGATGAGCGGCCAGCCCCAGGAGATGGCGATGGGGCCGCCGTTGTTCCAGGCCTGTCCGAAGGTGGTGAAGCAGCCGGCGAGGATGGAGATGATCGAGAACGAGATGGCGAAGTTGGAGAAACCACTCCAGGTGCGGGCCAGCTCCTGCTTGTAGCCGAGCTCGGCCAGTCGCCTGGAATCCTCTTCAGTGGTCATTGAGGTCTCCCTGGGGGGCGCGGAGGACGCTCCTATTTGGTCTACGTCTAGACCATTTCTTTCCAGGGGACAAGGCGTTACAGGCGAGTTTCGTTCTCGTCAGCGCGGCACGTCGCCGGCGGAGGATGGGGTTCAGGGGGCACGGGCCCCGGTCGGGGCCCGCTCACCCCCGAGTGCTCGCGTCAGGCCGCGAACGCGTCCGTGGCGGCCTGGCAGAAGGCCTTGAGGTCGTCCGGCTTGCGGCTGGTGACGAGCATGTTGGGCCCGTTCGTGCACACCACGACCTCCCGGTCCACCCAGGTCGCCCCGGCGTTGCGCAGGTCGGTTCGCAGGCTGGGCCAGGACGTCAGCGTACGGCCGCGCACCACGTCCGCCTCGACCAGGGTCCACGGCGCGTGGCAGATGGCCGCGACCGGCTTGCCCTGCTCGAAGAAGGCGCCGGCGAACCGTACGGCCTGCGGCACCATCCGCAGGAAGTCCGGGTTCGCGACGCCCCCGGGCAGAATGAGGCCGTCGAAGGCGGCCGGGTCGGCGTTGTCCACCGTGTCGTCCACGGCGAAGGTGTCGGCCTTGTCCAGGTGGTTGAACCCCCGGACGTGGCCGGCGGCGGTGGAGACGAGCACCGGCGTGCCGCCGGCCTGCTTGACCGCCTTCCACGGCTCGGTGAGCTCCACCTGCTCGACCCCTTCCGGAGCGACCAGGAACGCGATGGTCTTGCCGTTCATCATGGGATCCCCCTTTCAGGCTGTGCTCTTCTCCCCCTAACCGGTGCGGGGGGATGTATGCGCCGATACCGGGTGGGGGTAC
Organism: Nonomuraea sp. B12E4; assembly: GCF_039871825.1. Taxonomy (NCBI): domain Bacteria; kingdom Bacillati; phylum Actinomycetota; class Actinomycetes; order Streptosporangiales; family Streptosporangiaceae; genus Nonomuraea; species Nonomuraea sp. B12E4. The sequence goes on along the minus strand of NZ_JBDPME010000033.1, from coordinate 9,010 downwards.
CGTGCAGGCTCGCAAGGTCAAGGGGACTGAAAATTTACACCGCGAAAGGAAACGAGAATGAAACAATTTTCCGTGACTCGTTGACACGCGGTCTCCGTATGGTGTGCCTTTCTCTACACAGGAATCCCCCCGCCTGAAGGTGAGGCACTATGAGGAAGTGGGTCGCGCGCCTGGTCGCATTGGGCGTCGCGCTATTAGTAGCAGGTCAGGGCACCACCGCGGCCCTGGCGCAGAACCCGGCGGCGGGGAAGAAGATCGTTCGTGTCGGCGCCACGCAGGCCATGGACTCGATGAACCCGTTCCTGGCGGTGCGTCTCGTGTCGACGCAGATCCAGCGCTGGATGTACGGCTTCCTGACGGTGGCCGACTCGAAGACCCTGCAGCCCAGCCCCGACCTGGCCGAGTCGTGGACCACGTCGGAGGACGGGCTGACCTGGACGTTCAAGATCCGGCAGGCCAAGTGGTCCGACGGCCAGCCGATCACGGCCGAGGACGCCGCCTGGACGTTCAACAAGATCATGACGGACGAGGCCGCCAAGACGGCCAACGGGCCGGCGGTGGAGAACTTCGAGAGCGTCACGGCCAGCGGTCAGGAGCTGACCATCAAGCTCAAGGCGCCGCAGGCGTCCATGCTGGAGAACCCGATCCCGATCATGCCCAAGCATGTCTGGGAGTCGGTCACCGACATGGCCAACTACGACGCCGAGAAGTATCCGACCGTGACCAGCGGCCCGTACATCGCGATCGAGCACAAGAAGGACCAGTACGTCAAGCTGCAGGCCAACCCCAACTACTGGCGGGGCAGGCCCAAGATCGACGAGCTCCAGGTCATCTTCTACGCCAACCCGCAGGCCGCCATCGCGAGCCTGAAGACGGGTGACATCGACCTGATCGGGCGGCTCAACCCGCCGGAGTACGAGGCCGTCCAGAACGACCCGAACATCGTCGCCTGGAACACCCAGGGCCGGCGCGCGGCGTACCTGCAGATCAACCACGGCGCCACCACCACCGACGACAAGCCCGTCGGCGACGGCCACCCCGCGCTGAAGGACCCCAAGGTGCGCCAGGCGCTGCACTACGCCATCGACAAGGACCGCCTGGTCGCCGAGGTGCAGAACGGCCTGGCCCAGCCGGCCGACGGCTCGATCGTGCCGCCGATGTACAAGGAGTTCTTCTGGGAGGCCACCGGCGAGGAGAAGGTCACCTACGACCCGGCCAAGGCCAACCAGATCCTCGACGACGCCGGTTACAAGAAGGGCCCCGACGGCGTCCGTACGATGCCCGACGGCAAGCGCAAGCTGGAGTTCCGCTTCAGCATCCACACCGAGACCCCGATCGAGGACAAGCTCGCCGAATACCTGACGGGCTTCTTCAAGGAGATCGGCATCACGCTGACCACCAAGAAGCTGGAGTCCAGCAAGTTCACCGAGGAGACCGGCGTCACCGGCCTGTTCGACATCGCCATCAGCGGCTGGTCGGTCAACCCCGACCCCGAAGAGGTCATGGCCACGCACCTGTGCAGCCGCAGGCCGGCCCCGTCCGGCGAGGGCGGCGGCACCGAGTCGTTCTACTGCGACGAGACCTTCGAGAAGCTCTACCAGGACCAGCTCAAGGAGCTGGACCGGCCCAAGCGCATCGAGATCCTCAAGCAGATGCAGGAGCGGCTCTACACCGACGCCCCGGTCATCGCCATCTATTACAACAATGACCTCGAGGCCTACCGCAAGGACCGGATCGCGAGCATCACCCCGGTCCCCGAGGACAAGGGCCTGCTGTACGGCGGCAGCAGCTACATGCCGTTCTTCACCGTGACCGTCAAGGACGCGGCGGTCAGCGGCCCGGCCGGCGGAGGCGGCTCCAACACCGGCCTCATCGCCGGGATCGTCGGCGCCGTGGTGGTCGTCGGACTGGCGGTGCTCCTCCTGAGCAGGCGGCGCAAGAGCGCCGCCGACGATCGCGAATGACAGCACCCCTGGAAGCAGCAGAGCCCGCCGTCCAGGCGGCGGGCCCTGGTGACGAGCGCCCCGCCCGCCGCGGCACGCTGCAGTACGCGTTGGCCAAGGCCGGCGGGGCGCTGTTCAGCATCGCCATGGTGATCGTCGCCACGTTCTTCGTGTTCCGGCTGTTGCCCGGCGATCCCGTGCGCAACCTGGCCCAGGGCCGCAACATGACCCCGGCCCAGCTCGACCTGGAGCGCCACCGGCTGGGCTTGGACAAGCCGCTGATCAACCAGTTCTTCGACTTCGTGGGCAACACGCTGAGGCTCGACCTCGGCACGTCGTATGAGTACAAGCGGCCGGTCCTCGACCTGATCGGCGAGCGCTTCGGCCCGACGCTGCTGCTGGCGGGCACGGGGCTGGTCATCGCGGTCAGCCTCGGCATCTGGCAGGGCACCCGGGCCGGGTGGCGGCACGGCGGCCGGTTCGACCGCTTCTCCACCGGCACGTCGCTGGTGCTGTGGTCGGTGCCGACCTTCTGGCTCGGGCTGCTGCTGATGATGGTGTTCGGCGTCGGCGTCGGGCCGATCCCGGGCGTGCTGCCCTTCCGGGGCATCGAGAGCGTGGACGCGCCCGACGGGTTCGCTTACCTGCTGGACGTGGCCTCGCACATGGTGCTGCCGTGCCTGACGCTGGTGGCCGTGATCTACGCGCAATACCTGCTGGTCATGCGCTCGTCGCTGCTGGAGGAGGTCAGCCAGGACTACGTGACGGTGGCCAGGGCCAAGGGCCTGCGCGACGACGAGGTACGCCGCCGGCACGCCGTGCCCAACGCCCTGCTGCCCACGGTGACGCTGGTGTTCATGCGCATCGGCTTCGTGGTCGGCGGCGCGGTCACCGTGGAGACGATCTACACCTGGCCGGGGCTCGGCCAGCTCTTCTACGAGGCGATCTCGGTGCCTGACTTCACGCTCATGCAGGGCACGTTCATGTTGATCACCGTCGCGGTGATCATCATGAACACGCTGGCCGACGTGGTCTACCGGGTGCTCGACCCGAGGGTGAGGTCGGCATGACGAGTGTGGCCACCACCCGCAGGCGGCAGGCGCTGGGCCGCTTCTGGACCGACTTCCGCAGGCACCGGGCCGGCGCCGTCGGGCTGACCGTCCTGATCGTCGCCGTGCTGCTCGCGGTCACCGCGCCGCTGTTCATCGACGAGAACGTGACCAGCGTCGTGGACGCCCCCGGCGAGGAGTGGAGCGGGCCGAGCCTTGCGTTCCCATTCGGCACGGACGAGTCGGGCCGGTCGATCCTGCTGATGGTCTGGTGGGGCTCGCGCACGTCGCTGCTCATCGGCTTCCTGGCCGCGCTGGTCAGCATCGTGATCGGCATGGTCGTGGGCATCGCGGCGGGGCACTTCCGCGGCTGGCTCAGCGCCGTGCTCATGCGGATCACCGACTGGTTCCTGGTGCTGCCCTCGCTGGTCACGGCGCTGGTGCTGGCGGCCATCCTGGGCGGCAGCACGTTCACGATCATCATGGCGATCGGGATCACCACCTGGCCCTCGACCGCCCGGCTGATCAGGGCCCAGACGCTGGCCGTGGAGGCCAGGCCGTACATCGAGCGCTCCAAGGCGCTCGGCGCCGGGCACTGGCACATCACCAGCAGGCACGTGCTGCCGAACGTGGCGCCGCTGCTGCTGGCCAGCACCACGCTGGAGGTCGCCAGCGCGATCGTCACGGAGTCCACGCTGGCCTTCCTCGGTGTCAGCTCCAACAAGACCTCGTGGGGCACGATGCTGCGCGGCTCCTACGACTACGGCGCCGCCACCCAGGGCGCCTGGTGGTACATCCTCATCCCCGGCCTGGCCATCCTCGCCGTCGTCATGGCGTTCACGCTGGTCGGGCGGGCTCTGGAGGCCGTGCTCAACCCCAGGCTCAGGAAGGCGTCGTGAGCGATCGCATGAGTCTTCTCCAACTCGACGACGTGTCGGTGACGTACCGGATCGCCGCGGGCGAGGTGCCCGCGGTGCGCGGGGTGTCGCTGGCCCTCGACTCCGGAGCGGCACTCGGAGTCGCCGGCGAGTCGGGATCCGGCAAGTCGACGCTGGCCATGGCGCTGTTGCGGCTCCTGCCCCGCGACGCGCGAGTCGGTGGCCGGATCCTGCTCGACGGCGAGGACGTGCTCACCATGAAGTGGGGCCGCATGCGGGCCGTGCGGTGGGCCGAGGCCTCGATCGTGTTCCAGGGGGCCCAGCACGGGCTCAACCCGGTGCGCCGGGTCGGCGACCAGATCGCCGAGCCGCTGCTCGTCCATGGCCTGGCCAAGCCGGAGGCGGCCCGCAGGCGCGTGACCGAGCTGCTCGAACAGGTGGGCCTGCCCACCTGGCGGGCCCGCAGCTACCCGCACGAGCTGTCGGGCGGGCAGCGGCAGCGGGTGATGATCGCGATGGCGCTGGCCTGCTCGCCGCGGCTGATCATCGCCGACGAGCCGACGACCGCGCTCGACGTGATGGTGCAGGCCCAGGTCCTGACGCTGATCAAGGAGCTGGTCGCCGAGCACGGCATCTCGCTGATCATGATCTCGCACGATCTGTCCGTCCTCGCCGACGTGTGTGACCAGCTCGCGGTCATGTACGCCGGCCGCGTCGTCGAGCACGGGCCGTCCGCCGAGGTGTTCCACGACGCCAAGCACCCCTACAGCCGGGCGCTGGCGGCGGCCTTCCCGACGGTGGGGGACCCGGCCTCGCGCATGGCGCCCCAGGGCCTCGGTGGCGACCCGCCGGATCCGATGCGGCTTCCCGGCGGGTGCGCGTTCCATCCGCGTTGCCCGGTGGCACTGGACGAATGCGCGTCCCTGGACGTGGAGCTGTGGCCGGCCGGTCCCGGCCGTACCGCCGCGTGCGTGCACGTCAGAGAGAAGGAGGGGGCCTCATGACCGAGACGCGAACCACCGGGGAAGCCCCCGCCACGACGCGGTCCGGCCTGCTGGAGGCGCGGGACCTGCACGTGGAGTTCTCCTCGCGCGGGCGCCGCGCCCGCGCCGTGGACGGCGTGAACTTGTCCGTCGGCGAGGGCGAGATCGTCGCGCTGGTCGGCGAGTCCGGGTGCGGCAAGACCACCCTGGCCCGCACCCTGCTCGGCCTCGAACGCCCCACCTCGGGCGAGGTCCGCTACGGCGGTACGGCGCTCGACTACGGCGCCAGGGCGCTCAAGGCCTACCGGCGGCAGGTGCAGCTCGTCCTGCAGGACCCGACGGGCTCGCTCAACCCCCGGCACACGGTCTACGAGGCGGTCGCCGAGGGGCCGCGCATCCACGGGCTGGCGGACGAGCGGGAGGTCGTCTCCACGGCCCTGTCCAGGGCCGGGCTGCGCCCGCCCGACCGGTTCTTCCTGCGCTACCCGCACGAGCTGTCCGGCGGACAGCGGCAGCGCGTGGTGATCGCCGGGGCGCTGGCGCTGAATCCGCAGGTGCTCATCGCCGACGAGCCGGTGGCCTCGCTCGACGCCTCCGTCCGGGGCGAGATCCTCGCCCTGCTGCTCCGGCTGCGGTCGGAGCTCGGGCTGTCGGCGCTGGTCGTCACGCACGACCTGGGGCTGGCCTGGAACATCGCCGACCGGGTGGCCGTGATGTACCTGGGCAGGATCGTCGAGTCGGGGCCCGTCGAGCAGGTGCTGACCGCGCCGCGGCATCCGTACACGCAGGCTCTGCTGTCGGTGCTGCCCGAGTCGCCCGAGCGGGTGGTGCTGACCGGCGAGCCGCCGGACCCGACCAGGATCCCGGGCGGCTGCCGGTTCCACGCCCGCTGCCAGGTGCTCGCCTCGGGCAAGGCGGCGGCGGCCGGGGTGGACGGGAAGTGCCGCACCGAGCCGCTGGACGCTCTGCCCGCCGTCCCGGCGGCCCAGGCGGCCTGCCACTACGCGGAGATCGCCGGCTAGCCGCTAGCCCAGGTCGGCGTCGTGGACCAGGATGGCGGCCTGGACGCGGTTGGCCAGGCCCAGCTTGGCCAGCACGCGGCTGACGTGCGCCTTCACCGTGGCCTCCGTCAGGTGCAGCTCGCGGCCGATCTCGGCGTTGGACAGGCCGCGCGCCACGGCCCTGACCACGTCCTCCTCCCGGCCGGTGAGCCCGGCGAGCTGCCTGCGGGCGGTCTCCGCGCGGGAGGGGGCGCGGTCCACGTACGCGGCCAGCAGGCGCTTGGTCACCGACGGGGAGAGCATGGCGTGGCCGCCGGCGACCGTGCGGACGGCGGCGGCCAGCTCCCGTGGCGGGGTGTCCTTGAGCAGGAACCCGACCGCGCCCAGGCGCAGCGCCTCGTGCACGTACTCGTCCAGGTCGAAGGTCGTGAGCATGACCAGCTTGGGCGGGTCCGGCCGGGACAGGATCTGGGAGGCGGCGGTCAGGCCGTCCATGCCCGGCATGCGCACGTCCATCAGCACCACCTCGGGCCGCAACCGCGGCACGGCCGAGACGGCCTCGGCGCCGTCACGCGCCTCACCGGCGATCACGATGTCGCCCGCGGCCTCCAGGATCAGCCGCAATCCGGACCGGACGAGCTCCTCGTCATCCACGATCAGCACGCGGATCACGCGGACACCACTCCGCCGGGCAGCACGAATCGCATGCTCATCAGCGTATGGGGCCGGCCGGAACGGCGGTTACCGACGAAAGTAGTAAACGCCGGTCGACGATCGGGCGTCCCGGGCGGCGGGCTCGGGCGGCCAACGTGGACCCATGCCCAGAACACCACTGACACCACTTGCACCACTTGCACCACCACTTGCCGCGACCGCCGCCGTGGCGCTGACCCTGTCACTGACCGTCCTCAGCGGCGTCCCCGCCCAGGCCCAGGCCCAGCCTCGGGCTCAGGTCCTGGCCCAGGCTCAGGTCCTGGCCCAGGTTCCGGACGGGGCCGATCTTGTCCTGCCGGGGCCGACCGGCTCCATGGCCGTCGGCACCACCACCCTGCACCTGGTCGACGCGAGCCGCCCCGACCCGTGGAACCCCGCGGCGGACAAGCGGGAGCTGCTGGTCTCGCTCTGGTACCCCACCAGGAAGACTTCCGGGAAGCGGGCGCCGTACGTGTCGCCGCAGGAGTCCGCCGCGATCCTGAAGCCCTACCCGGACGTCCCCCCGGACGCGCTCACCAGGACCAGGACCCACGCCACGCTCGACGCGCCCGTGCGGACCGCCCGGGGCGGCCTGCCCCTGGTCGTCATGTCCCCGGGCTTCACCTTCCCGCGCGCCTCCCTGACCTCACTGGCCGAGGACCTCGCCGGCCGGGGGTACCTGGTGGCCGCCGTGGAGCACACGTACGAGTCGGTCACCACGTTCCCGGACGGGCGGACCACCACCTGCCTGGCCTGCGTGCGCGGGCAGGACGGGGCCAAGGTCGCCGCGAGCCGGGTGAAGGACGTCCGGTTCGTGCTGGACGAGCTGGGCAAGGGCCGCTGGGGCCACCTGATCGACCGCCGGAGGATCGCCATGGTGGGCCACTCGATGGGCGGCAACAGCAGCGCCCAGGCCATGCTCGCCGACGCGCGGGTGCGGGCGGGGATCAATCTCGACGGCTCGTTCATTCCGCTGGTGACGCGGCTGGACCGGCCGTTCATGCTGATCGGGACGCCGGAGCTGCACGCGCCCGGCGGTGAGGACGACTCGTGGGTGAAGTCCTGGGCCCACCTGAAGGGCCCGAAGCGCTGGATCACGGTGGCGGGCACCGACCACGCGGCGTTCGTCGACTACGCGGTGCTCAGGCCGCCGCTCGGCATCCCCGCGCAGCGGCTGGACGGCGGGCGCGCGCTGCGCATCACCCGGGACCACGTGGCCGCCTTCCTCGACCGGCACCTGCTCGGCAGGCGTACTCCGGTCCAGGACTTTCCGGAGGTCACCGACTATTCGGGTAGCTCTTGAGCGTGATGGCGTTCGCGGCGCGGTGGATGGGGCCGGCGATCCGGTCCACCAGGCGGTCGCGTCCGGGCAGGTGAGGGAGCAGCTTGATCATGGTGAGCTGGAACCGGAGGGCCAGGCGTGACCCGGGGTCGCGTGCACGGCCTCCTCACGGTCCAGGCCGAGCGTGTTGGGGACCGTGCAGATCGAGATGTAGTAGCCGAGGTCGCGGGAGAAGCGCGACTCCTCACCGAAGGCGATCCGCCTGGTGGTGGAGTGCGCGCCGTCCGCGCCGATGACCAGGTCGAACGTGCGCGGCCCGGAGTGCTCGAACGTGACCGTGCCGTCCTCGGCGACGGCGGTGATCGAGTCGCCGAAGACGTACTCGACCTCGTCGCGGGTGAGGTCGAACAGCAGCTCGTTGAGGTCGCCCCGCATGATCTCGACGTCGTCGCCCGCGCGCCCGCCGAACAGTGCGGCGTCCATCGTCGCGACCGCCTTGCCCGCCGCGTCGTAGTGGGTGGCGACGCGCATGTCCGTGCTCCTGGCGCGCACGGCGTCCAGCAGGCCCATGCGCTCGATCACCTGGAGGGCCGCGCCGCGGATGTCCACCTTGTAGCCGCCGGTACGGATCGCGGGGGCGCGCTCGACCACGGTCACCGTGTAACCGTGCCGCCGGAGCCAGTAGGCCGTCGCGGTGCCGGCGATGCTCGCGCAGCTCGGGCAGGCCGTCAAGGAGGCGCGGCTGGGGCTCGCGGAGCTGTTCGCCGGGATCGAGCCGGACGGCGACCCGGAGCGGGCGCGGCTCACGGGGACGGTCTACCAGGCCATGTTGACGGGCTTCCTGTCGCAGTGGCTGCTCGACCCGGCCAGCGCCCTCTCGGGCCGCGAGGTCTCCACGGCCCTACGCGTGATCGTCTCCTGACCCCCCACCCCTCGGCCCCGCCCCTCACCCCCGGGCGGCCTCGTGCCGTGCCGTCCACGGAGCCTCGCTGAGACGGGGGCCACTGTAGAGGGGGACCTGTGGGTTGGGGCCGGGGATCAGGCCGGTCCAGGGGCTAGTACTACTCCGCTAGATCTGTAGGACCTGGAGGCGCAGGCGCTGGATGAAGTGGTGCCTGCGCGCTCGGGATTGCTTCCTGCGGCGCTGCTCCGACCAGTAAAGGCCCAGCTCAACGACGTGA
>NZ_JBDPME010000032.1:0-93916 GCF_039871825.1 Nonomuraea sp. B12E4 | reverse complement strand
AGGTCCGCGCGGGTCACAGCCCCGACACACTCAGCGCGTTCAGGCATTCACATACCGTGGCACCCATCGGCGAGCTCCCGCAGGAGAATCTATGAGACCAGACCGCGATCTAGCGGAGTAGTACTAGCCACCGGAGGCGGACCCGGATCCCCGCCGGACCGGCCTCGACGGTGCCGGGCACGGGTCGGGGCATGGCCTTGACGGCGAGAGGGCGTGGCCTTGACGGCCCCGGGCATGAAGAAGGGGCCCCGGGCAACACTCCGCCTGCGGCGCAGGCGGGCCGGATGGACCATGGTCGGGATGGGATCCCGCCCTCCGGCTGCCAGGGGCCCCGGTGGTTGCCTCGAATTCGCCAAGCGGCACGAGACAACAGTCCGCGTCGTTAGCGGACAACCACCTCGCTAGTCCGACTATGACTAACCATTATTCGGACCACCTCCTTTCCGCGTACTCAAGAAGCTATGTGCTGGGCCGCAAAAGGGGCAAGTGAATATCACCGAGCTGTGTGATGGACCACCGCAAGGGGCGGATTCTGCCCATACACTCGGGGGCATGACCGAGACGCAGTGGCACGAGGAACTCCGTGCGAGGGGCTACCGGGTCACCCCCCAGCGCCAGCTCGTCCTTGAGGCGGTCAAGAAGCTGGAGCACGCCACGCCCGAGGAAATCTGCGTCAAAGTACGGGAGACCGCCCGCGGCGTGAACATCTCGACGGTCTACCGCACGCTGGAGTTGCTGGAGGAGCTCGGCCTGGTCACCCACACCCACCTCGGGCACGGTGCGCCGACCTACCACCTGGCCGCCGAGGCCGACCACGTGCACCTGGTGTGCCGGGGGTGCGACGAGGTGTTCGAGGTGCGCCCCGAGGTGGCGGACGGGCTGGTCAACACGCTGGACAAGGAGCTGGGGTTCGTGGCCGACGTGCATCACCTGACCGTTTTCGGGCGATGCCGCAACTGCCGCTAGCCTGGAGGCATGCGTAGCCCTCTGCTCGACCTCCCCGGCGCGGTGCCCGCCGACGGGCCGGATTCCGACATAGCCGCGCACTACGGCGACCTGTTCGCCGAGCAGCGCGCGCTGGCCAAGGGCGAGGCGGTCGTCGACCGCAGCAACCGCGAGGTGGTCCGCGTCTCCGGCGCCGACCGGCTGAAATGGCTCAACGACCTGACCTCGCAGAAGCTCGACCGGTTGGCGCCCGGGCAGTGGACGCAGACGCTCGACCTCGACCTGCAGGGCCACGTGCTGCACCACCTGACGCTGGTCGACGATGGCGAGAGCGTGCTGGCGCACGTCGAGCCGGGCACCGCGCAGAGCCTGATCGACTATCTCGACCGCATGCGGTTCATGCTGCGGGTCGAGGTGTCGCGGGCCGACGACCTGGCGGTGCTGTCCACGGCCGAGGAGGACTTCCTGGTGCCGCGCGCCGAGTTGCCGGAGCATCTCGGCAGGCCGCTGGCGGGGCTGTGGGCCTACGAGGCGCTGCGCATCGAGGCGCACCGGCCGCGGCTGGGGTTCGACACCGACCACAAGACGATCCCGCACGAAGTGGGGTGGATCGGGTCGGCCGTCCACCTGAGCAAGGGCTGCTACCGCGGCCAGGAGACCGTGGCCCGGGTGCACAACCTGGGGCATCCGCCGCGGCGGCTGGTGTTCCTGCACCTCGACGGGAGCGTCGACACGCTGCCGCCGCACGGGGCTCCGATCATCTTCGAGAGCCAGGAGATCGGGGTGGTGGGCTCGGCCGCCCGGCATCACGAGCTCGGGCCGATCGCGTTGGCCGTGATCAAGCGTACGGTGCCGGTGGACGCTCAACTGCTGGCCGGTGGCGTGGCCGCGGCCCAGGAGATCGTCGTGCCGCCGGACGCGGGCCGCAACGTCACCATCGACCCGAGCCTGCGCCGCCGCCTGCGCTGAGGGCGGGTCGTCACACGTCCAGGATGAGCGTGATCGGGCCGTCGTTGACCAGGGACACCTTCATGTCGGCCCCGAAGACGCCCGTCTCCACGTGCGCGCCCAGCGCCCTCAGCTCCGCCACCACCGCGTCGACCAGCGGCTCGGCGACGGGTCCCGGGGCGGCCGCCTGCCACGTGGGCCGACGGCCCTTGCGCGCGTCTCCGTAGAGGGTGAACTGGCTGATCACCAGCAGTGGCGCCGACACGTCCGAGCAGGACTTCTCGCCGTGCAGGACGCGCAGCCCCCACAGCTTGGCGGCGAGCTTGGCGGCCTCGGCGGGCGTGTCGGTGTGCGTGACGCCCACCAGGACGAGCAGCCCCGGCTCGGCGACCGACCCGACAATGCGCCCCTCGACCTCGACCGACGCCGAACTCACCCGCTGCACAACCGCTCGCATGGGATCCCATTCTGGCGTAGAAATCGCCGTTCGTAGACTCGTGCCGGAAAGGGGAGCTCAATGTCGTTGGTTGTGGAAGTCGTCCGGTCCGGGTTCGTGGAGTCCACGGATCAGGCTCGCATGTTCACGGTGGACGCCGAGGGGCGCCCGATCGAGACCCGGGGCGCGGTGCACGTTCCCGCCTCGCCACGGTCGTCGATGAAGCCGCTGCAGGCGCTCGGCATGCTGCGTGCCGGGTTGCGGCTCGAAGGGGAGTTGCTCGCGCTGGCCTGCGCGTCGCACTCGGGCGAGCAGTTCCATGTGGAGGGCGCCAGGAAGATCCTGGCGGGGGCGGGATTGCCGGAGGATGCCCTGCTGTGCCCCGAGGACTACCCGTACGACCGGGCGGTGACCGAGCGCGGCCGCGCGTACATGAACTGCTCCGGCAAGCACGCCGCCATGCTGGCTACCTGCGCCCTGAACGACTGGCCGCTGGACACCTACACCGCGCCCACCCACCCGCTGCAGCGGGCGATCAGGGAGACGGTGGAGGAGATGACGGGCGAGCGGGTCGCCGCCTCGGGCGTGGACGGGTGCGGGGCGCCGCTGTTCTTCGTGTCGATGCTGGGGGTGACCAAGGCGTTCCGGGCGTTTCCGAGGTCGTCGCCCGACTCGTACGAGCGCAAGATCTTCGACGCCATGACCGCCCACCCCGAGTGGACCTCGGGCACCGACCGGCCCGAGGCCAGGCTCATGCGCGCGCTTCCCGGGCTCATGCTGAAGTCGGGGGCGGAGGCGTTCGACGCGTTCGTGTTCGAGGACGGGCGGGCGGGCACCGTCAAGATCGAGGACGGCGGGGCGCGGGCCCGCATCGCGGTCACGGTGGCGGCGCTGCGCTCCCTCGGCCTGGACGCGCCCGAACTGGCCGAGCTGGGCACCCCACAGGTGCTCGGCGGCGGCCGCCCGGTCGGCGAGTTGCGCGTCCGCTGATCCGGGCTCAGGGCGAGCTGCGCGCCCGCTGATCCGGGCTCAGGGCGAGCTGCGCGCCCGCTGGACCGGGACTCAGGATGAGCTGCCGGTGGGCAGCCGGGTGAAGGTCGCGCGGTAGGCCGTGGGCGTGAGCCCGACCCGGGCGATCATGTGCTTGCGGAGGGAGTCGGCACCGCCCAGCCCGCTCTGCCCGGCCACGTGGTCCATCGGCAGGTCGGTCGTCTCCAGCAGCTCCCTGGCCCGGTCGATGCGCCGCTGCAGCAGCCACTGCAGCGGGCTCATCCCGGTCTCCGCGTGGAAGCGCCTGGTCAGGGTCCGCACGCTGGTGCTGGCGTGCGCGGCCAGGTCGGTCAGGGTGAGCGGGCGGTCGAGGCGCGCGAGCGCCCAGGCTCGGGTGGCGGCGAGCGAGGCGCCGCGCTCGGGAGGCAGCGGGGTCTCGATGAACTGGGCCTGGCCGCCCGGCCGTACGGGCGGGACGACCGCGAGCCGCGCGGCCGCGTTGGCCACCGCAGCGCCGTAGTCGAGCCTGACCAGGTGCAGGCACAGGTCGATGGCGGCGGCCGCGCCCGCCGAGGTGAAGATGCCGCCGTCCTCGACGAAGAGCAGGCCGGGCTGGACGTCGACCGCCGGGAAGCGGGCGGCGAGGTCGTCGGCCAGCCCCCAGTGGGTGGTGGCCCGCCGCCCGTCGAGCAGCCCGGCCTGGGCCAGCACGAACGCGCCCGTGCACAACGAGGCGATGCGCGCGCTGCGGGCCGCGGCCTGCCGCAGGGCGTCGAGCACCTCCGGGGGAGCCGGCTCGCCGCCGCTGCCCACGGCGATCACCGTGTCGGCGCCCGCCACCGTCTCCAGGCCGTCCGGCACCACGATGTCGGGGCCTCCGACGGTCGCCAGCGGGCCGGGGCGCGCCGTGCAGACGCGCACCTCATAGTCGGCGGCGCTGTTGAACACCATGAGGGGGATCGAGACGTCGAAGCTCAGCACGGGGCACACGACGACGACCGCGATGCGGTGCATGGCCAGATCCTCCGGATAGTCGGCATTCCGGCCACTATCTCACGAGGCCGCAGGTCGGCACCGTTGTCCTCATGAAACTTCATGTGATCGTGGGCCGTGGGGCCGCCGCGTCGAGGACCGCTCTGCTGCTGGCCGGTGACGGCGAGCGGGTCCGGATGATCAGCCGTACGGGTGGCGGGCCGGACCACCCGCTCGTCGAGAGGGTCGCCGCGGACGCGACCGACGCCGATCGGCTCACCGAGCTGGCGGAGGGGGCGGACACGCTGTTCACCACCGCCGCGCCGGCGTACCACACCTGGCCCGAGCTGTTTCCGGTCCTGTCGGCGGCGCTGCTCACCGTGGTGCGGCGGACCGGCGCCCGCTACGTCATGCTCGGCAACCTCTACGGCTACGGGCCGGTGGACGGGCCGATCCGGCCGGACTCCCCGCTGGCGGCCACCGGGCCCAAGGGCCGGGCCAGGGCCCGGGTGTGGGAGGAGGCCGCAGCCTCCGGCGTACGGGTCACCGAGGTGCGGGCCGGTCAGTTCTACGGCGCCGGCGCCTACTCGGTGTTCAGCCTCATGGTGCAGCGGCAGGCCCTCGACGGCACCCTCGCCCTGGTGCCGCAGGAGCTCGACGTGCCGCACAGTTACTCGGCGATCGGCGACACAGCGCGCACGCTGGTCGCCGCGAGCCGCGACGAGCAGGCCTACGGCCGGGCCTGGCACGTGCCCACCGCGACCCGGTCGGTGCGGGAGCTGGCCGGGCGGCTGGCCGAGCTCGCGGGGGCGCCGAGGCCGCGGCTGGAGGTGATGACCGAACGCGACCTGGCCCTGCTCGCGCTGACCGAGCCGTTCTGGGGCGAGATGCACGAGGTGCTCATCAAGCCCGGCCATCCGTTCGTCGTCGACTACTCCGAGACGGAGAAGCTTCTCGGCGTGAGCGCCACGCCGGTGGACGACGTGCTCCGGGAGGTGATCCCGAACTAGGATCTGTCGCCCGGCTGGGGGATCGCGACGACGCCCAGGGTGATCTGCCGCCGTCCCGGGCCTGGGACGGCGTGGGCGAGGGGGTCGATCAGCTCCCGCAGGCGCCTCCTGAGGAGGGCGAGCTCATCGTCGTCCACCCACAGATGCGCTGAGAGGTATGTGAGCCCCTCGGTGACCGGATCCTCCGCGCCCTCCAGGTAGGCGTGTGCCTGCGCCATCAGGCCCGTCACGAACGCGGTCACCGCCCGCTCGTGGTCGTCCGGGGACAGCGCCGAAGGATCGGGCACCGCGCCCTGGACCGCGTGCTCGTCCAGCTCGTAGGTGTGCTCGACGGCTCCACGCACCTTGCGCTCGCCGGCGACGCGGATGACGCCCGCGTCGAGGAGCCAGCGAAGGTGCCGGTAGAGGCTGCTGTACGGAACGTCCGGCAGGGCCTGGCGCAGTTGTGTCCCGGTGCGCGGGCCGAGGGCCAGGACCTGCGCCACCCGGATCCGGACCGGGTGCAGCACACCGACATCGCTCACGTGCATCCTTCCCCGACGATCGCCGCTCTCCGGCATCGTAGCGCCCCATTGACTCCATTATTGGCTATAGTCTTAAATATGGAATCAATCGACCCTGGGGGAGCCACCATGACCGTCACCACGCCAGACCTGCGCGAACGCCTCGCCACCCAGGCCGAGCGGCACGGCGTCCCGGGCGCCGCGCTCGCCGTCCTGCGCAACGGGGTCGTCGCGGAGGCGGCCACCGGCGTGCTCAACACGCGCACCGGCGTCGCGGCCACCACGGACTCGGTCTTCCAGGTCGGATCGATCACCAAGACGTGGACGGCCACGCTGATCATGCAGCTCGTGGACGAGGGGCTGCTGGACCTCGACCGGCCGATCCGCGACCACCTCCCGGCCTTCGCGCTGGCCGACGAGGCGGCGGCGGCCCTCGTCACCGCTCGCCACCTGCTGACGCACACGGCGGGGTTCGCCGGGGAGGACCTCACGGACTACGGCCGGGACGACGGAGCCGTGGCCGCGCTCGTGGCCGGTCTGGCCGGCGCGACCCAGGTCACCGAGCCCGGCGCGCTGTTCTCGTATAACAACGCCGGATTTGTCGTCCTTGGCCGCCTGGCCGAGGTGTTACGGGGCGACGCCTGGAGCCGGGTGGCGCGGCGGTGGCTGGTCGGGCCGCTCGGGCTGGGGACCGTGGTCACCCTGCCGGAGCAGGCCCTCCTGCACCGCACCGCGGTCGGCCACGTCGAAGGCGGAGGGAGG
Organism: Nonomuraea sp. B12E4; assembly: GCF_039871825.1. NCBI lineage: Bacteria > Bacillati > Actinomycetota > Actinomycetes > Streptosporangiales > Streptosporangiaceae > Nonomuraea > Nonomuraea sp. B12E4. Next base: position 87,350 of record NZ_JBDPME010000032.1, on the reverse strand, counting down.
CTGACCCCGGCTCCGGTCTGGTCGCTCCCGCGCGCGCTCGACCCGGCCGGCGGGCTGGCCATGAGCGCAGGGGACCTGCTGGAGTTCGCCCGCCTGCACCTGCGCCGCGGGCTCGCCCGCGACGACACGCGCCTGCTCTCACGCGCCTCGGCCGAGGCGATGCGCACCCACCAGTCGGCGCCCCCACCGCTGTCGGCCTTCCCCGGCTCGTACGGCCTGGGCATGGATCTGGACCACTGGGACGGCGGCACAGTGGTCGGCCACGCCGGGGCGACGATCGGCCAGAAGGCATACCTGCGCATGGTCCCGGACGCGGACGTGGCCGTGGCGCTGCTGACCAACGGCGGCGGCTCGGACGGGCTCTACGCGGACCTGGTCCTCCCGCTGCTGGCCGAGCTCGCCGGCGTGCGCGCCCCCGAGCCGGTGACACCGCCCGCGGCCGGCCCGCCCGCCGACCCCCACCGGTATGTCGGCGACTTCGACATGGGCCTGGCCACCATCAGGATCGGTCACGACGGGCGGGGGCCGCTGACCATGACCGTCATCCCGCGGGCCGCGGCCATCGAAGCGCTGGTCACCAACCCGGTCACGGCGCTGGCCGCGCTCGACGACGTCCACTTCGTCGAGGTCGAGCCGGACCACGGCGAGCACCGGGACCTCATCTTCCTCGACCCGGATGCCGACGGGCGCTTCCGCATCCTGCACAACAGCCGCGCCATGCCACGTATCGCATGAGGCCGTGCGGTAACCGCTGCGTGCGAACGCGACAACGCCGCTGCGTGCGAACGCGACAACGCCGCTGCGTGCGAACGCGACAACTCGGTCAGAGGCTGCGGAACTGGCGGGTGGCGGAGATGGCTCCCGAGGTCGTCGTGGTGAACGTCCGCATGGACCCGGCGAACTTGGACAGATCCCACTCCGCCGGCCCGTGATACCAGTACAGGTTGTCCGCCTGGTGCCCGTTCCCGGTGACGGAGGCCACCACCCGCGACCAGTGCTCCACGCCGTCGAAGATCACGGCATAGGGCAGATAGCGGGAGAACAGCTCCACCCGGTGCTGTTCGGGCACTTCCCCCAGTTCCCCGGAGAACAGGTACTGGCGGAAGCCCATCGTGTGCGCCAGCGCCGCCGAGCCCTTGGCGGTCTTGGCCGGCATGTACTGGCCGCCGATGGCCAGCGCGCCGCCCGCGATCACCACAGCCAGCCCGAGCAGCCCGTACGTGGTGAACCAGGCCAGCGCGACGGTGGCCAGTAGTCCGACGCCGATGAGCGCCACGCCGATCGTCGTCCACCGGGTGCGCTCGGTGTCGGGGCGGCGGGCGAACCAGCCCTGCTTGACCACGTCGGCGTAGAGGGCGTCGCGCACCTTGCCCAGGTGGCTGGCGAACGAGCCGGAGAGCTGCGACAGCAGCACCGTGTCCCGGCCTTCGAAGATGGCGTCGTAGAGCGCGCGCTCGTAGGGCAGGAGGGCGTTGACGGGCGCGTTCGGCAGCCGGACCAGCATCCAGTCGGGGGCGTCGTACGTCTGCCGGGGCTGCTCGTCGATCCGCAGGTAGCCGCGTACGGCGAGGTCCACGATGGTGGCGGTCACGTCGACCACGTCGGCCTGCTCGTCCACGAGGGTGCCGATCTGGCCCGGCCGAACCCCGTCTGGGGGAGCGAAATGGCCGTTCTGCACCGGAGATGATGCCGGGCCTTGCTCGTGCCCCGCGACCCTGGCGTCGCGGCCCCGAGTCCAGTAGAGCAGGCCGATACCGCCGAGCAGCAGCACCAGCAGGGCGGCCAGGGCGCCGCCGGTGACGGTGTCCAGGGTGAAGGCGGAGGTCAGTGAGAAGCGCCGCTCCAGGATGGGCGCGCCCTGGCTGGATCCCTTGGGGTAGCCGACGATCACGGTCAGGGCCTGGCCTGAGGCGAGGCTCTGCTGCTCGAAGGTGGCCTGGGTGCCCGTGTGGTCCATGGACGCCGAGGTGCAGCCGATGGCCGAGGTCAGCTCGCCGGCGAAGCAGGACAGGTTCTGCACCTGGCCGGGGCCGCTCACCGTGACGGTGGCCTTGGTGACCGGTTGGTTCCAGCCGTTCACCGCGAACCAGCGCAGCTCCTCGACGGCTCCCGAGGTGGTGACCGCGCCCTTGATGTCGTATTCGACGCTCGGGCCCGTGACGGTGAGCACGTCACCCGCGAGCGTGCCGCCCTTGACGTTGGCGATCTGGTAGAGGCGGTCGTTGTCGTCGTCGAAGCGCGTTCTGGTGGTGAACGTGCGCTTGAGTCCCGCCGACGCCCCGGTGATCTTCTCCACGACGTGCAGGGTGCCGTCCTTGGCCAGGGTCATCGTCACTTCGTCCGTGATCCCTGCCTCCGCTGTCGCCGCGGGGGCGGCGGTCAACGCCAGCGCGGTGACACTCAGGGCGGCCAAGGTGAGTCTGAAACCCGTCATGGCGGCACATCGTAGCGGTTCGTGCCCATCGGTCCAGCGAGATGTAGTTTGCCGATTGCTGAACGATCACCAGGTCCCGCCGTTCGGCGCCCGGCCGGCCTAGCCGGAGATCTGGATGCGCAGGCGGCGGAAGCCACGTCCCTTGCTCTCGATCTTGGCGACCTTGATGTGCCCGATCTGCTTGGTGGAGGCCACGTGGGTGCCGCCGTCGGCCTGCGTGTCGAGACCGACGATGTCCACGATGCGCACGTCCTGCACGGTCTCCGGCACCAGGTTCGTGGCCGTGCGGATGATGTCGGGGATCTCGAACGCGTCCTTGCGCGGCAGGACCCGCACGTCGATGCGCCGGTCGGCGACGATCTCGGCGTTGCAGGCGGCCTCGACGGCCTCCTTGAACCCGGGCGGCACCTCGGGCAGGTTGAAGTCCATCCGCGCGCTGAGCTCGTCCATGTTGCCGCCGGTGACGAGGCAGCCGTAGTCACGGAACACCACGCCGCACAGCACGTGCAGCCCCGAGTGCGTACGCATGAGGGCCGAACGCCGCTCGTCGGCCACCGCCGCCCGTACGGTGGTGCCCGCGGGCGGGATCGGGTCGCCCTCCGCCGGGATCAGCTCCAGGTCGTCACCTTTGCGCATCCCCACGATCCGGGTCTCCACGCCCTGCCAGATCAGAACTCCGTGATCCGCCGGCTGGCCCCCGCCGCCCGGATAAAATGCCGACCTGTTCAGCACGATTCCCTCTGGCGTGGCATCCAGCACCACGGCTTCGAAGTCACGTAGGTTCTGGTCCGCGAGTTCCAATCGCTGTGTGCGCCCGTGGAGGTCGTAGGTCATATCGGCAGCCTAGTGCCCCGAGGTGGTAATGCGTGGCCTGAGACATCGGTCCGGGATCGCGCCGGTCATCGCCTTCATGGCGATCTCTGGCTGTGGCGGCACGGTCGCGGGAAACGGCCTGTCGCGGCCGGTCAGCACGTCTGCGGCGCCGGCCAAGGCGCCGGTGATGATGTTCGTGGGCGACAGCTTCACCGTCGGGTCGGGGCCGGTGCCGGAGTGGGAGACGTACGCCACGGGGGCCGCGCGCCGGCTGGGCTGGCAGCCGGTCATCGCGGGCGCGGGCGGCACGGGGTTCGTCAACGAGGGGCGCGTGGGGCGTACGTTCCGGGAATCCTTCGAGGTGGAGCTGGCCTGGCGGCCCGCTCCTGACCTGCTGGTCATCTCCGGCGGGCACAACGACCGCCGCTGGAGCGCCGAACGCGTCCGGCACGCCGCCGAGCGCCTGCTGGCGAGGGTGCGCGCCCACTGGCCGGCCACCAGGGTCGTCGTGGTCGGGCCCATCTGGCTGGCCGACGCGCCGGGCAAGGCCTACGAGGTGCGCGACGCCGTGGCACGGGCGGCCGTGCGGGCGGGCGTGGCCTTTCTCGACCCGCTGGACCGGCGCTGGGTCACGGGCAAGCGGTCGAAGGTGGTGTTGCCCGACGGCGTGCACCCCACGCGCGCCGGGCACGAGCACCTCGCCGCCTGGCTGGCCGCGAAGCTGTCCTGATCACCAGGGCCCGTAGGGGCCGCTGTTGCCCCGGCCGCCCATGCCCTTGACCGCCGGCTTGACGTCCACGATGTAGATGGTGGCGGCGATGACGGCCGCGATGGAGAAGATGCCCAGGCTGGTCAGGCCGATGAACGTGCCGCCGCCGATGAACAGGAACACCGTGAAGTATTGCCAAAGCCCCCCGCCGGACAGCAGCGTGGCCAGCGCGAGGATGATCAACCAGATCTTCTTCTGCAGCTTGCCCGCCGACGTGAACGCGGCGGTCGGCACCCGGAGCGCGTGCACGAGCCCGTAGACCGACATGCCGAAGATGATGGCGGCGAGCACCAGGAAGAGAAGGTTGAAGACGCTGTTGATCAGATTCATGTTGTCGGCTCCGCCCAACGCGCGATGGAATGCGGCTTCAGCCTAATGGGCGCCGCCGACGGGCGGGCACCCCGCGAAGGGAAAGGCCCGCCTCCCGATGGGAGCCGGGCCTCACGCGAAATCAGGCCTTGGCCTTGGTGGTGCGGTTGGTCGTGCGGGTCTTCTTGACCGGCTCGGCGACGGGCGGCTCGGCGGCCTCGGACACCTCTTCGAGCTCCAGTGCGGCCTCGCCGCTCGCCTTGCTGACCACCTTGCGGCCACGCGTGGCGAAGTCCTCGTAGACCTCGGTGGCCCGGAGGGTGAGCTGGTCGGCGTAGTCGCGGGCCTTCACGGGGAACTCCCTGGCGAAGCCCTCGGCCAGGTCGGCGTAGGTGCGGGCCTTCTCCGGCAGGTCCTTGGCGAGCTCGGTGCGGCGCGTCTGGAGCCGCTGGAGCTGATCGGGCAGCTCACGCAGCTTCTCGAACGCGAAATCGCTCATGCCGGCGACCGCGTAGAACGGCTTGGACTCCGTGAGCTTCTTTACCTCGGTGGCGAGCGTCATGGGTTAACCTTCCTTGGTTTCCTGGGTGACGTTGCCGTTGCGTGAGGTCGCCGCATAGGGCTCAAGTGCGGCGAGAAACTCCTCGGGCAGCGGCTCGTCGTCCGAGTCGGAGTCGTGCCGGAGGCGAGCGTTCTGGGAGGTCTGCTCGTCTTCGGCGCGCTTCTCCTTTCGGAACGACTCATAAATATCAATCAGCACCTGGCGTTGCCGTTCGCTGAGATTCGTGTCGGCCCGGATCGCGGTGATCACATCGCTCGGTGGCTCCCGGTCCTCGATGAGGCCGGCCTGCACGTAGAGCGCCTGCGACGAGATGCGCAGCCCCTTGGCGATCTGGTTGAGAATCTCCGCGCTGGGCTTGCGCAGCCCGCGCTCGATCTGACTCAGGTAGGGGTTGGAGACCCCGGCGGCCGCGGCGAGCTGGCGAAGCGAGATCTTCGCCTGTTGCCGCTGCTCGCGGATGTACTCACCGATTGAGCCGACCTTGGGTAGTGCCATACGGCCAGTCTGCCCGGCGGTGCTTGCAATTGCAAACAGGGCGATTAACCGCAGCAAGCATCAGAGCTGGATAACCCAGAGGAAGGGGGCAGTGGTGAGCAAAGTCACAGACAGTGCGATGAATCCATAACGCGCCGACACGGCCAGCTCCGGACCCGGCTTGATCAGGCGGTCCACCCTGGCCATGACGTTGTGGGCGTGCAGGCCCATCATGCCGTGCGGGGTCGGCATGGCGCCCGCCGTACCGAACCTGAGCAGCGCCGTCGCCAGCCTGCGCGGCGAGCAGTAGCGGCGGGCGCGGTCGTCGGCGGCCATCTCGATGAGCAGCTCCACCTGCGCCTGCGCGTCGGACACGACCTTGGACCAGGGCATTGCCCGGCGCAGCGCGGCGAACGGCAGCAGCACCAGGTCGTGGCGCTCGCGCACGTGCGCGGCCTCGTGCGCGAGCACGGCCGCCAGCTCGTCCTCCGACAGCAACTTGAGCGCGCCCTCGCTGACCACGACCTGCGAGCGCAGCCCCGGCACGCAGTAGGCGGCGGCGCTGGGGTGGGCCAGCACCCGCACGCCCGGCATGCCCGGGTCGTCATGGGAGATCAGCGCGAGCAGCATGCGGTGTCGTCGGCGGGCCCGCAGCGCCTGCACGCCCGCGGTGAGCAGCACCACGACCAGCACGGCCAGCGAGGTGAGCCCCGCGATCAGGGCCAGCACGTGCAGCGCGTCCCACGCGTGCGGCGGCGGCTCCCCGTGCGCGAACACGATCAGCCCGGGCAGCACCCCCGTGCCGAAAGGCTGGACGGCGTAGGCGAGCATGGTGCCCGTGGTGGCCAGGCCCCAGGCCACGCCCAGGGACTGCCAGACGATGATGGCCAGCCGGGGCGCGCGTGAGGTCCACCGGGCTGTGGTGAAACGCCAGGAGCCAACCGCGCACGCCATGGCGAGCGCTGCCAGCGCCGCTGCCGTGATCACTCGTCCTCCAGCTCCGTAAGGGCCTTGCGCAGGATCTCCGCCTCCGGGCCCGACACGGCCTGGGCGAAGCGGGTCAGGGCGGCCGATCGGTCGCCCGTCAGGTCCAAGGCTTCCAGCATAAGCTCGGCGATGTAGGCGTCACGGCTTTCCGCGGGCTGATACCTCCACGCCCGGCCGTCGCGGGTGCGGTGCAGGAATCCCTTGCGGGTGAGGCGGTCGAGGACGGTCATCACCGTGGTGGGGGCAAGGTCGCGGTCGGCTATGAGCCTGCCGACCTCGCGGGCGGTCAGCGCCGTGCTCTCCGCCCAGAGGATGTCCATGATGCTGCGCTCAAGCTCGCCAAGACCTTTCACATCCTTCAGACTAGCTCTACGACCTGTCGAGCTGACATCTGGGGACCGATGGACCTGCTGTCCACGCGACCTTATATGGCAACGCGTATACGGGTACTTGCCTCTACCTAGATACACGGCAAATCCTGAAAAATCGTGTAACGCGGGGCCCTCTGCCGTCCCGGCCGACCCGGTGGGGCGGGTCGGGTGTGAGGTGGGACGGTGGCCCTGGGTGAGGGGGTGAGGGCCAGTGCGGTGTGCGGGTTTGCGGTGGGTGCTCGTCGCTGACAGGGTCGGTGGGATGCATATCACGCTGGTCCAGGGCGACATCACCGCCCAGCAGGCGGACGCCGCCGCCCGGATCGCCCTGGAGACGGTGCGCCAGGCCGGGACCTCGGTCGAGGACGTGCGGTTCGTGCTGTTCGACAGCGCGGCCTACGCCGTGTTCGAGGCGCGCCTGGTGGGCTGACGCGGATCGACGGCCGACCACGGCAGGGTCAGCTCGCCGAGCCGCCACCGGCCCGGTCCGCCGAGCGGGGGCCGCGCCGGAATGGGCCAGGATTCGGACAACAGCCGCACCGAGGCCAGCCAGCGCTGCCGTGCCCCATGAGCCCCGTAAGGGGCGCTGACCGCCCAGGCGTGGTCGAAGTCGCGCAGGAAGCTGTGAATGCGCTCACCCGGCACGTTCCGGTGGATGAGCGTCTTCGGCAGCCGGTCGGCCAGGTCGGAAGGCCGCTCGAAAGCGCTGAAACGGGCGGAGAAGGTGATCGTCCGCGGTCCCTCCGGCGAGAGTCCCACCCAGACCGCGCGCCGCCCGTTCTCGGACGAGGTCCCCTCGACCAGGACACCGCCCGGGGCCAGCCTGGCCCTGAGCACGTCCCAGTAGTGCCACGCCTCGTCCTCGCCGTACTGCCTGAGCACGTTGAAGGCCCGGACCAGCGTCGGCGGGCGCGGGACCGGCAGTTCGAAGCCGCCCAGCCGGAAGGTCAGCCCCTGCCGCTCGTAGGGCTTCGCCAGCGCCACCCGGGCCGGATCGATCTCGATCCCCACGACCTCGACCCCGGGCGCCACCCGCCGCATGCGCGTGAACAGCTCCAGCGACGTGGTGTGGGAGGCGCCGTATCCGAGGTCCACCACGAGCGGCCGGTCGGCGGCGCGCAGGGAGCGGCCGTGCACGGCGGCGATCCACCGGTCGCAGCGCCGCAGCCGGTTGTACGCGGTCGTCCCCCGGGTGATCGCGCCGACCGGCCTGCCGGTCGAGGAAGCGGAACGCCCGCCCGGCCCGCCGGGCTCAATCACCGACGCGGTGCAGCTTGTGCTGTGCGGCCTGGGCGCGGGGGCGCATGACCAGGCGGTCGATGTTCACGTGGGCGGGGCGCGTCACGCACCAGGCGATCGCGTCGGCCACGTCGTCGGCGGTCAGCGGGTCAGGCACCCCTTCGTAGACGCGGTCGGCCGCCGCCTGGTCCCCGCGGAAGCGGGTGACCGCGAACCCCTCGGTCCGCACCAGGCCCGGCGCGATCTCCACGATCCGCACCGGCTGTCCGACCAGCTCCAGGCGCAGCGTCTCGGCCATCGTGCGCTGGGCGTGCTTGGCCGCCACGTAGCCGCCGCCGCCCTCGTACGACACCAGCGCCGCGGTCGAGGTCAGCATCACCAGAACGCCGTCGCCGGACTCGACGAGCCGGGGGATCAGCGCCTGGGACACGCGCAGGGAGCCGAGCACGTTGGTGTCGTACATCTGCTGCCAGTCCTCCGGCCGGGCCTCCGCCACGGACTCCAGGCCGAGGGCGCCGCCGGCGTTGTTGACCAGCACGTCGCAGCGCTCCAGGGAGCCCGCGAGCGCGTCGACCGACTCCTGAGAGGTCACGTCCAGCGTCACCGGCCTGATCGAGGGCACCTCTGAGGCCAGTTCGTCCAGCCGGTCGCGGCGCCGGGCGCCCGCCACCACGTCGTATCCCTCGGCGGCGAGCCGCCGCGCGGTCGCCTCTCCGATCCCGCTGCTCGCGCCGGTCACCACGGCTGTCTTCCGCATGCGGAACATCCTGCCAAACAGGATCGGGGCTCTCCGCCTGCGGTGTCGGCAAAAGCCCCAATAACGGACATCCCCGGCCCCCGATTGTGACTCGGAGTCGGGAATGTCGGAAAAATCTAGACAGTTCTTACAAAATTGGAGGTGGTGTCGAGTGAGGCGACGACGGGTCAACAGGGTCGCGACCATCAGCATGCACACGTCACCCTTGGACCAGCCCGGAACAGGCGACGCCGGCGGCATGAACGTGTACATCGTCGAGTCGGCCAAACGGCTCGCCCAGCTCGGCGTGGAGGTCGAGATCTTCACCCGGGCCACGGCGCGCGACCTGCCACCCGTGGCCGAACTCGCCCCGGGCGTCCTCGTCCGCCACCTCACGGCGGGCCCGTACGAGGAGGTGGACCGGGCCGACCTGCCCGCCCAGCTCTGCGCGTTCCTGTCAGGGGTGCTGCGGACCGAGGCGATGTACGACCCGGGCCACTACGACCTCATCCACTCCCACTACTGGCTGTCCGGCCAGGTCGGCTGGCTGGCCAAGGAGCGCTGGGGCGTGCCGCTCGTGCACACCATGCACACCATGGCCAAGGTCAAGAACCTGCTGCTGGCCCAGGACGACCAGCCCGAGCCACGGGCCCGCGTGGTGGGCGAGGAGCAGGTGGTGGAGATCGCCGACCGCCTGGTGGCCAACACCGTGGACGAGGCCCGCGAGCTCATCGACCTGTACGGCGCCCCCGAGCAGCGGGTGGCCGTCGTGAACCCCGGCGTCAACCTCGCCGTCTTCCGCCCCGGCTCCCAGGCGGTCGCCCGGCACCGGCTGGGGCTGCCGCAGGGCGCGCCCGTGCTGCTGTTCGTGGGCCGGATCCAGCCGCTCAAGGCGCCGGACGTGCTGCTGCGCGCGGCCTCCAGGATGCTCATCGACGACCCGTCGCTGCGCGAGCGCCTGGTCGTGGCCTGCGTCGGCGGGCCCTCGGGCAACGGCCTGGCCCGGCCCTCCTACCTCACCGAGCTGGCCACCGAGCTGGGCATCTCCGACGTTGTCCGCCTCGTGCCGCCCGCTCCCCAGGAGGAGCTGGCCGACTGGTACCGGGCGGCCTCGGTGACGGTCGTGCCCTCCTACAGCGAGTCCTTCGGGCTGGTGGCCCTGGAGTCCCAGGCCTGCGGCACCCCGGTGGCGGCCGCCGCCGTGGGCGGGCTCCGCACCGCCGTACGGGACGGGGTGTCGGGCGTGCTCGTGAACGGCCATGACCCGGCGGAGTGGGCCCGCACGCTGCACCGGCTCGTCACCACGCCGAGCCTGCGCGGCGAGCTGTCGGAGGGAGCCCGCGCCCACGCGGCGGCGTTCGGCTGGCAGGCGACGTCCTCGCGGCTGGTGGAGGTGTACGCGGGCGCCATCGCGAACCTCCACAAGACGCCCGTGGCCGTGAACTCCTGACCCGGCTCCTATCCTGTCGGCATGCGTGATGTCGTCGAAGCCGCGCTCAAAGCCGCGGACGTCTCCTACGACGAGCCGCGGCCCGGGGCGTTTCTCGTGAAACTCCCCGGGCAACACAAGCTCGCCACCATGACCTGGCTGATCGTGGGGGAGCGGGCGCTGCACGTGGAGGCCTTCTTCTGCCGCCGGCCCGACGAGAACCACACCGAGTTCTACCGCTGGCTGCTCGGCAAGAACGGCTCCATGTACGGCGTGCACTTCTCCCTCGACCCCGTCGGCGACGTCTACCTGGTGGGCCGGGTCCCGCTGGCGGCCGTCACGGGGGACGAGGTGGACCGGCTCCTCGGGTGCGTGCTGACGTACGCGGACGAATGGTTCGACCGGGCGCTGGAGCTGGGTTTCGCCTCGTCCATCAGGCGCGAGTGGGAGTGGCGCGCGAAGCGCGGCGAGTCCCTGGCCAACCTCCAGGCCTTCGCCCGCTTCGCCGACCCGGACCGGTGACGCGGCGGCGCACCTCAGAAACCGCCCCGGAACACGGAAACCATAGGATTGGCCCCATGGCGACTTTGGTGCTGCTTAGGCACGGCGAGAGCGACTGGAACGCGAAGGGCCTGTTCACCGGTTGGGTGGACGTGAGCCTCTCGGCCAAGGGCGAGGACGAGGCCCGCCGCGGCGGCCGGCTCCTCATGGACAACGGGCTGCGCCCGGACGTCGTCCACACCAGCCTGATGACCAGGGCCATCCAGACCGCCCACCTCGCCCTGGCGGAGGCCGACCTGCTCTGGCTGCCGGTGAAGCGGAGCTGGCGGCTCAACGAGCGCCACTACGGCGCGCTGCAGGGCAAGAACAAGGCGCAGACGAGGGAGGAGTTCGGCGACGAGCAGTTCATGCTGTGGCGCCGCTCCTATGACGTGCCGCCGCCCCCGATCGCCGACGACGACGAATACTCCCAGGTCGGCGACGCCCGCTACGCCCTGTTGCCCCCGGAGCTCATGCCCCGCACGGAGTGCCTGAAGGACGTGGTGGAGCGCATGCTCCCCTACTGGTACGACGAGATCGTCCCGGACCTGGCGGCGGGGCGTACGGTCCTGGTGGCGGCGCACGGCAACTCGCTGCGGGCCCTGGTCAAGCACCTGGACGGGGTCAGCGACGAGAAGATCGCCGGCCTCAACATCCCGACGGGCATCCCCCTGCTCTACGATCTCGACGCCGACTTCCGGCCGACCCGCCCCGGCGGCGAATACCTGGACCCGGAGGCCGCCAAGGCCGCCATCGAGGCCGTGGCAAACCAGGGCCGCTGACCCGGTGCGCCACCCTGCCGGGGTCGCTCGGGCGGCCGTGGCTTTCCGGGCCGCTGGTCTCGTACGGCGTTCTGCCGTGGCTTTCCGGGCCGCTGGTCGCGCACGGTGCCCTGCCGTGCCGGGGTTGCCAGGTGGCTGGTCCCGTGTGGCGTCGTGGGGGCGCCGCACGGGATGAGGTGGCCGCGCTGCAGGCGGACCCGGCTCGGGGGCGTCGTGCGCAAGCCGTCCCCGCGGTCAGGGCCCGATCGGCCCTCGTCGCGAGGGCGGCGGAGAACGACTGCTCGATGATCGCGGCCGACGTCGCCGGGACGGCGAGACGTCCGGCGCCCGTGGCAGGGTCCAGCGAGTGCTGAACCGGCCGGAACAAGGCGAAACCGGATGGAGGCCGTTCCTCCATCCGGTTTCGTTGCCGGTCTGTCCGCGGTCGATGCTAGGCCCATGACCACCGCCGATTCCGCGAATCGGCGGGCCCTTGGATCACCGTGGGGCTATAGATGAGACTTTGATTACCGGCCAGGGACGGCCAGGCGGCCGACGATCGGCGAAGGGTGAGTGGTGAACCGTGAGGCCGAGTGGTGCGGGCCGCGCGCCGTCAGCTCGGGCGGGAGCCCGTGACCAGGTAGACGACGTCTCCGGCCACCCGCACCGCGTGGTCCGCGTACCGCTCGTAATATCGCCCGATCAATGTGATGTCGATCGCCGGCTCCACCCCGTGCGCCCATTCCTTGCTCAGGATGGCCCTGAAGAGGCGGCGGTGCAGCCGGTCCATCGCGTCGTCGTCCTGTTCGAGCTCCAGCGCCGAGTCCACGTCCCGGGAGGCCACGCAACTGCCGGCCTTGGTGACGATGTTCTCCGCGATCTGCCCCATCTCCAGGATGGTCGAGCGGATCTCCGGCGGGATCGCCGAGTCCGGGTGACGGAGGCGGGCGACCTTGGCGACGTGGACGGCCAGGTCGCCCATGCGCTCCAGGTCCGTGCCCATGCGCAGCGCCGTGATGACCATCCGCAGGTCCACCGCGACCGGCTGCTGCCTGGCCATCAGGTCGAAGATCGACGCCTCGATGTCGGCGAATACCGCGTTCACTTCCTCGTCGCGGGAGATGACGCTCTCAGCGAGCTGGAGGTCGGCGTCGAGGAGGGCCGTGGTGGCACGCGAAATGGCTGAGCGGACAAGCCTGGTCATCTCGACCAGCTTGTCGGTCAGCAAATCAAGTTCTTCGTGGTACGCGTCGCGCATGTCGTCACCGTACGTGCCCATCGATGAACGAACCCCAACAGTTAGATGAACTTTCCAGGAAAGGGGAGTTCATCCCTTGATGGGAGGGTCTGTCGCTTGGAAAACGCCACCTACCATCAAAGACATGAGTGAGATGGCCATGAGCTTCGCGGCCCTGGCCGGGTTCGTCGTGGGCGCCCTGGCGATCCTGTTCTTCCGCAATCAGATCGAGACCCGGAACCATACCGACACCACCGACGCCGTGGAGACGGGAGCCGCGCTGCCACAGGGTGTGGCGTCCGTGCTGGCCGTGCTTCCGTCGTCCGCGGTGGTGCTCGACGCGCATGACAAGGTGCTCCGAGCCAGCTCGGCGGCACGGGCGTTCGGGCTGGTCAAGGGCGATCGGCTGATGGCGGCGGAGCTGCTCGCGCTGGCCAGGCAGGTGCGCAGGGACGGCGAGATCCGCGAGAGCGAGATCGACGTCGCCGGGCACAAGTTCGGCCAGGAGACGACGAACTTCGCCGTCCGCGTGGCTCCGCTCGGCTCCTTCGGCCAGGTGCTGGTGCTCGCGGAGGACCAGACCGAGCGGCGCAGGGTCGAGGCCGTACGCCGTGACTTCGTCGCCAACGTCAGCCACGAGCTGAAGACCCCGGTGGGCGCGTTGAGCCTGCTGGCGGAGACCATCCAGGACGCGGCCGACGACCCCGAGGCGGTCACCCGCTTCGCGGGGCGCATGCAGCACGAGGCCGCCCGGCTCACCTACCTCGTACAAGACCTGATCACGCTCAGCAGGATCCAGGGCGCCGAGCCCATCCCCACGCCGGGCCAGGTCTCGATCGACGAGTCCATTCATGACGCCATCGACCACTGCAACACCAAGGCCGTCGCCAAGGACATCACGCTCGTCTCCGGCGGCACCGAGGGCCTGCGCATCTGGGGCGACGACGAGTTGCTCGTCACCGCGCTGCGCAACCTGATCGACAACGCCGTCGCCTACAGCCCCGAGCACACCCGGGTCGTCGTGAGTGTGCGGCCGGCGGGCGACTCGGTGGAGATCAGCGTCAGCGACCAGGGCATCGGCATACCCGAGGAATCCCTGGAGCGGATCTTCGAACGCTTCTTCCGCGTTGACGCGGCCAGGTCGCGTGCGACCGGCGGGACCGGGCTCGGCCTCGCCATCGTCAAGCACGTCGCCGCCGCGCACGCGGGTGAGGTGTCCGTCTGGAGCAAGGAAGGGTCCGGCTCCACTTTCACACTCCGCCTGCCCGCCTTCGGCGGTACGGCGGTGCCAGTACCACCCTCGATTCCCCTGGAGACAGCCCTGTGACTGAGCGAAGCGAAGGAACAATTGGACGCAGCCCTCTGCTGGGCATGAGGCCGACGAAGGAGCGCTCATGACCCGAGTACTCGTGGTGGAGGACGAGGAGTCCTTCTCCGATGCATTGTCCTACATGCTGCGTAAGGAGGGCTTCGAGGTGTCGGTCGCGGCGACCGGACCCGAGGCGCTCGACACATTCGACCGCAACGGCGCCGATCTGGTGCTGCTCGACCTGATGCTGCCGGGACTGCCTGGCACAGAGGTGTGCCGCTCGCTCCGCCAGCGCTCCAAGGTCCCGGTGATCATGCTGACCGCCAAGGACAGCGAGATCGACAAGGTGGTGGGCCTGGAGCTGGGCGCCGACGACTATGTGACCAAGCCGTTCTCCTCACGCGAGCTCGTGGCCCGCATCCGCGCGGTCCTGCGTCGCCAGGGCGACGTCGTGGAGGAGCTGGAGACGGCGGTGCTGGCCGTCGGCCCGGTGCGGATGGACGTGGACCGCCACGTCGTCGCGGTACGCGGCGAGCAGGTGCAACTCCCGCTCAAGGAGTTCGAACTGCTGGAGGTGCTGCTGCGCAACGCCGGCCGGGTGCTGACCCGCGGCCAGCTCATCGACCGCGTCTGGGGCGCCGACTACGTGGGCGACACCAAGACCCTGGACGTGCACGTCAAGCGCCTGCGCGCCAAGATCGAGTCCGACCCGTCCAACCCGCGCTGCATCCTGACCGTGCGCGGCCTGGGCTACAAGTTCGACGCCGTCGAAGAGTGACAACCCTTGTTCCGGTGCGCGGAGCCGTACCGGAACAAGGGTTTCGCACGGGTCAGTGAGCCTCTTCCGCCGGGGAGGCGGAGGGCGTCGACGCGGGCGTCGGTGCAGGGGTGGCGTTTGGGGCCGGGGGGTAGTCCTTGAACTCGCGGCTGCGCGTGACCACAGGCACGTCCATGGACATGCTCCCGGCGTTGGCGAACTGGAGGTCCAGGCGGATGGTCTCACCGCCTCTGAGGCTCTTGGGGAGCCCCTCCAGGATGATCTGCGGAGTGGGCTTGCCGGTGTTCACGAGCTGGTTGCTCGGGAGCTGGATCGGGGCCGTGAGCTTCACCGTGCCCATAGTCCCCGCCGAGACCGCCTGCAGCGTGTCGGGGGCGGCGGCGTTGTTGAGGATGTTCAGGTAGATCGGCACGGAACCGCGCCAGGCGATCTGTGCCCCGGAGTCGGGCCCGAGGATGAACGCCTGCGGGATGTTGATGCCGCTGTCGTCGCCGTACTTGCCCTGCTCGATGAGCACCTGCGCCTCGTTGGGCTTGTACGGCCTGTTGGTGGTGGCGTCGAATCCGGCCCCGCAGCCCGCGATCGCGGGGGCTGCCAAGAACGCGGCGGCTACGACAATCCAGCGACGGCTGGTCACGGACGGGTTCTCCTTGGTCTTACGCGGGTCTCACACATGCCCGATGA
The DNA here is from genome assembly GCF_039871825.1 of Nonomuraea sp. B12E4. Classification (NCBI taxonomy): domain Bacteria; kingdom Bacillati; phylum Actinomycetota; class Actinomycetes; order Streptosporangiales; family Streptosporangiaceae; genus Nonomuraea; species Nonomuraea sp. B12E4. The sequence continues at coordinate 71,918 of NZ_JBDPME010000032.1, read as the reverse complement.
GCGGATCTTGAGGGGGTCTCGCGCATGCGTGATGGGCAGCGCCCACCATATCCATCTGAATGCATGGTCATATCCGCGCCCCCGCAGGTCATTAGCCATGTCCGCATATGCGATTCATAGAGTTGACCACTTGTCAAGCCCCAATATGCGGCTTTGACCTGCAGTTATGAGGATTTCACTGTTCCGGGAGGCTGTGGATGCGTGGTACCCTGGAGTACAGCGGAAGGGGTACTTGTCACATGACTTTCCAGGTCGGCGACACTGTCGTCTACCCCCACCATGGGGCTGCTCGGATCGAAGCAATCACGACGCGATCCATCAAGGGTGAGGAAAAGACCTACCTGGTGCTCAAGGTCGACAAGGGCGACCTTACCGTCCAGGTGCCAGCCGAAAACGCAGAACTCGTCGGTGTGCGCGATGTTGTCGGCCAGGAAGGCCTTGAGCGGGTTTTCGACGTCCTTCGGATGCCGCACACAGAAGAGCCCACCAACTGGTCTCGTCGCTACAAGGCCAATTTGGAGAAGCTCGCCTCCGGCGATGTCAACAAGGTCGCCGAGGTGGTTCGGGACCTGTGGCGGAGGGACCGCGAGCGTGGTCTGTCCGCGGGTGAGAAGCGCATGCTCGCCAAGGCACGCCAGATCCTCGTGAGCGAGCTGGCCTTGGCCGAGAAGACCAATGAGGACAAGGCTGAGGCCCTTCTCGACGAGGTCCTCAACTCCTGAACACGAACTTTCCACGGGTGGGCGTCGGGGTCGACGTCCACCCGTTCGCTTCGGGAGACTCGGGCCGCGAGCTCAACCTGGCCGGCCTGCACTGGCCCGGCGAGATCGGGCTCGAAGGCCACTCCGACGGCGACGCCGCCGCGCACGCGGCCTGCGACGCGTTGCTGTCGGCCGCCGGCCTCGGCGATCTGGGCCGGCTGTTCGGCACCGCGGACCCGCGCTGGGCGGGCGCCTCGGGTGCCGCCCTGCTTGGGGAGACCGCACGCCAGGTGCGGGCCGCCGGCTACGAGATCGGCAACGTGGCCATCCAGGTGATCGGCAACCGGCCCAAGCTGGCGCCGCGCCGTACGGAAGCCGAAAAAGCGCTCAGCGCGGCCGTGGGCGCGCCCGTGAGCGTCAGCGCCACCACCACGGACGGGCTCGGGCTCACCGGCCGCGGAGAGGGCATCGCGGCGCTCGCCACCGCACTGGTGGTCGAGACCGCGGGCAACCTTTCCTGAGGGCCGGGCGTCAAACGTTGGGATGCGTGAGGGTGTCCCGGCGGGGCGTCCACGGCCCGCCGAGTTCGGAGGCGGCGGTTCGTCACTGGCGCGGTACGGGCCGCCGCCTTCCTCGGATATTTGGCCAGCTCAGCGGGTAGGTATTTCCTGAGATGTGAACGTCTCGGGGGGAGCTGCACATGATCGGCGCGATCATTTCCGCGATTATCATCGGTGCCATCGTCGGTGCGCTGGCCCGGCTGCTGGTGCCCGGCCGGCAGAAGATGTCCATCGGCCTGACCCTCATCGTCGGCATCGTGGCCGCCCTGATCGGCACGCTCATCGCGCAGGCGACCGGCCTGGCCGACACCAGAGGGATCGACTGGATCGAGCACCTGCTCCAGCTCGTCCTGGCGATCATCGGCGTCCTCCTGGTGACGCGGATGGGAGTCTCAGGGCGTTCCGGGCGCTTCGGAAGAAAATCGACCTGACCTGCTCGTTCTTTGAATCAGCGATTAATCGCTGCGGATCGGGTAGCGACCTCCCCGTGAGAGTGAACCGCTCAGTCTCACGGGGAGGTTTCGTAACATGACCATCGAATCCATCCTCGGCGCCATCGTGATTGGCGCCGTGATTGGCGCAATAGGCCGCCTGCTCCTTCCCGGCAGGCAGGCGATCGGGTGGATCCTCACCATCGTGGTCGGCATCGTGGCCGCACTGCTCGGCACGCTGATAGCCCAGCAGCTCGGCGTGAAGACCACGCCCGGCATCGACTGGATCGAACTGGTGATGCAGGTGGTGCTGGCCGTTGTCGGCGTCGGACTGGTCGCGGGGCTGCGCCGCGGCTCCCGCACCTAGGTGTGACACACGGCCCGCCCCGGGGCTGCTGGCGCTCCCGGGGCGGGGCCCGTGTCAGTCCTCCGGACGGCGCGGAGTGCTGCGGAGACGGCCTGAGGGGGCCGGGGTGTCGTCCCCGACCACGGGGTGCGGGGCCGTGTCCTCTAACTCGCTCTGGCGGCGCTCGGCGGTGTCCGCGGTCTCCGGGCCGTGTTCCGGGTCCGGGTGGGTGGGTCCGTCGTCTATGACGGGGTGGGGCTGGGTGTCGGCGTCCCGGTTGTCGTCGGGGGTGCGAGGGTGGACGAGGACGTCGGTGGGCTTGACCCGGTCACCCCACCTGACGGGTCGCGTCTCCGGCTCTGGCTCCGGCTCGGGTTCTGGCGCTGGTGCCGGCTCGGGCTCGGGCTCGGGGGCCGCCTCCGGCTCCGGCTCGTTGTACGGCTGCGGCTCGGGGTGCGATCGGGGCTGCGGCACGGGCTCTGGCCGCGGCCGTGGCACGGTCTCCTGGTACGGCTCCGGCTCCTGGTAGGGCTCCGGCTGATGTGCCGGCTCGTGCCCTGGCTCGTTGCCTGGCTCTTGGTCTGGCCCGTCGGCCGGGGTGGTGGGCCATTCGGTCACCCGCTCGGTCACCCGCGCCGAAATCGGCGGGGTCGCGGCGTCGACCGGCTCGGTGGTGGGCGCTTCGGCCGGGTGGAGGCGGTGGAAGGGCACGATGTCCTGCTCGGCCGTGCTCTCGTCCGGGCCGGGCCCCGCATCCCGCCGGGCCTGGACGTGCTTGATCAACAGCAGCCAGAGCCACAACGCCAGTGCCAGCATGACCCAGGGTGCCAGGGCCACGCCCACGGCCGTCTGACGCACGTCGAAGGTGAAACGCACCGCCGTCGCCACATTGACCGCCGCTGCCGCCACGATCAGCAGGACGAGCACGAACGCCGCCTGCACGCGTACCAGCAGGTTGGCGGGGCGCAGCAGCAGCATGGCGATCAGCGCGACCAGCAGGAGCGCGTCGAAGGCCGCCGGATAGAGGAAGGCGAGGTCTTGGCGGGCCTCACCGGTGACGGCCAGCGCGCGCAGGTCGTCGAAGGAGAGCGCGCATGCCGCCCCGGTCAGGGCCGCGACCGCGAGCCCGGCCAGGGCGATGCCCAGGCGGCGGAGCATTGAGGGGGGAGTCACGTCCATGGCGGTTCGAGCCTACAGAAGAATGGAGGCCAGGACCGATCAAGGGGAGAGACATGGCCGAGCTGTCGGAAGAAGCCCGCACACTCCTGAGCGCACCCAACTTCGCCACGGTGACCAGCATCAACCCCGACGGAGGGCCGCACTCGACGGTCGTGTGGGTGCGTACGGACGGCGACGACGTGTTGTTCTCGACCGTGAAGGGGCGCGTGAAGCCACGGAACTTCGCGCGTGACGCGCGGGCCAGCCTGCTGGTGATCGACCCGGCGAACCCGTACCGCTACGTGGAGGTGCGGGGGCGTGTGTCGCTGACCGACGACCCGACGGGGGCGCTCATCGAGGAGCTCTCGCAGAAGTACCAGGGGAAGGCGTGGGTGGAGCACCCGGGCGCCGAGCGGCTCATCGTCCGGCTCACACCGGACAAGGTGACGTTGCGGGGCTGATTTATCGCCGGGACGGCGGGATTTATCGGCGTGACCAGCCCTCCGAGGCGTTAGCCTTGCGTTTGTGAGCCTGCACATCTACGACACCAGTACGCGCGCCATCCGTGAATTCGTTCCGGTCGAAGCCGGCCGGGCGTCGATTTACCTGTGTGGGGCGACCGTGCAGGCTCCACCGCATATCGGACATATCCGCTCGGGCGTGAACTTCGACGTGCTCCGGCGGTGGCTCGCTCGTTCCGGATATGACGTGACGTTCTGCCGCAATGTCACGGACATCGACGACAAGATCATCAGGGTCTCGGCCGAGGAGAGCGTGCCCTGGTTCGTGGTGGCCGAGCGCAACCAGCGGGCCTTCACGTGGGCGTACGACACGCTGGGCTGCCTGCCGCCGACCGTCGAGCCGCGGGCCACGGGCCACGTGCCCGAGATGATCACGCTCATGGAGCGGCTGATCTCGCGCGGGCACGCCTACGCCTCCGGCGGCGACGTCTACTTCGACGTACGGTCCTACGCCGACCACTACGGCAAGCTCTCCAACCAGAAGCTGGAGAACATGCGGGCGGCGGCCGACACCGACGACGAGACCTGCAAGCGCGACCCGCGCGACTTCGCCCTGTGGAAGGGCGAGAAGCCGGGCGAGCCGACCTGGCCGACCCCCTGGGGGCCCGGGCGTCCCGGCTGGCACCTGGAGTGCTCGGCGATGGCGACGAAATATCTGGGCCCGACGTTCGACATCCACGGCGGCGGGATCGACCTGATCTTCCCGCACCACGAGAACGAGATCGCCCAGTCGCAGGCGGCCGGAGACGGGTTCGCGCGCTACTGGATGCACAACGGCATGCTCAAGATCGGCGCGGAGAAGATGAGCAAGTCGCTCGGAAACTCGCTGCTGATCCCCGAGATGGTGCAGAAGGTGCGCCCGGTCGAGCTGCGCTACTACCTGGCGGCCCCGCATTACCGTTCCTCGATCGACTACTCGGAGGAGGCGCTGCTCGAGGCGGCCGCCGCCTACCAGCGGATCGAGGGCTTCGTGACGCGCGCCGCCGAGGTCATCCACGACGTGGACGCCGACGCGCCGCTGCCCCAGGCGTTCGCCGACGCCCTCGACGACGACCTCGGCACCCCTCAGGCGCTGGCCGTGGTGCACGAGGTGGTGCGCGAGGGCAACGTGGCGCTGTCCAAGGGGGACAAGGAGGCCGTGGCGCGACTCCTGGCCGAAACCCAGAACATGCTGGACGTGCTGGGCCTCGACCCGCGTTCACCGCAGTGGCGGGGAGCCGGGTCGGATCTTACGCCGGTGGTGGACGCGCTGGTGGCGGTGGCGCTGGGGCAGCGGAAGTCGGCTCGGGAGCGCAAGGACTACGCGGCCGCGGACGCGATCAGGGACCAGTTGGCGGCGGCGGGGATCACGGTGGAGGACACGCCGCACGGGGCTCGGTGGGAGTTGAGCCGCTAAGGGCCCGGTTCTCGGTCCAGGGATGGGTGGGCCGGAGGGCTCGCCTATCGCGCGCCTGGGTGGATGCCCTCCCCGGCTCGACAGCGAGTTGCCCGGCCCGGACGGCGCGCCGTTGCCGTTCGACCGCACGCTCGTCTGCAAGCCGTCAGCGAGTTCGAAGCGGCCGGAGAGCCGATCACCTTCGCCACAGTCGCCCGACGCGCCCAGGCGTCCTCCTGGCTCGTCTACTCGCCCGGCATCAAGGCGACAGTCCAGGCCGCCCGGGACCGTCAACGCACGACACCGGCTCTCGCGAGCTCGGCCCCGCTGGAGCGCGCCTCGGCTGGCCTGCGCACCGATCTGGCTCCGGCCCGCGCTGAGATCACCCGGCCGCGGCGGGAACGTGACACGTTGCGCACCGGCATGCGACGCGGCTGGCCGGCCACTTCCATAAACTATGAATATAAAACTGTTATGCTTCGAGTATGAGTCGTCAAGACACCGCTCCTGGCGCGTCCGCCGCCATCGGGGCAGCCCTCTACGGCCTGGCCACCAGGGCCACGAGACGCCTGCCCCGGGACATGAGCCTGACGTCCGCCGCCACCCTGGCCACCCTGGACCGGACCGGCCCGCGGCGCATCACCGATCTGGCCGCGGTCGAGGGCGTCACCCAGCCCGCGATGACCGCCCTGGTCCGGGTGATGGAGGAGTCCGGCCTGGTCGAGCGGCGGGACGACGCGTCCGACAAGCGGGTCACGCTGGTGTGCCTGACCGAGGCCGGCTCCTCCTATGTCCGGACGCGGCGTCAGGCGGGCGTCCACGCGTTCGAGCGGTTGATCGGCGAGCTCACCGGCGACGAGGTCGAGGCGCTGGTGGCGGCCCTTCCGGCGCTGAAGCATCTGGCAGAGCTCGAAAGCCAGGACCGCGAAGGGCCGAAGCAGTGACCGGGCAGCCGGTCGGCGAGGGCGCGGTGAAGGCGTTCCCGGTGGCGCGTTCCGAAGCGCGGCTGCTGGTCCCCGCCCTGATATTCATCGCTCTGGTCGTGGCGGCGGTCGCCAGCCTCGGGACGCCGCTCATCACCAGCGTGGCGACCTCGTTCCACGTCTCGCTCGGCAGCGCGCAGTGGACGCTGACCGTCGCGCTGCTCAGCGGCGCCGTCGCCACGCCGGTCCTGGGCCGGCTCGGAGCCGGCCCGCACCGGCGGGTCGCGATCCTCGTCACGCTGGCGGTCGTCGTCGTCGGCAGCGCGCTCACCGTGCTGCCGCTGCCGTTCGCGTGGCTGCTGGCCGGCAGGGCGGCCCAGGGCGTCGGGCTCGGGTTGACGGCGCTGATGATGGGCGTGGCCCGGGACCACCTCCCCGAGGAGCGCAGCGCGGCCGTGATCTCTCTGATCTCGGTGGTCTCGATCATCGGGGCCGGCGTCGGCTACCCGCTGGCCGCACTGCTCGCCGAGCTCGGCGGGGTACGGGCCGCCTACGGCCTCGGCCTGGTCGTCACCGCCGCCGCCCTCCTGACCGCGTGGCGCTCCATGCCCGAAGCCCCCGAAGGCCGCTCCGCCCACGTGGACGTGGCAGGCGCGGTCGTCCTGGCCGCTGCGCTGCTCCTGGTGCTGTTCCTCGCCGGCGAACGGAATCTGTGGAGCCGGCACCTCGTCGTGGCGGCGGGCCTCGCCGTCGTCGCGGTGGTGCTGCTCTGCCTCTGGGCCGTCATCGAGCTGCGCAGCACGACGCCCCTGGTCGATGTGCGGGCGGTGCGGCACCCGGCGGTCGCCGGGGCGAACCTCGCCATGTTCGTCGGCGGGATCGGCATGTACCTCCTGCTCACGCTCATCACCCGGTACGCGCAGACGCCGCACGGCGCCGGCTACGGCTTCGGGCTGACGACCTTCGTCGCCGGGCTGGTCCTCATCCCGTTCTCGGTGCTGGGGTTCGTCGCCGGCAAGCTCACGCCGCGAGTCCGGACGCGGATCGCCGACCCCCTGCTCCTGGCCGGCAGCGCCGTCGTGGTCGGCGGCGGGTTCGCCCTGTTCGCGGCGGCCCGGTCGGACCTGGCCGAACTGTTCGCGGCGATGGGCGTGCTCGGCTTCGGCGTTGGCGGCTTCTCGGCCGCGATGCCCGGCGTCATCCTGGCCGTCACCCCCAAGAGCGAGACGTCGAGCGCCATGAGCTTCAACTACGTCGTCCGCAGCGTCGGGTACTCCCTGGGCAGCGCCATCGGCGGCCTGATCCTCGCCGCGGGCACCGGCCCCGGCCACCTCTTCCCCGACGACAGCGCCTACACCACCGCGGCGCTGGTCGGCATCGGCGCCATGGCGATCACGACGCTGACAAGCCTCGCTCTCGCCCGCCGACGCTCGTCCGAGACCAACTCGTAAGTCACATGCACTCATCTCAACACTGGAGGTTCCATGCCCAAGGGCTACTGGGTCAGCGTCTACCGCACCATTTCAGATCCTGAGAAGCTGGCTGCTTACAACAAGCTGGCCGGTCCGGCCGTCAAGGCCGGGGGCGGTCGGGCCCTCGTCCGTGGCGGTCGGGTCGAGGCGCGTGACGCCGGAATCGCCGAGCGCACCGTCCTGATCGAGTTCGACAGCTTCGAGCAGGCCGTCGCGGCGTACGAGAGTGCGGCCTACCAGGAGGCGCTGGTCGCCCTCTCCGACGGCGTCGAGCGCGACTTCCGCATCGTCGAAGGCATCGACTGACCGAGGTCCAGTCGGATCTTCACTGAAGATCCACCAAGCGCGAGGAAGTGCAGGCCGTGGCGCTTGTGCTTCCCCGAATAGTTCTTGCGGTTGTCCTTGCCGGTGCGGCGGCGGGTGGGGATGAGGGTGCCGTCGATCAGCACGGCCTCCCCGCCGCGTCTGGCGACCTCGGCCAGGGCGCGGTCCAGGCGCGGTGCCCCGGCCGTCAGCAGGGCGACGACCTCGTCGGTCCAGCGGCGGATCGTCGTGGCCGCGATGACGTTACCGCCGGCTTCGCCACCGGAACGGCCAGAGTCTCAGCGCTCCGCCAGCTCGTCCTGCAAGCCCCCGCACCAGTCATCGCCAACTCCCTCGGCTTCCACCACAAGACCACCACGTACTCGGTGCTTTACGTCCGACGGCGGTGCAGATTCATGACGTGGGCTGAGGTGGCTGTTGTCCCGAGTACCCTTGTTGGCATGGCAGCAGGCGGTAGGGGTTCGGGCAGGCCCGCGAAGAAGAAGGGCCCCTCCAAGGGCGCCGGAGGACAGGGCCGCCGGGCGCTCGAGGGCCGGGGCGCGACCCCGCCCGCCGAGATGCGCCATTGGTACAAGGACAAGGCTCACGCCCAGCGCATCGCCCGCGAGGAGCAGGGAGGCGCACGGCGTACGGCCTCGGTGAGGCAGCGGCGCTCCGAGGACGCCCCCGAATACATCGGCGGCCGCAACCCCGTCCTGGAGGCTCTGCAGGCGGGCGTGCCGTCCAGCGCGCTCTACATCGCGCAGCGCCTCGACAACGACGACCGCGTACGCGACTCCATCAAGATCGCCGCTGAGCGCGGCATCGCCCTCCTCGAGGTCAGCCGCGACAAGCTCGACCGCATGACGGAGGGCGCCGTCCACCAGGGCATAGCGCTCCAGATCCCGGCCTACGACTACGCACACCCGTCCGACCTGGTGGACCTCGCGCAGGACGCGGCGGAGATCCCCCTGATCGTGGCCCTCGACTCGGTCACCGACCCCCGCAACCTCGGCGCCATAGCCCGCTCCGCCACCGCCTTCGGCGCCCACGGCCTGCTCATCCCCTCCCGCCGCTCGGCCGGCGTCACAGGAGGCGCCTGGAAGACGTCCGCGGGCACCCTGGCCAACCTCCGCGTGGCACGTGCGGCCAACCTGACGGCGGCACTGCGCGAATACCGAGAGGCCGGTCTGTTCGTCGTGGGCCTCGACGGCGCCGGCAAAACCGACCTTGACGAGGTCGAGCTCCTGACCGAGCCGCTGGTGATCGTCGTGGGCTCGGAGGGGAAGGGGCTTTCGCGACTGGTCCGCGAGCAGTGCGACGTGGTGACGCGCATCCCGATGCGAGCCGCAGCGGAGTCACTCAACGCGGGAGTGGCGGCCGGGGTGGCCCTGTACGAAGTCGCTCGTCACAGACGTCCCTAGCGTCTACACTGGTAGGCCGTGCCGACGTAGCTCAATCGGCAGAGCATCTGTCTTGTAAACAGAAGGTCAGGGGTTCGATTCCCCTCGTCGGCTCTGCAACAGGAAGCCCCTGAACAGACGTTATGCCGTCAGGGGCTTCCTGGTTTGTCAGGACAACATCGGGATCTTGCTAACAGGCTTGCTAACCAAGAGCCCTTGTAAGGCGTTCCAGCTGTTCAAACACAGGCTGACATCACCGACAACGCCGCCCCACTGCTGGCCGCGATTCATGGTCAAGCGACGCGTACCGAGTGAGGCCCAACGCTGATCGTCACATCGACGTGGCCACCAAGAGCGGCTGCGTAGGCGCGGATGGTCTCGAGTTCCATCGAGTCCAGATCGCCGTTCTCGATCTGGGATACGCGCGCCTGCGAGATCCCGAGCGCGGCAGCTACCTCAGACTGCGTCTTGCCGACGGACTTGCGCAGTTCCTTCAGGTGATGGCCTGCGACATAGGCATCCAGGTGGGCATCGGCGCCGGCCTGCCGCTGAGGGTCGGCCAGTTCGGGGTACAACCGGTGCGCTTCCGCCTTGACCTCACGCCAGTTGCGTCCTGGGCTCATTGTTTGTCCTCCCTCTTCTTCTCAGCCGACTTCGCGGCGCGGTACTCGGCGTAGCGTGCTTTGGCCAGTGGGATCGCTTCCTCGTACCAGCGCGACCATCTGCCCGCTTTGTCGCCCGCTACGAGGAAGATAGCTTCCCTATCCGGATCGAAAACGAACACGATTCTAATCTCGCTTCGCTTCCGTGAGCCTGGGCGTAGCTCCTTGAGGTTACTCATGTCGCCGTCTATCAGGGTGTCGACCAGTGGACGCCCTAGGGCGGGGCCGACCTCTGCAAGGCGGTCGATGGCTCTCTCGATCAGAACAGCGGAGTCTGGGTCGCTCTCGCAGAGCTTGAGGAACCATGATTCGACAGGCTCAAGCAGCACGATCTCCCAGGCCATACAGGCAGTATAATGTGTGGCTTATGGCCACGCTAGCGGATGGTCCAACGGCATTGATGCGAGTTGCGGAGGCGTGAGCTTCCGTGACCGGCTGGACTCATGGCGGGCATGTCGGATAACCGTGTGCTCAACACGGGGGCGGCCGGGGGTCAACCAAGATCGGAAGCCAAATATCTCTACGGTTTACACCGGCCGAATGCACGAGGACCGGGCAGCGGCTTCTAGGCCGGATGACGCGTGGGCTGAAATCTGCCCACGGCGCCGGCTACTCCCTTCGGTCGCCGCTTCGGCCATGCCCGGCCCCAACCCTGATCAGTGCGAAGGGAAGCCGTGGCCCTCATGTCGTCCCAGCCGTGCGGCCTGTGGGCGCAACGGCCCTGCGATGAGCGAGCCACGGCATGCTCCTGGTCAGGACTTCTTGACCACCTTGATTTCGTGGACCACGATGTCCGACCCGTGGACAGAGACAGGCTTCAGGACGAGGTCGTCCTCAAAGAAACGCATGTGGCAACTGAAGTAAGCAGGGCCGCCCCTGTAGCCGGTCGCCCGTTCCTGAAGCCACTGGAGTAGCGGACCCAGCAGATCAAGGTCATCAGGGTGGAACGCCAGGTCATGGGAGGGGGCGACGGCGTCCCACCACGGTGCGAAACCGCCGCTCACCCTCCGTTCTCACTCTTGTTTCACTTATCGATATTCGATAGATTGCCATCGTAGCTCGATGGGAGGATGGGTCATGGGGAAGCTGGCAGTGCGTGCGCTTCGCGCCGTGCTCGTGGTGGTGTTCGCTGGCACCGTGTTCGTACAGGCATCGATGCTGTGGGTGTTGGTCAGCGGGAGTGACCCGGAGGACGGGTCACTCCCGCTGACTCCGCTGCGCGTGATCACGATCCTGGGCATGGTGTCGGGCCAGGTCGCCCTGGTCTGTGTATGGCGGCTGGTGGCGATGGTGCGACGCGGAACCGTGTTCTCCCACGCCGCCTTCCGGTACGTGGACGCCGTGATCGGCGCGATCGTGGCGGCTGCCCTCCTGTGGTTCGCGGTCACGGCCCTCAACGCGCCGGCCCAGCGGGACGACCCAGGCGTCACCGTCATCATGGGCGGAATCGGCCTGGCCATCCTGGGGGTCGCGCTCATCGTGCTCGTGCTGCGGATGCTGCTTGCCCAGGCTGTCGCGCGCGACGGCGAAGCGGCGCAGATGCAGGCCGAGTTGGACGAGGTTATCTGATGCCAATCGTCGTCGACATCGACGTGATGTTGGCCAGGCGGAAGATGTCCGTGGGCGACCTCGCGGACCGCGTAGGTATCACGCCCGCCAACCTGGCGGTACTCAAGAACGGCCGCGCCAAGGCGGTGCGCTTCACGACGCTCGCCGCGCTCTGCGAGGTACTCCAGTGCCAGCCGGGCGACCTGCTGCGCTGGGAGGCCGAGGGCGCCGCGGGCGGATGACGTGTCCCAGGGCGGGCATGAAAACGCCTGGCACCACCGGCCCCTGACACGCCACGTGGACCGCATGGACGTGATCGCCGATCGCTGGCAGCACCGTTTCGACTCCGTTGAGTAGATTCCGGTTGGTCTGCACCGCACAGTCCTGGTCGCCCTCTCCACCGCGGAAGGGCGGGGGTTCGCCGTTGGGCGGGCAGCCAGGGCCTCGCGGTAGTCAGTTGACGCCCGATTCGTGACGATCTGTCAGTTCAACGGGATTCCTCGAGCGATGGGTCAGAAGGTCTCGGGATGGCCGCGCCAAGGATCGGCCGTCGAAGATGTTGCTGGGTAAGCATGACTCCCGTGATACGGCTTGCGATCGCTAGGGCCACCTGGATGGCATTGTGAATCTGGTCGGTGGCTTCCGGGTCGATGCCGAGATCCCGGAGATGGTCGTTGAGCCGGTTCGGGTCGCTTCCCTGCCGGTCGTTATGTGGGGATCTCGGGTTGATGTCGGTGACGAGCACCCCGTCGACGGCGTAGGCGAGGTGGTGCCGGGCGGCGAAGTCATGCCGCATTACTGCCACGGCCTCGCCACCGCCGCGTGACAGGCTTGCGAGCCTTTTGTGGTCTGCTCCGCGCCAGCCGCTGTCCTCGATGGCGACGGCCCAGCCGCCGATCTGGAGCGCGGTGATGATCTGAGGGCTTTCAGGCGTTGAGTGTTCCTCGTCGGTGATGGTGCGGATGTCTTCGGCGGCGGCACCCAACCGGCGAAGCACCTCATGCTCGTCGATTCCTCGAGCGAAGACGATGGTGTAGATGGCGCCGGGCGGACCATTCTTCTGCCAGTCGAAGTCCTCTGGCGATGGGCCCGGAGTCCTCGCCGAAGCACGTACGAGCTCGATCTTCCCGGCTTGCTCGTAGGCCTCGGGATGAACGGCGAAAAAGGCCTCGACGATCTTCTCTGCGATCCGTCCCCGCTCGCTCACCGGGTATCCATTTGCCTGTGCCCATTCCCGTATGGCGAGGTCTAAGGATCTGTCCGGGAGGAGGCGGGTAATGCGCAGAGGTGTGAATCCCGGCTGTGGCATGCGGGGAATCTACTGCCCTGAGGAACTCGGCGTCTGCCCGGAGGGAATGCCGGGGTCTCTGAGGCAGCTCGCGGGACTCTGGCTCGCAGACGGTTGAATCGATCGACGGTACATCATGGAGCATGTGTGCGTTCAGCATGCCGAGAGCCTCTCGCAGAGCGTGAGAGGCTTTCGGCTTTGAGTCGAGTGAGCCGTTAGTCGTCGGCGTGCGGCTCAAGGCTTAGTGCAAGTCGATCAAGTGCCTTTCGGGTTTCCGGACTTGGGATCTGCGTTTACACGTTCATGGTCACAGAGATTTGCGAGTGACGAAGGATGCGCATTGCCACGCGCGGGTGGACATCGAGAGCGGCGAGGAGCGAGGCACATGTGTGCCGGGTGTCGTGGACGCGGATGCGCGGGACACGAGCGATCTTGCAGTGGGCATCGAAGGCCCGGTTGGGGTTCCGCGGTTCGATGGGCGTGTTCCGTTTGGCGCACGGCGGGCACTTGCTGTCGAGGGTGGCCCCGCATGGTACGTCGATGATCTCGACCTTGCCGACCGACGCGCTGGTCGAGATCTTCCGGCAGACCCGAGCCGTCCTGCTCGACGCCGACGGCCCGGTATGTCGCATCTTCGCTGGCCTCCCAGCGCCAATCGTTGCCGACGGGCTCAAGCAGTTGTTCCGGGAGTTGGGCACAGAGCTGCCCCCGGACGTTGGGAGCCTGGACGACCCGCTCAAGGTCCTGCGCCGCACAGTGGACTTCGCGCCCGAGCTGGTGGACAAGGTCGAGGCCGCCATCATTGCCTACGAGATCCAAGCCGCGGACTCCGCCGAGATCACGCCAGGGGTGGGGGAGCTGCTGGTAGCCTGTGCCGAGACGGGCCGACCGGTCGTGATCGTGAGCAACAACTCAGAGCCCGCCATCAAGAAGTTCCTTGGCCGGGCCGGTTTGGCTGAAGAGGTGGCCGGTGTTGTGGGTCGCCCGGTTGGCAATCCTGCTGAAATGAAACCGCACCCGAGGTCGGTGCTGCGAGCGTGCGAACTGGCCGACGTTCAGCCGGATGAGGCCGTGCTGATCGGAGACTCGGCGTTCGACATGGAAGCCGCAGTGAACGCTGGAGCACGCAGCATCGCCTACGCCGACGAGGAAGGCAAGGACGTTGTCCTTGCCCAGGCCGGAGCCGATGCGGTGATTGAGCGTATGGCCGAGCTGACAGCTGTGGTCGCAGCGGCGGAGTAGGAGGCAGAGATGGATGTCCTGGCCCTCCAGCAGGCTCTGGACGACGTGTTCGACCAGGCGCTTATCTATCACGCGTACACGCCCTACATGCGCGACTACGAAATGATCATCTATGCGACGGCCGATCCGCGCACAGGGGTCCCACCCGCTCATGTCCGCTACCTCTTCCGATACTGCGTGGAAGCGAACGTGAGCACCGCAGTTCGTCGAGATATGTGGCGGAAATCGCTTGATGACCGGCTACTCGACCACCCTGTCAGTGACGATCTTGAGGGGTACGTGTGGGGAGTCAGGTGGCAGGCGCTCTATCCCGGCGCCCAGATCGTCGCAGACTCGGTGCGGGCGAGCGAGTGGGCCGAGGCGGTCGGCACTGATTTCCACGAGGTGCGGTTCGAGACCAATGGCCACGACATCACGCTGGTGTTCTCCGACCTGCAAGTGACCGAGCTCCCACTGGGCTACACACCGTTCATGGTGGTGGACGACGAGAGCACTACCTCAGGCGATGTCGAGCGGCAGGTGATCTAGGAAGCCACGAACGACCTGCCGGTTGGCTTTGAGATGAGGGATCGGCAGGTCGGACGGCCCGCTACTGGCCGTCACGCTGGGATTGCGGGCGTTGCCGGCCATGGGGGCGGAGAGCGACGCCGTGCACGTGCCGCTGGGCCTGGCCGTGGGGCTGGCGAGTGGCTGGGTTCTGGCCCCGAGCAGGATGACGGACCACGCGCTGGCCTCGTTCCCCGGGCAGGTGCAGCTCACCGGGCTGGTGGTGCTGACGGTGACGGGCCTGCTGCTGGGGGTCTGGGTGCGGTGGGTGGCGAGGGTGTGGGCGCCGCGGGTGCACGGCCTGTGGTCGGCGCTGGCGCCGCTGTTGCTGATCGCAGCGGTGGTGACGCTGAGCGCGCGGACGTTCTATGGCATCCAATCCGACATCATCATCGCCCATGCCATGAAATATCCGGTCGTATCCGACCCGCTGGCACACGTCCTGATCAGCGCGCAGATCGTGCTGGACACCCGGCTGACGTCGGGCGTCCAGCTTCTGATCGCCATCGTGCTGCTCATGCTGGTCCCGATGGCGGTACGTTTCGCCACACTCGGCGAACGCCGGCCGCCGATGCCCCGCCGCAATGGGCGCATCGCCCTGGCTCTGGGCTGCGGAGCCGCCGCGGCGATGATCACGGCGATGGTGTCGGGCACAGTCAACGGCTACATCTTCCAGAGCCCGGGCGCCACCACCCTGTCGGGCTTCATCGCAGCCGGAGCCGCTTTCGGCGCCGCCCTAGCAGCCGGCGTGGCCGGGTTGTCCGGGACGTCGCCGGTCGCGAAGGGCATGGTGGCAGGGCTGGCCGCCGCGGTGCTCTACGCCCTCGTGCTGGAGTTGGTGGTGCTCCCCCTGCGGGCGGCGCTGCCGTGGATGATCCACATGATCATCCTGGAGCACGCCGGCGCCGGGCCTTTGCCGTACGTGCTGACCAGGACCGTGTCGTTCGCGCTGAGCCTGGCCACCTACGAGATGTACGGCGTTGGGGCCCCACCAGATTCGCCTTCGGCCTTGGCAGCCGGAAGCCGGCCGCCGTCGTCGGGTCCGGCTCAGCAGGCGGCACGGCCCGCCAGCGCTAGATCGTGTTCCGCGTACCTCCGGACCTTGGTTTGTCGGCCGGCACTGCTCGGCAGATCGAGAATCGTCAGCCAAGGTTCGCCGGGGCGATAGTAATTTGTCGCCGGGTGGAGGTGGGAGTGGTAGGAAATCGTCACATGCGTAGTTTTGTCATCACTGCCACCATGGTTGCCGCATCCTTGACCGCCGGGGTCGTCTCACCCGGCCCGGCCTCTGCCGCCGGCCAGGGTCCTTCCTTCACCTTCGCCCTGCTCGGCGACACCCCCTACGGTGAGGCGCAGGAGGCGGCATTCCCCCGTCTGGTCGAGGACGTCAACGCCGACGGGAACGTACGGCTCATCCTGCACGCGGGCGACGTCAAGAGCGGCTCCACGTCGTGCGCGGACGCCCACCTGACCGCGACGAAGGAGCTCTACCAGACCTTCGACGACCCCTTCGTGCTGACCCCGGGCGACAACGACTGGACCGACTGCCACCGTGCCGCGGCCGGTGGCTTCCTGCCCACGGAGCGGCTCGAGGCGGTGCGCCGCATCTTCTACCCGGTGGCCGGGCGCAGCCTCGGCGGCCACCCGATGAAGGTCGAGACCCAGGCCCGCGACCGGGAGCACAGCGACTACGTCGAGAACGTGCGCTTCACCGAGAAGCGTGTCGTCTTCGCCACCGCGCACGTGGTCGGCAGCGCCAACGGCCTGGCCCCGTGGAACGAACTGCCCGGCGGCGACCGGCCCGAGCCCCGGCTCGCGGAGTACGAGGCGCGCAAGGCCGCCGCGCTCGATTGGATCGACGAGGCCTTCGATGCGGCCGAGCGTACGCACGCCCCCGGTGTCCTGCTCATGCTGCAGGCCGAGCCCACGGCGAGCGACGGCTTCACCGAGATCCGCGAGCGCATCATCGAGCGCTCCCGTGCGTACGGCAAGCCGGTGCTGCTCGTGCACGGCGACGAGCATGTCCAGGAGGTGGAGCCCCACTACGCGGGCGTGCCCAACCTGACCCGGCTGGAGACGTTCGGCGACACCGCGAGCCAGTGGCTGCGCGTCACCGTCAAGCCGAAGTCACCCGAGGTCTTCTCCTGGGAGCAGCAGACCGTACCAGCGGCCTGAACCGCCGGCCGCCATCGAGTGGCAGCCTGACGTCACGGCCCGGCCTCGGTTGCGCCGGGCGTGGCGCTCCCGCTCGCGGCGGCCAGGACTCGTCCGCCGCGGGCATGGGACCGGCCAGGCGACAGGCCCGCGCGAGCGGGTGCGTGTGCCGAGATCCCGGAGATGGCTCCACGCCAGCCGGTGTCCTCGATGGCGACGGCCCGGTCGCCGATCTGGAGCGCGGTGATGATCTGAGGGCCTTCAGGCGTTGAGTGCTCCTCGTCGGTGATGCCGCGGATGTCCTCGGCAGCGGCACCCAACCGGCGAAGCATCTCAAGCTCGTCGATTCCGCGAGCGAGGACGGGAAACGCTTCGAGATCGAGGGGCTGGATCAGACGGACCTCCCGCCCCTTCTGAACGCGCTTGCCGCTGTCGGGCGGGGATTCCCCATTCTGGGGCGCTAATGAGTGCGTTCGCCGACTTGACGAGGTGCAGATGGCTGACGCCGGTCCATCCCTCGTGTGCCTTCGCCCGGTTGGCTCAGCTCGGTGACGAGGAGTTGCAGCAGGCCCGGAAAGTGCTGCTCGATGTCCTTTCTGAGCAGCTTCAGCGTGCTCCCGTTGCCGTGATCGCGCTGCGCGACCAGGCCCGCCTCGCGCAGGATCCGGAAGTGATGGGTGCGGGTGGCCTTCTTCACCGGCAGGTCGAACGAGCCGCAGGCGCGCTCCCGATCCTCGGGATCGGCCGCGAGTTCGGCCACCATCCGCCGCCGGGACCCGTCGGCGAGCGCGGCGAACACCTTGCCGAGATCCATGTCCTCCTCCTCAAGGTACGACTTGCATCATACCTTGAGCATGGATAACGTCCATAGGTATGAACATTGTCGTACCTGGGGGAACCGGGCCCATCGGCCTGTACGGGTTCGCCCGCCCCCGCCCCGAGCGCGCCGAGGACCTGGAACGCCTGCTGCTGTCGTTCGTCGAGCCGACCCGGGCCGAGCCGGGCGCCTGGCAGTACCAGGTCCACCGGGACGCCGCCGACCCCACCACGCTGGTCTTCTACGAGCTGTGGCGCTCCAGGGAGGACCTGCTCAGGCACCTTGCCCAGGCCGACCTCGTCCGGTTCCAGCGAACCCGGATGGATTACCTGCGCGAGGACCTGGAGATCCACTGGATGACGCCCCTCACCGCGAAGGGCTGAGCTCACCCGCGTACGCGCCGTACGAGGTCGTCGGCGGCCTGTGGCCACTGCGCGTGGGCGAAGGTGAAGCCGGCCTCCAGCAGACGGCCCGGGACGACCCTGCGGCTTTTCAGCAGGAGCTCGGTATCCGAGCGCAGCACGAACGCGCCCAGCTCGGCCATCCATTTCGTCGTGGGCAAGCCCGCCGGAGCGCCCCACGCGGCACGCAGCACGCGCATGAACGTGCGCTGCGGCAGGGGAGCGGGGGCGGCGAGGTTGACCGGGCCGGCGAGGTCGTCCCGGTCGGCCAGGAACTCGACGGCGCGGACGAAGTCGCGGTCGTGGATCCAGGACACGTACTGGGCGCCGCCCGCGACCGGCCCGCCGAGGCCAAGTCGCGCCATCCGGAGCAGGGCGTCGAAGACGCCGCCACGATCGGGACTCATCACCATGGCGGCGCGCATGCTGACCTTGCGCGTGTACGGGGTTTCGGCCTGTTCCTGCGTCCGCTCCCACGCTTTGGCGATTTTGACGCTGTAGGCCCAGTAGCCCGGAACGCCGGATTCGGCGCCACCGAGCACGCCGGTCGCCTCGTCGTTGGGCGCGTCGAAACGGTGGGCGTAGATGGTGGCGGTGCTCATCTGCAGCCAGACCCGGGGCGGCCGGGCGGCGGCGGCGATCGCCTCGCCCACGACCCGGGTGGAGTCCACCCGGGAATCCATCATGTCCCGCAGATTGGCCGGGGTGTAGCGGCAGTTGACGCTTCGTCCGGCCAGGTTGACCACGACGTCGCTGCCGTCGATCTCCTTCGCCCACGGTCCCAGGGTCGCGCCGTCCCAGTGGACCTCACGGTCACGCGGCGGCCTTCTGGTCAGGACCACCACGTCATGTCCTGTGGCGGCCAGCGCCTGCTTGACGATCGCGCCCACCTGCCCGGTGCCGCCAGGGATCACTATCTTCATCAGATACCCCCAGGTGTCGGTACGAGCCTAGCTCCGATTTGAACGCGTTCAGCAGTGCGGTCGGACACAGAGCCGCCCCGTCGGCAGGTTCGGCGACACGGGGGGCCCGCGACCTGCAGAGGTGGCCAGGACGATCACGACCGCGGTGAACCGCGTCCATGGGAGCGGGCGTCGCCGACCGCGGCTCGGCGATCGTGGCCGATCCCGTCGCCGCCTCGGTGTACTCGGACATGGGACCCGGCAGGGGGTGTAATGGTGGTGCCGGATTCTTCGGAAGAGCGACAGAGGGTGTGCTGATGCGGATTCCCAGGCGGGCGGCCAGGGTCGCGGTGCTGGATCCCGCCGGAGCGATCTTCATGTTCCGGTACGACAACGAGGAGGTCGGCGTCCACTGGTCGATGCCCGGCGGCGGGATGGACCCGGGCGAGACAACGCTCCAGGCGGCCCGGCGCGAGCTGCGGGAGGAGACCGGGTGGACTGACATCGAGATCGGCGCCCTGCTCTGCCTCTGGGAACACGACTACACGAGGGAAGGCGTCCCCGTCCGGCAGCATGAGCACATCTACCTCGGCCGGGCCCCTCGCCGCGAGCCGGTCGGCGAGCTCTCGGCCGCCCACGCGGCGGACGGGATCCAGCGCTGGCGATGGTGGACGCCCGGCGACCTGTCCGGTGACACGGAGCCGTTGTGGCCGCCGCAGTTACCGGAGTTGCTGGCCGGCGTACGGCGTGACGGCCCACCCGCGCGGCCGATCGACCTCGGCTTCGTCCCTAACGGCCGGGTCGGCTCGGGCTGAGCCGGGCGAGGGGCCGGGGCCGGTGTCGTTTCTGTACAAGACCTCCAGGTTCGCCCCCGCTTAATCTCTACTCGCAGGTCACGTACGACATTCAGGAGAGCAGCCCCATGGCCAAGATCGTTTCCAGCTTCTTCATCTCCCTTGACGGAGTGGTGGAGTCCCCGGACCAGTGGCATTTCCCGTACTGGAACGACGAGATGGGCGCCGTGGTCGAGGCGGGCATGCGGAGCGCGGCGGCGATGCTGATGGGCCGCAGGCTCTACGAGGAGTGGTCCTCGTACTGGACGTCCACGGACAGCGACCCGGAGGTCGCCAAGGCCCTCAACGACACCCGCAAGTACGTCGTGTCGAGCACCCTGCAGCAGGCGGACTGGCAGAACACCACCGTCATCCGGGGTGACGTCGCGGCCGAGCTGCACGCGCTCAAGGAGCAGATCGACGGCGACATCCAGATGTCCGGCTCCGCGACGACGGTGCGCTGGCTCCTCGCCAACGGGCTGCTCGACGAGCTGAAGCTGCTCGTCCACCCGATCGCCGTCGGCCGGGGCCGGCGGTTGTTCGAGGACACCCCGACGCACCCGCTGAAGCTGGTCGAGTCCGAGACGTTCCAGACCGGCGTGCTCAACCTGACCTACGTCCCGGACGCCGGCTGACCGGTGCCCGCGGCGGTCGCCGCCCGCCTGCGTACGGTCTTCGCCGCCGTCGCCGCGGACGACCTCGACACCGCGGCCACGGCCTGCCAGAACCGCGTCAAGACAGCGGCCTTCCGCGCCAGGAACAGGTGAGGAACCCTACGCCAGCCGGCGGATCGGGGCCTGGTCCAGGAACGCCTCGATGTCCTCGACGGCCTCGCGGAAATAGGTCCGGTAGTTGAGCTCGCTCACATAGCCCAGGTGCGGCGTGGCCAGCACGTTCGGCAACCTGCGGAAGGCATGGCCGGCGGGCAGCGGCTCGACCTCGAACACGTCCAGCCCGGCCCCCGCGATCCGCCCCGCCGACAGGGCCGACACCAGCGCGTCCTGGTCCACGATCGCCGCCCGCGCCGTGTTGACCAGGTAGGCGGTGGGCCGCATCAGGGCCAGCTCGCGCTCGCCGACCAGCCCCCGGGTCCGCTCGCTCAGCACGAGATGCACGGACACGATGTCCGACCCGGACAGCAACTCCTCCTTCGAGGCGGCCAGCCGCGCGCCGGCGGCCGTGGCGCGCTCCTCGGTGAGGTGCCGGCTCCACGCCACCACGTCCATGCCGAACGCCCGCCCGACCTCCGCCACCCGGGAGCCGATCTTGCCGAGCCCGAGCAGCCCGAGGGTGCGGCCGTGCAGGTCGGTGCCGAGCGTGCTCTGCCACGGCCCGCCGGAGCGCATGGCGCCGGCCTCGGGGAGCAGGTGGCGGGTCAGGCCGAGGATCAGCGCCCAGGTCAGCTCGACCGGCGGGGTGGAGCCGCTGGCCGTGCCGCACACCGTGACCCCGTGGGCCCGCGCGGCGTCCAGGTCGACGGCGGCGTTGCGCATCCCCGAGGTGACCAGCAGCCGCAGCTTGGGCAGCCGCGCGAACAGCTCGGCGGTGAACGGCGTACGCTCCCGCATGATGACCACGATCTCGTGGTCGAGCAGGGCGGCCACCAGTGCGTCCTGGTCGGCGAAGTGCTCGCGGAAGCTCGTGGCCCGCACCTTGGACCAGTCGGCCAGGCCGAGAGCGACTCCCTGATAGTCATCCAGAACGGCACATCGCAGCATGGTCCGGCATCTTACGCCGCGCCGGGCGCACCGGGCCGACCCCCTGCTCCAGCTCCCCGGCCGTACCGGGGAGCTGGAGCCCGCTCATTCGGCTGCCAGCCGCTCCGCTTCTTCATGCAGAGCCAGGATCAGCATCAGTTCGAGCCGGAGCTCGTCAAGTCCGGATGTGGTGAGACCGTCTAGGGCGTACATGGTTGGCCTCCCTGACCATGAGACGCCCCAGGAGTAACAACGGTTTACAGATTACGTCTCGCTCCTGAAACGTTCCCATGCGGATTGCCGCGTCATGCCGAGCGCCCCTCCGATGCGTTCCCAGCTCACGTCCCGGCTGCGCAGGTGGCCGACCCAGTCCCGCAGGTTGTCGTCGACCTGCGCCTGCACGGCGGCGATTTTCGGCAGGTGGTCGAGAATCTGCTGCTCGCTCATGCTCTCCCACGCCGGAAGACGAGGCTCGGTGGTCTGGGCGCGCCGTTCCTCCTCCAGGATTTCGTTGCACAGCCCGATGCACATGTCACAAATGTGTACGCCGGGACCGGCAATCAGCTTGTTCACTTCCCCGCTCTTCTTGTGGCAGAAGGAACAGTGGAGTTTTTCCTTCCAGTCGTCAGGCATGCCCTGACGATAGGCCCGTCAGGCGGCTCCTGACAAGTCTGATCGGCGATCCAGTTCCATCTGCGTCCGCAGGATGGCTCGCCGCTCCTCGGTGATCTTGTTGCAGAGCGTCACGTAGGCGATCAGCACCTTGCGGTAGGCCGCCCGCGCCTGTTCGAGCTGATCGCGCGCGCTCAGGACGCGCTCCGCGTCGCCCCCCTGCTCGGCCTCGGCCAGCAACGCGTGGGCCTCGTCCACGATCTCCTCCGCCCGCATTCTGGTCCGGCGGAGCAGGGCGGAGCACTCGTACAGCTCTCCCAGCCGAGCCGAGGAGACGATGAACTCCGCCGTTTGCACGGCCGAGCCCTCCGTCATCCACCCGCGGAGATCTGATCCCATTTCGCGCCACCTCCCGGTCAAGGTTGCCTAACTGTAGACGCGCGACCCCGTCGCCAGGATCACCGGGAACGGCGCGGTGTAACTGAGCGACCCCGGTGTGGAGATTTCTATGCCCAAGAGGAAAATCCTCTTCCCCGAAGGCTATTCGGCGCGGGTTAAATATGGTATTTGGCGGCATTGTCGCCGCCGGTCGGTGGAATGCGATGAATCGCCGGTTGATAGCAAAAGCCGGGGACGAAGACGTCCGATCGGCCCCCATGAGGACGCGCGCTCGTCACATACTGAAATCGAATGACAGCGCAACGTGACTCTTGAGCGGCGGCGGTGGTGGCGATGTCAACGACGGGGAACGATGACGACGCGGTGGACGTCAGCGTCGTCATCCCCGCGCACAACTGCCGGTCCTACCTGGACCGATGCCTGACCGCGGCGCTGATACAGCGGGTGAAGAAGCAGATCGTGGTGGTCGACGACGGCTCCACCGACGGCAGCGGCGAGCTGCTCGACCTCTACGCCACCTATCATCCGGCCATCGTCAAGGTCGTCCACATCGCGGCCAGCGGCGGGCCGGGCCGGCCGCGCAACGTCGGCATCGAGCACGCCACCGGCCGGTACGTCTTCTTCTGCGACGCCGACGACTACCTCGGCCCCGAGGCGCTGGAGCGCATGGTCGCCGTGGCCGACAGGAACGGCTCCGACATCGTGCTCGGCAAGATCGTGGGACACGGCAGGCGGGCCCCGGCCTCGATGTTCCAGCACAGCGCCGACCGGGCGGAGCTCGACACCGGCACCGTCTACAACAGCCTGAGCTGCTTCAAGCTGTTCCGGCGCGAGCTGCTCGAACGCCACCGCATCAGGTTCGGTGAGGGGATGCCGGTCGGCGAGGACATCCTGTTCAGCGTGCACGCCTACTGCCACGCCGGGGCGATCTCCGTGGTGGCCGACTACGACTGTTACCACCTGGTGTCCAGGCCCGACGGCAGCAGCATCATGCAGCGGGCCGACAGCCGCGACCCGCTCGCCTGGCTGGCCATGATCCGGGGGCCGATCCGGCTCATGGCCGCGCACGTCGAGCCCGGCCCGCTCCGCGACCACCTGCTGCGCAGGCACTTCCGGCTGGACATCTTCGCCCAGCTCGGGACCGCGTTCCTGGAGAGCGACGACGTACGGCGCAAGGACATCGCGCGTGAGGTGGCGGTGCTCTGTGACGAGTGGTACACACCCGGCGTGCACGAGCGGCTCAACAGCATCGACCGGCAGCGGGCGAACGCGCTGGACGACATCGACCGGCTCGTGCGCCTGGCCCGCATCGAGAACGCCACCGTGCGCCGCCGGCTGACCGGGCTGCGCTGGGAGGGGGACGACCTGGTGGTCGCGGGCGCCGCCCGGCTCGACGGCATCAGCAGGGACGACGGCGTGGCCGTGGTGCTGCGCCCGCGGCACGACCCGGGCGCCGAGCTGGTCGTCGCGGCCGAGCGGGCGGGCGGCGACTTCACCGCCCGGGTGAACGTGGCCGCGCTCGGCTCCGGGGTCTGGGACCTGCGGGTGGCCGTCGAGATCGAGGGCGTGGTGCGGGTCGGCAGGCTGGGCGCGGATCGCGACAGCGGCGTCACCCGCCCGCCGCCCCGGCTGCTCGACGGCGTCGCGGCCCTGCCCTACTTCACCCGGGACAACGGCAACCTGAGCATCGACGTCGGCGGGCACGTGATGGCCGTGCCGGGTTCGGCCAGGCTGATCAGGACCCGGTGGGGGCTGGGGCAGCGGCTGCTCGTCGATGGGGAGATCAAGGTGGCCGGCGCCGCTCCGGCGAGCTCGGCGCTCAGGCGGGTCGTCTGGCGCGAGCGGCGCACAGGACGGGAGCGGCCGGAGAAGGTGCTGGCGTTGCCGGAGGGCGGGTTCGCGGCCGGGTCGGCCGTGGGCCGGTTCCCGCCCGGCACCTGGGACGCCTACCTGGAGCTGGATCTGGGCGGGCCGCCCGCGCGGTTCAGGATCGAGACCGACGCGAAGACGGTGGCCGCGCCGCGCAAGTGGTGGTGGGTGGCCCTGCTGCGGAGCGTGCGGCCGTACGCGACGTCGGGGAAGGGGAGGTTGAGTGCGGTGGTGCGGCGGCTCACGGCCAGGACCATCGTGAGAAGAATCATGCAGTAATTGCCATCTATATGCAGGTGCAAGACGATGTCCTAAGGTAGGAGCGTTTGCGTCGGTTCCATGTGGAGGCAGAGTCGTGCACGTACCCGATGGCTTCTTCAACGCGGCCACGTCCATCTCAGCCGGAGCCGTCGCGGCCGCCGGGGTGGCTGTCTGCCTGCGTGGCGCGCGGCGTGAGCTCGACGACCGGACCGCGCCCATGGCCGGGCTGGTCGCGGCCTTCATCTTCGCCGTCCAGATGCTGAACTTCCCCGTCGCCGCGGGAACCAGCGGCCATCTGCTGGGCGGCGCGCTGGCGTCCATACTCGTCGGGCCCTATACCGGCGTGTTGTGCATGGCCGTCGTGCTGCTGGTGCAGGGCGTCTTCTTCGCCGACGGCGGGCTGACCGCGCTGGGTGTCAACATCACGATCATGGGCCTCGTGACCGTGCTGGTCGGCTGGGGGATCTTCCGGCTGATCACCAGGGTGGCCAGGACCAGGGGCGGGATCACGGCGGCGGCGTTCCTGGCCGCGCTGGTGTCCGTGCCCGCCGCCGCGCTGGTGTTCTCCGTGCTGTTCGCCATCGGCGGGACCGCGCCGATCGACCCGATGGCGGTGGCGGCCGCGATGGGCGGCGTGCACGTGCTGATCGGCCTCGGCGAGGCCGTGATCACGGCGCTGACCGTGGGAGCGGTGCTCGCCGTGCGCCCCGACCTCGTGTACGGCGCCCGCGGCCTGGCCCGGCCGCTGATCCTGCGCGGTGCCGAGGGCGAGAGCACGGCCGTCGGCGCGCCCGAGCCGGTCGTGGCCACCCGCCGGCTCAAGCCGTTCCTGCTCGGCGGCCTCGGCGTGACCCTGGTGCTGGCCGGGCTCGTGTCCTTCTTCGCCTCCTCCTCCCCCGACGGGCTGGAGGCGGTGGCCGAGAACAAGGGCTTCCTCGGCCAGGCGTCCGACCACCTGCTCGGCTCGTGGGCGCTGGCCGACTACGGTGAGGTCGGTGGGATCCCCGTGGGCGTGGCCGGGATCGTCGGCGTCGGGCTCGTGCTGCTCATCGCCGGCGCGGTGGCCTACGCCTCGCGGGGTCGGAACAAGATCAAGGTGTGATTCGTGGGCGCTGGGCATCATCACCGGCTCTACCGGCCGGGTGACTCCGTCGTGCACCGGCTGCCGCCGCAGTGCAAGCTGCTGGCCGTGCTCGCCTTCGCCGTCGTGGTGGTGGCCACGCCGCGCGAGCGCTTCTGGGCGTTCGCCGGCTACGCCGTCCTGCTGATGGCGGTGGCGGCGGTCGCGCGGGTGCCTGCGGCGTACGTCCTGCGGCGGATGGCGATCGAGCTGCCGTTCGTGGTGTTCGCGTTCCTCATCCCGATCATCGGGATGGGGGAGCGGACCACGGTGCTGGGGGTCTCGCTGAGCGTGCCGGGGCTCTGGGCGGCCTGGAACATCCTGGCCAAGGCCACGCTCGGGGTGATCGCCTCGGTGCTGCTGGCGGCCACCACGGAGCCGCGGGCGATCCTCGTCGGGGCCCAGCGGCTGCGGCTGCCGAGCCTGCTGGTGCAGATCGCCATGTTCATGCTGCGTTATCTGGACGTGATCGTGGACGAGATGCGGCGGATGCGGGTGGCCAGGGAGTCACGCGGGTTCGAGGCGCGCGACTTCCGGCAGGTCCCGGTGATCGCCAGGTCCGCGGGGGCGTTGTTCATCCGCTCGTACGAGCGGGGGGAGCGGGTGCACCTCGCGATGCTGAGCCGGGGATACTCGGGTCAGATGCCAATAATTCAGGATATGTCGGCGTCCGTAAAACAGTGGGGCGCCGCGCTCGCCCTGCCCGCCGTCGCCCTCGCAGTGTTGGGACTCGCCCTGTGACCCCTGTCAACTCCCTGGAAGTCGAACAGCTCGCCTACGCCTATCCCGACGGCACGCAGGCGCTGTTCGGCGTGGACCTGTCGATCGCCCGCGGCGAGCGGGTGGCCCTGCTCGGCCCGAACGGTGCCGGCAAGACCACCCTCGTCATGCACCTCAACGGCATTCTCACCGCCGGGCACGGCAGTGTGACCGTGGCAGGCACCCCGGTGCGCAAGGACACGCTCAAGGAGATCAGGCAGCGCGTCGGCCTGGTGTTCCAGGATCCCGACGACCAGCTCTTCATGCCCACGGTCCGGGACGACGTGGCCTTCGGCCCGGCCAACGCGGGGCTGCGGGGCGAGGAGCTGGACCGGGTGGTCAAGGACGCGCTGGACCGGGTCGGCATGCTGGCGGCCGCCGACCGGCCGCCGCACCACCTGTCGTTCGGGCAGCGGCGCCGGGTGGCGGTGGCCACGGTGCTGGCGATGGCGCCGGAGATCCTGGTGCTCGACGAGCCCTCCTCCAACCTGGACCCGGCGGCCCGCAGGGAGCTGGCCGAGATCCTGCGCTCCCTGGAGGTGACGGTGCTCATGGTGACGCACGATCTTCCGTACGCGATGGAGTTGTGCGAGCGCGCGCTGATCCTCTCCGGCGGGGTGATCGCCGCGGACGGCCCCACCCGGGAGCTGCTCTCGGACGCCGATTTGCTGGCCGCGCACCGCCTGGAACTCCCGTACGGCTTCGCCATTCCCGCGGTTTGAGAGCCATTTGCGCCTGCCTTGTCCTGATCTATCGGCTTCTTCATGGTTTGTCCGTGCCCGGTACCCGGGGATGTCGAAGTACAGTGGCTCATCGAGGAGGGGCCAAATGAAGCTGCGGCTTGCGCGACACGCCCTGGGCGATGCCGTGGTGGTGGCCGTTGAGGGAGAGCTTGACCTGTTCACCGCGCCGTTTCTGCGCGACGAGGTGCGTGACGCCATCAAGCAGGACGGCGCCAGGCTCGTGCTCGATCTGCAGCAGCTGTCGTTCATGGATTCCAGCGGTCTGTCGGTGTTGATCGAGGCCTGGCGCCTCGCCACGGGGGAGGGCGGCGGCGTGTCCCTGGCGGCGCCCCAGGCGCCGGTGGCGCGCATTCTCCGGACGACCGGGCTGGACCGGCGGATCAAGGTGTATTCCGACGTGGACAGCGCTGTGGGGGAGATTTAACCGCCCCCGAGTAGAACTTCATTCGGTAGGCGGCTAAGGTCCGGGATATGGACGTGAACGGATCTGCAGCAATCATCTCCGGCGGTGCCAGCGGGCTGGGCGAGGCGACGGCCCGCGAGCTGGCCCGCGCCGGCGCCACCGTGGTCGTCGCCGACCTCAACGAGGAGCGCGGCAAGGCCGTGGCCGACGAGCTCGGCGGGGTCTTCGCCAAGACGGACGTGGCGGACGACGAGCAGGTGCAGGCGGCGGTGGAGGCCGCCGTGGCCACCGGCAAGCCGCTGCGCGTGGTCGTCAACAGTGCCGGCATCGGCTGGGCCGAGCGCACGGTCAACCGCGAGGGCAACCCGCACAACCTGGCCTCCTACCGCAAGGTCATCGAGGTCAACCTGATCGGCACGTTCAACCTCATGCGCATCGCCGCGGCGGCGATCGCCAAGACCGAGCCGGCCGACGCCGACGGGCAGCGCGGCGTGGTGATCAACACGGCGTCCGTGGCCGCGCTGGAGGGGCAGACGGGGCAGTTGGCGTACTCGGCCTCCAAGGGCGGCATCGTGGGCATGACGGTGCCCGCGGCGCGCGACCTGTCGGCCATCGGCGTACGCGTGAACACGATCTGCCCCGGCATCATCGACACCCCCATCTACGGCTTCTCGGCCAACGCCGACGAGTTCAAGGCCAAGCTGGTGGCGCCGGTGGTGTTCCCCAAGCGCATGGGGCGGGCCGACGAGTTCGCGCACCTGGTGCGCTCGCTGATCGAGAACGACTACATGAACGCCGAGGTCGTCCGCTTCGACGGCGGCATCCGTTTCCAGCCCAAGTGAGGTCTCGTGTCTGACGAAGTGCTCATCGAGGAGTCGGGCAACGTCGCGGTCATCACGATCAACCGGCCCAGGGCGCGCAACGCCGTCAACGGGGCGGTGGCGCGGGGGATCGCCGACGCACTGGACGCGCTGGACGCCCGGCCCGATATTTCCGCTTATGTCCTTACTGGCGCCGAGGGCACCTTTTCCGCGGGGATGGACCTCAAGGGATTCCTGAGCGGTGACTTCCCCGTGGTGGAGGGGCGCGGGTTCGGCGGGCTGACCGAGGCGCCGCCGAAGAAGCCGCTGGTGGCCGCCGTGGAGGGTTACGCCCTGGCGGGCGGCTTCGAGCTGGCCCTGGCCTGCGACCTCATCGTGGCCTCCACCGCGGCCACGTTCGGCCTGCCGGAGCCCAGGCGCGGGCTGGTGGCGGGCGCGGGCGGCATCATGCGGCTGCCGCGCCGGATCCCGTACCACGTGGCCATGGAGATCGCCCTGACCGGCGAGCACTACCCCGCCTCCCGCCTGCACGAGCTGGGCCTGGTCAACCGGATCACCGAGCCGGGCCAGGCGCTGGAGGGCGCGCTCGAACTGGCCCGTAAGGTCGCCGCCAACGCCCCGCTGGCGCTGGCCGCGACCAAGCGCGTGATCATCGAGTCGCAGGACTGGTCGCAGGAGGAGATGTTCAAGAAGCAGAGCGCGATCATCGGCCCGGTCTTCGGCTCCAAGGACGCCATGGAGGGTGCCGCCGCCTTCGCCGAGAAGCGCGCGCCCCAGTGGAAGGGCGAGTGACGGGCCTCCCGGTTCCCGCGGTGACGGGTCTCCCGGTTCCCGCGGGGAGCGGGAGGGGCTCTTTTAGCGCGCGCATAGCCCTTCCTGCGTACGGTAAGGAGAGGTGACGACGTACCGGGAGAGCGCATGAGCGACTATTCGGGTTCCAGGTTCGACTCGGCCAAGCGCGGCGCCGGCGCCCTCCTTTCCGGTGCGTTGAGCGCGCTCATCATCGTGGTCGCGATGCTCAGCGTGATGTGGGCGGTCGAGGGTGTCGACTTCTTCCTCAACGGCGCGCTCGACCGGGAGTTCGGCATCGTCGGGTGGGAGCCGGACGGGCTGGTCGGCATCCTGTTCGCGCCGTTCCTGCACGGCGGATTCGGCCATCTCATGGCCAACTCGCTGCCGCTGCTGGTCCTGGGCTTCCTGGCCGGGCTGCGCGACCTGCGCAAGTTCCTCTGGGCCAGCGGGCTGATCATCCTCATCGGCGGCTTCGGCACCTGGCTGACCAGCCCGGGCGTCTACACGGTGGGGGCGAGCGGCCTGGTCTTCGGCTACTTCGGCTACATCCTGGCGCGCGGGCTGTTCGACCGCCGCCTGCTCGACATCGCCATCGCGGTCGGCGTGGGCATCGCCTACTACGGGATCCTGGCCGGCCTGCTGCCCAACCAGCAGGGCATCTCCTGGCAGGGGCACCTGTTCGGGCTCATCGGCGGGGTGGTGGCCAGCTGGGTGCTGCGCCGCAAGCGGGCCCTGCCGCCCGCGAGCGCGTACTGACAGGCAAAAGGGGGGAGGGCGTTCTTCGCCCTCCCCCCCTTCAGATGAGTCAGAGGCGCTCGACCACGTGGTCGATGCAGACCGTCAGCGCCTCGATGTCGGCCGGGTCGACGGCCGGGAACATCGCGATGCGAAGCTGGTTGCGGCCCAGCTTGCGGTAGGGCTCGGTGTCGACGATGCCGTTGGCGCGCAGCACCTTGGCCACCTCGGCGGCGTCGACGCCGTCGGCGAAGTCGATCGTGCCGACCACCTGCGAGCGGAACTCGGGAGCGGCGAACGGCGTGGCGTAGGACGACTTGTCGGCCCACGTGTAGAGGCGCTGGCTGGAGTCGGCCGTGCGGGCGGTGGTCCAGGCCAGGCCGCCGTTCGAGTTCATCCAGTCGAGCTGGTCGGCCAGCAGGAACAGCGTCGCCACGGCCGGGGTGTTGTAGGTCTGGTCCTTGGCGGAGTTGTCGATCGCGACCGGCAGGCTGAAGAACTCCGGCACGAAGCGGCCGGTCGCGGCGATCTCCTCGACCCTGGCCAGGGCGCGCGGCGACATGATCGCGATCCACAGGCCGCCGTCGGAGGCGAAGCTCTTCTGCGGGGCGAAGTAGTAGACGTCGGTCTCGGCGAGGTCGACGGGCAGGCCGCCGGCGCCGGAGGTGGCGTCCACGAGCACCAGCGAGTCGTCGCCGCCCACGCGCTTGATCGGCATCGCGACGCCGGTCGAGGTCTCGTTGTGGGTGAGCGCGTAGGCGTCCACGCCGTCCTCGGCGACGGCCGCCGGGTGGCTGCCGGCCTCGGACTTGATGACGCTCGGGTCGGCCAGCCAGGGCGCCTTCTTGGTCACCGTGGCGAACTTCGAGGAGAACTCCCCGAACGACAGGTGCTGCGACTTGTCGCGGATGAGCCCGAAGGCGGCGATGTCCCAGAACGCGGTCGTGCCGCCGTTGCCCAGCACGACCTGGTAGCCCTCGGGCAGCGAGAACAGGTCGGCGAGCCCGGAGCGTACGCGGCCGACCAGGCTCTTGACCGGCTTCTGGCGGTGGGACGTGCCCATGACGCTCGCACCGGAGGCGGCGAGCGCGGCCAGTTGCTCGGTGCGAACCTTCGAGGGCCCGCAGCCGAATCGGCCGTCGGCGGGCTTGATGTCAGCGGGAATCACGATGTCAGCCACGTAATGGAGCCTACCGAGCGCGCTGCGATGGCTTGTACGCGGTCCGGGTTCTGAGACGGTGAAACTTTCCCCTCGGACCGCGCCAGGTCAGGAGGGAGCCGACGGGACGGGCTTGACGGGCCGCCGGGCATGAGCTCGGGATGATGATCAGCCGGAGCCCGGGGGCGGGCTACCGCGCGGCGCGGGCCGCGCGGTAGCCGCGGGGGGATCAGAACTTGTCGGCCACCGCGTCGGCTCCCGGCACCTCACCGAGCGGGCGCGAGGAGGGGCCGGTGTAGGTGGCGCTGGGGCGGACCAGCCTGCCCGTGCGCTTCTGCTCCAGGATGTGGGCGGCCCAGCCGGCCGTGCGGGCGCAGGTGAACATCGAGGTGAACATGTGCGAGGGCACCTCGGCGAAGTCGAGCACCACGGCCGCCCAGTATTCGACGTTCGTGGCGAGCACCCGGTCGGGCTTGCGGGCGTGCAGCTCCTCCAGCGCGGCCTGCTCCAGCGCCGCGGCGACCTCGTAACGCGGCGCGCCGAGCTCCTTGGCGGTACGGCGCAGCACGCGGGCGCGTGGGTCCTCGGCGCGATAGACGCGGTGGCCGAAGCCCATGAGCCGGTTGCCCTTGTCGAGCTCGCTCTGGACGTACTTCTTGGCGTCGCCGGTCTGCTCGACGCCCTCGATCATGTGCAGCACGCGCGCGGGGGCGCCGCCGTGCAGCGGGCCTGACATGGCGCCCACGGCGCCGGAGAGCGCGGCGGCCACGTCGGCCCCGGTGGAGGCGATGACGCGGGCGGTGAACGTGGAGGCGTTCATGCCGTGCTCGGCCGCGGAGGTCCAGTAGGCGTCGATGGCCTTGACGTGCTTGGGATCAGGCTCACCGCGCCAGCGGACCATGAAGCGTTCGACGATGGTCCCGGCCTCGTCGACCCGGCTCTGCGGCACCATCGGCAGGCCGAGGCCGCGCGCGGACTGCGCCACGAACGAAAGAGCCATCACGGAGGCGCGGGCGAGCTGGTCGCGGGCCTCCTCATCACTGATGTCGTGCAGGGCCCTGAACCCGTAGGCGGGGGCCAGCATGGCCAGCGCACTCTGCACGTCGACGCGGATGTCACCGGAGTGGACAGGGATGGGGTACGGCTCCGCCGGGGGTAGACCCGGCTGGAACGCGTTGTCGACCAGCAGGCCCCAGACAGCCCCGAACGGGACGTGGCCGACCAGCTCTTCGATGTCGACGCCCCGGTATCGCAGGGCGCCCCCTTCTTTGTCCGGTTCCGCGATCTCGGTTTCGAAAGCTACGACGCCTTCGAGTCCGGGTTTGAAGTCGGACATGCTCGGCCGCCTCCCTTTCTTGCCATGTTTCGGCAACGCGATGCCTTGATGTCGAGATACCGGCGGGTCAATTTAACCCCCTCCCTGGTCATGGTCGGTCTCTGGACCCGCCGTAAGGACAAACCCGCTGGTGAGGGGGGTGCATGGGATCTGCCACGCAAGCGCGCAAGAATACCGTCTCGTGGATGCCACCCCGCGCCCGCCCACGCTGGCGGGGCTTCGCCGTACGTACGAGGGCGAGCCGTTGCTCGAATCCGACCTCGCATCCGACCCGATCGAGCAGTTCACGGCCTGGTTCCAGGACGCGCTCGACGCCGGACTGCCCGAACCCAACGCCATGGTGCTGGCCACCGCCTCGGCCGGCGGCCGGCCCAGCGCCAGGACCGTCCTGCTGAAGGGCTACGACGAACGCGGCTTCGTCTTCTACACCAACTACGAGTCACGCAAGGGCCGCGACCTGACCGAGAACCCCCGCGCGTCCCTGCTGTTCCCCTGGCACCCCATCCGCCGCCAGGTCCGCATCGAGGGAACTGTGACCAGGATCTCCCACGAGGAGTCGGCCCATTACTTCGAGTCCCGCCCGTACGGCTCCCGGATCGGGGCCTGGGCCTCACGCCAGTCGGCGGTCGTGCGGTCCAGGGAG
This sequence comes from Nonomuraea sp. B12E4, assembly GCF_039871825.1. Lineage (NCBI taxonomy): Bacteria > Bacillati > Actinomycetota > Actinomycetes > Streptosporangiales > Streptosporangiaceae > Nonomuraea > Nonomuraea sp. B12E4. Next base: position 38,983 of record NZ_JBDPME010000032.1, on the reverse strand, counting down.
GAGCTGGACGCCATCTATGAGGAGCTGGCGGCGCGCTGGCCGGAGAACCCGCCGGTGCCCGACTTCTGGGGAGGTTTTCGGGTGACCCCAATTGAGCTGGAGTTCTGGCAGGGGCAACTCGATCGGATGCACGACAGGCTCAGGTACAGGCGGGCACGACCCGGATGGGTGCTGGAGAGGCTTGCCCCCTAATGTTCCTAAAGTGGCATTCGGGGCGCTGATACGGCGACATCTCATAGATACCAGGCCGCTCGGCATCCCTGAGTACCGGCGGATCTGGATGGGCCAGGCCGTCTCGCAATTGGGCATCGGCGTCACCGTGGTCGCCGTCGGCCAGCAGGTCTTCGAGATCACCAAGTCGTCGTTCTGGGTCGGGCTGCTCGGCATGGCCACCCTGCTCCCGCTGATCGTCTTCGGTCTGTGGGGCGGGGCCATCGCGGACGCGGTGGACCGGCGCAAGCTGCTCATCGTCGGCTCGCTCATCGCCTGGGGTGCCACCCTGGTGATCCTCGCGCAGGCGCTGCTCGGGCTGGGCAACGTCTACCTGATCTTCGCGGCGGTGGCGGTGAACTCCACCGGCGCCGCCATCACCGGCCCGACCAGGGGCGCGATCATCCCGCGGATCATGGGGCCGGAGATGGTGCCCGCCGCCAACGCGCTCAACTCGCTGGTCTACAGCATCGGCGCGGTGGCGGGGCCGATGGTCGGCGCGGTCGTGATGGTCGTCGGCGGGTTCGCGGGGGCGTACGCGATCGACGCCCTGCTGTTCACCGCCAGCCTCTACGCGGCGCTCAAGCTGCCGTCCCTGCCCCCGCTGGGCGAGGTGAAACGTCCGGGTGCCCGCGCCGTCGCCGAGGGGCTCAGCTTCATCCTGAGTCAGCCCGTGCTGCTGATGTCATTCGTCGTGGACATCATCGCGATGGTGTTCGCCATGCCGCGGGCGCTCTTCCCCGAGCTCACCCACGAGAGGTTCGGCGACTCGCTGATCGCGCTCGGCTGGATGAACTCCTCCATGGCCATCGGCGCCGTCGTCGGCGCGGTGTTCTCCGGCTGGGCGACCCGGGTCTCGCGGCAGGGGGTCGGGCTCGTCGTCGTCATCGCCCTCTGGGGCCTGTCCGTGGCCGCGGCCGGGCTCGTGCACGACCTCTGGCTCCTGGTGGCCTTCATGGCCCTGGGAGGGGTGGCCGACACGTTCTCGTCGGTGTGGCGGCAGTCGATCCTGCAGCTCTACGCGCCGGACGAGATGCGCGGACGGCTGCAGGGCGCGTTCATGGTGGTGGTGGCCGGCGGGCCGCGCCTGGGCGAGCTGCGGGCCGGGGCCATGGCGACGGCGCTGGGGCTGGGCGGCGCATGGGTGGGCGGCGGCATCGCCTGCGCCGTCACGGTGATCGTGGTCGGGCTGTCGGTGTCCGGGTTCAGGAACTACCGCGCACGCTCGCGGCCGCTTTGAGGTCAGCTAGGAACCCGGCGTACGCGGCCTCCCGGTCGGGCGCGCGCAGCACGGCCGACGGGTGGACGGTGGCCACCGCGAGCGCCTCGCCCAGCGGCACCGGCTCGCCTCTGTGGTGCGTCACCCGGAACTCCCGCCCCAGCAGGGCCCTGGCGGCCGTGGCGCCGAGCACCACGATCACCTCGGGTTTGACCGCGGCCAGCTCGGCGTCGAGCCACGGCAGGCAGGCGTCGATCTCGGCCGCCGTCGGTTTCTGATGGATCCTTCTCTTACCCCTCAGGGTGAAAGAGAAGTGCTTGACCGCATTCGTGAGATATACGTCCTCTCGCCGGATTCCGGCCTCTTTCAAGCCCTTGTCCAGAATGTGGCCCGCCGGACCGACGAAGGGGTGCCCCTGCCGGTCCTCCTGGTCCCCTGGTTCCTCGCCCACGAGCATGTACGCGGCCGCCCGCGAGCCCTCGCCGAACACCGTCTGGGTGGCGTTCCGGTAGAGGTCACAGCCCCGGCAGGAGGCCGCCGCCCGGCGCAGGGAAACCAGGTCGAGCCGGCCGGGAAGGAACTCGGCCGCCCCGTTGTTGCCGTCCTTAGCCATTGTCGGTCGTTCTCCCAATAGGGTTCTCGTGATTCCTGTGCCCGCCGCGGACGGGCTCAGTCCCCGCCACGACCGGCGTAACATTCAGTTGGGAGGAGCCTTGACCGCACACGGCCTGATCGACACCACGGAGATGTATCTCCGGACCATTTACGAGCTCGAAGAAGAGGGCATCGTCCCGCTCCGGGCCCGGATAGCAGAGCGCCTCGCGCAGAGCGGCCCCACCGTCAGCCAGACCGTCGCCCGCATGGAGCGCGACGGCCTGGTGCGCGTCGAGGGCGACCGGCACCTGTCCATGACCGAGCTGGGCCGCACCCTCGCCACCCGGGTGATGCGCAAGCACCGCCTCGCCGAGTGCCTGTTGATCCAGGTCATCGGCCTCCCGTGGGAAGAGGTGCACGTGGAGGCGTGCCGCTGGGAGCACGTCATGTCGGACTCGGTCGAGTCGCGCCTGGTGACGCTGCTCGACAACCCCACCGTCTGCCCGCACGGCAACCCCATCCCGGGGCTCGGCGAGCTGGGCGGGCGGGAGCCCGCGGAGGTGGCGGTCGACACGCTGATCTCGATGTGCGACGTGGCGGGACCGCGAGACGTGCCCGTCGTCGTGCTCCGAATTAGCGAACAAGTGCAAAGGGATCCCGCGGTGATGCTTAAACTCAAGCAAGTTGGGATACAACCCGGACGCGAGGTGACGCTCGCGGCGAGCGACGACGGTGTGCGGGTGACAGGTGACGGTGACGCGAACGACACTCCCGCGGAGCTACCGCGGGACGTCGCCGCGCACGTTTTTGTCTCCAAGCGCTGACGCGCGCGCGGCCGCTTGGTTGAATCCCTCTTGGGAGGCCCTCCACTCTCCCCTGGCCAAGAATGTTGCAGGAGCGCTCGTGGTCCGCTTTGCAGAGACGCCACCCCGAAGAGTGGTCCCCGGATGAAGCGATGGGGGGATCTGTCACAAGAGACGGCTGATCACCTTGCTGCCGGTTCCGTGCTTGACCATGCTGAGATGGCGGTGGTCGTCACCGACCGTTTCGGCAACCTCCTTTACTGGAACCCGTTCGCCGAGCAGCTCTTCGGCCGTCCGGGCAAGTCGTCGCTGCGCGACGCGTCGGTCCTGTCCCTCGGGATCATGGAGAAGGATCACCCGCTGGCCATCGAGCTGGCCAAGCACGTGCTCAAGGGCGGCGTGTGGGAGGGCACGTTCGACGTCAGGCGCGGCGACGGCACCATCATCTACGTCCGGGCCCAGGCCGTGCCGCTGCGCCACGAGTCCGGCTCGGTGACGGGGATCGTCATCCTGGCCCGGGAGGCGCTGCGCAGCAACGAGCGCGAGAAGGACCGGTTCGGGCTGCTGGAGCGCATCGGTGAGCGGCTGGCCGGCTCCCTCTACGTCGAGGAGACGCTCAAGCGCGTCGCGGAGATGCTGGTCCCCCAGTTCGCCGACCACTGCTTCATCGAGTTGATGGAGGGCGACCGGCTCGTCCGCCGGACGTCCCAGCACGTGCAAGGGTGGACGCCCCCGTCGGGCACATGGAAGCCGGTGGGTGCCGAGATCCGCTACCCCGCCGGCCACTACGCCGACACGGCGCTCCGCCGCCAGGAGACCATCCTGGTCGAGGACTTCGCGGCCACCAGCTTCCCCTCGCCACACGAGGGCAGCGCGCAGCTGTGCGGCGAGGTCGGCATGACCTCGGCCATCGTCGCCCCCCTGCTGGTGCGCGGCGAGACGCTGGGGCTGATGTACCTCGGGCTGTCCAACCTCACCGACCGGCGTAGCCCTCACTACGACGCCTTCGACCGCGACTTCGTGGGCGCCATCGCCACCCGGGTCGCGCTGGCGATCGACAACGCGCTGCTGTTCGAGGAGGAGCGGCACACCGCCGAGTCGTTTCAGAAGCACCTGCTGCCCAGGGCGCTGCCCCAGCTCGACGGCCTGCAGATCGCGGTGCGCTACTACCCGGCGGCCCCGCTGGCCTCCCACGGGCAGGGCATCCAGACGCAGGTGGGCGGCGACTGGTACGACGTGATCCCGCTCTCGGCCGGCCGCGTCGGCATCGTGATCGGCGACGTCGAGGGCCGGGGCGCCAAGGCGGCCGCCATCATGGGCCAGCTCAGGGCGGCGCTGCGGGCCTTCGCCCAGGACGACAAGTCGCCCGCCGACATCCTGGCCAGGCTCGATGAGTGGACCCGCATCATCGCCACCCCCGAGCAGGACGACAGCGGCTCGGACGTCAGCATCCCGCCCATCGTGACCTGCCAATACCTGGTCTACGACGCCTGGTCCCGGCAGCTCTCCTTCGCCAACGCCGGGCACGCGCCGCCTCTCCTGCTGGCCGACGGCCGCTGCGTCGAGCTCGACATCGAGGAGGTCGGCCAGCCGCTCGGGGTGCGCGCCAAGGGCCTGCACGCCGACCTGGTCTACAAGGAGGAGACCCGCACCCTGCCGCCGGGCGCTGCGCTGCTGTTCTACACCGACGGCCTGGTCGACCGCCGGCCCGGCCGCGACGGCAGGATGCCGAGCGAGGAGGAGACGCTCGGCGTGCTCTGCGAGAGGCTCGCCGAGCTGGCCGACGCCGAGGTCGAGCGCGTCGCCGACGCCGCCACGGTGGCGGTGCCCGGCGAGATCGACGACGACATGGCGATCCTGGTCGTCCGCTCCAGCGACGTCGACCTCGACGTGGAGGAGCGCACGTTCCCGGCCCAGCCGATCATGGTGGGCGAGGCGCGCCGGATGGCGGCGGAGGCCTTCTCCGGGTGGAACGTGCCGGAGGAGCGGGCCGAGCTGGCCTGCCTGCTGGTCTCCGAGGTCGTGACCAACGTGGTGCTGCACGCCTCCTCCGCCAACGTGCCGCGCAGGGAGCTGACCGTGGAGGGGCCGCCGCTGCCGTTCGAGGAGTCCTGGGACGTGCCGGGCTTCGAGGACGAGGTGGTCGGCGACAAGGAGTTCACGCTGAGGCTGCGCAGGGGCGAGGAGTCGGTCTGGGTCGAGGTGTTCGACCAGGACCTGCGCCTGCCGCGGATCCGCAGCGCGGGGGAGAACGACGAGGGCGGGCGCGGCCTTTACCTGGTCGACCAGCTCGCCAGGCGCTGGGGATCGCGTCCTACCAGGGAAGGCAAAGCCGTCTGGTTCGAGATTCCCACTCGCGGCAGGTGAATGATTAGCTGGCGGCATGGAGCTGGCCTACGAACGACGGGGCACCGGCGAGCCGCTGATCCTCATCCATGGCATCGGCCACCACTGGCAGGCCTGGTTGCCGGTGCTCGACCGGCTGGCCACCGTGCGCACGGTCGTCGCGATCGACCTGCCCGGCTTCGGGGTCTCGCCCGGGCTGCCCGCCGGCACGTCCTACACCGCCGAGGCGCTGGCTGACGCGGTCGAGTCGTTCTGGGCGCTGCTCGGCCTGCGCGACCCGCACGTGGCGGGCAACTCGCTGGGCGGCTACGTGGCGCTGGAGCTGGCCTCGCGCGGCGTCGTACGCTCGGCCACGGCGCTGTCGCCGGTCGGTTTCTGGTCCCGCTCCGAGCTGGTCTACTGCCAGGCGGTGCTGCGCGCCCTGCGGGCCTCGGCCCGCTCGCTGCCGGCCGAGCGGCACGCCAGGATGGCGGACAACCGCATCCTGCGGGCCGTGTCGGCCGGGCTCCTGGTGGCCCACCCGTCCAGGCTGGAGCCCGCCGCGCTGGTCGCCGCCACGGAGGCGCTGGGCGGGGCGGCCGGCTTCGACGAGACGCTGGAGTCGTTCGGCGGGCTGATGCCGCCGGCGCCGCCGAAATCGCCCGCCACGATCGCCTGGGGCGAGCACGACCGGCTGCTGCCGCGCCGCCAGGCGGTGCGCGCGGCACGGTGGTCGGGGCAGCGGGTCAAGCTGCTCAAGGGCTGCGGGCACGTGCCGATGAGCGACGATCCCGAGCTGGTGGCGAGCGTCATCCTGGAGGCCGGCGCTAGCGCAGGGTCTGCCCCCAGATGAGCAGCATGACGATGATGAACACGACCATCACGCCGACATAGCCGACCGGCCCCAGGCGGATCGCCCGGCGCACGCGGTTGAGAGCCCAGGCGAACAACAACGCCAGGAAGACCAGGAGGATCAGGCCGCCGTCCATCAGAGTCTCCCGAGGGGATCGTCGCCTTGAGGCGACGGGGGAATCGGGAGCGGGAGGGCCGCCAAGGCCCGAGTGTGCCCTGACCTGTCAGGTCCGCGCATCACAGATTTCCTTCCGGGTTTGTCGGTGCCGGCCGATACCGTGGTGTTCTCGTTACCGAGCGTGGGAGGTGGGGTGCGCAGGTCGTTCAAGTTCCTGCTGCGCCCCACCGGCAGGCAGGCCGCCGCGCTCACGCGGTGCCTGGAAGACCACCGGGAGCTGTGCAACGCCGCTCTCGAACACCGCCGTACGGCCTACCGCAAAGCCGGGGTGAGGGTGCGTTACGGCGGCCAGTCGGCGGAGCTGAAGCACATCCGCGCCGACGACCCCGGCGGTCAGGGCCGGTGGTCGTTCTCCTCCCAGCAGGCCACCCTGCGTCGGCTGGACAAGGCATTCAAGGCGTTCTTCGCCCGCGTGAAAGCAGGCCGCACGCCAGGGTTTCCCCGTTTCAAGGGGCGGGGCTGGTTCGACACGGTCGAGTGGCCCAAGGACGGTGACGGGTGCCGGTGGGACTCCCAGCCCTGCCACCCGACCGCCACGTTCGTGCGGTTGCAGGGCGTCGGGCATGTCCGGGTCCACCAGCACCGCCGTGTGCTGGGCACCGTCAAGACGATCAGCATCAAGCGGGAAGGCGCCCGCTGGTTCGTCGTGCTGTCGTGTGCCGACGTGCCCGCCGTGACGCTGCCCGCGACGGGGACGGTGGCCGGGATCGACATGGGAGTCGCGTCGCTGGTGACGACCAGTGATGGTGAACATCTGGTCAACCCGCGCCATCTCGCCGTGACCGCTGATCGTCTGGCGGCGGCACAGCGTGACCTTGCCCGTAAGAAACGGGGCGGTAAGCGGCGGCGTAAGGCCGTCGCTCGTGTGGCTGCTTTGCACGCGAAGGTGCGGCGGCAACGCCTCGACGGGGCGCACAAGGCTGCGCTCGCGCTGGTCCGCGACCACGACGTGATCGTGCACGAAGCACTCAAGGTCACCAACATGACCAAGCGGGCCATACCCCGACCGGATGGCAACGGCGGCTACCTGCCCAACGGTGCCGCCGCGAAGTCCGGGCTGAATCGTTCGATCTTGGATGCGGGTTGGGGGGTGTTCCTGACGATCCTGTCGCACAAGGTTGAAAGCGCCGGTCGAGAGCTGATCGCGGTCGACCCTGCCGACACCTCCCGCACGTGTGCCGCATGCGGGCATTGTGCGCGTGAGAACCGCGTCACCCAGGCCGCGTTCCGATGTACGGGGTGCGGGCACACCGCGTACGCCGACGTGAACGCGGCTGTCAACATCTTGAGGGCAGGGCTTGCCCTTCGCGACGCTGCGGAAGCGGCCTAGCGAGAAGCCGCTTCCTTCAGGGAGCGGAGGAGTCACGGTGTCCAGTATGCGGCGCGGGCGGCCTTACCGGGCGGTCAGAAACCGAACGAGCGCCCGATGATCTCCTTCATGATCTCTGTGGTGCCGCCGTAGATCGTCTGCACCCGGCTGTCCAGCCACGCCTTGGCGACCGGATACTCCATCATGTAGCCGTAGCCGCCGTGCAACTGCAGGCAGCGGTCGATGGCCTTGGTCTGCAGCTCGGTGGTCCACCACTTGGCCTTGGCCGCGTCCACGGCGGTCAGCTCGCGGGCGTTGAGCGCGCGGATGCACTTGTCGACGTAGTGGCGGGCGATCTCGGTCTCGGTGGCCAGCTCCGCCAGGACGAACCGGGTGTTCTGGAACGACCCGATGCTCCGGCCGAACGCCTGGCGGGACTTGCAGTATTCGACGGTCTGCTTCAGCACGGCCTCGGCAGCGGCCACCGCCGCCACGGCGATCGACAGGCGCTCCTGGGGCAGGTTGTTCATGAGCTGGACGAAGCCCTCGCCGTCGCGGGGGCCGAGGCGGTTGGCGGCGGGCACGCGTACGTTCTCGAAGAACAGCTCGGCCGTGTCCTGGGCCTTCATGCCGACCTTCTCCAGGTTGCGCCCTCGGGAGAAGCCCTCCATGCCCCGCTCCACGACCAGCAGCGTCGTCCCCCTGGCGCCCGCCGCGGGGTCGGTCTTGGCCACCACGACGACGAGGTCGGCGTTGACGCCGTTCGTGATGAACGTCTTCTGCCCGTTGACCAGGTAGTGGTCGCCCTCGCGGAGCGCCGTGGTCCTGATGCCCTGCAGGTCGCTGCCGGCCCCGGGCTCGCTCATCGCGATGGCCGTGATCAGCTCCCCGCCGGCGAAACCGGGCAGCCACCGCTGCTTCTGCGCGTCGTCGGTCAGATCCACCAGGTACGGGGCCAGGACGTCGTTGTGCAGCGAGAACCCGAGCCCGGTCACCCCCTGCCGCATGATCTCCTCGACGATGACCGCGTTGTAGCGGAAGTCGGTGATCCCCGCGCCGCCGAACTCCTCCGGCACCGAGAACCCGAACATGCCGAGCTCGCCGGCCTTCTTCCAGACCTCGCGCGGCACGATGCCGTCCTGCTCCCACTGACCGTGGTGGGGCACGACCTCGCGGGCCATGAATTCCCGTACGGTCTCGCGGAAGAGAAGGTGCTCCTCGTCGAAGAGGTCTCGCTGCATCGGTGCCTCGCCTCCCGAATGGAATTCTGTTACTCGCAGGTATACCCCGATTTCCGGCGCGGCGGGCGCCCCGGACACGGGTTCATCACAAGTACCGGACGAAGCCAGTTTTGCCATGTGTTGCAGGGGTTTTCGACCCTAAGATCTACCCTCGGTCCTTCCTTGGGTGATCGGAGTCTTCCGTGAGTCGATGGCGCAAGGCGTTACTCGCTGCTTCGGTGGGTGTGGCCGCATCCGCGGCATTCGTGGTGACCTCTTCGATCCCCGGCCAGGCTCAGGCCTCCCTGATCGCCGAGTACCACTGCACGGGAGGCGTCGCGGGGGACGGCGTGGACCTCGAAGCCGCGATCACGCCGCAGATCGAAGGCGGCCTGATGAACGTCCGTTGGAACGTTACCTACAAGGACCCGGCGGACGGCTTCGGCTCGCCCGGCTTCTCCCCTGCGGGCTCCCTGCTCAGTCTCGACGGCGTCGTGGACATCAGCGGCGCCTGGAACGGTCAGCTCCGGCCTCAGGGCGGCAAGGAGCAGGAAGCCCTGGAGGAGGGAAACATCCTCGACCTTCCCGAGGGCTTATCGGACCAGGGCTCGATCGAGCGCGGAGGAACCATCCGCTTCAAGCCCGGCGCCCTGTTCGTCAGGTTCACGCCCGCCGAGGGCGAGAAGATGGTCAACAACGACAACGAGGCGATCGACTACGCCGGGTCCTGGGCGGAGGAAGGCACCAACGCCCCGCTCGACGACTGGGACAACGACCTGCACAAGACCAGCTCGGCGGGCGCCATCGCGGAGTTGGAGTTCACCGGCACCAAGGTGGCCTACATCGGCAGGCGCGCCCCGGGCCTCGGGCCGGTCGAGGTGTTCCTCGACGGAAGTTCCAAGGGCCAGATCGAGCCGGGCAAGGTCGGCGGGGAAGAGGCGACGGAGATCCAGACCCAGGAGGTTCTCTGGGAGTCCGGGCAGCTCGCATATGGGCCGCACACCATCCGGATCGAGAATGTCATCGAGGCCAAGGACGCCTATCTGGACGCGTTCCGGGTGACCACCGGGGGCATCACCACGCCGCCGACCCACAACGAGGCAACGTGCGAGCGGACGAGCGGTCCTGACGCCATCGATGTCACCGTCCCGGGCCCCTCCGAGACGCCCCCGACGGACCCGCCTGGCGAGGAGGACCCCGGCGAGGAGGACCCGGGTGAGGAGGACCCGCCCGCTGAGGACCCCACCGCGTCCGAGTCGGCCTCGCAGAGCAGCCCCGACACCCTCGGCCACATAAGCGTGGTCGTGCAGGGCTCGGAGTCGCCCACCCCCAGGGCCACCGGCCCGACCGCGACCAGGTACGCCAGGGCGCAGGTGGCCAACACACCCCAGGGCGGTGTGGACACCGGTGAGGCGCCGGATCCGGTCGGTCCGCCGTTCGGGTTCATGGCCGGCGGAGCGTTGCTGCTGATGGGCAGCGTCGGCGGCGGGCTGATGCTGCGCCGGCGCACGGGCGCGCACGTGGGAGGAGTGAAGTGATGGCCGAGCAGGAGAAGGCGGAGAAGCCGGCGAAGCCGGAGCAGACGCCGATGCAGCGGGCGCTGCCCGGGCTGCTGGTCGCCGGCTCCCTGGGCGGCGTCGGCATCGTCATGGTGAGCCTGCTCTCGCTGGTGGCGCCTCAGGCGGAGGACAGCTCAGGCACGCTCGCGGCGGCCAAGACCGAGCCGACGAAGGTAGAAGTGGTGAACGCTGGTGCCTTCGTGCTCGCGGAGACCGTCGGCCCCGGCGGCGAGAACGTGCCCCTGACCGCGGCCCGCCCGGAGGCATCCCCGCCGCTGGCGGCGGCGCCCTTCGTCTCCCCGTTCACGCCGGCCAAGACCAAGACCGCCAAGGCCAAGGTCAAGCCGATCCGCATCAAGATCCCCAAGATCAAGGTCAACGCCCCCATCGGCGCCGTGGGCATGACCAAGGGCAAGCTGGGCGTCCCGCCGCTGAGCAAGCCGGGCCTGACCGGCTGGTACAACTCCGCGCCGCTGCCCGGCGACATCGGCCCCGCGATCATCAACGGCCACGTGAGCACCCGCCAGGGCCCCGCCGTCTTCCAGCGCCTGCGGGAGCTGGCCAAGGGCGACCAGATCTACGTCTACCGGTCTGACAAGAAGGTCGCCCGCTTCACGGTGAGCGGGATCGAGCAGGCAGGCAAGAAGGCGTTCCCGACATCCCGCGTGTACGGGTCCACGAATGACTCTCAACTGAGGCTCATCACCTGTGGCGGGGTCTTCAGCTCCAAGGACCACCACTACTCGGACAACATCATCGTGTACGCAACGTTGTCGAAGAAGAAGGGCTGAGGAGGAAGTTGGGGCGGTTTTGGCCGTTTACCGGAAGTTGACAGGGACAGTTCGTAGGATCTCTACCTAGCTGTGACCAACGGCTGGAATTCTGGCACGACTGTTGCCAATGGTGTGAAACGGAGATGGACTCGTGCTTACGTCCCAGGCGTGGCGCCGCCTCGCCCACAAGACCTCGACCCTGGGGCTCGCGAGCACGCTCATCGCCTTCGTCGGCTCGGTCTTCATACTCTCGACGCCGACAGCAGCCTCGGCAGACGTGACCAAGCAGTTCAGCTACACGTGTAGTAACGGGCCCTTCACCAACCCGACGCTCCAGGTCGGCCTCAGTGCACCGGACTCGGTAACGGCAGGCCAGACCTTCGAATTGAAGGTGAACATCCCAACGCTCACACTCACTGACGGTCCTCAGACGGCGACCACAGTGCAGGCCACGTTGGCGCTGACGCCAACGGGCGGCACTGTCACCGACACAGGTCCGAAGACCGGTGCGCAGGTCCCGGCCAATACGACCGATGTCCAGGCAAGCAGCGTGGTGTACAAGGTCTCCGTGGCCGCCGCAACGACGTCCAAGGTCAGCGTGCGGCCCGGTGAGTTGCGGCTTGCTCTGGCAAACGCTTCGACCGTCGCAACAACGTGCACTCCGAGCTCCACCACCGAGGTCCTTGACGTGCCCATCGGGACGGGTGGCGGTGGCAACAACGGGGATGAAGTCGTCACCTACAACTGCAACCTCTCTCCCGACACCGCCAGCGACCCCGAGGACGACTATCCCGCTGAGGTCGACATCAGGGTCGCAATGACGACGCCGACCAACGCCACCGCCAACGCGGACGCCCAGATCACCTGGACGAACACCATCGAAACTGGCAGTGACCCGCTGCCGATCCCCACTGGTTTCCCCACCGGCACCCCGAAGATCTTCGCCACTGTCAAGGCGAGCGGTGCGGGTTCGCCGGCCAGCGCGAGCGGGGAAGCCAGCCTCACCGGCGTTACGGGCAACGAAATAAGGACCATCTCCAGCGTCACCGTGAAGCTCAAGCCCACCAGCACCGGCACGGTGACCCTCACCCCTGGTGACCTGGTCTTCGGTGCCGCAACGACCGGCACCACGACCGCTCCGGCGATCAAGTGCACGGCTCCCACGACCAACCTCCCGACCTTCACGTTCCAGGTGGCGGCCGCCACGTCGAGTCCGACCCCCACCAACACCACTCCCACCCCGACCAACACCACCCCCACTCCCACGGGCACGAGAACCAGCACCGCGACGGTGACGGTTACGCCCACCAGTCGGAGGACCTCCCAGACCCCCAAGGCCGGGGCGGACACCGGTGGCGGTGGCATGATGGGTCCTGACGGTCGGATGTTCATCCTGACCGGCACCGTCCTGATCGGCGCCGCCGCGGCCGGCGGTCTGATCATGCGTCGTCGTTCCATCCGAGGTTGACGGAAGTGGCCGGGCATTACTCGTACGGCGGCGAGCAGGTGCCGCCGCCGCAGGACAAGAGCAGCACGGCGCTGAGGACCGTGCTGATCGCGGCTGCCATCGTCGGTGTCGTGACCGTCGTGGCCGGCCTGCTGATCGTGCTCAGGTCCCCCGACGAGTACGGCCTGGCCGCCAACAGGGACACCCTGGATCTCCAGGTGCAGCCGGACGGGAAGGCGTCAGGGGAGCCGCAGCAGGCGCTGTTCCAGGCGGACCCGGATGTGCCGCCGCCGTTGCCGGAGATCCACCCGGCCCCGCCGATGCTGCCCTCCACCCCCGTCCGGATCGTGATCAAGCGGCTGGGGATCAACGCCCCGGTCGAGTCCGTCGGGCTGGAGAAGGACGGCACGATCGAGGTGCCGGCGGCCAACGACCCCAACCTGGTCGGGTGGTACCGGAACATGTCCACCCCGGGGGAGAAGGGCCCGGCGGTGCTGCTCGGGCACAAGGACACCCGGACGCGCCCCGCCGTGTTCAGCCGTCTCTACCAGATCAAGAACGGCGACACCATCGAGGTCAAGCGGCAGGACAGGACCACCGCCGTCTTCACGGTCGGCGGGGTCGAGCAGGCCAGCAAGAAGACGTTCCCGACGCAGCGCGTCTACGGGGCACAGGAGAACGCCCAGCTCCACCTCATCACCTGCGGCGGCACGTACGACCGCAGCATCGGGCACTACAACGACAACATCATCGTCTACGCGACGATGACTAGGTCCTATCGAAGCTGAGCGCGGAGGCGGGCATGGGCTGGATGGCGAAGCGGCGACTGCGTACTGGCCCGACGGCGGTCCTGCCCGCCAAACCCGATCCGGGCGAGCTGTTGCGCATCCTCCAGCTCGCCGACCCGAGCGCCAGGCAGGACGGCGACGACATCGTGGCGTCCGACGTCCGGGTGTGCGCCCCGGTGGAGGCCGAGGCCGAGCTGACGGGCGGCGAGCTGGAGAATGCCTGGGCGGTCAGGGTGGCCGCCGAGGGGCCGCTCCCGCTGAACTTCTTCGACCGCTACCTCGCCGAGGGCCTGGCCTTCCGGCTCAAGGGCCTGGCGGTGACCCGGGGTGAGGTGAGCGACCCGGCCGACGGCGAGGGGTACGGGCCCGCCGTCATCCTCCCGGCCCGCCCCACGGCCGAGGAGCTGGCCCCGCTGCTGGAGCCGCAGGAGGACGACGAGTTCACGTTCGTCGCGGGGGACGTCAAGGCCGTACTGGTCCCGGAGAAGGGCCGGCCGCCGGTCGCGCAGGAACTGCTGCCCTTCGCCACCGAACTGACCGCGATCGAGCTGCGCGGCGACGAGCCGGTCAAGCTGGGGACGCTGGCCCTGGAGCTGTCGGAGGCGCTGAACGGCCTGGCCGTGGACCGGTGGCGGTTCAGGATCGACGTGGCGGAGGACCTGGAGCCGCCCGCCTGAAGCCCAGAACGTCGTTCTGCTGTAGTCTGCCCCTAGTAACCGAATAATGCTCGGTTTCAGGAGGCACCGTGGCAGAGGCGTACATCGTCGGGGCGGTCCGCACCCCCGTCGGCAAGAAGAAGGGCGGTCTGTCCACCGTCCACCCCACTGACCTGGCCGCTCACACGCTGAGGGCGCTGGTCGACCGCACCGGGGTCGATCCCGAGGCGGTCGAGGACGTGATCATGGGGTGCGTCATGCAGTTCGGCCCCCAGAGCATGGACATCGCGCGCAATGCCTGGTTGTCGGCGGGGTTGCCGGAGACCACCGCCGGGGTGACCATCGACCGGCAGTGCGGCTCCTCGCAGCAGTCGATCCACTTCGCCGCCCAGGGGGTCATGTCGGGCACCCAGGACCTCGTGGTGGCGGCCGGTGTCGAGTCGATGAGCATCGTCCCCATGGGCTCGCCGATCACGGCCGCGCTGGAGAAGGGCATGCCCTTCCCGTTCGGCGACAAGTGGGTCGAACGGTATGGCAAGCAGGAGATCTCGCAGTTCCGCGGCGCGGAGCTGATGTGCGAGAAGTGGGGCTACACGCGCGAGGTGCTGGAGCAGTACGCCTTCGAGTCCCACCAGCGGGCCGCCAAGGCCGTCGCGAACGGCTACTTCAGGGACCAGATCGCGCCCGTCAACGGGGTCGAGGACGACGAGGGCCCGCGGGCCGACACGACCCTGGAGAAGATGGCCGGGCTGAAGACCCTCAAGGAGGGCGGGCAGATCACCGCCGCCACCTCCTCGCAGATCTCCGACGGCGCGGGCGCGGTGCTGATCGCCTCCGAGCAGGCGGTCAGGGAGCACGGGCTGACCCCGCGCGCCCGCATCCACCAGCTCGCGCTCATGGGCGACGACCCGGTCTACATGCTGACCGCGCCCATCCCCGCCACCCAGCGGGCGCTGAAGAAGGCGGGCATGTCGATCGATGAGATCGACGTCGTGGAGATCAACGAGGCGTTCGCGCCGGTGCCGCTGGCCTGGATGAAGGAGCTCGGCGCCGACCCGGCCCGGGTCAATCCCAACGGCGGCGCGATCGCGCTCGGCCACCCGCTCGGCGGCACGGGCGCGATCCTGATGACCAAGCTGCTGCACGAGCTGGAGCGCTCGGGCGGCCGGTACGGACTCCAGACGATGTGCGAGGGCGGCGGCCAGGCCAACGTCACGATCATCGAACGGCTCTGAGAAAGGGTGCGGGCGCCGCCTCCAGGCGTACGGGGGAGGCGACGCCCGCTAACTACCATCCCGGTAGTTGTCTAGCGGCCCTTCGGCGGGATGCGGCGGGGCGGCATGATCGGCCGCTGCGGCATCTTGGGCATCGGCCGCGTCAGGGGCAGGTGCGGAACGCCCTTTTTCTTACTGGCACGAACTCGCATGCGGAAGGCTCCTTTACGTAACTCACGACGCCGGCTCGATGGATAGGCCGGTCGGCAAGCCCGCGTCTCGATGGACTGGGTCAGGGTGCGAATTACAGGTAAAGGCGCATGTCCATGACGGTAGGGGGTCGCCGCCACCCCGTGCAACCGAATTAAATCCAGCCCCGGCGGCGCAGACCGCCGTCAAGCGGGCAGTACTCAGGGCACAGGAGGGCGCATCGTCGGGAGGTGCCATGACCCAGCACGCCAAGGCCGAGCACGCCAAATACGCCGAGTCGCGGGAGGTCGGCGAGCAGGCCCGCGAGAAGGAGTGGACGCGGCCCAGCTTCGCCAAACAGCTCTACCTCGGTGACTTCCGGCTGGATCTGGTGCATCCGGTGCCGACGCTGTCCGGCGAGGCGGCCCAGCGGGGCGAGGAGTTCGTCCGGGCCGTACGGCGCTACCTGGACGCGCACGTCGATCCCGCGCTCATCGAACGGACCGCCCAGGTGCCCGACGAGGTGGTGAAGGGCCTGGCCAGGCTCGGGGCGTTCGGGATCACCATCGGCGAGGAGTACGGCGGCCTGGGGCTCCCCTACCTGTACTACTGCCGCGCTCTCATGCTCGTCGGCTCCTACTGCCCGGCGCTGGCCACGCTGCTGTCGGCGCACCAGTCGATCGGGGTGCCGCAGCCGCTCAAGCTGTTCGGCACCGAGGAGCAGAAGCGGGAGTTCCTGCCCAGGTGCGCCGCGGGCGAGATCTCGGCGTTCCTGCTGACCGAGCCCGACGTCGGCTCCGACCCCGCCCGCCTGTCCACCACCGCCGTCCGCGACGGTGACGACTACGTGCTCGACGGCGTCAAGCTGTGGACGACGAACGGCGTCGTCGCCGACCTCCTGGTCGTCATGGCCAGGACGGGCAAGAAGATCAGCGCGTTCGTGGTCGAGGCCGATTCCCCGGGCATCACGGTAAAGCGGCGCAACGGCTTCATGGGGCTGCGCGGGATCGAGAACGGCGTCACCGAGTTCTCGCAGGTCAGGGTGCCGGCCAAGAACCTCATCGGGCGCGAGGGCGAGGGCCTGAAGATCGCGCTCACCACGCTGAACACCGGCCGCCTGTCCCTGCCGGCCACCTGCGCGGGCAACGCCAAGTGGGCCGTCAAGATCGCCCGCGAGTGGTGCGGCGAGCGCGTCCAGTGGGGGCGCAACATCGGCCGGCACGAGGCCGTGGCCACCAAGGTCGCCTTCGTCGCGGCCACCGCGTACGCGCTCGAAGCCGTCTGCGAACTCACCAGCCGCCTGGCCGACGACCGGCGCAACGACATCAGGATCGAGGCCGCCCTGGCCAAGCTCTACGCCTCCGAGATGGGCTACCGGGTGCTGGACGAGCTGGTCCAGCTCAGGGGCGGGCGCGGCTACGAGACCGCCGAGTCGCTCGTGGCCCGCGGCGAGCGCGGCGTGCCCGCCGAGCAGATGCTGCGCGACTCCCGCATCAACCGCAT
The DNA here is from genome assembly GCF_039871825.1 of Nonomuraea sp. B12E4. NCBI lineage: Bacteria > Bacillati > Actinomycetota > Actinomycetes > Streptosporangiales > Streptosporangiaceae > Nonomuraea > Nonomuraea sp. B12E4. The sequence continues at coordinate 22,144 of NZ_JBDPME010000032.1, read as the reverse complement.
CTTCGAGGGCTCCTCGGAGATCATGCACCTGATGATCACTCGGGAGGCCGTGGACGCCCACCTGTCGGCCGCCGGCGAGCTGATCAACCCCGAGGCCTCCCGCCAGGAGCGCGCCCAGGCCCTGCGCCGGGCCAGCCGTTTCTACGCCAAGTGGCTGCCGACCCTGGTGGCGGGCACCGGCAACCTGCCGACCTCGTACGCGGAGTTCGGCCCGCTGGCAGGGCACCTGCGCTTCGTGGAGCGGACCAGCAGGAAGCTGGCCAGGTCCACCTTCTACGGCATGTCCCGCTGGCAGGGCAGGCTGGAGCACAAGCAGTCGTTCCTCGGCCGGATCGTGGACATCGGGGCCGAGCTGTTCGCCATGACGGCCGCCTGCGTCAAGGCGGAGGAGGACTCCAGGGATCTCGGGCGCCGGCCGTACGAGCTGGCCGACACGTTCTGCCAGCAGGCCCGCCGCCGCGTGGAGTCGCTGTTCGAGCGGCTCTGGGACAACAGCGACACCCAGGACGTGCGGCTGGCCTCCTACGTGCTGGAGGGCCGCTACGGCTTCCTGGAGGAGGGCATTCTCGACCCGTCCGTGGACGGGCCGTGGATCGGCACGCCGCAGGGAGGGGAGAGCGTCCGGCGCAAGATCGTCTGATATCCGGTCTAGACCGGGGTCGCCTCCAATCCCGCCTGAGTGTTGTCAAACCGAGATGATCCGGTATAGACCGCCTCGTGAACCCGGGCTTACGCTGGCGCAAACGTGTTGAGCCGTGGCTCGCACGCCCCATTCCCCTGGGCGGGGTCCGTTGGCTGGTACGGACCAGCGTCGCCCGTCCGACGAGAAGGCGGTATCTCCAGTGAACATGAAGCTTGCAGGTGGCGCCGCGCTCGGCCTCGCCACGTTGCTGGTCCTGGCCGGTTGCGGCTCCGGCGGCTCGGGTGGCGGGGGAGACGACCAGGCGTCCGCCGGCGGCCAGGTCACGCTGAAGATGGTCGCCGCCGACTACGGCGACGGCCCCGGCAAGCCGAACTCGGGCGAGACGTTCTGGAAGGGCGTCGTGGACGAGTTCCAGGCGGCCAACCCCAACATCAAGGTCGATGTCACCGTCATCAACTGGAACGACATCGACAAGCAGGTCGCCACCATGGTCCAGAACGGCCAGGTGCCCGACATCCTGCAGACCGGCGACTATTCCGGCTTCGTCTCCGACGGCCTGCTCTACAAGGTGGACGAGGTCCTGTCCCCGAACGTCTCCGGCGACATGCTGCAGAAGTTCGCCGAGTTCGGCAAGGTGGACGGCACCGCGTACGGCATCCCGTTCGTCTCCTCGGCCCGCGCCCTGTTCTACAACAAGGACCTGTTCTCCAAGGCCGGCGTCGCCGAGCCGCCGAAGACCTGGGACGAGCTCAAGGCCGCCGCCGAGAAGCTGAAGGCGGCCGGCGTGACGCAGCCGTTCGGCCTGCCGCTCGGTCAGGAGGAGGCCCAGGCCGAGTCGTTCCTGTGGATGCTCGGCAACGGTGGCGCCTACAAGGACGCATCCGGCAAGTGGGCGATCAACTCGCCGCAGAACGTCGAGACGTTCACCTACCTGAAGGGCCTCGTCGACGCGGGCCTGACCACCCCGAACCCCGGCACCAAGGACCGCAAGACCGTCTGGGAGGACTTCGGCGCCGGCAAGGTCGGCATGGTCAACGGCGGCCCCATGTCCATCCCGATCTTCGACGCGGCCGGCCTGAAGAACTACGGCATCGTGCCGATCCCCGGCAAGTCCGGCCCGCTCGACACCACGCTCGGCGTCATGGACTGGATCATGGCCTTCAACAAGAACGGCCACGCCGCCGAGATCAAGAAGTTCTTCGACTTCTTCTACACCGGCAGCGCCGCGCAGAAGATCTCCGACCTCTACAAGCTGCTGCCCGTCACCAACGGCGGCCTGCAGAAGCTGGGCAGCGACGAGAAGCTCAAGCCGTTCCTCGACGCGCTGCCCAACGCCAGCTTCTACCCGTTCCAGGACCACCAGTGGCCCGCGGTGAGCGCGGCGATCAAGCAGACCATCGGCGGGGCCGTCGCGGACGATCCGGCCAAGGTCCTCGGTGACCTGCAGAAGACCGCCGAAGCGGCCGGCTGATCCGAGCTGGCAGGCGCACGGCCGGCGGACGCGCCGGCCGTGCCCTCGTGGAAGGTAATACATGAGAAGGTTGCGCGCCCTGGAGCCCCTCGCCTGGGTCGGGCCCGCCGTGGTGCTGATCGCGCTGGTCGTGCTCTGGCCCGTGATCGAGATGATCAGGTCGTCGTTCCTCAAGATCAGCCGGTTCGGCATCGTGCAGGGGGGCAACGGGACGGCCAACTACGACAAGCTGTTCGGCGAGCAGGACTTCGCCGACATCATGGTGCGTAGCGTGATCTGGGTGGTAGCGGTCGTCGTGCTCACCGTGCTGATCTCGCTGGCCCTCGCCCAGCTCTTCAACCAGCGGTTCCCGCTGCGCAAGGTGGCCCGCTGGGCGCTGATCGCGCCGTGGGCGGCCTCGGTGCTGATGACGGCGATCATCTTCAAGTGGATGCTCGACCCCGAGGTCGGGGTGATCAACCAGATCCGGGTGAAACTGGGGCTGATCGACGCGATGGGCGGGGCCGCGGCCGACCAGCTCGGTGACGCCGCCACGGCCATGCCCTGGCTGGTGTTCGTGGCGATCTTCGTGTCGGTGCCGTTCACCACGTACGCGCTGCTGGCCGGGCTGGCGACCATCCCCGCCGACGTCTATGAGGCGGCCAAGATGGACGGCGCCGGGCGGATGCGTACGTACTGGTCGATCACGCTGCCGCTGCTGCGCCCAGCGCTCACCGTGGCGGCCCTGATCAACATCATGAACGTCTTCAACAGCTTCCCGATCATCTGGGCGATGACCCACGGCCAGCCGGGCTACTCGACGGCCACCTCGACCATCTTCATGTTCATTCTCAAGGGCTCGGACATCGGTGAGTCGGCCGCCATGTCCGTCGTCAACTTCGCCATGGTGATCGTGCTGACCGTGATCTTCCTCAAGGTGTCGCGCTGGAACAAGGAGGTGGCGTGATGGCCGTCGGCACGGCACCGGCGCGGGCCACCGAGCCGCGCCCGCACGTCAGGCCGGTCGCGCCGCGCCGGATGCCCCGGCTCAAGACGGTGATCGTCGCGGCCGCCGCCTACGTCGTCTCGTTCCTCTTCCTATTCCCGTACCTGGTGATGCTGCTCACCTCGCTGCGCTCCCAGGAGTCGCTGCGGGACGTGTCGTTCTGGCCGAAGGAGTGGGTCTGGTCCAACCTCGCCGACTTCTGGACCAGCGGGCTGGCCGGGAACCTGTGGGTGACGCTGAAGGTCGCCGCGGGCTCGACGGTGCTGGTGCTGCTGGTGGCGTTGCCGGCGGCGTACTACTCGGCCCGGCACAACTTCCGGGGGCGCACCGCGTTCCTGATCCTGGTGCTGATCACCCAGATGTTCCAGCCCACGGCCATGCTGGTCGGCATCTACCGGGAGTTCTTCCAGTTCGGGCTGGTGGACTCGATCTGGTCGCTGATCCTGGTCAACGGGGGGTTCAACCTGGCGTTCGCGGTGTGGATCCTGAACGCGTACTTCGCCTCGATCCCGCGGGAGCTGGAGGAGGCGGCGTTCATCGACGGGAACGGGCGCTTCGGGGCGCTGTTCCGGATCACGCTGCCGCTGGCCCTGCCGGGGGTCATCACCGCGCTGATCTTCACGTTCATCGCCGCCTGGAACGAGTTCGTGGTCGCGCTGACCCTGACCACGACGCCGGAGAACCAGCCGCTGACCGTGGCTCTCAACTCCTTCATCGGCCAGTATCAGGTGGACTGGCAGAACCTGTTCGCCGGCTCCGTGATCGCCACCATCCCGGTGATCATCCTGTTCGCCCTGATCGAGCGGAAGGTGGTCGGCGGGCTCACCGCCGGTTCGATCAAGTGACCCCGGCCGCCACTGTCACGCGGTGGCGGCCCGGGCGGGCGCCTATCCGGGCACGCGGGCCACGCAGAACACCGTCTGGCCGAACGGCGGGCGGATGAAACGCTCGATCAGGCGGGTCAGCGGGACCACCGTACGGTCGTAGACCTTGACCAGGCGCGGGTCGGGGTAGCCGACACCGCCCCGGCGCACGGCCGCCCACCAGGCGATGCCGCCCAGGAAGTTGATCGGCTTGAGCACGTCGACGTCGAGCCCGGCCTTGGCGACCGTCCGGCCGAGCGTCTTCGGTGTGTAACGCTGGACGTGGCCGACCTTGCGGTCGAAGTCGCCGTAGAGCTGCGGGTAGCCGGGCACCCAGATGATGATCCGCCCGCCCGGCTGCGTGACGCGCGCCAGCGAGCGCAGGGCCTCGGCGTCCTCCTCGATGTGCTCCAGGACGTTCATCAGGACGACGGTGTCGACCTTGTCCTCCAGCGGGATGTCGGTGGGCAGGCCGAACTGCAGCACCCCGATCTCGTCGCGGTCGGCGAAGCGCTTCTCCAACTGCTCGACGCAGTAGGGGTCGAAGTCGCTCACGACCAGCCGGTCGAGCCGGGGCAGGAACTGCTCCGCGAAGTGGCCGAGCCCCGAGCCGATCTCCAGCATCGAGCGGCCGACATGGGGTGCGACCATGTCGAACTCGTACTGCCGGTAGTTCTTGGCCTCGTCCCCACCCAGGTGGTTCTCCAGGGCCTCGTCACCGGCCGCCGGTTGCACTACACGGTCATACCCAGAAGACATAATCCCGTTCCTTCAAGGGGCTCATGAGATTTTGGAGATTGCCCGAGTCTAATGCCGGTTCACTGAGGTTCGACTGTTCTCCGTGAGTCGCCCGTCACTGAACGAAGGTCTCCCATCTTGCCCGGTATCCCGGTGCGGGGTTGACTCTTCATGGTCGCCAGCCCCGCCGGGAGGAGGCTCACGACCGGGCTTCACGTCTCCCGGCCGCTCCCGGCGACACGCCGCCCCACCAGCGCGGCAAGGAACGCCAACCGGCCGTTTCGCACCCCACCGACCCACCACCGACAAATCTTGATAAATACATGACCAACAGCTCAGAACCCTTCCCGGCGTGGCCTCCGATGCGGTGGAATCTGACTCGCGATGAACGACGACGAGGCGGTCGCCCGCGCCCTCGACGGTGACCTCTCGGCCTACGAGACGCTGGTCGCCCGCTACAGCGTGCTCGCCCACCGCACCGCCGCCCTGCTCGGCGCGGGCGACGAGGCCGAGGACGTGGTGCAGGAGGCGTTCGTCAAGGCGTTCCGGCATCTGGCGTCCTTCCGCCGGGACGCGCCCTTCCGGCCGTGGCTGCTGCGCATCGTGGCCAACGAGACGCACAACCTGACCCGGTCGCGGGGGCGCCGCTCCGAGCTCACCGTACGGCTCGGCGCCACGGTCGAGCTCACGGCCCCCGATGACCCCGAGGGCGCGGCCGTGGCCGCCGACCGGCGGGCGCGCCTGCTGGCGGCCGTACGGGGGTTGCCCGAGCGGGAACGCCAGGCCGTCGTCTGCCGGTACTTCTTACAACTGACGGAAGCGGAAACCGCGCAGGTGCTCGACTGGCCCGTCGGCACCGTGAAGTCCAGCACCCATCGGGGGCTGGCCCGGCTGAGGGAGGAGGTGGGCAATGAACTCGCCTGAGCCTTACGACGACCTGGAGGCCGAACTGCTGGCCCTGGGCGACCTTCTCGACGTCCCCAGCCCGCCTCCGGCCGACGTGGCCGCCGCCGTCCGCGCCCGCCTCGAATCCACCCCCGGATCCACCCCCGGATCCACCCCCGAATCCACTTCGGAGGACGGAACCCGGGAGCCCGCGGAGGACGACGAGGGGCCGGATCCGGAGCACGGGCCCTTCACCGGGACAGTCGGGCCGCGCCCCGGATCGGTCGGGCCGCGCCCCGGGACGCCGGGGCGGCGGGACGACAGCCGCCGGCCGCCGGCGCGGCGGGGCAGGCGGGCGCGGTGGAAGATCGTCGCGGCCGTGGTGATCGTCGTCATCGCCGTCACCGCCGCCACCCCTCAGGGACGGGCGGCCGTGGCGCACATCCTGCGCCTGGCCGGGATCGAGATCCAGCTCGGCGCCACCCCGCCCGAGCCCGTCACCACCACGGCACCCCTGCCCGGCGAGCGCACCATCTCCGGGCAGGAGCCTCCCCGCGGGGTGACGTTCCAGATCATGAGGCCGGCCGAGCTCGGCGCGCCGCAGCGGACCACGGTCGCCGACGGCAACCGCATCGTGTCGATGTTCTGGCCGGGCGGCATCCGGTTCGACCAGTTCCAGGAGATGGACGCGTTCTTCTTCAAGAAGCTCGCCCCGCCCATGCCCGAGTACACCAGGGTCGGCCCGTACATGGCCTGGTGGTTGTCCGGCGAGCACCCCCTGGGCTACATCAAGCGCCAGGACGGCACCGAGGTGCCCCTGCGCCAGGCCGCCGCCACCCTCATCTGGCAGCAGGGCTCCGTCAGCTACCGGCTGGAAGGCGTCAAGACCCGCGAGGAGGCCGTGCGCATCGCCGGGTCACTCAGGTGAAAGCCATTCGTCCACGCCCTTGAGCAACTCGTTGCGCACCGCTTCGGGGGCCGCCGACGCGCGTACGGACTGGCGGGCCAGCTCGGCCACCTCGGCCTCGCCGAAGCCGAGGACGTCGCGGGCCAGTTCGTACTGGCGCAACAGCCGCGTGCCGAACAGCAACGGGTCATCGGCCCCCAGCGCGATCGGCACGCCCGCGTCGAACATCCGCCGCACCGGCACGTCGGCGGCCCGCTCGGCCACCCCCAGCCCCACGTTGGAGGTCGGGCAGACCTCGCAGGGGATCTGCCGGTCGGCCAGCCGCTCCAGCAGTCGCGCGTCCTCCGCCGCGCGCACCCCGTGCCCCACCCGGTCGGCGCCCAGGTCGTCCACGCACTGCGCCACGCTGCGCGGCCCCATCAGCTCGCCCCCGTGCGGCACGGACAGCAGCCCGCCCCGCCTGGCGATCCTGAAGGCCCGCTCGAAGTCGCGCGCCTCGCCCCGCCGCTCGTCGTTGGACAGCCCGAACCCCACCACGCCCTGGTCGGCGTACTGGACGGCGAGCCGGGCCAGCGTGTTCGCGTCGAGCGGATGCCGGGTCCGGTTGGCCGCCACGATCACCGCCATCCCGATCCCCGCGTGCCGCGCCGCCTGGTGGACCGCGTCCAGCATCAGCTCCAGCGTGGCCGTCAGCCCGCCGAACCGCTGCGCGTATCCCGACGGGTCCACCTGGATCTCCAGCCACCGCGACCCGGCCGCCACCTCGTCCTCCGCCGTCTCGCGGACCAGCCGGTAGACGTATTCGGGCCGGGTCAGCACCGACCTGGCGATGTCGTACAGCCGCTGGAACCTGAACCACCCGCGCTCGTCCGTCGCCCGCAGCTTGGGCGGCCAGTCCTGCTCCAGGGCGTCGGGCAGGTGCAGCCCCTGCTCCCTGGCCAGCTCGATCAGCGTGGAATGTCGCATGGAGCCGGTGAAGTGCAGATGGAGATGGGCTTTGGGGAGCATGTTCAGGGGCCGTGCCATTGGCATATCTTGCCACTCAACCTCGGCCGGGACTCGCGCGTTGAGGAGGGCGAAAGGGGACCCTCACTCATGACAGGCGACGACGAGGCGGCGTGCGAGGAGTTTCTCGCCGCTCGGAGCACCGCGCTGCCTCGACTGCCTGCCGGAAGGGCTCGTATGGGGCAGGTGTGCCTGAGCCCCGGCTACGTCAAGGAGGTCGACGGCCCGGCCGAGCTGAAGAAGATCGTGGAAGGCGTTGGGATGACTTCGGGCGGGGATGGCCGTGGTCTTGGGCAGGGAGGCCGGCGGAACGCACGATAGGGATCAGCCCGGATGGGGAACCACGCATGCATGATCCCTCAAGGGCGGGAACTCGGGCCGGGATGGCGTGCGGTGCTCGCCGTGCTGGCGTCGGGACTGACGGCCCTGTGCATCCACGCCATCTTCGCCTCGGGGTTCGGGCGGGTCCCGTCCGCCGGCCGCGGCACGCCCCAGCCCGGGCCGCCCTCGGCCTTCGGACGGCAACCGCCGCCGCCCGTTCCGGAGGGGCGGCCCCGCCCTGAGCCCGCGCTCGCGGTGGTCTCCGGCGACTTCTGGCTCACCTACCTGCCCGACGGGCTCGAACGCCGCGGCGGGGGAGCGATCCGCCGGGAACCGGGTGTGGCGGGAGAATGGGCCAGGTTCCGGTCGGCCGGCGGGTTCGTCGAGGCCCGGGTCGAGCGCGGCGCCGTGGCCGGCGGGTGGGCGAGCTACCGGGAGCGGGTAGCCGTACGGGGGGGCAGGGCCGTCACCGTACGCGGCAGGCCCGCGGTGGCCGGCCGGCATCCGCGCGGCGGGCTGGTGATCGCCTGGCTGGAACGCGCGGGCACCGGCGCGTGGATCCGCGTCAGCGATTCCCTGAGCAGGGATTTGGTCGCTATCGCCGCCTCGGTCAAGACTCTGTAGGAGACTGGCCGCCTCTGTCCGGCTCCTGTAGTCCTGTTGGACCGGATATCCCGTCTACGTCATGGGGGGTCGATGCGGCGCCTGGCAGCGATGCTCCTCATGCTCGCCGTGTTCGGGCTCACGGCCTGCGGCGGTGGCGAGGTGCCCGAGCACCGCGACACGCCGCCACCGCCCAAACCGGCCGCCACCCGCAAGGGCAGCTCGCTGGCCTGCGGCGCCACCCGGGTGCGGTTTCCCGCCATGCCCAAGGGGCTGGTCCGGGCCGGATCGTTCACCCGCCTCGGGTCGCTCACCCGGCGGCACGAGGTCAGGGGGGTGATCTGGGAGGAGAGCCTGGAGCGGGTGTACCTGGGCGTGGTGTGCGGGGTGAGGACGGCCGAGCAGTTCGCCACGCTGGTCGCCGGGTCGCGGCTGACGGCGTACAAGGGCGGGCCGGCGTTGCGGTGGACGACCCGTACGGGGCTGCGCAACTTCATGTGGCTGGAGCGGCCGGGCACCGCGATCTACATCGGCACGACGCCCGGCCTGGCCACCCTGATCAAGCAGTTCGCGGCCGGGGTCGAGCAGACCCCGGAGCACTGAGACCTCGGGGCCTCGGGCGCCACCAGAGCCTCACCTGGCTCGGGCGCCACCACGGCCTCAACGAGCCTTGCGGAGCGGCGCCACTGGGGCCTCAGCGGGCCTCGGACAGCAGCTTGCCCAGGCGGCTGACGCCCTCGGCCAGGTCGTCGTCGCCCAGCGCGTAGGACAGGCGGAAGTAGCCCGGCGTGCCGAAAGCCTCACCCGGGACGACCGCGACCTCGGCTTCCTCCAGGATCAGCTCCGCCAGCTCGGCGGAGGACTGGGGCCGGCGGCCGCGCAACTCCTTGCCGATCAGCTCCTTGACCGCCGGATATGCGTAGAACGCCCCCTTAGGTTCGGGGCAGAACACGCCCGGGATCTCGTTGAGCATCCGAACGATCGTCTGGCGCCGCCGGTCGAAGGCCGTGCGCATCTCCGCCACCGCCGACAGATCGCCGGAAACCGCGGCCAGCGCGGCCATCTGGGCCACGTTGGAGACATTGGAGGTGGCGTGCGACTGCAGGTTGGTCGCGGCCTTGACCACGTCGGCCGGGCCGATCAGCCAGCCGACCCGCCAGCCCGTCATCGCGTAGGTCTTGGCCACGCCGTTGAGGATCACGACCCGGTCGGCCAGCTCCGGCACGGCCGTGGCGATGCTGGTGAACTCGGTGCCGCCGTAAACGAGGTGCTCGTAGATCTCGTCGGTGACGACCCACAGGCCGTGCCCGGCCGCCCAGCGGCCGATCGCCACGGTCTCCTCGCGCGAGTAGACCGCGCCCGTCGGGTTGGACGGCGAGACGAACAGCAGCACCTTCGTACGCTCGGTGCGCGCGGCCTCAAGCTGCTCGACGCTCGCCAGGTAGCCGGTGGACTCGTCGGTCACGACATCGACCTGCACGCCGCCGGCCAGCTTGACGGCCTCGGGATAGGTCGTCCAGTAGGGGGCCACGACCAGGACCTCGTCACCGGGGTCGAGCAGCGTGGCGAACGCCTCGTACACCGCCTGCTTACCGCCGTTGGTGATCAGCACCTGGGACGCCTCGGCCGCGTAGCCCGAGTCGCGGCGCGTCTTGTCGGCGACCGCCTTGCGCAGCTCGGGCAGGCCGCCCGCCGGGGTGTACTTGTGGAAGCGCGGTGTGCGCGCCGCCTCGATCGCCGCCTCGACGATGTAGTCGGGCGTCGGGAAGTCGGGCTCGCCCGCGCCGAAGCCGATGACGGGGCGTCCCGCGGCCTTCATCGCCTTGGCCTTGGCGTCCACGGCGAGTGTGGCGGACTCGGAGATCGCGGAGATTCTTGCGGAGATTCGGGATCGGGTGGACATATGTCCATGGTCCCACGTGGTCGTGACCTGCGGGATCGGTATTCGGTTCGACGTACCAGGCATTCCCCCGTATGCTTTCGCGTGGTCCTTCCGCCGCATGTCGGCGAGCGGTTCGGTCCAGGCAGTGAGTCGATCAGGGTAGTCTGGTCAACGACATAGGGCACTGGCGCAATTGGTAGCGCACCGGTCTCCAAAACCGGCGGTTGGGGGTTCGAGTCCCTCGTGCCCTGCGATTGCGGTCCGCGCAATAATTGGCGTGTAAGCGCGCCGCAAAGCTGCGTTGGATACGACGGATCAGGTGAGGACTGTGGCGATCGACACGCGCGGCGAGACCGCAGACAAGCCTAGTGGCGGCGAGAAGAAGAAGCGCACTTCACCTGCCCTCTTCTATCGGCAGGTCGTCAACGAGCTGCGGAAGGTCATCTGGCCGACACGCAAGGATCTCGTCACCTATACGACGGTCGTTCTGATATTCGTTCTGATCATGGTCGCGATCGTTTACGGGCTCGACTCCGCGCTCGGCTGGGTGGTCCTGAGGGTCTTCGGCGGGTCCTGACCCGGACGCCGCCGAGGTCCCGTGACGGAGTCGCCATTCGATACGAGGCAATTGATAGACGAAAGAGGAAGAGTCACCGTGTCCGAGTCTTCAGTTCCGGCCGACGGGCCCCGCGACGAGTGGGGCGACGAGCTGGAAGAGGCCACTGAGGAGGCCGCCGAGGCGGCCGTCGAAGAGGCCGAGCTCGCGGAGAGCGACGAGGCGGCCGATGTCGAGGCCCCCGCCGTCGAGGACGGTGCGGCCCTTTCCGACATCGACCCCGTCGAGGAGTTCAAGGGCTCCCTGCGCGGCCTGCCCGGCGAGTGGTATGTGATCCACTCCTACGCCGGTTACGAGAATCGTGTGAAGTCCAACATCGAGAGCCGCAACCTGTCGCTCAACATGGAGGACTACATCTACCAGGTCGAGGTGCCGACGCACACCGTCCAGGAGTTCAAGAGCGGCAAGAAGGTGCCGGTCAAGGAGCGGGTGCTGCCCGGCTACGTGCTGGTGCGCATGGAGCTGACCGACGAGTCCTGGGCCGCCGTGCGTAACACGCCCGGCGTGACCGGCTTCGTGGGCCTGTCCAACAAGCCGAGCCCGCTCAGCCTTGACGAGGTCGCCAAGCTGCTGGCGCCGGAGCCGACCGAGGAGAGCAAGAAGGCCTCGGCCAAGGCGAGCGCCGGCCCGACGGTCGAGTTCGAGATCGGCGAGTCGGTCACCGTCATGGACGGCCCGTTCGCCACGCTGCCGGCCTCGGTGAGCGAGATCAGCCCCGAGTCGCAGAAGCTCAAGGTGCTCGTCTCGATCTTCGGCCGCGAGACTCCGGTCGAGCTCTCGTTCAACCAGGTCTCTAAGATCTGAGTCGATCACATACACTAAGACGTTCGGTCGGCCGCCTTGTCGCGACCATCGGGAAATCTGCACAACGGACCGCCGCCACGGCCCCCGGGGACGGGGCGCCACAACGGGCGGCGGGCCGATGGCCGGTCTTCTGTTGGACAAAGGCGGCTTCCGACATGTCAGGGCCGCGTCCGCGGCCCTGACAGGCATCGCAATCAGGACCCGGAGAAGGACGAATGCCTCCGAAGAAGAAAATCGCCGCACTGGTCAAGGTGCAGCTGCCTGCCGGCCAGGCCACCCCGGCGCCGCCGGTGGGTACCGCGCTCGGTCCCCACGGCGTCAACATCATGGACTTCGTCAAGCAGTACAACGCCGCGACGGAGGCCCAGCGGGGCAACATCATCCCCGTTGAGATCACCATCTTCGAAGACCGGAGCTTCAGCTTCGTCACGAAGACGCCGCCGGCGCCCGAGCTGATCAAGAAGGCCCTCGGTCTCGACAAGGGCAGCGCGGTCCCGCACCGCGACAAGGTCGGCAAGCTGAGCCGCGAGCAGCTCCGCAGCATCGCCGAGACGAAGATGCCCGACCTCAATGCCAACGACGTCGAGGCGGCCGAGAAGATCATCGCCGGCACCGCCCGGTCGATGGGCATCACCGTCGCCGACTGACACCCATACCACCCGTGGGAGGGTCCGCGGGAGCGACCGGACCCCACTACCACTCAGGAGTCAAAGCAATGAAGCGCAGCAAAGCGCACAAGGACGCGACCGCCAAGGTCGACCGCGACAAGCTCTACTCGCCCGTTGACGCCGCGAAGCTGGCCAAGGAGACGTCGACCACCAAGTTCGACGCCACCGTCGAGGTCGCGCTGCGGCTGGGCGTCGACCCTCGTAAGGCCGACCAGATCGTGCGCGGCACGGTCAACCTCCCGCACGGCACCGGCAAGACCGCCCGGGTCCTGGTCTTCGCGACCGGTGACCGTGCCGAGGCGGCCCGCGAGGCGGGCGCCGACATCGTCGGCGCCGACGAGCTGATCGACGAGATCTCCAAGGGCAACCGGCTCAACGAGTTCGATGCCGTGGTGGCCACGCCCGACCTGATGGGCAAGGTCGGCCGGCTGGGCCGGGTGCTCGGCCCGCGCGGCCTCATGCCCAACCCGAAGACCGGCACGGTGACGCCCGACGTCGCCAAGGCCGTGACGGAGATCAAGGGCGGCAAGATCGAGTTCCGCACCGACCGGCAGGCCAACCTGCACTTCATCATCGGCAAGACGTCCTTCGACGAGCGCCAGCTCGTGGAGAACTACGCGGCCGCTCTGGACGAGGTGCTGCGTCTCAAGCCGTCGGCGGCCAAGGGTCGTTACCTGAAGAAGGTCACCTTCTCCACGACTATGGGTCCCGGCGTCCCCGTCGACCCCAACCTGACCCGCGGCCTGACCGCCGAGCTCGAGGCCTGATCTCTCTTTCTTGGTCTCCGGCCCCGCCCGTTTGGGCGGGGCCTTTCTTTCTTTTCTTCTTGTACGGCAAGCCGTGGCGACCGCCACCCGCTGTGCGGGGCTGAGGACCTCCAGGAAAACGGCCTCTGACCGGTGCGTGGCCGGGCGCCGTTACGTGCGCCCAGACCACTCGGCACCCAGCCCCTGTCACCCCACCCAGGACGCCCATCACCCTCATCACCCCAACACCGGGCACCCCGTTCCCGCATATCCGTCACGCCGCCCAGCCTGGAACACAGGCTCTCGGCCCGGAACGCGCACATCCAGGCTCGGGATCCACGCTGTCCTCACTCGGGAGGCGCCTCGCTGGGCTGGGGTCTGCCCTGTTGTCGGTGAGGGTAGGTGATGGGGTGCTGCCTGGGGTTTTGCGCTCTGGGGGTGGTGGAGGCTGGGGCGGTTGTGGAGGAAATGTGTGGGGAGTGTCGGGGATAACCCTGGGTTTTCACCTAATTGTGCGGGGAAGGCGTCTCGGCGCCGGAACTTAAAAGTAGGGTCAAGACATGCTGAAGCGCACGATAAGTCTTACCGCGGTCGCAGCCGCGCTGGTCGTGGGCGCGGTCGCCGGATGCGGATCGAACGCCCAGCCCATCCAAGTCAACCTGGCCGCGTCAGAAGTGCTCACGCAGGCTGCGCAGAAGACCGCACAGGTCAGCAGCTACACGGTCGACGCCGTGGTGAACATGGCGCACTCCGAGGGCAATGGCAAGGTGCAGGGGCGCATGCTCTACCAGCGTGATCCTCTCGCCATGGACCTCACCCTGGACACCGTCGACGTGGCCGGTCGGAGCCTGCCGGGCGGGGCGCACGCCGTGCTGCAGTCCGACGCCGTCTACGTCAAGGTCGACGCGCTCAAGGACCTCATGGGCACCACCAAGCCATGGATCAAGGTCCCGCTCACCGAGGTCGCCGGGTCCGCCGAGGTGAACCAGTACCTGAGCCAGATCCAGCAGTTCGACCTGGCCAACATGACCAAGATGGTCACGGCCTCGCAGAACGTGAAGTCCGTCGGCAACGAGAGTGTCAACGGCGAGGACACCAACCACTACAGCGGCACCTTCCCGGTCGACGCGGCCGTGCAGAACCTGCCCGCCGACAAGCAGGAGCAGGCCCGGACGAGCCTGGCGGAGCTCAGCGACGTCAAGTTCGACATCTGGGTGGCCGCCGACGGCCTGCCGCGCAAGCTGGCGCTGAACGGCTCCAAGGACGGCGCCACGCTCGACGCCACCCTGTTCTTCAAGGGCTTCAACGAGGCGGTGAACATCGAGGTCCCGCCCGCCGACCAGATCGGAGAGCTGCCCAAGGGCACGACGACGAACTGAGAACCAGCCGGACTGAAGTACGAGAAGCGCAGCCCGTTCCCGCTGACGATCAGCGGGAACGGCTGAGCACGATTTGGAAACTCGGCGGCCAGGACGTAGTCTGGTCGTTGCCGAAGACCGCCGGTCGTCGTCGGGCGCAAAGCCCGGTGACCGAAGGATCCACATCATGTGGGCGACCCGCGCAGGTGTGATGCGAGTTTCCCACGTGGAGTGATCCATGTGCGTGAGCCCCGTGTGCGCCCTGCGCCCGGGGCCGTTCTCATTTCTGGGCCTTCACCGGTGGCACATCTGGAAGGAGGCCCATGGCGAGGGCGGATAAGGCGACAGCGGTTGCCGAGCTCAAGAGCGAGTTCGAAGGCAGCGCCGCCGCCGTTCTGACCGAGTACCGCGGTCTCACCGTCGCGCAGCTCAAGGAGCTGCGCACCTCTCTCGGTGGGAATGCGAAGTTCGCCGTGGCGAAGAACACCCTGACCAAGATCGCGGCCAACGAGGCCGGTCTGCCGGGCCTCGACGGCCTGCTCACCGGTCCGACCGCGATCGCCTTCGTCAACGGTGACGTTGTCGAGGCGGCCAAGGGTCTGCGTGACTTCGCCAAGGCCAATCCCCTTCTGGTGATCAAGGGTGGCGTCCTCGACGGCAAGACGCTCGACGCCACCGAGATCACCAAGCTCGCCGACCTCGAGTCCCGCGAGGTTCTCCTCGCGAAGCTCGCCGGTGCCATGAAGGCGAAGCAGAGCGCTGCTGCCGCGATGTTCGCCGCGCTGCCCACGCAGATGGCCCAGCTGGCCGACGCCCTGCGTGCCAAGCGCGAAGAAGCGGGCGAGTAACACGGGGGTTGCCGCAGACACCGCGGTCCCGTTCCTAGATTCAGCAGAACGTCCCTAACGTAAGGAAACAATCATGGCGAAGCTCAGCACCGACGAGCTGCTCGACGCGTTCAAGGAGATGACCCTCCTCGAGCTGTCCGAGTTCGTGAAGCAGTTCGAAGAGGTCTTCGACGTCAAGGCCGCCGCGCCGGTCGCGGTCGCCGCCGCGCCCGCCGCCGGTGGTGCCGGTGGCGAGGCCGCCGCCGTTGAGGAGCAGGACGAGTTCGAGGTCGTCCTCGAGGCCGCCGGCGACAAGAAGATCCAGGTCATCAAGGAGATCCGCGCCCTCACGTCCCTGGGCCTCAAGGAGGCCAAGGACCTGGTCGACGGCGCTCCGAAGCCGGTCTTCGACGGCAAGGTCAACAAGGAGCAGGCGGAGAAGGCCAAGGCTGCCCTCGAGGGCGCCGGCGCCACCGTGACCGTGAAGTAACTTCCCCCTTCACGCGACGCTCTTCGAAAAGAGGCGGCTACACCCAGGTGCCGGGTGTGCCGCCTCTTTTCGCGTTCCCGGGGGTTGTGCGGCGGGGGCCTAGCCGGCGGCGGCGCGTACCTGGGTGATGGCGGAGGTGTCCATGTAGTCCCGGGTGTGGATGATCTCGCCGTTTCCGACGCGGATGATCAGCAGGCCGGGGACCGTGATCTGGTGCTCTCCGACCTCGACGAGGACGTTCTGCTCCACGACCACCACTTCCGGGTCCTCGGTACGGTGCAGCGCCACCCGGCGCACCTCGCGAACCCGCATCGGGGCCGGGTCCCACATGGCGTGGTAGCCCGCGCGGATCTCCTCCCTCCCCTTGTACGGCGCCAGCCCCCCGAACGGGAACTCGTGCAGCGCGTCCACCGCGTACAGGTCGGCCAGTTCGTCGGCGGACTTGTGCAGCATGGCCGCGTGATATCCGGCGACGATCTCCTCGATGGACATGAAGATCCCTCCCTTTGACTCAACGGGCGTTGACTCAACGAGCGTAGGACGAAGAGGTTGATACGGTCAACGCGTGTAGAGTCGGCCCGTGGGTGAGAGGTTGCTTCCGAGAGCCGAGCGGCGGCGCAGGACCGAGGGCCGGATCCTCGACGCGGCCAGGGCGCTCTTCGCCGAGGTGGGCTACGAGCGCGCCACGGTCAGGGCCATCGCCAGGGCCGCCGGTGTCGATCCGGCCCTCGTGATGCAGTACTTCGGCAACAAGCAGGCGCTCTTCCAGGAGGCCGTACGGATGACGCCGGTCCCGGAGCCGGGGCTGGGCGCGGAGGAGCTGGTCGAGACGCTGCTCGGCACGCTCAATCTCAAGATGGGCGAGCTGCCGCAGAGCACGCTGGCCATGATGCGGTCCATGCTCACCCACCCCGAGGCGGCGACGTCCGCCAAGGAGACGCTGGACGGCCAGATAAACCGGCTGGCCGAGGCCATCTCGGGCGAGGACGCGCGACTGCGGGCGGCGCTGGTGACGATGATCATGGTGGGCGTCACCGTCGGGCGGCAGCTCCTGGAGCTCGACGAGTTGCGTGGGGCCTCTCCGGAGGACATCGCCCGGTTGCTGCGCCCCAGCCTGCGGGCGCTCACCGGGCCCGAAGCCTCATGACTCTCGTTCGTTGGATCGAGTTCCCATTCGCTGGAACACCATTCCGGCGGCAGCGTCCGGCAAGTAGAGTGTGCGGCACGTTATCCCCTGTGTACTCCTTGCGATCGGAAGGTGGCCAGTGGGCGTCGAGGTCGTGGTCGACGGTCTGACCAAGTCGTTCGGCCGGCAGGTCATCTGGGAGGACGTCTCGCTGACCCTGCCACCGGGCGAGATCTCGGTCCTGCTCGGCCCCTCGGGCACCGGCAAGTCGGTGTTCCTCAAGACGCTGGTCGGCCTGCTCAGGCCCGATCGCGGCCACATCTGGATCGACGGCCACGACCTGGCCAACTGCCCCGAGAACAAGCTCTACGAGCTGCGCCGGCTGTTCGGCGTGCTGTTCCAGGACGGCGCCCTGTTCGGGTCTCTCAACCTGTACGACAATGTGGCCTTCCCGCTACGCGAGCACACCAGGAAGAGCGAGGCGCAGATCCGCCGGCTCGTGATGGAGAAGATCGAGCTCGTCGGCCTGCTCGGCGCCGAGTCCAAGTTGCCCGGCGAGATCTCCGGCGGCATGCGCAAGCGGGCGGGGCTGGCCCGCGCGCTGGTCCTGGATCCGGAGATCATCCTGTTCGACGAGCCCGACTCCGGTCTCGATCCGGTCCGCACCGCATACCTCAACCAGCTCATCGTCGACCTCAACGCCGAGATCGAGGCGACGTTCCTGATCGTCACGCATGACATCAACACCGCCCGTACGGTGCCCGACAACATCGGGTTGCTCTTCAGGCGGGAGCTGGTGATGTTCGGGCCGCGGGAGATGCTGCTGTCGAGCGACGAGCCGGTGGTGCGGCAGTTCCTCAACGCCAGGAAGCACGGGCCGATCGGTATGTCGGAGGAGAAGGACCTGTCCGAGCTGGCGGCCGAGGCGCTGCTCGGGCACGACCCCGGCGCGCTGCCGCCGATCCCGCCGCAGCTCATGCCGAGCGGCGACCGGATCCGCCACACCCAGCAGCCGCCGGGCGTCTGGCTCGCGGCCAACGGGGTGATCCCGCCGGCGGGCTCGTTCGTGGACGAGCGGGGGCGTAACTGGCTGGAGGAATACCCGCGCCTGGTCACCACCTACCTGCACGGCAGGCGATAGTTCACCGCCACCGGGGCGGGTGGCGGTCCAAGGCGGAGGCATGAGGGCCGACCCGTGGGGTGGCGTCGGCAGGAAGCGTTCATGGGGCCGCTGAGCCTTTCTGAGGCCGGTGAGCGTGGCGGGCGTTGATTGAGCTCGGCGGGCGGTGTGAGGGCCGCATGGGGCCGTTCTGGACGGTGTGAGCGGGGTGTGAGGGACAGGGCGAGCGGGGTGTGAGGGACAGGGCGAGCGGGGTGTGAGGGACAGGGCGAGCGGGGTGTGAGGGACAGGGCGAGCGGCGGGCCGCAGTCGGGCGTCTGCGGCGGGCTGTTCGGGCGGGCCGGAAGGCGGCTGTGGCGGCCGGGCCGGGTTTCGGGGCGGGGGAGATCGCGTTCGGCGCTCAGCGGGCCTCTGAGGGCCGTCTGGAGGCATTTGCGGGTGATCTGACCGGCCTTGACCGATTCGCTGGGAGGGCTCCTCGACGCGGTGGAAGGCATCCACAGCCTCCGCGACCCCGGTGCGCACGGCCTCTTGCCGCCGTTCGGTGGTGTGGGCGGTTGGGGGTGGTTGTGTTCGGGTCAGACCCCCTGAGTTGTTTCGGGGGCTGGGCGTGGGAGTGGCGGGTTATGATCCGGCGACCGGCCAGGGAAGGGGTGAGCGGACGTGGCTGGACCTGCTGTTCGCCCCGCCGGCATCGTGATCTCGGCACTCAGCGGGGTGCTGGCGGTGCTGGTCGCCACGGGCGTGTGGATCGCCGCGCAGGCGCGCGACGAGCAGGGCAGGGCAGGCGACAAGGAGGCCGCGCTGCTGGCGGCGGGCACGCACGCGAAGAACCTGATCTCGCTCGACTACCGCACCGCCGACGCCGACGTGAAGCGCATACTCCAGACCTCGACCGGGACCGCCAGGGCGGAATACGCGGCCAACGCGGCCAAGCTCAAGTCCACCACGATCGCGAACAAGGTCGTCCAGCACGGCGTGCTGCGCGCCACCGGGCTGGTCTCCCTGGCCGGCGCCAGCGCCAAGGTGCTGGTCGTGGCCGACGTGGAGATCCGCTGGGACGGATCCGACAGCAAGCCCCAGGAGCGGTACTACCGGTGGTCGATGGACCTGGCCAAGGTGGGCGGCGGCTGGCTGGTGTCCAAGGCGGTGCAGGTCAGATGAGGGCAGTCGTGATGGTGCTGCTGGGCATCCTCGTGGTCGCGGCGGGGGTGCTCGTACCGACGATGTGGTTCGACCTGCGCCGCCTGCAGGAGGCCGACGCGGCGGGCGCCCAGGCCATGGCCGCGGCCAGGCAGGCGGCGCCCGACCTGCTCTCCTACGACTACCGGACGGTGGAGGCGGACCTGGCCAGGGCGGGGAAGTACACCACGGGCGCGCTGACCGGGCAGTACAAGGAGCTGGCCACCACCCTGGCACCCAGGGCCAAGGCCCAGAAGGTCGTGCAGACCGTGGCCGTGGCGGGGGTCGGGGTCGAGCGGGCGGAGCCGGACCGCGTAGAGGTTCTGCTCTTCGTGAACACTGGTACGGTCAAGGAGATCCCCGGTGAGGCCGAGCCGCAGCAACAGTTCACCCAGAATCGGGCCAGGTTCGTCATGGTGCGGCAAGGTTCCCGCTGGCTGGTGGCCGACCTGTCCACCCTGCTGGGGGCCGCCTGATCGGCCGGGCGCGCCGCTTCCTTCAATTGTTACCAAAAATCAGGTTTAGCGAAGCCTTTGGCGAGGGTAATCAAGTCACAGCTACACCGGTTGTCGGCATGGGTTCGACCCTCGGTGTGACGGAGCGTTAACCGCCCCCGTTCGCGGGTATCGTCTTGGGCCTGGCGGTAAGCGACCCGTCACGTAGGGGAGAAAACCCAGCGTCCGGGCTCGAAGGCGGCTAAAAGTCGGGCTTGTGGGCTTGACGTTTCCGTCTGAACGGGCGATGCTGCGACCAACGTGGAGCATGCAGCGAGGGCGAAGTGGACAGGCGTGTGCCGTTCGGCTACACTGCCCCTTTGCGCTGCCCTTTGACGACCCGCGATGCTTGCTCACGTTGCGAGGTTGTCTGGCGTGCGTGTAGTCAGTCCGCCGCGAGCCCTCGGAAGGACATCTGTTGGCAGCCTCGCGCAACGCCTCCGCCGTACCCGCTGGTCCCCGTCGCGTCTCATTTTCGCGCATCCAGGAGCCCCTCGAAGTTCCTGACCTTCTCGCCCTGCAGACCGAGTCGTTCGACTGGTTGCTCGGCAACGAGAAGTGGAAGGGCCGGGTAGAGGCGGCTCGCCAGGCCGGGCGCAAGGACGTCCCGACCCAGTCGGGCCTCGAAGAGATCTTCGAAGAGATCAGTCCGATCGAGGACTTCTCGGGGACCATGTCCTTGTCGTTCCGCGACCACCGGTTCGAGCCGCCGAAGTACTCAGTCGATGAGTGCAAAGACAAGGACATGACCTTCTCCGCCCCGATGTTCGTGACGGCGGAGTTCATCAATAACACCACCGGTGAGATCAAGAGCCAGACGGTGTTCATGGGCGACTTCCCGCTCATGACGCCGAAGGGCACGTTCATCATCAACGGCACCGAGCGTGTCGTGGTCTCGCAGCTGGTCCGTTCGCCGGGCGTCTATTTCGAGCGCACGGTCGACAAGACGTCGGACAAGGATCTGTACGGCTGCAAGGTCATCCCGTCCCGGGGGGCCTGGCTGGAGTTCGAGATCGACAAGCGCGACAGCGTCGGTGTGCGCATCGACCGTAAGCGTAAGCAGGCCGTCACCGTGCTTCTCAAGGCGCTGGGATGGACCAGCGAGCAGATCCTCGAGCGGTTCGGCCAGTACGAGTCGATGCGGGCCACCCTGGAGAAGGACCACACGGCCGGTCAGGATGACGCGCTGCTGGACATCTACCGCAAGCTGCGGCCCGGTGAGCCGCCGACCAAGGAGTCGGCGCAGACCTTGCTGGAGAACCTGTACTTCAACGCCAAGCGGTACGACCTGGCCAAGGTGGGCCGCTACAAGATCAACAAGAAGCTCGGGGTGGACTCTGAGATCACCCAGGGCACTCTGACCGAAGAGGACATCGTCGCCACCATCGAATACATCGTCCGCCTGCACGCGGGCGAGGAGTCGATGCCGGGCGCCAATGACCGCGAGGTGATCGTCGAGGTCGACGACATCGACCACTTCGGCAACCGCCGCCTGCGCAGCGTCGGCGAGCTGATCCAGAACCAGGTCCGGCTGGGCCTGGCCAGGATGGAGCGCGTCGTCCGCGAGCGGATGACCACGCAGGACGTCGAGGCGATCACGCCGCAGACCCTGATCAACATCCGCCCGGTCGTGGCCTCGATCAAGGAGTTCTTCGGCACTTCGCAGTTGTCGCAGTTCATGGACCAGACCAACCCGCTGGCGGGTCTGACGCACAAGCGGCGTCTGAACGCGCTGGGTCCCGGTGGTCTGTCCCGTGAGCGGGCCGGCTTCGAGGTCCGTGACGTGCACCCGTCCCACTACGGCCGGATGTGCCCGATCGAGACCCCGGAAGGCCCGAACATCGGCCTCATCGGCTCGCTGGCCTCCTACGGCCGGCTCAACGCCTTCGGTTTCGTGGAGACGCCCTACCGCAAGGTCGTCGACGGCAAGGTCACCGAACAGATCGACTACCTGACGGCCGACGAGGAAGACCGCTACGTCAAGGCGCAGGCCAACACGGCGCTCAACGCCGACGGCACGTTCGCCGAGGCTCGCGTCCTGGTCCGCACCAAGGGCGGTGAGACCGAGCTGGCCCGGGCCGACGAGGTCGACTACATCGACGTGTCGCCGCGCCAGATGGTGTCGGTCGCCACCGCGATGATCCCGTTCCTGGAGCACGACGACGCCAACCGCGCGCTCATGGGCTCCAACATGCAGCGCCAGTCGGTGCCGCTGCTCAAGAGCGAGGCGCCGCTGGTCGGCACCGGCATGGAATACCGGGCCGCGACCGACGCCGGTGACGTCATCAGCGCGGAGAAGGCCGGTGTGGTCGAGGAGGTCTCGGCCGACTACATCCCGTCATGAACGACGACGGCACCCGCAACACCTACCGGGTGGCCAAGTTCAAGCGGTCCAACCAGGGCACCAGCT
>NZ_JBDPME010000031.1:0-94496 GCF_039871825.1 Nonomuraea sp. B12E4 | reverse complement strand
AGCGCTGGCGCACCCTTCAGCATTTGACGCTCAGCCCCTCACGAATTGGCGATGTGGCCCGAGCAGCGCTGGTTCTCACCCACTTCGAGCACGGACGGATCATGTGAAAGTCGCAGAGAAAACCTCATTGTCGACGCACGGGCGTCGCGGGCCGCGACCGGCCGAAGAGCCGCAGCGCGGCCCGCGAACGTCCGACGCGTGGCGGATCGCCGCAGGCGAGCCGCCCTTGAAGACGTGGAGAAAAGTCTCATCCATCTGGTCCCGTGTGCCTGTCCTGCGCGTTATCGGGCCCGCCGACGTGCCATGAGAACTCCTCCGAGCGTGCTCTCAGCCGAGCTCAGAGTCAGCTGTGCCTCGACCGTGAAGCCGGCGTCATTGAGCCAGCCAACCATCTGGTCAGGCTGGCGGCGGTGGACGTAGACCTTCATTGGATGGCCGCCGTAGCCTTCGGTGATCAAGCGAGGCTCGTCACCTACGTGGAAACCGAGCAGCAGCGGGCGGCCGGGCCGCAGTACTCGCCGGAACTGCGCGAAGACTTCACCGATCTCGTCGTCGGGAATGTGGATCACTGAGTACCAAGCAACCAGGCCAGCTATCGAGACGTCGGCCAGTTTGAGGTCAGTCATTGAACCGACCTCGAACCGCAGTCCGGGGTGATCACGCCGAGCCGCCTCGATCATCGCGGGTGACAAGTCGATCCCGAACGTGTCCACGCCCAGCTTCCGCAGATAGGCCGTGATTCTCCCGGACCCGCATCCCACGTCGGCAACTGGCCCGCCACCGGCGGCCTGCACCATGTCGGCGAACAACCCCAGGAACGCGCGTTCGTAGGGCGTTTGATCGAGCAGATCGCGCACCTGGTCCGCATAGCTTGCGGCAACGGTGTCATAGGACGCCTGGGTGTCAGTCAGCCAACCCTCAGTGAGCATGCCGGACAAGATAGCTCAGGGAGGGCAGATGCATGAGGGTGCCGGGCGAGCTCTAGGTGTGCCGCTTCAGCGTCCCGCTGGCTTCGTTGACGAGATTGATCGCGGTGCCGAGGCGATTGTCGACGACGATGTGCACCGTGGAGGGGGCGGTCTCGGTGTTGAGGGCGCTCGCGTACGCATCCCAGTTCTCGAGCTTCCAGGCATCCCGCGGGTCGCCGCGGAGCTCGATGTGCTTGCGCATGGATGCGGCGTCGCACCGCACCCACACCACCGCCACCTCAATGCCCCCGGCAGCGCAGCGATTGGTCAGGTGAGACATCCAGTCGGGGTCGGCCAACTCAGCGACGAACGGAGCCGACAGGATCGCCGAGGTCCCTGCGTTGAGGTTGTCGAAGGCGGTCTCCATCAGACAGCGGTACTCCAACGGTCGAACCTCGCTCAGGTATAGCTCGGTGTGCCGGTCGTCAGGGTCTCCGCCGAGAGAGACAAGTAGCCGCTCGACCAGAGGGCGAGTCAAGGTGTCCTTGTCGATGAGGGCCCAGCCGGTGATCTCGGAAAGGAACCGGGAGAACTCGGTCTTGCCCGATCCGGCGTAACCGGCGACGAGTGTGAGGCTGGGCTTCGAGCTGCTGCGGCCTTGGTGGCGGCGCCACGCGCCAATGACGCCGTTGAGGAGGGTGTTCGCCTCGGCATTGGCGGGGCGGCCTGTGACTTCGAGCAGGGTTTGTTCGATCAGCCGGCGGGGCGCGTTGTCGCCCGAAAGGGCGGCGGGCGCCGGCAGAGCTGGGACGCGTTCTTCCGATGCGGTCATGTCACCTGAAAGCGATAGACGGGGGCCACGGGCGGGCTCGTCGTCGCAATTGGAACTGCATGCCATGGACTACGCCTGGTTCACCCGATGTGGGGACTGTTGCCTTGCAGGTAGTGGCTGATTCGCATCCTCATGGAGGGGTGCATGCCGTAGTTGTCGAGTTCGTCCCGCGTCACCCAGCACACCTCTCGGGATTCCGAGCTCGGAGTCGGCTCGCCGCTCACGGGCCGGGCCGTGAGGACGAGGGAGAACTCCTGGCGGACCTCGTCGTTGCCGGTGTAGTGGATGACGTGGCCGGGGTCGCTGTAGGTGCCGACCAGGCCCGTGATCTCACAGGCGATCCCGGTCTCTTCCAAGGTCTCTCTGATGGCTGCCTGAGGGATGGACTCGCCGAGGTCGATGGCGCCGCCGGGCAGGGCCCAGTTGTCGTTGTCGGAGCGGCGGATGAGCAGCAGCTCGCCGGCCTTGTTGGTGACGACGACATTCACGGAAGGGACGAGGCTGTTGGCGGCTGGCGCTCTCGGGTCGTTGTAGTAGTCGATCCGCTGGCTCACGTCCCCGGAGCCTACTCCGCGGAGGCGCTCTCCTTGAGGACCTTGGCGTTCTTGGTCTACTCGGCTTCGCTGCCGGTTTTGACGAAGCTGCCCAGGTTGGGGACGGTGTAGACCTTGCCGGCGTTCCGGAGGCGTTCCATGGCCTTGCGTATCGTGGGCCGGGCGACTCCGAACTCTTCCATGAGCTTGACTTCGGAGATCTTGAACTTGGGGCCCCACTCGCCCGAGTCGATGCGCCCGTTCAGCACTTCGAGGATCTGCTCCCACCGGGAGCGGTCCTCGTCGAACTCCCAGGTACGCGTGTGCTCAACATATCTGGCCACAGCATGAGAGTAGGAGGGCGTTTCATGGCCCTTCACACCGGATCGTGAAGCTTCATGGAATTACATGGAATAGACAGGGGCTTACAGGCTTGCTAGCGTGGAGGTATGGCGTTGGTGAGTGATGGTCCAGGGCCCCTCCGGCTGGGGGCTTGTAGCTGCGCTCCGGCCTGCCGCCCCCGTGAGAGCGCACGCTGCGACTGGAGATGGCTCCTCGCTCACCAATGCCCGTTCATCGATTGCGGTCTCCGCTGGCGCGCCGCCATCGCGTCGTTGGTGATCGCTCGTCGCGAAGGACGGTGAGCCCTGTGGCAGATGACCACGACTTCCACGGTACACATCCCGCTATGCCTCTTCCGGACGCGGTGCTGGTGAGCTGGACGCCCGTTGAGCGGTATCCAGGTCCCGCCCGCGTCCGGGGCTACACCTGTGAATGCCTGCCGGTGGTCTTCGAGAACTGCCAGGCCGGCGGGCAGGGGTTCATCCGGCGGCACGATCGGACCGTCGTCCCCTGGGTCGTCGCGGAGACTCCGCGGGTGAAGGTCAGCGAAGCCGAGTCGCTATGGCGACGGCTCATGAACGGGGAAGCGAGGTGATGCCACGCTGAACCCCCACTCCTCGCACACGTAGCGTCACAATCTGAAACTGATCTGTGACGGGCGTTTCCGCAGGTCGAAGGCCGACCTGCGGTTTCGCATGTCCGCCGACTGGCAGTTTTTCTGCCAGTCCCGCAGGTCACTCGTCTTATCGTCGAAGCAAGCGACGGCGAGAAGGAGGGGCTCGGACGTGGCAACAGAGTACGTGTCGCAGGGCCAGCGGATCGCACGGGCCCGTCACCGCAAGGGTTGGGATCAGGCCACTCTCGCAGGGAAGGTCGGTCGGTCCGTTTCCTGGCTGTCGAAGGTCGAGAACGGGCGGATGCCGCTGGACCGCATGAGTGTGGTCGGGCAACTCGCCGAGGTTCTTGGGGTGGAGGTCGCCGAACTCACCGGTCAGCCGTACCGGCACGAGACGACGGAACTCGACTCCGGCCATACGGCGGTTCCGGCTCTACGGCTCGCGCTCCAGCAGGCTTCGCTGCCCAGCGGGGTTCTGCTCCGATCGACCAGAGAACCGCGGCCGCTGCAGGAGCTTGAGGCGAACGTGCGCCTGGCCGAGCAACTCCGCCAGGACGCCAAGTTCACCGCCCTGGGCGAGGTGCTGCCTGGCATCCTCACCGATCTCATCGCCGTCACGAACGACTCGTCGGCCGACCGCGACCGGGCCGAAGCGCTGATACTGCGCGCCTGTCACATGGCGCGGGTGTCGTCCAACCTCCTCGGACATCATGACCTGGGCTGGACCGCCGTGCAGCGCGAGCTCGTCGCCGCGCAACGGGTCGGCGCCCCGGACCTGGTCGCCGCGGCGAGTTGGGACCTGTGCGGGGTGTGGCTGCACGAAGCGCAGCTCGACCCCGCCAAGGACGCTGCCCTGTTGGCGATCGATCAGATTGAATCCCACGTAGGCGGGAGCGACACGACCAAGGCGATGTGGGGTGCTCTGCACCTGCGAGCCGCCGTGGCGTACTCCCGGCTGTGGGACCAACGAGAGGCCGAAAGTCACCTTGAGGAGGCGCGCCGAGTCGCCGAAGCGCTCCCCCGGGACGGCAACGTCTTCCAAACGCAGTTCAACCGGGTGAACACGACGATCCACGCGGTTGAGGTGAGCATGGAACTCGGCCGTCCTCGCGAGGTCATCTCCCGGGCTGAACACGTCGAAGTCGCCCAGATCGCTTCGTCCGAACGTCAGGCTCACTACTGGACCTGTACCGCCGCCGGCTACCACATGAACAGGAAGGACAACGAGGCGGCAGACGCCCTGCTTCGTGCCGACCGGATCGCGCCTCAGCACGTCCGGAACCGTCCGCTGGTCCGCAACATCGTGCGCGACCTGAGGGACAGCGGCAAGCTGCATCGTCAGCGCGAGATTCTCAACCTCGCAAAGGTGATGAGGCTGCTGTGAGCACGACAACGGAGGGCTATCCGCGCAATGGCTCCCCACTCGTGAGGTAATCCGGGGACGCTTCGGCGTCCTGCCTACACAATGGGGTGGTACGTGGGTCTAAGTGACATGGAACGACAGATCCTGCTACGCGAGCTGGCGGAGATCACGGCTGACCTGGCCGAGCTCCAACGGCGTACCGTCAGGATCGCTACTCGGCTTGATCAGGACGAGTCCGAGCGTCTAGCTCGTCCAGCCTGACTGTCAGCTTCTGTACGTGCTGACGGATCTCGCTCAGCTGCTCGGAGATGATGCGGAACTCTTCGCTGTGCTCGCCAGGAGCGGGGCTGGCGGTCTCGTCGTCGGGTGTCCGGCTGACGAAGCTGCCGGCTCCCTGGCGGGTCTCGATGAGTCCCTCATCGCGGAGGACGGCTAGGGCGTTGCCGATGGTCATCATGGCAACGCCGTACCGTTCGGCCAGTTCGCGGGCCACGGGGAGGCGCTCGCCGACCGCGTACCGGCCCGATGCGATGTCGCGCCGGATGTCCTCGGCGATTCGCAGGTACGGCCGGCGTCGGTCGGTGGATGCCATGACTCAACTTTAGCGTTTCTAGATGCCTAGGTCTCTGGGCATCCTGTAAGGAATCTCAAGCCAATTTAGCTATCTCGGTTTACAGAGCTAGATACCTAGGTATCTTTGTATCTAGCAACACCACCTCACAAGGAGACTAGCTCTCATGCGTACTATCCCGATCCCTGTCGACACTTCCAAGCTCACGATCACCTGCGTCAAGGCGCCCAAGCCGCGCCTGCTCAACAAGGACACCGGAGAGATCAAGACCGACAAGCACGGCAACACCATCTACGAGGTCACCGTCTCGGTCGAGGACGAGTTCGGCCGGATCGAACTCGTCAAGATCGGCACCTCGGGGGAGCCTCCGATCACCGCCGGTCAGCAGATCAACCCGACCGGCCTGGTCGGCTACGTCTGGGAGATCTCCGGCCGGTGGGGCATCTCCTACCGCGCCGCCACGCTCCTGCCGGTCGATGCGGAGCCGTCCCGTGTCTGACACGACGCTCCTGGTGCTCGGAGTCCTGGCCGCTTCGGCGGCCGGGCTCTGGGCCTGGCACCGCTGGCATTCCCCGTCGTTTTGGCTCGTGGTCGCGTTCCCGCTGGTCGCGATCAGCGTACGGGCGTCCTGGCGCAAGGTCGCGCTCGGCTGCCACCTGACCAAGAAGCGGCAGCGCTTCTGGTTCACCACCGTCCCGGGCCTGGTCGCCTCGACCGGCGTCGTCCGCGTCCGGCGCAAGTGGCAGCGCATCGCCGTGGACACCAAGCCGTTCATGTGGCTGCCCAAGCCCACCGCATACGGGTGGCGGGTCACCCTGCACACCCTGGAAGGGCAGATCCCCGCCGACTACTCCGACGCCGCCGAACGACTGGCGCACTCCTGGGGCGTGCACGCGGTCCGCGTCTCCTCTCCTCGCCCCGGACGGGTCGTCTTGTCGGCCACCGTCCGCGATCCCCTCGTCCGGGTCGAGACCCTGCCCGCCTCGCCCGAACTGCTCAAGGTGATCGTGGGCCGTCTGGAGACCGGCGGCCCGTGGATCATCGACTTCAAGACCGTCCCGCACTACCTCAACGCCGGGGCGACACAGTCGGGCAAGTCCAACCTCGCCAACGCCCTGGTCCAGGGGCTGGCTCCGCAACCGGTCGCGCTGGTCGGCTTCGACCTCAAGGGCGGCGTGGAGTTCACCCCGTACAGCCCGCGGCTGTCGGCGCTGGGCACCACCCGCGCCGAATGCATCGCCCTGCTCGATGACCTCGTCAACCTGATGACCGGCCGCATGGCCCTGTGCCGCGAGGCCGGCGCCCGCAACATCTGGCAGCTGCCGGACGAGCAGCGGCCGGTGCCCATCGTCGTCCTGGTCGATGAGCTGGCCGAGCTGTACCTGATGGCCGACAAGAGCGAGAAGGAGGAGGTTGCCAAGACCTCGACGAACCTCCTGCGGGTGGCCCAGCTCGGGCGGGCGTTCGGCATCTACCTGTTCTGCTGCGGCCAAAGGATCGGCTCCGACCTCGGCCCCGGCGTCACCGCTCTCCGTTCTCAATGCTCGGGACGGATCTGCCACCGCGTCAACGATCCCGAGACCGCCACCATGACCCTCGGCGACCTCGACCCCGCCGCGCTGGCCTCGGCCCGCGCCATCCCGGCCGAGACCCCGGGGGTGGCGATCGTGGCCTCTCAGGACGGCCAGTGGTACCGGGCCCGCTCCTTCTACGTCAGCGAGCAGGCCGCCGAACACGCCGCCACCACCTACACCGACCAAACACCCACCTGGGCGGACATCGTCTCCGGCCACACCACGACACCACCGAGCGACGCCGACCTCGCCGAGTTCCTCGACTCCATCCCGGACCCGCGGAAGGCCTGAGCCGATGCACCGCCTCGCCTGCTGGCTGCTCGACACCGGCCCCGTCCTCGTCCTGGCCCTCATCGCCGGAGCCGGGTCTTTCACCCACATCCGCGACACCGCCAGCGAACACGGACAGTCCGGCTGGATGGCCTGGGCGATCGCCGTCTGCATCGACCTGACCTGTGTCATGGCCGCCCGCGAACGCCAGCGTGACAAGAAGACCGGCCGCACCCGGCGCGGCCCGACCTCGTGGCCTGTGCTCGTCCTGACCGGAGGCATCGTCCTGTCCCTGGCCGCCAACCTGCAACAAGCCGACCCGACCGTCTGGGGCTGGATCACCGCCGCCACCCCGGCCGCCGCGTTCCTCGTCGCCGTCTCGATGCTCGAACGCCGGACGTCCGGCCCATGTCCCGCCGCGTCCCCGGACGTCCGCGAGACGTCCCCGGAACAGGTCTCAGCGTCCCGTCCCCGTCCCGACGAACCGCCCACCGTACCGGCGGCCGAACGTCCCGCACTCGTCCCGGCTCAAGATGACCGGCCTGGACCTTCACCGGCACTGATCGACTACGCCCGCCGCGTCGCCGACGAACACCAGGCCAAGCACGGCAAGCCCATCACCCGCGAGGTCCTCCGCGCCCGCCTGGGCGTATCCGACCAGCTCGCTTCCGACCTGATCGTTTGGATCGTTCCAGAAAACGCCTGAAAGGCAGATCACCATGCAAGATCACCGCAGAAGCTTCATCAACGGCCTCCTCAACCTGGCCATCTTCCTGGAGACCCACCCCGACGTGCCGGTCCCGACCGCTCGGGTGGCCGTGCACGCCTTCCCGGCCAAGGGCACCGACGAGGAGATGCGGGCCGAGGTTGACAAGGTCGCCGCCCTGCTCGGGACTGGCATCGACCCCGACTTCGAAGCCCACGACCACTACGTGACCGGGCTCGACTTCGGCCTGATCCGCTACGAGTTCGTCGCCATCCTCGCCGCCGCCCGCGCCCGTCACGCCGCCGAGGACAGCTACCGCGACTGCATCCAGACCGACGACACCCACGAGGTATGACCATGCGCATCCGTCTCGAAGGCAGCCGCGCCGAACTCACCCTCGGCCTGATCCACCTACGCGAGGCCTTCGCCATCACGTCCATGTCCCGCGCCTACCCCGACCGCTCCCACCCCGGCCGATACCGCCTCTTCCTACGCATCAGCCCGAAGGAGCGCTGAGCCCCAGATGGAGCCGTCCATCGGCCACTACAGCTGCTGCACCTGCAGCGGCACGGGCATCACCGACGACCAGAACTGCGCCGACTGCCACGGCACCGGCATCGACAACCACGGCGCATAGCCGAGACCCCCTCACCTGGCCACACAACCGCCAAGTTCCGCGCCAGGTGAGGGGCCATCCCACCGAATCTCATCCGGACAGGACGGATCCATCTTGCACCACCCACACGCCATAGCCGGGATGATCTCCCGACTTCACGACCCCGACTACAACCGCTGGGCCTGCCAGATCAAGCGCACCGGCGGCTGTCGTCAGCCCATCCACCTGCGCGGCAAGGTCGAACACTACGACCAGGCCACTGGCCACCTACTCCACCGCTACAGCACCAACAACGAACCCAACGGCGTCCTGCGAGTCGCTTGCAAGACCCGCCGCGCCTCCCTCTGCCCGGCCTGCGCGGAGGTCTACCGCGCCGACACCTACCAACTCGTCCGCGCCGGCCTCGTCGGCGGCAAGGGAGTTCCCGAGGCCGTCAGCAGCCACCCGTGCCTGTTCGTCACCCTCACCGCCCCGTCCTTCGGGACCGTGCACACGAGGCGCGAGAAGAACGGCAAAGTCCTGCCCTGCCACGCCCGCCGCAACGCCGAGACCTGCCCGCACGGGCAGACGATGTCCTGCACCAACCGGCACCGCGCCGACGACCCGCGCCTCGGCGAACCGCTGTGCCCCGACTGCTACGACTACGACGGCTCCGTCCTGTTCAACGCCATCAGCCCCGAGCTATGGCGCCGCTTCACCCTCGCCCTGCGCCGCCGCTTCGCCAGACTCAACGGCCTGACCGTCAAAGCCCTGCGCGGGCACGTCAGCATCGCGTTCGCCAAGGTCGCCGAATACCAGCGCCGCGGCGTCGTCCACTTCCACGCCGTCATCCGCCTCGACGGCCCGACCGGCCCGGACACGCCACCGCCGACGTGGGCCACGGCTGACACACTCGCCCAAGCCGTCCACCACGCGGCTGCCGCCGTGACGGCAGAGGTCAAGCCACTACGCCGCGTCTTTCGCTGGGGAACCCAGATCGACACCCGCCCCATCACCATGGACGGCGACCTCACCGACCAGGCCGTAGCCGCCTACATTGCCAAGTACGCCACCAAGGCCGCCGAATGCGTCGGCACCCTGGACCGCCGCATCCAACCACTCGACAACCTTGACGCCCTGCCCATCCGAGACCACGCCCGCCGCCTGATCGCCGCCTGTATGCGCCTCGGCAACGAGCCCGCCCTGGTCGACCTCCGGCTCATCCACTGGGCCCACATGCTCGGCTTCCGCGGTCACTTCTCCACCAAGAGCCGCCACTACTCCACCACCCTCGGCGCCCTGCGCGCCGCCCGCGAAGAACACATGCGCACAGAAGAGATCACCACCGGTCGGCTTCCTCTGTTCGAGGAGGACACCGTCCTGGTCATCGCCCACTGGGAGTACGCCGGACAAGGCCTCTCCCTGGGTGAACAGCTCCTCGCCGCAGCCCTTACTGGCGTCCGCCTGCCACAGATCGGCGGTGATCCTCAATGAGCAGAAGCGACGAGCTACTGACCGTTCCTCAAGTCCTCGCCGAACTGGGCGGAGTCTCCCGCCGCACCTTCTACCGCTGGCGCGAACTCGGCCGCGCGCCGGTCTGCGTTCAACTGCCCAACCTCGAACTCCGCGTCTGGCGGAGCGACCTCACAGCCTGGCTCGACTCTCGACGGGAGGCCGCGTGAACACCACCTACAACGTGAAGTTCAGCCAAATCCAGCAGCGCTCGAACAGTGGCACGCCGGTCTACGTCGCCCGCTGGAGGGTCGCGGGCAAGGAGAAGTCCAAGAGCTTCCGGACCAAGGGCCTGGCCAACGCCTTCGTCTCCGACCTGCGGCAGGCGGCCAAAGCGGGGGAGGAGTTCGACGTCGCCACCGGTCTGCCGGTGTCGATGCTGGCGTCCAGAGCGACCGGACCGTCCTTCCTGGAATTCGCCCAGGCGTACGTCCTCCGCCGCTGGGACCTGTCGGCGGCACGCACCCGGGAGACTGACGCATACGCGCTCCTGTCGCTGATCCCCGCTCTGGTCGCCGACGCGCCGCGTCGTCCCTCGGCGGAAGACCTGCGGGAGGTGCTACGAGTTCACGCATTGCTGCCGGAGAAGCGGCGGACGGACCTGACCCCGACGCAAACAGCAGCCCTGAGCTGGCTGGAGAGGGCATCTCTTCCGCTGTCAGCCTTGGGGGAGGCGCACGTCCTCCGCTCGGCCCTCGCCTCCATCTCGGTCACCTTCGCCGGCAAGCCCGCCGGGGCCAACACGGTGCGGCGTAAGCGCGCCATCCTGCATCACCTCCTGGAGCATGCAGTAGAGCAGAAGATCTTCAGCAGTAACCCGCTGGACGAGATCAAGTGGACCGCGCCCAAAGCCGTGACGGCTGTCGATCCTCGTACGGTGGTCAATCCGGCCCAAGCCAAGCTGCTCCTCGACGCCATTCCCAAGGTCGGACGCAAGCGCGGTCCTCGGCTCAAGGCCCTGTTCGCCTGCATCTACTACGCCGCGCTCCGGCCCGAAGAGGCGGCCGACCTCCGGCTGAGGAACTGCACCCTGCCGGAATCCGGCTGGGGCCTGATCGTCCTGGAGAAGGCACGCCCCCAAGGAACGAAGCGCTGGACCAACTCCGGCGAGACCCACGAGTCACGCAGCCTGAAGCACCGTGCGGACAAGGAGACGCGAGAGATCCCCATCCCGCCGGTCCTGGTCGCCATACTCCGAGAGCACATCGCCACGTACGGCACCGCTCACGACGGCAGGATCTTCACCACGAGGACGGGCGGCACTTACTCCAGCTCGGCGCACTCCTACGTCTGGCAGGAAGCCCGCAAACTCGCTTTCACACCTGCCCAGATCGCCTCGTCGCTCGCCGCCCGCCCGTACGACCTGCGCCACGCGGCGGTCTCGCTCTGGCTGAACGCCGGCGTCCCGGCGGTCGAAGTCGCCAAGCGCGCCGGGCACAGCGTGGACGTCCTACTGCGGGTCTACGCCAAGTGCATGGACGGCCAACAGGAGCAGATTAATAACAAGATCAACGATGCTCTTGATGAGTAAGCCCAGATATACACGTTTCGGCCCCGGTCTACCGGGGCCATTTCAATGTCGGGCAGCTTGGCAGGCCGCATCGCCTGCGGCCTAGTGAGGCATTCAATAGAGTGCGGCCTCAGAGCTCAGTGGGATGATCAATCCGGGGTACAGGGTGCCGCCGAGACTGACCAGGAGTGGACTGCGTGAATGGAGCGGCTGAGGCGCTGCTGAGCGCGTACGACAACCAGTTGCGAGCCTGGGTGCCGCAGGATCCCCCGTGGGGAGCCGTTGTCGAGCAAGATGGGCCACTGGTGAGAATCCACTACGGCACTCACGGGACTGTCGACCACGCCAACCTCATCAGCGATGATCTGGCGGTGCTGGTTCGTCGGCAACAGGAGATCTTCGCCGCACGCTGCGAACCGATTGAGTGGAAGGTCTACTCCCACGACTCACCACTGTGCGCCGAATCGCTGCGAGACGCAGGGTTCGTCACCGGACAGGAGCGTACTCTCCTGGCGGCCGATATTGCTGACATCCCGTCGTCCGAAACTCTGCGACCCGGTATGCGCGTTAGGCCCGCTCTCTATTCGGAACGAAACCGGGAACGGCTACGTCGCAAGGTCGCGGCTGCGCCAGAGCAGCGAAGGCCGCTGACGGAGTTGGAGGCCGACGGGACAGGTCGTCCGACAGGATCGGAGATGCAGATCTTCGTGCTGGAGTACGACGGGCGAATGCTGGATGTGCTCTGGCTCGAACGAGTGGCCGGAACCGACTTCGCGGCCATCGGTGGAATCACCGGCCCACGCCCCGAACTGCTCCGTGCCTCGGCCGCCTGGGCGGAATGGCGCCATACCCCGAACGTGTTTCGGTCTCGAACGCCACGTCACTTTGTCGCTGAAGCGCCCGGTGCCTTGGTTCCCGCCTACCTTGAGGCGGGCTTCCATGAGATCAGCCGGGTGAACACCTACCGCTGGGCACCCGCCGGTGAGCCGGCCCAGGATCGTCCGGCCAAGCAACTCCTGGGAGATCCTGAGCATTACGAGATCTGGAAGCGGTTCGAGACTCGGTTCGAGGTGACCTACGAGACCGCCGATCGGGGAATCGCCGAACCTCCGGCTTCGGCCGTCTGGCATCTCGAAGCCGTCGATCGCCCAGATGACCCGTTGCTCGCCGAGGTGGAGACGATCGTCGCGCGTGGATTGCGTGCCAGCGCTCGGCCCGGCGACCGGCTCTACCGCCTCAAGTGGTACATCAGCGGCTCTCGCACCTACCCAACCCGTGTCGGCGGACCAGGACAGCATCGTTGGATGGGCTACGCCTACCTCATCGATGAACATGTCATTCAAGTCACTGAAGACCTCCGGATGGGCACGTTCGGTAACTGGCGGGAAGCCTCTTTATGCGTATTCGGGGAGGAACTTCTCGCCCATGTGGACGATGACCTCACTGGTCTTCTCGGCACTGTGCTGCGGCGCGGCGGGCGCCCGGTCGGCAACGTGTGGAGCTTTGGTCCCTGACGGTGAGCAGGTCATGCCGACGGCTCATCCATCCATGGTCGTGCTCTCCACGATGGGTATGGACGACTTCGCCTGCACGGTGGCGGTGGCCCAGGCAAGTCCAAGCTGCACTCCATCGACCAGGGGCCTCTTGCCGCCGATCGCCCAGAGTAGGCCGGCGGCGAAGGCATCTCCGGCGCCGGTCGCGTCCACGACATCGGTGGGGATGGCTGGGAAATGATCGGTGCCGTCTGCTGAATGCACGGTGACGCCGTCGGCGCCTTCGGTCACGATCGCAGTGGTGTCCTTGGGGATGGTGGCGAAGTCATTGCGAGAGCCGATCAGGTACTGCATGGCCGGGAGTGTGCCCGGCGGGACACTTGTGACCATGGCCCCAGCGGCGGCCATGGCTTGGGCTGCGGGGGCGAAGGCGTCGTGCCAGGCGGCGAAGTAGACGATGTCACCTGGTGCCACCGCAGCGGCAGGGATGGTGATCCCGTGCAGCAGATCAGGGTAGATGCCGATGATCGTGCGCTCGCCGTTGGGTTCGATGAGCAGGATGACGGAGGATGTGTGCCCGTCCAGGACCTGGACGGGATCGACGTCTACCCCGGCTGCGGTCAGCGCCTTCGTCATCCTCTGGCCAGCCGGATCTGCCCCCACGTATCCCACCATGTGCACGCGGGCCCCGGCCTGGCTCAGCGCAGTGGCGACATTCGCGCCGGTGCCCCCGGGACGCTCCTCGCTCTCGGTCGCTTGGACGAAGTGGCCGCTTTCGGGGAAGTGGTTCACGTACAGGGCGAGGTCCCAGGCGATCGGTCCGATGATCCAGAAGTCAGGCATACATAGACCGTCGCGTTGCCCGCAGTCCTTGCGCAAGCGTCTCCAACGACGTCGGGAGAACGACTTGCGATGCCCAGGGGATGTCCACCGTGTCTTGGCGGCAGCTCAGGATGCCTCCGACGATTGCGGCCACGGTGTCAGTGTCCCCGCCGAGGCTGACCGCGTACCGCATGGCGTCAATCGGGTCCTCGTGGCGGCTGAGCACATGCAGGACTGCTCCAAGCGTGTCCTTGACGTCCAGCGACACTCCACTCGGGCTCAGTTCCCACTCCTCGACGCCGGCGATGCCGAAGTGATCAAGTTCCTCCCTGGCGACCGTGATCAGCTCCTGGGCGGTACAGGCTTCGAGCGCCCAAGATCCCATGGTGGCGATCGCGCTGGCGGTGGCGATGGCTCGCGCGTCAGCGTGGGTGGTCTTGGTCATGCGCTCGACCAGTTCGCGGCGGTGCTGGGCCTCGGTGGCGGGTGTGGCCCAGCCGATGGGCAGGACGCGCATCATCGCGCCGTTGGTTCCCCCGCCGTCTGCCGTGAGGGATCCAGTCGCTTCGAAGCGTGCGACCGCTCGTCGCGTGGTCGGCCCGGCGCCGTGCATGGTGGGCAGTGCCGCGGCGAGGGCGGTCAGGAAAGCAAGCTCTGAGCCGCCGGTGCTGATCAGGTTCTCGGCGAGCAGGATGAGCTGTTCGGTGTCGTCCGAGGTGCTGCCGGGTGGCCAATCCCCGCGGGCGGACAGGGTGTCCGTGAGCGCGATGTCTCGGGGAGGCTTTCCCTCCCACGGCACGCCGAGAGCATCGCCACAGCAGAACCCGATGAGCCCGTTCAGGATCTGCTCCGCGGAGGGGATCGCCTGGTCAGGGAACAACTGATCCAGCGCGTCGAACCCTCCCTGAACGACAAGACGCCGTCCCATGTCGGCATGGCGGACGCGCTCGCGGCCCTGCATGAGGCGTGCTAGTGACAGGCGGCCGGCCGCTATGTCGTAGGGAGTGCCATGGTGCTTGAACTCCATCAATGCCTGCTCCGTCAGCTGCCGTGCGCCTGAGTGGTCGCCGTTGGCCAGGCGGACATCGGCTTCGCTATGCGTGATCTTCGCCGCCAGCAGACCGTCACCGAGATCCCGGGCCATACGACCTGCTTCCGCCAGGCTGTGAGCGGCCTCTTTCAGCAGGCCCAGGCCGCACTGGGCCTTGCCCAGCCCATGCAGGGATTGGGCGACTCCGCGGGCGTCCTCCGACGCTTTGCGGATCGCGAGCGCCTTGTTTTGACTGTCCAACGCGATGCGCCAAGCGCCGGTGGCTTCGGCGACCAGAGCGGCGTCCTGCAGCAGGCCGGCGTACAGCGCCTGATCCCTCAGATGGACAGGACGAGCCGCGACCTCCTGGAGTGCCCGGTTGATGAGCGTGTCCGCCTGGTCGACGTTGCCGGAGAAGTATTCGATCTCGCCGAGGAGCTTGAGCCACGGCGCTGGGTCGGCAGTGCTGTTCATGCCTTCGGTGGCATGCCGGCGTCCGTCCGAGAAGCGTCCCTGATACAGCTCGATCTCGGCCAACCGGAACAGGAACCCGTGCCGTGTCTCTCCCTCCGCGAGGGCCAAGGCCGTCTGCGCGAGGTGCTCGGCCCGATCGAAGTCGCCCCGGCAGAAGGCCACTTCGGCGCGGACGAACTCGGCATGCGCTGATCTCTGAGGCAGTTCGTTCAGCAGAGCTTCGGCTTGGTTCCAGTGCCCCAGACCGAGGTAGGCGCGGGCGACTCGATACAGGCAACGTCCCCGGTCCTCGTCACGGTCGATGCGCAGTTCGCTGAGTAGGCCCGCCATAGCGCGGCACTGGTCGAAACGGCCGGTGGCGAGCCCGCGATCCATGAGCGCCACCCAGGCCGCCACACCCTGCGCCGGGTCGAGATGGCTCACGTGGTAAGCCGTCTCCATCTCGGCGGTGAACTCCTCGCGCTCGCCGTAGTGCCGGGCCAGGACCTCATGTGCGCGGCGTAGCTCGGCCGGGCGGACGTTCTGCAGCGATCGGCGCAGGATGTTGTGCATAGTGAAGGCGTCGGATCCGCTGGCCGTGCCTCCGCGCAACGGGGCGATGAAGGAGAAGGCCGTCAGTCTGCTGAACGCGCTCCGGTCGCAAGGGAAGTCCAGTGCTTGCCCGAGGTGGCGGAAGGTCTCGGCGGTGAAGGCTCGGCATGCGCTGACAGCGAGGATTCCATACTCGGCTTCTGCGGGCGTCCACTGCAACAGCCGGTGGGCGAGGTCGCGTTCCTTGTCCACCAGTCCGGTGAAGTCGGCAGGGCTGAGGCGGGAGCCGGCGGCGAGAGCGACGTCTGCGCACAGGCCCAAGAAGTAGGGATGCACTTCGTCGGGGGCGGTGGAGGCGTACTCGACCAGGGCCTTGCGCATGGACGGGTCGGTGATGCCGGCCATATTTAGATAGTGGTGGGCGTCGGCGCTCGTCAGATGGCCGACCACGCGGAGATCCAGATACCGGTCAGGGATAGGAAAGACAGGGGCCGTCGACCACAGTGGGCGCGTACGGCCCGCCACGATGGCGACGATTCCGGCGCCCAAGTCGAGGTGACCCACGAGGCAGCGTAGCCACTCGTCCCGCATCAGCTTGTCAGCGTGGATCAAGCTGTCCGGGTCCCCGATCGCCTCGCCGAAGAATGCCTCGTGGGTGTCGAAGAGCAGCACGATCCGGGGATGCCCGCTGACAGCCTCGTTAAGGTCCTTGGCGAACAGGCGGGGGAGCTCGTGCAGGAGATCTGGCTCGGGGACGAGGGTGAGAATCTGCTCGGCATCCTCCTGTGGGACACGGCGCTGCATCCGCCCGCGGGTGAAAACCCTGTCCATGCGCACGTTGATCATCTGGAACAGTTGCTGCCCCACACGCAGAACCGGCAGCGTCATGATGGCGTCGGCGATGTCCAGTGCGATGCCGGCTTCCCCTCGCGGGAACAACTCGGGCACCCGGTGGGCGATGTCGAAGCCGAGCTTGTGGAGGTAGGTGATCGCGGCGAAGTTGAAGCGAGGGGTGGCGATGCCGTAACGGGCGAGTTGCCGTTTGAGCATGAACAACCCGGAGAACGCCTCTTGCGGTCGGTTCTCACCCGCCGGCCGCGCTCCGAAGTCGATCCGCGCTACCGGTACCTGCCGGCCGTGCTCGGTCAGCCGCTCCAGCAGCTCGACGTCTGAGGCTCCTTGAACGGTCGTCCACTGGTCTGTACGCAGGCAGCAGCGCTGTTCCAGGTGCCGTAGCAGCAACGACTTGCCGTTCCCGCCGAGCCCGTGCAGGTAGAGGATCCGTTCTGCGGACGGGTCCTCGTTGATGAGCGTGACGACGTGCCGGGTCAGCTCGAAGCGATTCGCGAACAGATCGAGCGAACGGTCGGGAGCCACGACGGACTTGGCTGGGCCTTCCTCGAAGATCGGCACAGTCAGCCCTGCACAGACGCGAATCGCATGTGGTTCTCCAGCGAAGACAGGAATTGAGACAGCAAGAGGTGGCTTACAGCCGTACTTGGTTCTACACCGAGGCAACGTATCCCTCCACCTTCTCAGCCGAGAAGCGCAGGACCGGTGGATAAGTGCGCCTGGTCGCTGTCATGAATAACGCCGAGTTCGGCTGCTGCAGCAGTCGAACAGGTGGACATCAGGTCGATATCCGGTCGCGTCAAGGCTTTTGCGCCTGTCCATATATCGATGGTTCAAATGGTTAATGAGAATGCATAACGTGTTTACCTCGCGTATCAGGACGTGCTTGACTTCCGCCGTGTAGCCACACCCTCTGGGAGGGTTCATGGGGGAGTTCGTCGGGATCGATCCCCTCGGGGCGGACAAGCTGATCCGTCAGATGGAGACGGGGAAGGACGTCCTCGGCAGAGCACGGCCGGGACTCGAAGCGGCGATCGCCGAGGCTGGTGCGGATTGGACGGGCCAGTCGGGCGTCACCGCGATGCACCGGACCTGGTGGTTCTTCCACGAGTCGCAGCAGGACCTGAAGTGGCGCGTGGACACCCTCAAACGGATGGTGCCGACTCAGCAGAAGGGCATGTTGACCGCCACCGTGCCGTTCAGCAATCAGACCGAGGCGGCACAGGCGGCCAAGAAGGACGCGGCAGCGATCACCGAGGCACTCAAGCACCATGATGAGCACCTGTCCGGGCAGAGCTGGGCCGAGGTGGAGAAGGCCGCAGCAGCGCTTAAGGGACGAATCGACGATCCCGCCTACGCTGCGGCACTGCTGGCGGCACTCGGCCCCACGACCTTCCAGAAGCTGTTCCGCGACTGGATGAACAACCGAGCCGCCGGAGATCGCCGAGGCCTGACCCCGGAGTCGGCCAAACGAGCCAGCGACGGTCTGCCGGGCCTGCTCGCCAGAGCCTTCGCCGGCGCGGAGAGCTCGGGGCGGCTCGGGCCCGAATGGCAGAAGATGGTCGAGACCGCGCCCTCGGACATCCTGACCGCCCTCGTCACCTTGGCTCCGCAGTCCAGCGCGTTCCTCACCAAGGTGGCGACCAACCTCCTGAACCGCCCACCGAACTCCGACGCCTTCCCCACGGACCCCAACTGGAACCTTTACAACCTGACCAAGGCTTTCGCGGCCAATCCCGAGGCGTTCCAGCGGTTCCTGGCCGAGCACCCGAAAGAGGCGGGGACCATGCTCGACGCCTACACCATCAGGTCGACCGGCGTCCCTGCCTATGAGCAAATGCTGGCAGATGCCTTGCACGGCGCTTTGAAGCCTGACTCGGGTACGGCCGAGGCGCGGGAACGGGCCTGGCTGAACGTCATCAACAGCATCGGTGCTGAGAACACGCTATGGGTCGGTGGCAGCCTCGGCACTTTTGCCAACTCGCCTGTCAGCCGGATGCTCGCCCAGGACATCAAGCCCATCCTCGATCACCTCGCACGAGGGCAAGCGACGCGGAACTCGCCGAAGATGCCCCACCTGGCTCCGCGGCCTCCGTGGGACAAGCTCGACCCTGCCGTGAGCGCTCGCTTCATGGGAGCGTTGATGCAGGATTTCGCTGCGGCCGACACCCTAATGAAGGCGGCGAAAGAGTACACCAAGGAACTGGACATGGGCCGGTTCCATCCTTTCGACCCGGACAACTACAAGCAGGAAGCGCATATCAACCTTGCTGAGCGAACAGGCGCGTTGGCGAACCTGTTACTGGCCGGCTCCACATACGCAGAGTGGAGCGACGACGAATACGCCGAACGCATCGCCGGATACATGCTCATGCCTGTGGATTACCTCGACGAGTACTTCCCGATTGCCAGCAAGATCGTATCCACGGGCAAGGCCAAGGGGCTGGACGAGGTCAAAGACCTCCTGAAGGGCATGATCACGGATTACCTCGACAAGAAGACACCGGACACGGCGGAGACGGTGGTCGGCAAGCTCATTGACGAGCAGATCGCCTGGCTGGACCGCTCGCTCAGAGAACACGGCTTGCCCGCGATGACGACATCCCAGCAGGCTCTCATGAGAGATGCGATGGAGGGCCGCGTACAAAGCGCCCTGCTGGACGCACTGAAAAGAAGGGGTGGCTGACTATGCCGGTCAAGCACCAGCTGCTGCGTGAGGCGGGCGAGAAGGAAGCGCTCGCGACGACCTTCAGCAGGTATGCGAAGCAACTTGCTGACACGTTTGCAGGCATCCCGTCCAGCCAAGCCGAGGCCGAAACGTCCTGGAAGGGGCCGGCGGCGGAGCGATATCTCGCGCACGGGGTTCAGCTCAGACGGGAGATGAGCGAACTGGAAAATTCCTGCCTGGCTACTGCCGAGAACCTTCGCCGCCGTGCCGAGCAGCTTCGCAAGGAGGCTGCACAGGTGCCTGATCCGATGTGACCTTCATCCGCTGCTGGGATAGCATTCCGTCTTACCAATGATCATGACGTTGGGTGTCGTGCCCTTCTGCGCCATGAGGACGAAGGTCAATTTGGCCTCGGGGTGGGTCATGACGGCGACACTCACGTTGTCTTCCCAGAGATCGAGACTGTCCACGATCTCGGTATAGCCCTTGCCTTCTAGATCGCCTTTGAGTAACCCGACCAGGCTGGGCGGGTTCTCCGCAGAGGGGTTCACGAAGTTCCCCTTCGCCCGAAAGTAACGTTGTGCCTCGCCTTTCAGGCAGTTCGTGTTCAGATCCTGGCCCGCTCGATCCTG
The DNA here is from genome assembly GCF_039871825.1 of Nonomuraea sp. B12E4. Taxonomy (NCBI): domain Bacteria; kingdom Bacillati; phylum Actinomycetota; class Actinomycetes; order Streptosporangiales; family Streptosporangiaceae; genus Nonomuraea; species Nonomuraea sp. B12E4. The sequence goes on along the minus strand of NZ_JBDPME010000031.1, from coordinate 74,662 downwards.
CGCCAGCCCTGTCAGGCCTGATGCAATGCCCGATGCCAGTGCGTCCCCATCGCTCACAAGTTGTCGGGCCGCCTCCGTCAGCGTTGGTCGCTCCTGTTCTCCCGAGCATGCGGTCAGGACCGCGAGGCAGGGAAGTAACGCGGCCACTACTTTCCAGGAGGCTCTAAGGCGCACGCATCGGACCATATCTGAGCGGACTCCACTCGTACATCCGATTCGTCCCAGCCATAGCGAACTGCGATAAAGCGATGGAGCCTTCAACGGCTGACCCAGCCTCGATGGCTCAGGGGACGGTCGTCCCGGCTGAGCTGTGCGGGCAGGCGGAGGTTTGCGCCTGATCGTCTGTTTCTCTCGTGTGCCGGGGTGTGGGTGGCCGCCCGAGGCGCTCGGTGGGCGGCGGTTTCCACGGGCCCGCGCGGCTGCTGGTCGCTCCCCTCTCTTCTCGGTGGACACATTTGAGCTGGTCAGGTGGGCACTGGCAGGGTGCACAGGCGCTGCCAGCAGATCAGGAACGCGTTCTTCCATGGCCAGGTGGCGCTGATGTTCAGGATGCGCCGGCGGGCGTGACACACCAGCCGGGCGGGCAGGTGCCACAGGCAGTAGCGGAGGGTCTGAGGTTCGGCGCGGGCCAGTTCCGCATCGTCATGCAGGCCAAGCAGCCGGGTCCAGGCGTCGAGGTCGGCCGCGAGGTTGCAGGTCAGCACCCAGCCGACGTTGACGTTCCAGGTCTTGGAAGGCAGGTTGCGCAGCCCCATGGCCTTGTTGGTGCGCACCCGCGAAGTCGAGGACCGCGAGCTGGTGGCTGCCGGGGATGCCGCGCAGGCCGCGAGGGCCGCGGTTGGTGGCGATGATCGCGTACTTCCAGCCGGTCTTCTTCTCCAGGCCGGTGAGCTGCGCCGCGTCGCGGGCCGAGGGTCGCACGCGGCGGACCAGCAACCTGACGCCCCACAGCGTGGCGCGTTCGTCCAGGCCGGTGAGCTCGGCCACCTGCGCGTGCTCGTGCACCTCGCCGTCCTGGCGGACGGCGGCCTGCCAGGCGGTCTCGGGCAGTTTGGCGATCGCTGTCTCATCGGTGTCGGTGATCTTCCAGCCGACGGTGAAGCGGACCGTGCGCCGGGTGGTGTTCAACCCCTTCATGTGCTCGACCAGGTCGTGTGTGGCTCCCGCGCCGTCGATCCGGATCCAGATCTTGGCCCGGAAGCCGTCGGGGATCTGCCTGTGGCCTCGGTCAGAACCCGCACGTGATCGACCACGGTGTTGGAGCCGGCCGATCCGGTGCGCAGCAACATCACCAGCGATTCGTGCGTGTTGGCGCACCAGGCGGCCAGCGGGTGAAACCCATAGCCCTTCTTGAACGTCGCCGAAGCACCCTGTTTGTCCGAGTGTGCGCTGATCAGCGTGGCGTCCAGGTCGATCACGATCCAGCCGGTCAGGACCTTTCCCGCCACCTCCAGCCACGGGAAACCCGTCTCGGTCGCGGCGACCAGATGCCACACGTGCCGCCGCACCCGAGCCCGAGCCCGGGCGATCCAGACCTGCAGCTGGTCCGACGTCCCGACGGGCTCCAGCACTCGCCGCACAGTGGAGTCCGAGGGCGGCTTGCCGAAGAGCAGCTCCTGATGGGCCAGCAGGGCGATCTGCCGCATGCTGTTGGCTCCCAGTGCGATCGCCACCGCGAGCTGGACCAGCACCACGCCCCGGTCCCACACCGGAGATCCGCCCAGCCGGGCGAACACACCGCCCAACGCCCCTGTTAACCCCGTCTGATCAGCGCATTTGCGCAGGAGCACGGCTCCCGCGTGTCCAACGAGCCCCTTGCTGTCCCCTCGTACAGACAAGCGGCGGTCCCATGCCGTAGCGTTCACCCGGAAGGTGCGTCCGTTCTGTGCGATGTTCATGATCTCAGCAGTCAGATCATCGCAGGTCGAAGGCACCTTCTTTAGTTATCGATCTTCAGAACGAAATACCGGCTGAATAGCCGAGGCCAGCCTATGAGGGAAGGCACGATGGTTCGTCGGTGTGCGGACGCGGTGCCCACGGCTGTGGATCCGTTGAGCCGTCCTGGATGGTTCACGAGCCGCAAACGGAGTCCCGACGTGCGGCAACGCCCTCAAGATCATCCCGCATATCTCCCGTGATCAACGTCCTACGGCTGCATACGGGTGCTCTGGGTGACCTATCAAGGGTCTGGAACGTAAAAGACCTGCGGCAGAGAAACCGCAGGTCAGAGGCCAAAATACCTGGTGGAGATGCGTGCCCCCGGCAGGATTCGAACCTGCGGCACCCGCTTTAGGAGAGCGGTGCTCTATCCCCTGAGCTACGGAGGCGGACTGCTGTAAGCCTAGCGAAAGTATGGCAGTGCGTGGGACGTGGGATCGAGATGAGTTTGGCTGAGTTGGTTATGTGTGCTCTGAGCTGCGGTAAAGGCATGACAAGTGATCAGATTCTTGCGCGAGGCGCGTGGATAGCGTTCGCCTGTGACCAGGAGGCGATGTAGGCAAGCCCGTCGGCGGCCCGTGGTGTTGTTCGGGGCCTTGTTGGCGCCGGCGATCCTTGCTGGGGGGTTGTTGGCTGGGGAGATGCGGGGGCTTGAGGCGAGGGTCGAGGGCTCCTCGGTGGTGGGGGGTGGCCGTGAGGGGTTGGCGTTTGAGCCGGTCCTCTTGCCTGAGCCGCCTCATCCTGATCGGCGGTATGAAGCCAGTTTGCCGGTGCCTGGTTGGGTGGTGCGCGAGTCGCGGGCTTCTGCTGTTGCTGGGGGGCGTGAGGGTTTGGGTGGGGAGCCGTTCACAGCTCCGCCGGTGCCCCCTTCAGCGCAGGCGCAGGCGCGGGTGCCTGTGCCTGCGCCTGCGCCTGCGCAGACGCGCGGTGGGTGTCCGGGGGAGTGGGTGGACACCTGGTTGTGGGAATTGTGTCGGCAGGAGGGGGAGGAGTTGGAAGGCGGGGTCGGTGATGCGTGGGCGACTGGTATGTGAAGTGGAGGGTGGTGATGTCGCCCTGCACGATGAGGCCGGCAAGGGCGCCGGTCGGCTGCCGGAGAGCCTGCGCAGCCCCTTTATCGCTTCGGGGTGGGGGTCGGTCGGTGTGAGTGATGGGGGCTGGGGCTCTTGTGTGAGCCGTGGGGTTGAAGGGGTGGGACTCCAGGTGGGTGGTCGGAGTTGTGGCTGGTTGGTGGGTATGGGGGTACAAAGTGGGCCTTTTGTCTCATATCAGCTCTCCGGAGTTCGGTCCGGGCACTCGGGGGGCTGTAGTAACGTGCGTGCCTGACCCGGGTAACGAGTTTGCAAACGGAGGAGTCGAACGTGCCAGCCCCTCGATCAGCGGGTCTGATCGCGGTCGTCATGGCCATGGCTTCTCTCTTCGTGCCGACTGTCGAGGCTCGGGCACAGGTGCAGGAGCGGAAAGATCCGTCGAACCTGACCGAGCTGCGTAAAGAGGCCGAGCGGTCGGCGAAGGAGCTTGAGGACGCTACCAAGGCCCTTGAGCAGCGGCGGGCGACTATCGCCTCCTCCGAGAAGGAGCTCAAGAGCAAGCTCACGACGTTGCAGGACATGGAGCAGAAGCTCGCGACCATGCGGCAGCCCGTGGCGCAGATGGTCGAGTTGCTGTACGAGCAGCCGATCGTGGCCAACGGGGTCTTTCCCTTCCTGACCGGGGGCGCCGATGAGCACACCTTGCGGGCGCTCAGTGATGCGACTCAGATCGTGACCGTGCGGCAGAAGGCCGTTGAGCGGACCAGCTTGCTCACCAAGGAGGCTGAGCGGCTGGCGGGCGAGGCTCAAGAGCTGCGGGCGGGGAACTTGCTGGCCGAGGCGCAGCTCGCGGCCGAGGTGGATACGCTTCGGCAGCGTTCGGACAAGATCGTGAAGTCGTTGACCGCCGCGCTGGTGAAGCTGGGGATCAAGGTTGACAAGGTGGGGCGGGCGGCGCTGGGGTGCAATCCGCTACGGGCGGCGACGGCCGACCAATATCCCAACGGGTTGATCCCTCAGGGCATGCTCTGTCCGTTGCAGCAGAAGGGGTTCAGTCTGAGGGCTGACGCGACGATCGCGTTCGTGAGTCTGAACGAGGCTTTTCGGCGGAGGTTCGGCAAGCCCATGTGCGTGACCGATGCTTATCGCAGCCTTGCCGAGCAGCAGTCCATCTACTATCGGCGGCCGGGGTTCGCGGCTGTGCCCGGGCGGAGCAACCACGGGCTGGGGCTGGCGGTGGATCTGTGTGGCGGGGTGGAGAGGTCCGGGTCCACTGAGTTCGTGTGGATGGAGAAGAACTCGAAGAGGTACGGGTGGTTTCATCCCTCGTGGGCCTACAGCAACCCGTTCGAGCCATGGCATTGGGAGTACGATCCCAAGATCGACAAGCTTCTCTAGGATCTTCCGCTTGGGCTCTCCGGGGTTTGGGGTGCGTCGGGGTGATGTGGTTCCTGCGTGGTCGGTGGGAGCCCCTGGCGCTCCAGCGGCCAGGGGCCCCCACCGGGCTATGCGCCATGTTTTTCCAGCAGGCGATCGAGTCTGAGGCCCAGCTCGATCATTTCGCAGCGCAGCGAGTCGAACTTCTGCTCTATGTCGGAGCGGGTGGCGGTCAAAAGGTCGTACGCGTGCCATCGGAGGCCGGTGACCTCGACATTGAGGGCTGCGATGTCCTGGCTCATCTCGGTTTGGAACTTCGCTATGTGGGCCTTCACCTCAGTGACGGCGATTGATCTCGCGGTGATGTCGGTTTGTATGCATTCCGGGCCCGTGTTGCGTGCCGCCGGAATGTTCGAGTGCCGACGTTGCGACTCGACGTCGCCGGATCCTGCCTCACCGGAACGTGCGGTCGCTTCGAGGGCTTCCATACGGAGCTTCAGATCCAGAATCTCCGCTTCTACGTCCACTTACCCTTACCCTTACGGTAGCTGGAAGGGATCCCACGCCCTTGGCGGCCGGGTCCCACTTTCTGTGAGCCCATCGTCGCAGCTAGTTCAAGATCCTGGCGATCGGTAGTGGCGACTGGGGGTGTGTTTTCCTCTCCCTGCGGTGTAGCGGAGATCGACGACGGATCAAGTCTTTGATCAGTGGGTGGCGACCGAAGGGGGTGATCGGTCATCTACCTGCCAACTGCGGGGATGGCATTGCATATGCCTCACCTACGGAGAGGGTGGGCGGAGTTCGCCGACCGCCTGGTGGCGGTATGCGCTAGGCCGCGATGATCGCGGAGCTGCAGAAGGCGCAGCGGGAGGCGGCTTTCGGGATCTCGGACAGGCATTCCGGGCACTCACGGGTTTTCGACTCGACCTTGGCGGCTCTGCGGTCCTTGAGATGTGTGAACGGCTTCACCACCAGGAAATAAATCACCGCCGCGACCATCAGGAACGAGATGACCGCGTTGATGAAGTTGCCGTACATGAAGTTGGACTGGCCGACTGTGACCTTGAGCGAGGAGAAGTCGGGCAGGCCGCCGAACGCCGAGATCAGCGGGGTGAGAAGGTCGGCCACCAAGGACTGGACGATCGCGTTGAACGCCGCTCCGATGACAACCGCCACGGCCAGGTCGATGACGTTTCCTTGCATGAGGAACTTCTTGAATCCGTTCATGACGAAGGATCGTATCCGAGACATTACTGTGGGTCAGGGTTGATCGTTATCGAGAGGTGGCCGCCGGTCTGGGCGGAGGCCAGGTCGGCCGCTTGGGTCGGGGTCGTCGCCAGTACGAGTAACGTGCCGTGGCTGTCGTCGCCGTCTGCTGCGGGGATCGTGATGACGGTGATGTCTTCGGCGATCGTGTGGGCCGGTTGGCCTTCCTCCCAGGCCGCCAGGATGCCGATCGTGGAGCCGGGGGAGAGGAGCTTCGCGGCTGACGGGTCCGCGATGCGCACAGGGGTCGCGACCATGCCCGGAGGAAGAGGGTATGAGCGGAGGAGGCGGACGTCTGTCAGCGGCTCGCCTTTGCGCATGGGGGCTGCCAGCATCTGGCCGGCGGCCGACGTGCGGACTGCGCCTGCCGGAGGGTGGTTGAGCGGGGTCGGGTGGAGGTCGCCCGGACTCAGGCGGCCGGGGGAGAGATCGCGGGCGGCCACCAGGACCGTGGCGGGTGGTGGGGCCGGTCGGGTGGCGAGGAAGGCGGAAATCACGGCCAGGGCGGCCAGCACCGCCGCGATGAGGCGGCGGCGACGGCCGAAGCGCTGCATCCAGGTCTGGATCACGGTAGCTCGAAGGGCAGCTTGATGCCGTCGAGGGCGGAACCGCAGGGGCAGGTGCGCTCTTCGGGAAGGGCTTGCACGGTCTGGGCCACCAATGTGCGCATGCGGGTGACGTTTTGGGCGAAGAACTCCAGGACCTCGTCATGGGTGACGCCCTGGCCGGCCTCCACCCCGGCGTCGTGGTCGGTCACCAGGGACAGCGTGGTGTAGCAGAGGGCCAGCTCGCGGGCCAGCACCGCCTCGGGGAAACCGGTCATGCCCACGATCGACCAGCCGTTGCCCGCGAACCACTGCGACTCGGCCCGCGTGGAGAAGCGCGGACCCTCGATCACCACCAGAGTGCCGCCGTCGACGGTTTCCCAGCCGCCGGATCTCGCGGTCTCCACGGCCGCGGCTCGGCCCGACGGGCAGTATGGGTCGGCGAAGGACACGTGGACTGCGCCGTCTGTGTCGTAATAGGTCTGGACGCGGCCTGAGGTGCGGTCTACGAGTTGGTCGGGGATGACCAAGGCCCCCGGGCCGTATTCGGCTCTCAGCGAGCCTACGGCGCTGGGGGCGAGCACCTGGCGGACGCCGAGTGAGCGCAGCGCCCAGAGGTTGGCGCGATAGGGGATGCGGTGCGGTGGGAAACGGTGATCGCGGCCGTGCCGTGGGATGAATGCCACGGAACGGGCGCCGATGCGTCCTACTGTGACGACATCGCTTGGGGTGCCGTAGGGGGTGGCGACCTCGATCTGCTCCGCGTCGTCGAGAAGCGAATAGAAACCCGAGCCGCCGATGACGCCGATGTCTGCGCGAGTGACCATGGCGCTGAGATTAGTCGGAGTGGGGGAGGGCCAGGGTCGGCGGAATCGCGTTCTGTGGATAACGCTGTTGCCGGGGCGCTGAGCTGTGAGCACCCAGGCGGTGCGCCCTGCGCCCTCCACCCTACTTCGGTGATGTGGTGTGGTTTGGCGGCAGCCCCGGGCCGGCTTCGGAGCGCGAGGGAGTGGCCGAGGCCGGCTTCTGGACGGTGGGGTGCGAGCCGAGGCGAGCTTCAGGCCGCTGCGAACAGGGGCCGAGCTCTGCCTCGGGCGCCGGTCAAGACGGCCTCAGGTGAGCGAGAGGTCAGCTCGAGGCCGCGGCTGGGGCGGTGGCCGGGGTCGACGAGGTGGACCCGGAGCTCGAACCGGAGTCGCCCGACTTGGTCTCGGAGGTCTTCGACGAGGAAGAAGACGCGGAGGACGAGGACGACGAGGAGCGGTTGTCCGTCTTGTAGAAGCCGGACCCCTTGAACACGATGCCGACGGCGGAGAACACCTTCCGCAGGTTTCCCTGACAGTTCGGGCAAACCTTCAGCGCATCGTCGGTGAACTTCTGAACGACCTCGAGCTGCTGCCCACAGTCGTTGCAGGCGTACTGGTATGTCGGCACGCGCTCCTCCTTCAGATCTGGCACTCGAGCGATGCGACTGCTAATGCTAACCGATTGGGCCAAACACCTATTCCAACCCCCGTTCCCCGTACCATCCCGCCAGCTTGCCGCGGCGGCTCACGGCGCGCAGGCGGCGCTCGACCTGGTCGCGGCAGACGGCGGTGGTGACGAGCAGGAGCTGGTCGTTCGCCCGGATTCTGGTGGTGGTGGCTGGTACGAACGATTTGCCGTCGCGTACCACCAGGGTCACCGCGGCGCCGGCGGGGAGGCGGAGCTCGAAGATCTCCACGCCGTGCAGGAGCGAGCCGGTCGGGACCTTGATCTGCAGCAGGTCCGCCTTGAGCTCTTCCAGCGGAGCGGACTCCACGGACAGGTCGTGCGCCTCGCCGGGCGCGCTCACCCCGAGCAGCCGGGCCGCGAACGGCAGCGTCGGCCCCTGGAGCAGCGTGAACACGATGACGATCACGAAGACCTCGTTGAAGATCTCCTTGGAGCCCTCGACGCCGGAGGCCCACGGAATGGTCGCGAGCACGATCGGGATCGCGCCGCGCAGCCCGGCCCACGACAGGAACGCCTGGTCCCGCCAGCTCACCAGCCCCAGTCGCAGCACCCACGCCAGCAGGGAACTCACCAGTACGGACAGCGGCCGGGCCAGGAGCACCAGGACGCTCCCGGCGATCAGGCCGGGCACGATGGCGGTCGGCATCTCCTCCGGACTGGCCAGCAGGCCCAGCATGACGAACAGCCCGATCTGCGCCAGCCACGCCGCTCCCTCGGCGAACCCCCTGGTCGCCGCCCGGTGCGGCAGCCGCGAGTTGCCCAGGATCAGCGCCGTCAGGTAGACGGCCAGGAAACCGGAGCCGTGCAGCAGCACCGCGCCGCCGTACGAGACGAAGGTGAGCGCCAGCACGGCGATGGGATAGAGGCCGGAGGCGGGCAGGGCGACGCGGCGCAGCGCGTATGCGCCCGCGGGGCCGATGGCCAGGCCGACCGCGGCACCGATGACCAGCTCGACCGCGGTCTCCAGCAGGAACTGTCCCACGGTCGCAGGGGTCTGCGAGGCCCCGCTGAGCAGTACGACGGCGATGACGGTGGGCGCGTCGTTGAAGCCGGACTCCGCCTCCAGCACGCCCGCCAGCCGCGGCGGCAACGGCAACCGGCGCAGCACGGAGAAGACCGCCGCGGCGTCGGTGGAGGCCAGCACCACGCCCAGAATGAGCGCGGTCGTCCGGTCGATCCCCAGCAGGGTCTCCACGACCAGCGCCACCACGATGATGCTGACCGCCACGCCTGCGGTCGCCAGCACCACGGCCATGGGGACAGACCGCCGCACATGCGACCAATTGGTGGTGAGACCACCTTCAGCCAGGATTACGGCCAGAGCCGTCAGGCCGATGTGCTGGGCGAGTTGTGGATTGTCAAAAGGGATTCCGAATCCGGATTCGCCAAGAAGCAGGCCGAAGCCCAGGAACACCAGAAGGCTGGGAAGACCGGTGCGATGCGCGATGCGTACGAAGCCGATGGCCGCGATGACAATTGCGCCGCCAAGAAGAAGCCAGACATCAACGGTCATCTGGCTCCCTCCTGTCACTGTGTTCACATAAGACTAGTGAGTCCGTCCGGTGTCATCGCAAAACGAACATGACAATCGTGCGGCTCCGTCGGAACACCTTCGACCAACTCCCCGTCGTGCAGCAACGCCACAGTGGGTACGTTCGGGCCGACCCTGGCCAGGGCCCGGTCGTACGAGCCGCCGCCACGGCCGAGGCGCACCCCCGTGCGCCTGTCCACGGCCAGCGCGGGCACGATCACGAGCGCGGCGGTACGGATGGCGTCCACGCCGCGGCGCGTGTCGACCGGCTCCATAATCCCGTAACGACCCGGGGCAAGGGTGTCCGGCCCGTCGTACACAGCCCAATCCAGATCATTATCCGCACGAAGCACGGGAAGGATCACCGTCGCGCCGTGTTTCCAGAGAGCGAACACCAACCCGTGCGTATCCGGCTCCGACCCCGTTGACCAGTAGCAGGCCACCAGGCCGGCCATCTGAACCCAGGGTTGGTCGAGCAGTGTTTCGCGGACCTTGATGGCGTTTGTACGCAGTTGTTCTGGGGAGAGCGAGGTACGCGCGGCGTTGATCTCGCGGCGCAGTTTCAGCTTGTCCACAGGCACTCCACTAGGGTCTACTCATGGCTGACTTCGAACCTGTGACGAAAGCCGTTGTGCCCGCCGCGGGTCTGGGCACCCGGTTCCTCCCGGCGACCAAGGCGACACCCAAGGAGATGTTGCCCATCGTCGACAAGCCCGCGATCCAGTATGTCGTTGAGGAGGCGGCCTCCGCCGGGCTCCTCGACGTGCTCATGGTCACGGGCAAAAACAAGCGGTCTATCGAGGACCATTTCGACCGTGCGTTCGAGCTGGAGGAGGCCCTTGAGGCCAAGGGCGACGAGCACCGGCTGTCCCAGGTCCGGGAGCCCGCCTCGCTCGCGACCCTCCACTATGTGCGCCAGGGCGAGCCGAAGGGGCTCGGTCACGCCGTGCTGTGCGCGAAGCACCACGTGGGTGATCACCCGTTCGCGTGTCTGCTCGGCGACGATCTGATCGACAACCGCGACGCGCTGCTCAAGCGCATGATCGAGGTGCGTGACACGTTCGGGGGGAGCGTGATCGCGCTGATGGAGGTGCCGAGGGAGCAGGTCTCGCTCTACGGCGTCGCGACCATCGAGGCGACCGCCGAGGATGACGTCGTCCGCGTGACCGACCTGGTGGAGAAGCCGCCGGCCGACGAGGCGCCGTCCAATTGGGCGATCATTGGGCGCTATGTGATCGATCCGGCGGTGTTCGAGGTGCTGGAGAACACACCGCCGGGGCGCGGGGGCGAGATCCAGCTCACCGACGCGCTGCGCACGCTCGCGACCCGTGGCCACGACGAGGGCGGGCCCGTCCACGGGGTGCTGTTCAGAGGCCGCCGCTATGACACCGGTGACAAGCTCGACTATTTGCGGACGGTGGTGAAGTTCGCCGCGGATCGGGAGGATCTTGCACCGGATTTCGTGCCGTGGCTGCGGGAGTTCCTCGATGAAATCGGTTGAGACGCATCTGGCCGAGATCCTGGCCACGATTCGTCCGCTGGCGCCGCTGGAGCTGGAGCTGGAGCAGACGCTCGGGACGACGCTGGCCGAGGAGGTCACGTCGCCGGTGCCTCTGCCGCCGTTCGACAATTCGGCCATGGACGGCTATGCCGTGCGGGCCGCGGACGTGGCCGGGGCGCCGGTCAGGCTGCCGGTGATCGACGACGTGGCGGCCGGGTCCGTGGAGTTGCGGGCCGTCGGGCCGGGCCATGCCGTACGCATCATGACCGGGGCGCCGCTGCCCGCCGGGGCCGATGCCGTGGTGCCGGTGGAGTGGACGGACGGCGGGACCGCCTCCGTGCTGATCGATCGCCCGGTCGAGGCCGGCAACGCGATCCGGCGGGCGGGCGAGGACGTGCAGGCCGGTGAGATCGTCCTCAAACCGGGCATCGTGATCGGCCCCGCGCAACTTGGCATCATCGCCGGGGTGGGGCGGCGGCGGGTCTGGGCTCGGCCGCGGCCCCGGGTCGTCGTCATCTCCACCGGTGCCGAGCTCATCGAGCCGGGCACGTCGCTGCTGCCCGGACAGATCTGGGACTCCAACAGCTACACCCTGGCCGCCGCCGTGCGCGAAGCGGGTGGGGAGGGCTTCCGCGCGGGGTCCGTGGAGGACGATCCGGCCGTGCTGCTCGATCAGCTCGACACCCATCTCGTACGCGCCGACGCCATCATCACCAGCGGCGGCGTGTCCATGGGAGCGTACGAGCCGGTCAAGGAGGCTCTGTCCCCGCTCGGCACGGTCCGGTTCGAGAAGGTGGCGATGCAGCCGGGGATGCCGCAGGGGTTCGGTGTCCTGGGGGAGGACCGGGTGCCGATCTTCGCCCTTCCCGGCAATCCGGTGTCGTCCTTCGTGTCCTTCCAGCTCTTCGTACGCCCCGCTCTGAACAAGATGCGCGGACTGTCCGGCGAGGTGCTGGAGACGGTGACCGCGCGGCTCACGGGCAAGCTGCGCTCGCCTGCCGGGCGGCGGTCGTTCCTGCGTGGCGTGCTGGCCTCCGACGGCACGGTGTCGCCGGTGCACGGGCAGGGCTCCCACCAGCTCGCCTCTCTGGCGCTGGCGAACGCGCTGATCGTGGTGCCCGAAGACGTGACCGAGGTGGCCGAGGGGACTTCGGTGGAGGTGATCCGGATTTGAGCGAGTTCACCCATATCGACGAGACCGGTGCCGCCCGCATGGTGGACGTCTCCGCCAAGGACGTGTCGGCTCGTTCGGCCACGGCCACCGGGCGGGTGCTGCTGTCGGCCGAGGTGGTGGAGCTGCTGCGGTCGGGGGAGGTGCCCAAGGGTGACGCGCTGGGGGTGGCGCGGATCGCGGGGATCATGGGGGCGAAGCGGACGCCCGATCTCATTCCGCTCTGCCATCCGATCGCCCTGCACGGGGTGAAGGTCACCCTGGACGTGGAGGACTGGGGCGTGGGGATCACGTGCCGGGTGAAGACGGCCGATCGCACCGGGGTGGAGATGGAGGCGTTGACGGCGGTTTCGGTGGCCGCGCTGGCGCTGATCGACATGGTCAAGGCGGTAGATCCGGGCGCGGTGATCACTGACGTACGGGTGGAGGAGAAGCTGGGCGGCAAGACCGGTCGCTGGACCAGGGAGCCGGCATGATCCGGGCGCTGGTGATCACCGTGTCGAACCGGGCGTCGGCCGGAGTTTATGAGGACAAATCCGGACCGCTGCTCGCCGAGCTGCTGCGGGGCGACGCGGGGTGCGACGAGGTGGCAGGGCCCGTGGTGGTGCCCGACGGCGAGCCCGTGGAAAGGGCGTTGCGTGACGGGCTGGCGGGCGGCTACGACGTCATCGTGACCACCGGGGGGACCGGGCTGACGCCCATGGATCTGACTCCGGAGATGACGGCCAGGGTCATTTCTCGGGAAATTCCCGGTATAGCCGAGGCCATCAGACTGTCAAATCGCGAAAAAGTGCCTACTTCGGTCTTGTCCAGAGGACTGGCGGGACAGGCGGGCGACACCTTGATCGTAAATTTGCCCGGATCGTCCGGTGGGGTGCGTGATGGCGTCGCCGTGCTCGCGCCGATTCTGCGGCACGCGGTTGATCAGATCCGAGGTGGTGATCACCCCCGCTGACCTTGGATTCGGTGATCCGTGGCGACATCGTCCGCGATGGGGGGATGATGAGAGGTGTGGATCGACTTCGTGGCTGGCCGGCAATCCTCAACGAAGGTCCGGTAGGCCTTCGGCCGCTACGGCTGGGTGACGTACGCGTGTGGCGTGAAACTCGGTTGCGTAACGCCGACTGGCTACGTCCCTGGGAGCCGAGCAATCCTGAGACACCCCTGTTCAGGACCGGGCTCGGCCCCTACATCTCCATGGTCGGCACCCTGCGGCGCGAGGCGCGGCAGGGGCTGGCGTTGCCCTGGGTGATCACATACGGTGGCCGGTTCGCGGGGCAGTTGACCGTGGGGGCCGTCGTGTGGGGATCTGCCCGTTCTGCCCAGGTCGGCTACTGGGTCGACGGCGGCCTGGCCGGCCGCGGCATCACGCCCACCGCCCTCGCCATGGCCGTTGACCACTGCTTTTTCACCACCGGGTTGCATCGGCTGGAAGCGAACATCCGTCCCGAGAATCAAGCCAGCCGTAGGGTGGTTGAGAAGCTCGGTTTCCGGGAAGAAGGCATTCGGCGTCGCCAACTCCACATCGACGGAGCCTGGCGCGACCACATTTGCTACGCGCTGACCGTCGAGGACGTTCCTGGCGGGCTGCTCGTGCAGTGGCGTCGCGCTCGTGAGTCAGCCGCTCACGGGGGGTCTCCCGTCGAAGAGGTTTGACGATCTCGCGACACACCGCACCGAATGCTCGTCAATCAGTGACACGCGGTCTTACGGTGCGTGACGTGAGCACATTGATGGCGCGACGAGCACACTCGCGTCTTTGTGCTGTCCGGAGGTGGCCGTGAGCAGCGTCCTCCTCTATTTGGCCATCGTCGTTATGTGGCTCTGCGTCCTCATTCCGATGTGGTTGCGCAGAGACAAGACGAACCTTGCCGAACTGGCCGAGCTCGAAGAGCACTACACCGGCGAACACGCCCTGCCCGACCTCGACAACCTCGCCCCTTCAGACGGTGACGAGGACGACGGGACCGCCGAGGTCGAGAAGGTCGACGTCCGCCAGTTCCGGTTGCGCCGCCGCGCCATCATCGTGGCCCGCCGGCGCCGCCTGCTGTTCTTCACCGCCCTGCTGGTGCTGGCCTCCGTGGTGACGGCCGCGGTCAAGATGATCCCGTGGTGGGGCGTGGCGCCCTCTGGGGTCATCATGCTGGTGTACGCGGCGTTCTTGCGCATCGCCGTACAGGTGGACAGGGAACGCCGCGAACGCGCCCGCCTGGCGCGCGCGGAGCGGCGACGGCGGACCCGCGAGCAGCAGCGCGTGGCGGAAGAGGCACAGGCCGAGATCATCGATCTCGCGTCCCTGCACGTGGACGTCCTCTTCGATCAGTACGCCGAGCCGCCCAAGCGGGCGGTGGGGGACTGAATGGGTGGCGCGAGGACCCCTGGGAGTTTGCTAATCTAATCAAGTCCTTGGGGATGTAGCGCAGTCCGGTAGCGCACTTCGTTCGCATCGAAGGGGTCAGGGGTTCGAATCCCCTCATCTCCACCCAGGGCCGTTCTCGAAACGGCCGGACTGAAGTTGACGGGATCCCGTCCGATCTTGGTGATCGGGCGGGATCTTGTCGTTTCAGGAGTTTCCGAATCGAGTTCGTCCTGGTTTGGGAACCGCGGAGTAGGTGTCCGGGAAGGCCCGGGTGGTGTCAGGCCGCTGGTGGAGGACCGACATTCGGCCGTTGGGCATGGCGAAGCCGACGGTGGGCTGGGCGTTGCGGTGGGGTGGCGGGTTTTGCGGCTTATGGTGCGGGTGGTGGCCTGCTCTGGGCGGCGGGTGGCGTGCCGTCGAAGGGTCCGGCTGGAGTCTGTGGAGTGTCGGCGAGTGTGACGGGCTCGCCTTGAGGCTGGTGGATGTGGCGCCACTGGTCGAGGAAGTGGTCGTTGGCCACGGTGACGAGCAGCGCGACCAGGATGGTCTGGGCGACGCGGCCGTGGGCGAGCCGGCTCTTGGGGTCACTCAGGTCGAGGTCGTGGCCCTTGAGACGGCCGTTCAGTCCCTCCGCCATCGCCCTGACGGTGGAGTACGTTCCCCGCCACGATGGGCTGAGGTAGGCCAGGTCCTGGCGGAACTTGTCGAGGTGGCCGAGGTCGTCGGGGTGCAGGGTGATGGTCTGCTGGTGGCAGATCTTCGGCAGATCGCGGGTTTTATGGTCGGGTGCCGGGGTCAGCACGCGGGGTTTGGCTGCGACGTGGGCGGCTCTCTGCCGGGCGTCGGTCAGGTCGACGGCAGTGGCGCGGATAGGCCCGCGCTGGTGGAGGCGGTCGAAGCGGGGGCAGGTGACCGACGGGGAGGTGCCTGCTGCCGGGCATTGGAAGCGGAGGGCGCCGCTTGGATTCGCGTTCTGCTTGAGGCGCAGCAAGTACGGCTCTCGCGCGGCGATCAGCGCGGTGAGTTCCTCCGACGGGGCGCGGATGGCGGCGTCGTCCAGGCCGGAGGTGGCGCGGGCGAGCCTGTCGGGCATCAGCGGGCAGGCCGGGGAGCCGTCGATAAGCAGGGCGCCGTGGGCACTGCCCTGCACTCCCCGCTGATCCACTTTGTAATCGAGGGCGAGTTTGTAGCCGAGTTCGCGTGCAGGCCGGGCGAAATGATCGGCGGCCTGATCGGTGTAGGCGCGGTCGACGACGGCGAAGGCGGCGGGCAAGCCGAGCTCGGCCAGTGGGCGCAGAGTGGTGATGGCATCGGCGCCGATGCGTTTGTGCGGGGTGTCGAGGACCAGACCGAGCGCCAGTTGCGGGAAAGAGCCAGGAGTCGAGCGGGTGCGGGCGGCGACGGTGAGGGTGGCGCTGTAGCCGTACTCGGGTGGGCCGTTGCCGGCGGAGTGGTGCCATCCTGCGGTGATCTCGGTGGAGGCGAGGAGTTCGCCGGTGGAGCGGCGGGCCCGGGGTGGGCGGGCGAAGACCGGGGCGACGGTGGTGTCGATGCCGACATCGCCGCGGAAGTGACGGAGGTAGCCCCGGCCTTTGGCCCAGCGCACTGGGGTGAGCACCAGCGCGGTGACGATGTCCTGCAGCAGGTCCCGCTTGCGCGAGTGTGCTGGGTCATCGTCCTCCCAGGCGGCGGCCAGCGCGTCGGCCTGATGCTGGGGCAGGCGGGCGCGCCGATCGTGGCGGGCTGGATCCAGCACGGTGGTCAGCCGGTCGAAGGCCCGGTAGAAGCGGCGGGAAGAGGCGAGCACCTGATGGACATCTTCGGGGTTGATGTCGGGCAGGCCGAGCCGGTGGCGTGCGGCGGCGGTCAGGCAGAACGCGGCGATCCGCCAGGCCTCGACGAGAGTGGCCTTGCCGGTGTGGTTGATGGACAGCAGCAGGCAGGTCAGCACCGCGGCGATGGGCAGCCCGGGCGGGCCGGGCCTGGAGCCGAGCTCGTCGTCGATCAGCGGCAGGATGCCGGAGTCGTCCAGCAGCCGGGCGTAGTGACTGACGACGGCGTCGGGGATCTGCGCCGTCTGCTTGGCAGGTGGCCGGGGTCGGGTAGCTCGGGCTCGGGTGGTGCGCGGCGGCCAGGCGCGTGGCTGCGCCGTACTCACCTGGTGCGGCCGCGCAGTAGCGCGACCGCGGCGGGCTCGTCCAAAGCTGGGACGAAATGCTGGTAGCGGGCCAGCGCGGAGACGCTCATCCCGGCCGCGGCGGCCACTACTCCCAGGTCGATGCGGGCGCTCAGCAGTTCGACGATCCAGGAGGAGCGCAGTCGGCGCACCGACAGGGCGGGCAGGCCGCCGGTCGGGGTGTGGCGGGCGGTCCAGGAGCTGAACAGGTTCTTGGCGTGCCGGGTGGTGCGCCCGGGCCGGAATACGAACCGGTCGCCTGGCTGGTCGGCGGCGCGGGCCAGGACGTCTTCCCAGGTGGCGCGGCAGACGATCAGCCGCTCGGCGCCGGGGACGGCGACCACGATCGCGCCGGAATCCAGGCGGCGCAGATGTCCCGTCTGGACGGCGGCGACCTCTCCGGAGGTCAGGCCGCAACCGGAGGCGAGCGCTATCAACGCCAGAGCGTCGCCCCTGGCCTGGCCGGGCAGGCGTTCGGCCCAGCCGCGCAGGCGGCCGAGCTGGATCGGCGAGTAGGGCGGGCTGACCCTTTTGGGCGCTGTCATCGGCGGCGGGGCCTGTTCGCCGCGTTCCAGCCAGGCCAGCGTGGCGCGCATGTGCCGCAGCCAGCTGCGGTAGGTCTGCGCCGAACTCGGGGCCAGGTCGGTGCAGCCGCTCAGGACGAACGCGTCGATCGTCTCGTGCCGCAACCACACTTCCGGGTCATCCGGCAGGCCAGAGCGGTGACACCACACGGCCAGTCGGGTGGTCGCGGTGAGCAGCCGTTCCACCCGGTAGGGGGAGCGGTCGGCGCTGGCGGCGACCAGCATCCGCACGTGCCCTGCGACAAGGTCCCATTCCGGCTGGGGTTTCTGCGGCCGGTAGCCGGTGATCGTGGCCGAGGTCTCCGCATCGAGGGTCACACCCCATCCATAGCGGCAAGACAACCTGCCGTTACGTAGCGCGACGACATCCACCGAAAGGAGCGCTTTGTCATGGTCGGAGGACGCGGGCGTTCCCGCTCTCCCCGGGATTTGGCCGAGGACCCGGAGAACTGGCCCTACGCGGACCTGTCCGGCCATCCGGCCGCCGCCGTCGTTCAGGCCATCGCTGCGGCTCTGCAAGGAGTGATGGCCGAGCGAGGGCTGAGTTTCCGCCGGCTGGCCGAGGTCGGTGGGGTGAACCGGCAGACCGTCAATGACGTGGTCGTCGGGCGTTGCTGGCCGGATGTGGCCACCATCGCCCAACTGGAGGCCGGCCTGTCCGTCCGGCTGTGGCCTGCTTCGCCCACCGGGACCGGTGGAAGCTGACCCGCGCCGGACCCCTTCTCGCCCTGGTGAGGGCATCGTCGATCCTTCCCGCCCCGGCCCTGCCGATCGCAGGGCAGGCGAAATCCAGGCTCGACGCCTCCCCAAGAGACCCCATTCGAGTTACTCTCGGGAGTGCGCGAGGCACTATCAGTTAGAACCTGGAGGGTGCTCACGCAACCTCGGGTGCCGCCGAGGGCCTAATCTCGGCGGCACCCTGCTTGTCCGGCCCGGCGCCCGCACGACCGTCGTTTGTGCGCCTGACCTGCGATATATCTCATGCTCTATGCCTTGTCGTTGGCGACTCCCCCCAGCGCGTGACCATTGATGCCCGCAGCGATGGAGAACAGGCCCGGCTCGTGCTGGGTCAGCCAGCCCAGCGCCGTCAGTCGCTTGAGCCGTGCCCGGGTGGTCTCCACCCGTCCCCGCACGTCGGGCTCGCCCAGCGCTTGAGCCACTTCCTTGGCGCGCATCGTCCGTCCGGAACTCGCCATGATCACAACGACCTGCTGGTCGAGCCCGGTGACCGGTTTCGGCGCCGGCGCGGCTTCCGCCGGCGAGGCGTGCGCCGGGGCATCAGGCGTGCCGCCAGAGGGCGCCTGCTCGGGCTGGGAATGCCTGGCCAGCATCGGCGCGACTATCCTCCGAGCGGTGGCCAGGTCCCTCAGTTGCTCTTCCAGAGCCGCCACCTGCTCACGCAACGACTCAAGCTGGCCGCGAACGGACTCCTCGTCCGCGGCCAGTTGCTCCAGCAGCGATGCTTCGCCCAACGTCATGCCCGACCTCCACGTACTGGCGCCGTGCGTAACCCGCAGAGAATGTGCGACTGCACAGAGTCACGCAGTGTCTGCAGACCGTAACTGTAGATGGCTTTGCGGCTCACGTGAAGAGACACCTCTGCAATCGGTCCCTCCACCACCGAGCACAACTGTCCCTGTGCGACTACAGACCCGCCGGATGGCTCGACAACCCACGCACTGTGCGCTGCCCTGAGGCGATCCCTCGCTGCAGAATCTTGGAGAGCGCAGTCTGCACGGCCCATTCGTGAACACACCAAGGCGGGAGATTGAGCTCAGATGCCGAGCCGGTAGCGACAGACAGCCACGTCGAAGGGACGGCGCTGCAGCATCGGCGGCCTAGGTAACCGTCCTGCTCAAGGACGCCCCGAGAGTAGTCGTCATGTACAAGACGCTGCGCCCGGATCGCTCGCGGGCGACCAGCCCGCTCTCGCGCAGTACGCGAAGGTGTTGTGAGACGGCGCTGGGCGTGATCCCAAGCGCTCGAGCCAAGTCCGTCGTCGTTGCGGGGGACCGCAGCGCCTCGAGCAGTTCGGCTCGCGCCCGACCGAGCAGCCGGACCATGCTGCCGGCGGGTGCCTGCGTCCCGGCGGTCCACAGCGCCCCGACACCTCGTGCCGGATAGCGCACTGTGGTCTGCGAGGACGTCCTTTTCTTGATCAGCACGTAGGGTGAGCCGAGAACAACCGGCATGAGCACCAGCCCACCCGGACCGCGCTCCACAACACGCTCGACCCGCCAGCGTGCTCCCCCCAGCTTCAGCTGGCCATCGCGCCAGCTCAGATCCGGATGCAGGTCAGCGAACAACCTCTCGGCACCGCCCGCGGCCATTTGCTTGGCCCTATGGATGACATCCGCATCGAGTACGGCCCGGATCCGTGACCAGTGTGGCGCGATGAGCCGATCGTGTGCCGCGCGCAGTTCCGCGGCGATCGCACGCAGTCCTGCCGCCGGCTGCTCAGCGAGCGCGGCGGCCGGGGCGGGGAGGTCTTCGCCGAACACGCGCCGGAGGCTGATCCGCACTTGAGATGCGGGTGTCCTGCGCAACGCGGCAAGGTCCTCGTCGATGGATGCCCCCGAGCCGAGCGGGGCAGGAACGAGGAACTCCGGCCAATTCGGCCGGTCGCTGATGATCAGCGGCCATGTATGCGAGAGATCCAAAGGATTTCTGGCAAGCTCATCCGCCGCCCACCGCAGCCACCGCAGGTGGAGCGGGTTCCGATCAATATCTCCCAATTGCTGCAGGCCGGACACGGTCTCCGACAGCGGCGAGATCGCGAACCGGGTCGCCGCCAACTCGGTCACACCGACATCGATCGTCAGAGCCACAGATCGATTATGTAGCGCTCGTCTAAATACTGTCGTGGCGACGCCTGATACCTGAAGATCACCAGATGATGCGGAACATGACGCGGAGTAAGGCTGAGCCACGCTTGTCTGGGGGCTACTGGCGGTTGTGGTGGGCGACGGGTATCAACAGCGTCGGTGACGGGGCGTTCGCTGCGGCTATTCCACTGCTGGCCGTCACGGTCACGCGCGACCCCCGACTCCTTTCGATCGTGTCCGCGGCGACATACCTTCCCTGGCTGCTGCTGTCCCTGCCCGCCGGCGCGCTCGTCGACCGGCATGACCGCGTCGCCCTCATGTGGCGCGCTCAGGCGATCCAGGCGTTGATCGTCGCTGTCATCGCGGTTCTTGCCGCGTTCGGCCAGATCGGCATCCCGATGCTCGCCATCATTGCCTTCGGACTGGGAGCGTGCACGGTCGTTTTCGCCAACGCGGCCCAGGCGGTGCTGCCGGATATCGTTGCTGAGCCGCTGCTGCACAAGGCGAACGGCCATCAGCAGGCAATCACCACGGTCGGCCTGCAGTTCGCGGGGCCACCGGTCGGCAGCCTGCTGTTCGCGGTCGCCGTGGCGTTGCCATTCGGCGTGGACGCCGCCTCGTTCGTCCTGTCCGCTGCACTGCTGGCGACGTTACCCAGGCGCAGGCGCGAGCGAATTGAGCATCCACCGATGCGGATGGCGATCGCGGCCGGCCTGCGCTGGCTGGCTCGTCATCGGCTTCTGCGCACCCTCGCCATCTTGCTCGGCGTCAACACCTTCTGCTTTCAGCTCGGCAACGTCTCCCTGGTCCTCCTGGCGACCCAGACGCTGCACCTTGACGCGCCCGGATACGGGCTGCTGCTCGCCGGCGCCGCGATCGGCAGTCTGCTCGGCGGGCTGGTCAGCGCGCGCCTCGTCAAGAGGATGGGCGAGCTCTCCGCGCTCCTTGCCGCGCTCATCACGAACGTCGTCATCTTCGTCGGGATCGGGCTGAGCCCCAACGTGATCGTGCTCGGCGCCCTGTTAGCCGTCAACGGCTTCGTGACCACGCTCTGGAGCATCGTGACCGTCAGCCTCCGGCAACGGATCGTACCGTCCGAGATGCTGGGCCGGGTCAACAGCGTCTACAGGATGCTCGGCTGGGGACTGATCCCGCTCGGGGCACTGGCCGGGGGGCTGGTGGCGCACGCGTTCGGGCTGCGCGCGCCGTACCCGGTCGCGGGGGCGCTGAGAGGAATCGCCTTGCTCATCGCGATGCCTGTACTGATCCGTGCCATGCGTCACTGAACCTCCGCGGGCCTCGTGGGGCGGCGGTGGCGGGAAACGATCAACGTACTCGCGGGAAGCGATCTTCCAGCCCCAGTCTCCGCCGCTGGCCAGACCTATTCGTGAACACCCCACCCAGGGCCGTTCTTGAAACGGCTGGACTGAGGTTGACGGGATCCCGTCTGATCATCGAGATCAGGCGGGATCTTGCTGTTTCATGTCCTGTCTCATCGAAGGCTGGTCATTGTCAGCGAAGATTGATGACCGCAGGGTTCGTCTCACCGAACTTTAGTGACGGGTGTCACTGCGGTGTCACGGGTGGCGGTGGGGGAGTTCGCGAGCGCGTACACGGACCCAGCTCTTAGTGGCTACGAGCGGGACTTTACCCGGCCGGAGTGGCGTTATGCCCAGTAAATCCAGGTCGCGCTGCCGGACGGCGTAGCCGGAGTCGTCCTGCGGTCACCAGGTCGGCACGCTCTGCTCGACGGGTCGGTAGTGTGCGGCGATGACAAGAAGCGAGCGGCTCGCGGAGCAGCTGGACCGGCACTGGTGTAAGAACCTGCGGCCGCGGCTGGACGGTCTTACCGATGAGGAGTACTTCTGGGAGCCGGTGCGCGGCTGCTGGAGCATCCGCCCACGTGGCACGTCGGCCGCACCGATGTCGGCAGGTTCGGGGGAGTGGACGGTGGACTCCGCGTCCCCTGACCCGGTGCCGGCACCGGTGACCACGATTGCCTGGCGGCTGGCGCACATCATCGTCTCCTGCCTGGGCTATCGGGTCGGATGGCACTTCGGCGGCCAGGACGTCGACTCCCAGACATTCGCCTACGCGGGGACCGCTGACGAGGCGCTAAAGCAGCTCGATGAGATGTATGGGAGATGGAACGCGGGGGTCCGCGAGCTCTCGGACGCTGACCTGGAGAATCCGCCCACGGTGGGTCCCGAGCGGTTTCCCATGGAGGGAATCGTCCTGCACGTCAACCGGGAGCTGATCCATCACGGCGCCGAGATTTCCCTGCTGCGCGACCTCTACCGCTGGCAGGACGGAGCCGTACCGCGCCGAATATGACTTTCGGTAACCGGCGATCGAGCTTCGAAACTTACGTGGACTCCGTGACGCTCCGTGGCTGCTGCCGCCGAGAGGCATCACGATCTTTAACCGCGGTTCTGCGCAGCTAGAAGGCCCTGGTATCCCGGGCGAGCGCCACGCCAGGGCCTTCTAGCTGCATGTTCGAAGTTGGCGAAGCTTCTATGAACATCACCATGGCCGCCTCCCACCGCGCTCAACCTTCGGTGAGATTGCCCAACCTTCGATGAGACAGGACAGTTTCAGGGGTTTCCGAATCGGGTTCGTCCTGGTTTGGGGACCGCGGAGCGGGTGTCCGGGAAGGCGCGGGTGGTGTCAGGCCGCTGGTGGAGGACCGAGATCCGGCCGTTGGGCATGGCGAAGCCGACGGTGAGCGAGGCGCTGCGACAGGGTGGCGGGTTTGGCGGCTTATGGGGCGGCTGACGGCCTGCTCTGGCCTGCTGGTGGCGTGCCGTCGAAGAGCTCGACTGGAGTCTGCGGGGTGTCAGCGGGCGTGATCGGTGCAGCCCAACAACTCCACGCTGTAAACGGCGAAGCACTGCCAGTCACTACCGCTTTCTCAAGATCTGTCCGTGCCAGTCAACGTCGACGTTTACCGAGCCGAGCGCAATCCCGGGGCCAGGTGCCCGCCCGCGGCGAGCACCTGGCCCCGGAAATGTCAGCCGCCTATGTCAAGGTGACCTGATCACCACAGTCGATCACGCTCGGGCACCTGCGGCCTGACGGGTTCGGTCCTGTCTCGGATCAGCAGGCTCCATCGAAAGAGGTGCCCTCATGCGTGACCTTGACCCATCGCTTCACGACCACCCATATCCCGAGGATCTGATGGCGGACGTCGCCTCCCGTCCCTGCGGTTGCGCCACGAACAGCGATGGTGGTGCGTGAAACCCATCCGCGAGGCGATCGCTCCCCTCACCGTCCGGGACTTCCGCCGCTACTTCTTCGGGCACACCGCTTCGACGTTCGGAGACGCCCTTACCCCCTTGGCGATCGCTTTCGCCGTCCTGCACCTCACCGGATCGCCCGCCGATCTCGGCATCGTCATCCTGAGCACCAGGATCCCCGTCATCGCGCTGAGCCTTTTCGGCGGCGCCCTCGGCGACCGCTTCTCTCGACGCAACGTCATGCTGGTCGCCGACCTGATGCGCTTGTTCGCCCAGGCAGCCACTGCGGCCCTTCTCCTCAGCGGAACGGCCCGCATCTGGATGATCGTCGTCCTGCAACTCATCGCGGGCATGGGATCTGCCCTCTTCACCCCCGCCTCGGTCGGCCTCGTGGCCTCGCTCGCCGGCAAGGGACGGGTGCAGGAAGCCAACTCGCTGCTGTCGATGTCGCGCAGCATCACCTCGATCCTGGCGCTGAGCACGGCCGGAGTGCTGGTGGCAACCGTAGGGCCGGGGTGGGCGATCCTGATCGACGCGGCCACGTTCCTGGTGAGCGCGGCCTTTCTCACTCGCCTTCCCCGCGCCGTCGCCACGCAGCCCCCGGCCACGAGCGCAGGACTGCTGACCAGCATCAAAGACGGCCTCGCGGAAGTCACCAGACGATCCTGGCTCTTGATGTCGATCACCCACGTGGCCTTGACCAACCTGATCGTGGTCGCGCCGTTCCTGGTTCTCGGCCCGTATGTGGCAGACAAGCACCTCGGCGGAGCCCCGGCCTGGTCCGCGATCGGCATCGCCTACGCCGTCGGAGGACTCGCCGGCGGCGCCGTCGCGGCCAGGTGGAAGCCCTCCCGCCCGGTAGGCGCGACACTGGTGGTGTTTCTGCTGATGACACCGCTGCCGGCCCTCTTGGCGGCACCAGTCGGCCTCTGGCTGCTGATGCCGGCCGCATTCCTGGCCGGCCTGGAGGTGGTGGTCTACAACGTGTTGCAGACCACCGCCATCCAGCGCCATGTCCCCGACCACCTCGTCGGCCGGACCAGCTCCGTCGTCACGCTGGGCGCACTCGTGGCGGCGCCCTTGGGCATGGCTGTCGCCGGACCCGCGGCCCAGACGTTCGGCAGCGGCACGGTCCTCGCCGCCAGCGCCGTCATGGCCATCCTCATCACCGTGGCCACCCTGCTCGTTCCATCGGTGTGGCAGATCCGAGACAGCCCACGTGAGGATGCGCAACCACGGCCAGCTGAACCCTTTCAGGTCGACGCGGGCGGACGCTCAGCCGCACCCGAATCGTAAGCGTCGGGAAACGATCATTGTGTGTCCGGGAAGCGATCATCGAGCCGTCGGATCTGTGCAGCCCAGCCGTACTCGTGAACGCCCCACTGGAGACTTGTCTGCTTCCCGAGGATCTGAACAGGTGGGCTACGGCTGTTGAGGTGCTTGTCGCAGGACGAGATGTCTCCTGGCTGGGTGACCGTGCTCCGGAGCTTCGCATCGAAGTGGATCAGGAGGCGTCGTCCATCGGCGTGACCGTATTGGACCCGGCAGCGTCCGGGGTGTCGGTGACGGTGCCTCTGAGCATGCCTGATGGATGGATCGACCATTTGCGTGAGGGGCTCGAGCAGGTCAGACGGACATGGCCCGGCGAGGTGGAGCAGACCTCGCCGGGTGTGTATGTGTGGCGTGGACATTGAGATCAGGACGAGCGATCAGAGATCGGGAAAGATCTGGTCCATTGCCTCGGCGCCCTCCAGGAGTACGGGGCGGAGCTGCTTGCGGTAGACCGTCTCCGTCACGCTCGTGTTGCGGCGGCCGACCAGGCGTGAGATGGCTTCGATGGGCATGCCGGAGTCGGAGAGCAGCGAGACGAAGCTGTGCCGCATCTCGCGAGGAGTCCAGTCCTTCGAGTTGGGGCCGGCCTTTGAGGACAGCCCGGAACGAAACGATCACCTTCCTGCTGGGAAGCGATCTTCCAAGGCGGTACATCCGTCCAGGTCGAATGCACTCGTGAACACCCCTTGCCTACCAATGCAGGCTGGAGGCATATCTGTCGAATTTGGTCGAAGCTCCGGGGGCCTCAGAGCCTGCTGGCAGGGGATTTGGTGTCGGGGGGTCCCCATCGCGCCCAGACCAGGCTGATGGTGGAGGCGGCGCCGGCAACCGGATCCTCGGCGTCATCGCAGCCAGGCGAGGTTGGTTCGTAATGCAAATCATCATCGACTAATCTCGAGGCATGACCACGACCGAGGCGACCACCGAGCTCGGATTCACCGCCGCGCTGGTACGGATGTCGCATCTCGTGCAGCACGTGTTCGCCGATGTGAGCCACGACCATGAGGTCACCCCGCAGCAGGTCCAGTTGCTCTGCATGCTGATCGACGGCCCGATCGGCATGACAGAGCTCAGCCAACTCTTCCACCTGGAGAAGTCGAGCATCACCGGACTTGTGGATCGGGTGGAGCGACGCGGGTTGGTCACCCGGGTCCGCGACGGCCGGGATCGGCGTGTCTACCAGATCGCGTTGACCGGTGAGGGCACACGGCTCGCCGTCGAAGCTCACGAGGATGTGATCAGGCGGCTGGACGCCCTGGCTAAGGACCTGTCGGACGCAGAGAAGGCGCGGGTGGCGTCGGCCGTCGTGTCGGTGCTGGACCGGCACGGCGTCTTTACGCGACGCCCGGGCGACCTGCCCCGCGAAAGCTGACGTCTGCCCCGTCGTTCAGTCAACGGGGGGCAGGCGCGAAGGTGCTCCTCCTGGGCGTTTATGGACGCGGCTGATCGGTGTGTGAAGGCCAGGGGGCGTCGAATTCTGGCAGCCACCGCACCGGCGAGGTCTCGTGCACATGGATCAGAACATCGAATGCCCCGGCCAGCGACGAGAGCCGGATTCGGGCTTCGGCGTCACGGGCGGGGTCGTAGACCCCGCTGATCACCCGTGCCTGCACAGGCCCGTGCCGCCACCGGTCTACCTCTGCGGGCGCGTCGCTGTTCAGGTCGACGTAGAAGGCGGGCAGGTCGACGGCGGCCAGAGTGGCGTCGATCAGGTCCGGTGCTGGGTCGGGCGCTGCGGCGACGCCGAGATCACCGTGGTGAAAGCCGACGGCGACCGACAGGTAGCGTGAGCCGAAATGCGTACGCAGGTGGCTACCCTCGCCGATGAAGCGCTCCGTGGTCTCTCCGCCGATGTCCAATGACAGACCCGCCGTGTGTGAGATGCCATCCCAGTAGACGATCCGGGCGCCGGTGGCGTTGTGCCGGTCGATGATGATCTGCGCCGCCCGGCGCTCGTCTCGGCCGAAGCCACCGAGTCCGGCAACGCTGTTCTCGTGGAAGTCGACGATACGGCGGATCCGGACGAGGGCCTCGTCATGTGCGGTCGCCGCGTCAAGGCCGGTTGGGTGGGGTAGCGATTCCAGTAGGGTCAGCGCGTCGCGGGCGTGGTCGGCGAATGGCCGACCCGGATGTAGGCCCTGGTGCCGCTGCACGTGCTCGTCGACCCGGTGGGCTGTGCGGATAACTGACAGCTGTGCTTCCAGCTCGGCGAATCGCTCGGGCGCGGTCCGCCTGACGTAATCAAGCGCCACATCGTAATCATCAAGTTGGGCCGAGACAGGTTCGATGCCCAGCACGCGGACCGGATCGTCAGGACGAGCTTGGTTGTAGGCGCGGATCCAGTCGAGCGTCGCCACGGCCTCCGCGGTGCGCCACGGCCGCCATGCCTCGGCCAGCACCGACCTGGAATCGCCCAGACCGGTACGGACATAGGCGTCGAGACGCTCCCCCGAAGACACGGAGTCCTGGATTGCCAACGCACGGAACCCGTGCTTGGTCACCAAGGTGCGAAAGATTCGGTCCCGCACGCCATAGGTCTGTCGGGAGAACCGGGTCGACTCGCCGAGGCCTATGACGGTCGCGGCAGCGAGCCGCTCGATCAAGGCTTCAAGATCGGTTCCAGAGTGGCGGGGGTCGGTGGCCAGGACGGGACGTGCCGCGGCGCGCAGCCATTGGTGCACCGCGGCGTAGTCAATGGGGGACGTGACAGTCATGATGCCTTTCGTGGCGCCGGTGAATGGTCGGCCACAGTCTCAGGCCTGCATCACGGTTGAGGTCAAGGAGCCCTGCCGTCCTGAGATGCGGCTTACGACCTTGTCCGTATCGGGTGCATTGCGAGTGTGGGTTTGTGCTGGATGGATGGCGCCGAGCCAGAGCCTCGAAGGCCCTCCCGCGCCTGGAGGGCGTTGTACGCCCACGCCCTCGCAGCAAGTCCACTTGACGACGTCTCCCGCCCGGCCCTAATTTGTTCGTATTGCATACTATTAATACTACGAACTAGGAGCGGGTGTGCCTGAGACCGTGCTTGTTGTCGGTGGTGGATACGCAGGAATCGCTGTTGCCAAGGCTCTGGACGACGTGGCCGAGGTCGTACTGGTCGATCCGCGGGACAGGTTCGTCCACAACGTCGCCATGCTGCGTGCTCTTGTCGACCCCACGTGGACGGACCGGATCTTCCTGTCTTACGACAGACTGCTCGAACGCGGTCGCGTGATCCGGGATCGCGCGGTACGCGTGGACGGCACGTCGGTCACACTCGGCTCGGGTGAGCTGATCCGGCCCGGTTACCTCGTGCTGGCCACCGGCTCGACCTACCCCTTCCCCGCCAAGCCCGAGACCGACGACAGTGCGCAGGTCATGGCGCGGCTCCATCACACGCGAGCAGTGCTCGGCGAAGCCGAACGCGTTCTCCTGCTCGGTGCGGGTCCTGTCGGTCTCGAACTGGCGGGTGAGATCAAGGCCGCATGGCCGGACAAGGCCGTCACGGTGGTTGATTCGGCGCCCGACATCCTCTCCGGTCGCTTTCCGGACGAGTTTCGAGCCGTGCTTCGGGGTCAGCTCGATGAGCTCGGCGTGCGGCTGGTGCTCGGTGCGGCCTTGGACGAGCAGCCTCCGTCCGAACCGGGCGATGCGAAGACCTTTTCGGTGACCACGCAGTCCGGCAAGAAGATCACTGCCGATGTGTGGTTCCGCTGCTACGGTGCCACGCCCAACACCGGCTACCTGGCCGCTCCGCTCACTGAGACTCGACTGGCCACCGGCCACCTGGCTATCACGCCGGAACTTCGCCTCCCGGACCAGGAACGTGTATTCGCGATCGGGGATCTCACCGCGCTGCCAGAGGCAAAAATGGCAAAAGCAGCCGGTCGGCACGCGGAAGTCGTCGCGGCCAATATTCGTACGCTGATCGGTGGCGGTAGCGAGCTCACCATGTACCAGCCTGCCGCCCCAGGAATCTCACTTCCACTGGGGCCGGCAGGCGGCGCATCCTATGCGGCCGAGGTCGGAGTCCTCGGCGCCGCGCAGACCGCTGCCCTCAAAGGAACCCATCTGCGGATGGACTCTTATCTGACGCTATTGGGACTTCGATGATCGAACGCCGACGGCACCGTACCAGGTCCTCACCTCGGGCAGACAAACCAGGCGCCATGGCCGTGATTCAACAGATATGCCTCCAGCCTGCATTGGTAGGCAAGGCTCAGGGCTGGCTCATCAGCCGGAGACCCTCTGCATTAGGGACGATCCACGGCAGCTGTTCGCCCTTCCTCGCGCCTGCCCACGACGATCATCACCGTGAGGATGCGGGCCATCTCATTCTGTTATAACCTCTAAGCCCATTCCTGAAATCGCAGGTCGCGCCCCTTGCCTGAGCTGGGTTGGGAGTGTTCGGGGAGGTGGGCGGCGCCTGATCATGGCGGTGATCGTCTGTCACCGGATGATTTCGCTGTGGGTCAGCACCAGCAGCGCCCGCAGCAGCATGTGCGAGTCCTGCCGTGCGGAGGTCAGCGATGCTGCGGCGGTGTCGCACGGGGGTATCGCCCGTGTCTGCCATGCCGATCGCAGTCATGGTGAGAATGCGCCAGCCTGGTGCCACGTAGCGACCCGCTCACCCACCCCGACCACCTCATCCCCGAGGCACGGCAGAAGGACTACGCCGCCGCCTATGCGACCCCCACCGCCTTGACCGCAGGCTTCGACCTCTATCGGGCGTTGCCTGCTGACAGCGAGCACAACCGAAAGCTCAAGGCTTGCACGACACCGCTGCTCTACCTCCGTGGCGCCTACGGCATCGGGAAGGCAACCACAAACCTCAGCACCTACCGTGACGGACTCGCCGCCGCCGGCAACCAGGCCGTCACCGCCGCCCTCGTCCCCGACTCCGTCCACTACCTCCCGGAAGAAAACCCCGCCGGCACCTGGCAAGCGATTACAGTAGCCACTTCATCACCGACTGAACGCGCCCCCGGTGGGCAACGCCGCCCCTCACGTGGGCCGCTGACCGCCGTCAGCCCCGCGCTGACCCGGGTTCTACCTCTGCCGATCATGTGACTTATGGTGAGCGCCGTCACCGCAGGAGAAACGAAGGGGAGGGGCGGGACGGGTGGCGTTCCTGATCGACGAACAACGCCGCAACCACGGCACGTTCGTCACTCAGGTCACCGGGGTCGGCGAGGGCACGGTGCCGCTGCTGCTCATCGTCGACGGCGCCGCAACCGTGACCGGCAACACCATCGTCGGCCGCCTGACAGACCGGCCCACCATCAGCGTCCAGGTATGGGGGCCGGCACTGAACCTGATCTTCTGACCGGCTTCGCCCTGCTGGCTCACCTCACCGTCCCCGCGGTGGCCTTCATGCTCGGCTTCGGCACCCACCTGCCCCGCTTCGCCCCTCCCAGCTGACCACCATGGCCCGCTACCTCGAAGGCTCTGACGGCATCCGCGTCCAGCCCGCGGCCGTCCGCCGGACGAGCATGTCGAGGGCACTCGCGTCCCACCCCGGCGCGTACCCTTCCCGGTCCGCCGTCACCTCACGCAGCCTGCCAGCCGCCGGTGGGGGCTGTCCACGCCCAGAACGTGGTCCCGGGGGCTCCCGCGAAGTATCCGCCGATGACCTCGACCGCCCAGGCCGTACTGACCCGGGCCGTCAAGGCCGCACGCGACATCGACACGCGACATCTGCTGCGCGCCCTGCTGAAACTGGAACGGCCCGACCCCGCGGCGGAGCTGATGGCGCGGCTCGGCATCGATCGCGCGGCCACGTCCGAACGTCTCGCCTAGAACGCCTTCTGAGGCATCCGGGCAACCGTCCGACGGTATTGGACCCAGCAGCGTCCGGGGTGTCGGTGACGGTGCCTCTGAGCATGCCTGATGGATGGATCGACCATTTGCGTGAGCGGCTTGAGCAGGTCAGACAGACATGGCGGGTGAGCCGCGCATATCAGCCTTGTCGATCGGACCCCGGCTGTTTCATCGGGCTGTCACCGCAGGCTACCTGACGTGGTGATTCTTCCCGCCCCTAACTCGAGCGGCCACCTCGCCGTCGTCGAAGCCGTCCTCCCGAGCGCAAGAGCACTGTACGTCTCCCTTCCGGCTCTAGCCTGCGATGAGGGCGTTGACCTCACTGATGAACTTCTGTGCGGCATCGTCAGGTGTCATCCGGCTGAACAAAACCTCGTTCGTATACCGGGTGAGGATCGCCTCGATGGCGCTGGCGCCCTTCGGCGGGGCGGTCGGTGAGTCCGTGAGCTCGTCCTTGATCTCGTCGAGGAAGGCCAGCGTCTTTCTGTCGGTCTCCGGAAGCTTGTTCTTGACCGTCGCCAGCACCCTGAAACTGGCCGGCAGGCCGCGGTCGCTGAGGATGATCGCGCCCGCATCCGGATCGTTGATCATGAAATCGATGAACTTGGCCGCCGCGGCCTGGTGATCGGACTTTGCCGAGGCGGCGTAGAACATGGCCGGTTGCAGGAACATGCCGCCAGCGACCGCGCCCCGTGCCTTCGGCATCCGTAGCAGGTCCACTTCCCTGCCGCCCGACGCCTTGTTGATCGAGCCGAGCTGGTTGCTCCACCACATCCCCATCGCGCCGTTGCCGGTGGCGAACAGCGACCGGTCCTCGCTCAGGGTGGCGAGCGTAATGCTCTTGGCGGCATCAGGAGAACCCTTGGTCTGGATCAGTTTCCGGTGGACGGCCCACCACGCCTTGATCGTGTCGCGCGAGATGCCGATCTTGTTGCCCTTGTAGAAGGACTCGCCCCGCTGGGCGGCGAAGATCTGCAGGAAAGCCGGGTTGAAAGCCTGCTGCGTGCCATAGATCTTCCCGCCGGACCTTGCAGTGATCTTCGCCGCCAGGTCGATGTACTGTTCCCACGTCCACATGGTGTCGTCGGGTAATTTCTGCCCCGAGTCCTTGACCGCCTTCGGGTCCACGACCAGGGACCAAGCGTTGACGCCGGTGGGGATGGCGAACTGCTTGCCATCGATGGCACCGGTGGCCAGCACCTTGCCGTCGATGAAGGCCGTGTTGACCTGGCTGGAGAGATCGGCGAGCGTGCCACGGTCGGCGTATTCCCGCAGGCCGCGGATCTCGAGCGTGATCACGTCAGGCGCTTGGTCGCTCGCGACCTTCGTGGCCAGCGTCTCGTAGTATTGGCCGAAGTCGGAAAACTCTTCCTCGATGTCGATGTTCGGGTTCTTCGCTTCGAACTTCTTGATCGCCTCTTGGGTCATCTTCTGCCGCGCCTCACTGCCCCAGTAGGAGAAACGCAACGTGATCTCACTGTCGGCGCTTTCGCCGCCGCACGCCGCAGTGATCGCCAGCACGGCAATGGGTAGCAACGCCGCCGTCCGCATCTTCTTGCCGGAGCCCACGGCTCCACCTCCTGGGGGGTCGGGTGCGGGACCTGCTTCGGTCCTGGGGGGCACACCACGGATCACTTACTTGAGTCCGGCCAGGAAGAAGTCGAAGATCAGCCCGAGCGCGCTGATCGGCATGGCGAACGTCGGGACCCCACGACGACTCTCCACCGGAGTCGAAGAATCCC
Organism: Nonomuraea sp. B12E4; assembly: GCF_039871825.1. Lineage (NCBI taxonomy): Bacteria > Bacillati > Actinomycetota > Actinomycetes > Streptosporangiales > Streptosporangiaceae > Nonomuraea > Nonomuraea sp. B12E4. The sequence goes on along the minus strand of NZ_JBDPME010000031.1, from coordinate 42,755 downwards.
GCAAGGTTACCGGCGCGGGTGAAGTTGCCGAAAGCCATTGAGGAAAGGAACTGCCTGGGAAGTCCTTCGTGTGTGAAGAAGTCGTCTCCGAGCCCGGTTCTGATGGCTCGTTTCGCCTGATCTATGCTGCCCTGCGCCCTTTGTGCGGCCTTTGTTGATCGGGTGATCGATACCAGGGAAGGCGAGGATGGCGGAGTTCGCCGTCACGCCGCACTTCGGCGACGAGGCGCGCAGCGGCTCTGCCGGGCCACCGGTCTGCCGGATCAGGCAAGGTGGCATGGGTCGCCGCGGACGGGTGCACCGGTCGTGGTCTCCCCGGTGCCGGCGGGTGACACGCTCGTCGTCGCCAGATGCGACGGAAGGTGCTCTGCGAGCGGGGACGGCCGGTCGCGCTCACTCGCCGCGGCGATCAGATCCGCGTCACCGGTGGTTGCGGAGGCAACGGCTCGGCTCTTGCGGACACTCGAGTGTGACAGTGTCACGTTCGTGATCACTGGCGAGGATGGGCACGCCGATGAGGATCTGGCGTGCGCTCAATACATCGCTCGGAGAGCCACCGAGGCCGGCACGGATGCGGCAGAGTTCCTCCGCCGTGCCGGCGAGTCGCGCGCCGCCGCAGAGTTGGCGGAGGGTGTGTACGTCAAGGAGCCCGTCCTGAGTGCCGGCGGCGGCTTCCACGGGGTCGAATGGTCCCCTCCTGCTGGGCGGCGAGACGGGCCAGGGCGCGGGGTGCGGACCCACTACGATCGCAACGCGCGTGTCCATGCCAGCCCAGCGCGATGTGAATCCCCAACCCAAGTCGGCTTTGCCGCAGTGGCGCGCGCAGCACCGTTCGATGCAATACGGAGGAGCGGTCGTGTCGACACCATTGTGGCCCGAAGAACTTGTCAGCACCGGCACCGAACGTGAGGTTCTGGAGGCGTTCCTCGACTGCCAACGCCGGCAGATCAAGGCAAAAATCGCTGGGGTCTCCGAAGCGGACGCGCGACGACGGATCGTGCCGTCCATGACGACCCTGGCAGGGCTGATCAAGCATCTGGCCGCAGTCGAAAGGAACTGGTTTCAACGTCAGCTGGCCCAGCGCGACCCTGCTGACATCCCCGGCAACTCGCGCGGAGATGATCAGAGCTGGGAATTGGGCCCCGACGACACTCTCGACAGTCTTATCGCGGAGTACGACACGGTGTGTGAGGAGAGCCGGCGTATAGCGGCCGGATTCATGGGGGGTTTCTCTTACCCCGAGGCCCTCTCCTGTCCCGCTTCCCATGGCGGTGGCCGGCGCCGGCTGCCGCCATATCATCACTGAGCGGACCGCTTGCGCATCTACCTGGTCATATGATCAGCGGCATGGCGTTGCAACTTGTTCAGGTGAATTTCAAGGCTCGGGATGACTCGGCGCTCGGCCGGTTCTGGGCGGAGGCGCTCGGCTGGGGTGTTTCCAGCGAGGGGCCCGGCGTGACCAACCTCCAACCCGAGGGTTTCACCTGGCCGGACACCGACGCGTTCTACGTCGATTTCGTCACCGTCCCGGACCCCGAAACGGTGAAGTACCGCGTGCACCTCGACCTCGCCACCACCTCTGCCGCCCATCAGGCGGAGTTGGTCGCGCGTCTGAAGGAACTCGGTGCAACGCCCGCCGACGTGGGCCAGGGCGACGTCCCGTGGGCAGTCCTGGCCGACCCGGAGGGCAACGTGTTCTGTGTGCTGGAGCCTCGGGAGATCTACCAGGGCACCGGGCCGATCGCGGCGGTGGTGGTCGACTGCGCCGATCCGCGGGCCATGGCCCGGTTCTGGGACGAGGCGCTGGACTGGACCCTGCACGAGGTCACCGACGATCATGCGCGGCTGCGCTCCGCCAAGGGTGTCGGCCCGTATCTGGAGTTCCTACGCACGTCCGGCGCGAAGCCCATGTGGAACCGCGTCCATCTGGACCTGCTGCCCTTCCCCATGGAAGATCAGAAGGCGGAGGTAGCCCGGCTACGGGCTCTGGGCGCCACCGATGCCGACGTCGGCCAGGGCGATGTTCCGTGGAAGGTCCTGGCCGACCCGGAGGGCAACGAGTTCTGCGTCCTCGGACGGGGCTGACACACTGCTCCTTGCACAACGGCTCCTCGGCGGCTTCTTCCCCTACGGCGAGGCCATCGTCGTACGGGCTGCGCTGCCCTGACGTTGACCTGCGGCCTGGCGGCGGCCATCGCTCGGCAGCGAAGCGGGCCGATTCCCACCGGTGGCCACGGAGCGTTGCAGATCCACAAGTGGGGCCAGAACCCGGTGGAGGCAGGCAACTTCTCACGCGTGAAGCCAGCTCAAGCCGTCTGGCGACTCATGATGAGGTCAGCAGGGATGCGCACCGGCAGTGGCAAGGTTTGACCGTGCTGCTGGAAGAGGTCGTCACGGGAGGCGCAATAGCCCAGATCGGCCCGGACCTGACCGGACAGATCACATGAGGAGCAGGTGGTGCCGTCCCAATCCACGGCAGTGTGCGCGATCGCGTCGAAGAGTGTCTCCCCACCCGTGTTGGTGAATCGGCCGCCCGCTCGTAGCGCGTTCAGGTCACCATAGAGCTCGGACGCAGTCACCCACTGACCTTCAAGGAGGAATTCCGGCCACGCCAGCACCACGTGTCGGGGAATCGGCGCACGCAATCGCGGGAACCGTGCATGCCAGAAACGCCCATCGAGCAGCAGTCCTCTGACACGGGTGGCGATCCCGCGGCCTCGTGCCACGGCCTCCAGGAGCGCCAGCCTCTGGCTGCACGAACCGCGGCTCAACCGCAAGGTGGTTGAGACGGACTGCCTTTCGTTCATCGCGTATACCGGGCGCACTCGGGCTGCGATGAGCTGGTGGGCAGTGATCAGGAATGATCGCTCCGTCCCAGGACTGAGGCTCTGGATCTCGGCCAGCAACTCCAGCACTCCAGGATGCCGCCAGTCGAGAATCGGCGTGGGCGCCGAACTTCCTGCGGTTGATGTTCGCCGAGACACGGCCTCACCGCCGCACTGCGATCGTAAGCGCGCCGGATCCACTCGTTGATCATAACTTGCGACCGGCCCCGGCCTGCGATGGCGACTCTCGATCACTCGACCACCAGGCCCGTAACGCACATGCCCACCAGGCCCGCGACCAGGGGGCTTTCGGCCTGCAGGTACGAAGCGCGCTCCGGAGTGGCAGGGTGGGGCCTTGGTGTGTGGGCCGCGACGACCTCCGCGTCGAGCGCGGTGCCGCCGCTCGTCTGGCTGTTCTCCGACGCCGACCGCCCGGGTGGGCTTGAACGGCTGGACCGGCTGGACCGGCTGGATCGTCATGGGCGTGTTCGTCACGTTCCTCGCCTTGACCGGCCGGCTTCGCTGGGCGGCCGACACCGGCTCCCAGACGGCTCGCCGACCATAGAAACGTACCTGCCGCGGGCAACCGGTCGATGTCCGGGGAAGCGGCCGCGAACGTCTCCCAACGGGCGTTGTTGTAATTTCGGTCTTTACGGACATTACAACCAGGGGTAAACCGGAGTGACCACTAGGAAAGCCGCGTACGTGAGGTGGTTACCGTGTATCAACAGGCCCTCGACCCCGTAGCCGCCTCTCTCGCGTGGAGTTCCCTGGTCGCGGCGCTGCCGCTGATCGTGCTGTTCGTGATGCTGGGCATCATGCGCGTGACCGCCTGGGTGGCCTCGCTGGTCTCCCTCGCCGCGGCCGTCGTGACAGCCGCGGCCGTGTACGGCATGCCGTTCGGGCAGGTGCTGCTGGCCGGTTCTGAAGGGGCGATGTTCGGCTTCTTCCCGATCCTGTGGATCGTCATCAACGCGATCTGGGTCTTCCAGATGACCGTCGAGACCGGGCACTTCGACGTGCTACGGCGCTCGTTCGCCCGGGTGAGCGACGACCGGCGCGTCCAGGCGATCATCATCGCGTTCTCGTTCGGGGCGCTCATGGAGGCCCTCGCCGGATTCGGTACCCCTGTGGCGGTCACCTCGGTGATGCTGATCGCCCTGGGATTCAAGCCGCTCAAGGCCGCCGTGCTGGCACTGGCGGCGAACACCGCTCCGGTGGCGTTCGGGGCCATGGCCACCCCGATCCTCACGCTCGGCAAGGTGACCGGTAGTGCCGTCCCTCGGCCATGAGGTCCCGCAGCACCTGAGCGCGTGGCATGCCCCTCACCCTAGGACCGACCCGGCCGCCCAGGAGGCGATGGCCTACGTGCAGCGCAGCCTGTGGGAAGAGCTGGCTGGGAGGTCCACGGACCGGCAGGAGAGCTGTTCCAGCCCTCAGGCGGTCCCGCTGTCCGCGTCGGCGCCGGGTTCGTGGAGGTCCGCCAGCTCAAGGCCGAGCTCCTCCAGCAGCTCCGTCAGCTCGTGCAACTGGTAGTAGCCGGGCACCCGTCCCACGGCGGCGCCTCGCCGGGTCACGCGGTACCAGACCTCTCCCGGCCGCACATCGGGGGCGCGCATCTGTACGAAGAGCCAGTGCGCGTTGCCGGGGCGGACGTCCACGGGCTGGACTCTGATGCCGTCCGGGCCTTCGAGATGGCGTCCCACGACGATCAGCCTGCCGGCCCGCGCCCGGGGAGGGCCACTCCGGCCGCCATTCGGGGACGCTGCTCGGTCGTCTCGTGGTGCTCACGCATATGCTGACGTTACGCCCCGATTTGTCCCACGTCATCACGTCGGCCGCCCGGCTTTCCGGGCGGCGGCCGTCAAGGGCTCACGTAGTGGTGCATCAGTGCGGCCTCGCCGGCCGCGTTGATCCACTGGGCGCGGCTGCTGCCGACCCGGCGCCACCCCGATCGCTCGTAGAACGCGATGGCCGCCGTGCCCTCGGAGGACACCTCCAGCTTGAGAGGACTCTGTACGGCGGCGCGAACCGCGTCCAGGAGCTCGCCCGCCAGCCCTCGTCCGCGCGCTGCCGGTGCCACGAAGAGCCGGACGATCTCCCCGTCACCGGCAAGACCCACGTGGCCGAGTACGGCGTCCGCCTCGACGGCGACCCAGGCCGAGGTCAGACCGGCTGGCGTCAGCCAGCCGTCGGGGTCGTCCGGCCAGTCCACGGGGTAGCGGTCGGCGGCCTGGACCTGGGCGAGTGCCTCGACGCAAGCGGGTAGGTCTTCTGTGGTTCTGAGGCGGATTGTCACACGGGCAAGCGTATTGGACGTTTATCGCCCTGTTCGTACTCCTCTGCGGGCCAGAGGGCCGGCTTTCGCGGTATCCGGACCCGCCTGCCGTCTGCCGGTCAGATGGCGAAAAGCAGGGCGGCGCTGATCAGGATGATCACGGCGGTCGCGAAATGGACGCCGAACGCGACCGCCCTGGTGCCGCCGTTGCGCAGCACGATCAAGGTGTCGCCCAGCGGCAGCAGGGCGACGACGAGCATGAACCACGCCTCGGCACGGGCGCCGACAAAGATCAGCAGGGCCAGGCCGAGCAGGCCGTACGTGCCGTCACGCAGGCCCTTGATCGTCAGGTAGGCGCGATCCTCCTTGGCGGGGACGCCGTAGCCCGTCGCCGCGGCGAGTGGCGCGAGAAGGAAGCGGGCCCCGATGAGCAGGCACATGAGGTTGATCACGATGGCGAGGGCATAGGCAAGGGTGGTGAGCATGCTTGGCTCCGATTTCTAGCGCCGCTAGGAACAGAAGCGACACTAGCATGTCGTTGGCATTAGTTCTAGCGGCGCTAGATTCCAGGGGTATGGCGATTCAGGCACGCAAGGAACGCGAATGCGCCCAGCGGGAGAAACCCATCGTCACGGCGGCCCGCGAGCCGGCCGAGGTTGACGACCCGGGCCTGCTGCCCGAGACCCCCTGGGCCGCCGAGCGCCGCGCGGTGGGGCAGGCCATCCGGCACGAGCTCGAACCCGGGGTCGCCTGACCGTTTCAGGCGTGGGCGGTCCGCGGGGCTTGCGGGGCGGGATCGGACTGCGCGGCGGTGCTGTCGATGGTGTGCGTGAGGATCTCGCGCGCCCTGGCAAGCTCGTCCGCGCGGCGGTCGAGGGTGGCCAGGTGCTCGCGCAGGGCGTCCAGGACGCCGGGGCACGGCCGCAGGCGTGACCTCTCGACGGCGCAGGGCAGGATCTGCCGGATGGTACGGGTGGGCAACCCGGCGGCCAGCAGGGCCCGGACCTGGACGACCGCCTGCTCCGCCGACTCGCCGTAGTCGCGGTAGCCGTTGGCCAGCCGTTCGGCGGCGATGAGCCCTCGGCGCTCGTAGTAGCGCAGCAGGCGTTCGCTCACCCCGGTACGCCGCGCCAGCTCCCCGATCAGCACCCCGTCCTCCCCGGCTTGACCTTCCCACTGTGTCAAGGGGCAACAGTGACTCCCACCGGGCGCATTCCGGCCCGGCCGGCATACGAAGGAGAAAAGTTGATCATCGACGCGCACAGCCACGTACACGATCCGGTGGCAGAGCACATCGCGCTGCTGAACGAGGCCGGGGTGGACCGCGCGGTGCTGTTCATGACCCGTCCCCATCCCGAGCGCGCGACCGGCCTGGCATCGGTGCGCCGGGAGATGGCGATCCTGCACGACCGCCTGCACGGACACGACAACCACGCCGGCACCTACGAGGCCGCCTGGACGGAACTGGACGCCGCCCTGGCGGCCTGGCCCGACCGGTTCCTCGGCTGCGGCTCGGTGCCACTCGGGCTGCCGGACGAGCAGATCGCGGACATGGTGGAACGGGAGGTCGTGGGGCGAGGGCTGCGCGGCATCGGAGAGCTGACTCCGCCCCCCCGGCCAGGCGGCCCTCGTCGAACCCGTGCTCCGGGCGTCCGGCGATCAGGGCGGGCTGCCGGTGATCGTCCACGGTTACGCGCCCACGACGGCCGACGACCTGCGCACCCTGGCCGCACTGGCCCGAAGGCACCCGCGCGTGCCGTTGGTCGTGAGCCAGCTCGGCGGGCTCAACTGGATGGACGCCGTCGAGTTGGTGCGTGACACGCCCAACATGTACCTGGAGTTGTCCACCGCCGGCATCATCCTAGCCGTCCGTCTGGCCATCGCCGAGATCCCCGACCGCACCCTGTTCGGCTCCGACGCCCCCTACGGCGACCCCGTGCTGGCCAGGGCGACCGTCGAACGCGTCACCACCTCCGGCGAGGTCCGCGAACGAGTCCTCGGCGCGACCGCCGCCTCCCTGTTCGGCCTGATCTGACCCCACCGGCCGGCGGAATCCGTCCCCGGCGGCGAGTTCCTCTGGCCCTGGTCGGTCAGCGGGCGGACACCGTGATCGCCGACCCATCCGTTCGGGGAGAACGACAAGCGATGAGGGGCGAGCCCAGGCGTCAGCCCGGCGTCGGGAAACAGCAGGCGCAACAGAGGCACATACCAGGCGCGGACGCGGGGCCCGGTGACGCCGGTGGGTCGGGCCGTGGACCATTGATGGGTATGTGGTTGACCCCGGAGGCGAACGCCCTCCCAGAGCTGAGGCAGGCCGATGACCATCCACGAGGTTCGCTCGCACTGGTGGCCCCGTACGGGCTGGCGGCCGGGTCGCCTGGTCTACACCTGGCACCTGACCTTCGAACACGCGCCGCGACTGCACCGGCTGGCGGAGCGATACCAGAGCGCCCTGGCGGCGACCGAGGGCCACAACCCGATTCCGGTGAGCTGGTTGCACCTGACCGTGCAGTCGGTGGGGTTCGTCGACGAGGTGTCCGGCGAGCGGCTCGCACGGGTGATCGAGGCCGTCAGCGCGCGTCTGGGAGAGCTCAAGCCGGTCGAGCTCACTTTCCATCGCCCGACGGTCGTCGGCGAGGCCGTGGTCCTGGTGCCGGCTCCTGCCGAGCCCGTGCGTCAGATCTGGCGGGAGATCAGGGCCGGGATCGCCGAGGTGTCCGACGGCGGCGCATCGGCACAGCAGGCCAAGGACTTTCACCCGCACGTGAGCCTGACCTACTTCAACGCGCCGGGGCCGGCCGGGCCGTACGTGGAGGCGTTGGACGCGGTCGAAGCCGAGCCGGTCGGCGTCAACGTCGAGCAGGTGGCCCTGATCGTGCAGGAGAGGGTCCTGGAACCCGAGTGGGTGTACCGCTGGAATCTGCACACAACGGCCCCACTCGCGATCCCGGTTCGGTAGGAGGCGATGGGGGGCGTCGCTGACCGCCTGGCAGAACGTGGTCCCTGCCCCCAAGGCCGGCCGGCGCCGGCCCGGCCCGTCGCAGGTGCGTGAGCCGCTGCCTCGGGGCCGGCCTGGCCGGGCGGGAGGGACATCGCCCGGCGCAGTCGTCCGGTGGTCAGCAGCAGCGGGCGCCAGGGGCCTGGGCCTGACCCCCTGCCTCGACGTCCGGAGCAGGCTCGGAAAGCAGGCCCCCTCTCGTGGGGTCGGGGCTGGTGGCGCTAGGGTGCCCCGGGTGATCGAGGTACCGGAGGCGTTCGCCCGCAACACGGTCCAGCGTGAAGGAGATCCCGGAGCGGCCTGGCTGGCCGAGCTGCCCGGGATCGTGGACCGCCTGCTGCGGCGCTGGGAGTGCGTACCGGACGGCGAGGTCGTCCACGGCGGTGTCGGGGTCATCATCCCGGTACGCCGGCGGGAGGGCACCGCTGTGCTGAAGGTGTCGTTCCCGCATCCCGGCAACGTGCACGAGCCGGACGCGTTCGCGGTCTGGGGCGGGCGCGGAGCCGTTCTGCTGTACGAGCGCGACGACGAGCGCTTCGCCATGCTGCTCGAACGTGTCCGGACCACATCGCTGGCGGAGATCGAGGACGGCGACGAGGCCGTGACGATCGCGGGCCGGATCCTGCACCGCCTGGCCGTCCCCGCGCCGCCCGGCCTGCCCCGGCTGAGCGACCAGGCCGGCACGTGGGAGGCGCAGCTACGCGCGGACGCCAAGGAACTGGCGCACACACTGCCGCAGTACGTGCTGGACGCCGCCGTGGCGACCGTACGCGAGCTGGGCCGCGTCCAGCCGGACACCCTCATGCACGGCGACCTCCACGCCAGGAACATCCTGCGCGCCGATCGTGAGCCCTGGCTGGCCGTCGATCCCAAGGGGCACGCGGGGGACCCCGCCTACGACGGCGGCACGCTGCTCAAGACCCATGCGCTGAGGCTGGTCGAAGCGGACGACCTGCGCAGGGCGCTCCACCGTACGCTGGACATCTTCGCCGAGGCCGCGGAGGTCGACCGTGAGCGCGCCCAGCGCTGGGCGCAGTTCCACGCCGTCCAGGCCGCCTTCTGGGGCCGGCGCCACGGGTTTCGCACCGCCCGCGGCGGATCGCAGCTGGACTGGCTCGTCGAGCTCGCGGACCGCCTGGCGGGACTGCTCACCGAAGGCCGACAGCCGCGGCTTCAACGGCGGCGCGGCGTGTAGGAAGCCACAGCGGCAGGTCGCGCAGAGTTGTGCCGTACAGCACGTTCGCGTCGTAGAGCACCACGAATGCCAATCTCCGGACGGCGTGCAGGTAGGTCCTGGGCGCCGTCCGTACGCCTACGAAGATCTTTTGGTCGCGTCGGCGAGGAGTGCCGTGGCCGCCGTGCGGGCGTCGTGGGCCGCGGCGCCGGTGTGGTCGACCAGGCCGCGGGTCTTGACCCCGTCGTAGAGCAGCAGGAGTTGCCTGGCCAGGCCGGCCGGTTGGGCGGCTCCGGCCTCGGTGGCCAGGCGTTCGAAGAGCGCGAGCATGCGCGCGTGATGGGTGGCGAGCGCGTGATTGGCGGGGTGCTGCGGGGACAGGAAGGCCGCGGCGCTGTTGACCAGGATGCAGCCGTGGTAGGCCGGGTCGGGAAGATCCGCCACCAGCAGGTCGAACGGTGCCAGCAGTTGTGCCGGCGGGTCGCCGTCGCGCCGTTCGAGCTCGGCGTCCAGTTCGGTGAACCAGTCGTCGCACGCCAGGGTGAGCATGGTGCCGATGAGGTCGTCCTTGGACTTGAAGTGCGCGTAGACGGTCGGCTTGGCGACCTTGGCGCGCTCGGTGACGGCGTCGATCGAAACCCCGTAACCCTCGGCGTAGAACAGCTCGCGTGCGGCTTTCAGCAACCGCTCGCGAGCGGGTGTGTGGCGCGGCATGGAGCCATCCTAACCGGTTAGTTCGGTCTGTTATGCTCCAAAAGCTTACTAGTCAGTTAGTTCAGTTGAGGAGTAAAGATGCGAGCGCTGGTCTACGATCCCGAGGCCGCCCACGGCGTACGCTTCGCCGAGGTCGAGGAGCCCGAGCCACGAGCGTCAGAGGCGCTGATCGAGGTGGAGGCGGCATCCCTGAACTTCGGTGAGCTCGCCTTCGCCGCCCGGCAGCTCCTTCCGGGTGAGATCTTCGGCAAGGACGCCGCGGGCGTCGTGGTGCGGGCCGCCGCCGACGGCTCGGGCCCGCCGGAGGGCACGCGGGTCGCCTCGTTCGCGGGGACGGGCGGATGGGCCGAACGGCGGGCCGTCGACACGGCGAACCTGGCCGCCGTGCCTGCCGCGATCGACCCCGGCGTGGCCGGTGCGCTTCCGGCGGCGGGCGTCACCGCCCTGCAAGTGGTGCGCCGGCTGGGCCCGGTGCTCGGCCGCCGGGTGCTGGTGACCGGAGCGTCGGGCGGTGTGGGACGGTTCGTCGTGCAGCTCGCCGCGCAGGCGGGAGCGCATGTCGTCGCCTCGGTGGGGCGTCCCGAACGCGCCGAGGGGCTGACATCGCTGGGCGCCGCCGAGATCCTGGTCGGGTCGGCGCGGCCCGCCGATCCCGTGTTCGGCGTCGTCGACAACGTGGGCGGCAAGCTGCTGGCCGAGGCGTTCGGGCGGCTGGAGGAGGGCGGGGTCGCCCTGTCCGTGGGATGGGCGTCCCGCGAGCCGACGGTCATCGACTTCGAGGAGGAGCGCATGCGAGGGGTTCGCAAGCGGCTCGAGCCCTTCACCGTGACCGCTCCCTTCGGGGCGGACCTCGGCTACCTGATCGGGCTGTTGGAGCGGGGCCGGCTCGATCCGCAGATCGGCTGGCGCGGCCCCTGGGACCAGGTGGGTGAGGCCATCGACGCCCTCCTCGGCCGCCGCGTTCCGGGCAAGGCCGTCCTCGATCTGATCCCGGGGCACTGAGCCCCGGACCGATGGGCGCCCCCGCCGAAGCGGACGCCAGGCGGGCGGCGGAGGACCTGGCGGTGCCGGCCGCCGAGGACGTGGTCAGCGGGTGACGTCGGTGATCGGGATGCCGTCCACACCGGCGATGCGGCCCAGGACCAGGTCGTTGCTGGTGGCCTTGGCCTCGGCGAGTTCCTCGCGGGTGACCCCGACGGCCGTGACGAACTCGACCCGCCCGTTCGGGGTGTCGATCGCGCCGAGCTCCGGGTCGGTGACGAAGGCCAGGGCGTTGAGGCGGCTGCCCTCCGGGCCGAGCCGCCCGGCGACGCCCATCCGGTGTCCGTGGGCGAAGCCGGGCGGCCTGCGCCCGCAGTCGTACCCGTGGTGCGACCGTCGTCGCAGGGCGAGTTCGTCCCGGATGGGGACGAGATCGGCCGCCGGCCTTCCGAGGATGGAGATCGTCCCGAAGGACCCTCAGAAGGAAGGCACGAATGCCTCTCGTCAACGGCCGCCGCCTGGTGGCCGCCCTGCTCCTCACCGCGGGACTGCTGTCCCCCCAACCGGCCCACGCGCGGGCGCGGCACGCCGAGCCCGCCGGGGTACGGCAGGCGCTCGACGCCATGGTGGCCGCCGGCGCGCCCGGTGTCCTGGCCCGGATCGACGACGACCACGGCACCTGGATCGCCACCAGCGGGACCGCCGACCTGGACACCGGGACGCCGGTGCCTCGCCAGGCCAGGTTCCGCGTCGCCAGCGTCACCAAGAGCATGGTGGCCACGCTGGTGCTGCAGCTCGTCCAGGAGGGCAGGATCAGCCTGGACGAGCCGATCGGCAGGCGGCTCCCCGGGCTGGTGGCGCACGACGACCAGATCACGGTGCGGGAGCTGCTCAACCACACGGGCGGCCTGGCCGACTACCCGAAGGCCGCCGAGTTCGACGACCCGGAGCAGTACGGCCGCCGCACCTACACCCCCGATCGGCTCATCGCCGAGGCCGAGCGGCTGCCCCGCCCGCCGAAGGGCGGCTTCGCCTACTCCAACACCGGTTACATCCTGCTCGGGCTGCTGGTCGAGAAGGTGACGGGGCACGACCTGGGCGACGAGCTGGCACGGCGGATCTTCCGCCCGGCCCGCATGACCCGCTCGTACCTGCCCGTGACCAGCCAGGACATTCGCGGCCCGCACGCCACCGGCTACTACCTGCCGGACGGCGCCGACCTGGCCGATCTGCGGCCCATCACCCGGCTCAACCCGTCCTTCGCCTGGGCCGCGTACGGCGTGGTGTCGGACGCCCGCGACCTGAACCGCTTCTACCAGGCCCTCTTCAGCGGCAAGCTGGTCGGCCCGGAGTCGCTCGCCCAGATGCGCACCGGCGTCACCACACCGCAGGCCCCGGTCTTCCCTCATTACGGTCTCGGGCTGGAGTCGGTGGGCCTCACCTGCGGCGAGACGTGGGGGGCGACCGGCTCCATCCCCGGCTACGAGACCTTCAGCTTCGCCGACGCCGCGGGCAGGCGGCGGATGACGTTGTCGATCAACGTACAGCGCAACGATCCGGCGGTCGCGCCGATGCTGCTGGCCGGTATCGACGCGCTCAACCGCTATTTCTGCGGGGAGCCGTACAGCGTGAGCCCGCAGGTCAAGGAATCGGCGGGGCGGACAGACCGGCCTTGACCGAGCGGGTGAGGTCGTCGGCGACGATCTCCGTCGCGCCGGCGGCGAGCTCGTCCAGGGCCCTGCGGGCGATCACCGCCGGGTCGGACTTCTGCTCCGGCGGCACGTCCGCGGCCATGTCGGTGTCCATGAAGGCCACGTACAGGCCGGTGACCTGGATGCCCCGGGGTTCGAGCTGCCGCCGGACGGCGTTCGTCATCGCCCACGAGGCCGCCTTGGCCGCACTGTAGGCGCCGAAGGGCGGCAGGTGGTGCCAGGCCAGGATGGACAGGACGTTCAGGATCGCTCCGCCGCCGTTGCCTTCGATGACGGGGGCGAAGGCGCGGGTCACGCCCAGCGGGCCGAAGAAGTTGGTCTCCATCTCCAGCCGGGTCTTGCCGGGGTCGCCGTCCAGCAGGTTCGTCCGGGTGGAGATGCCGGCGTTGTTGATCAGGAGGGTGGCGTCGGCCGCGACCCGGGCGGCGGCCGACACCGAGCCGGGGTCGTTGAGGTCGATCCGCAGCGGCAGCGCGCCGGGCACGTCCACGGTCTCGGGGTCGCGGGCCGCCGCGTAGACCCTGGCGCCGCGCTCGATGAGCTGCGCGACGAGGTGCCGGCCGAAGCCGCGGTTGCCGCCGGTCACGACGGCGACGGCAGTGTCGATGTGCATGGGGGAACTCCTCAGGTTGCCATGTCCAGCACGACGCGGAACCGCGCGTCGCCGGACAACATGTGCTCGTACGCCTTGCGTGCCCCGGACAGCGGCAGCACCTCGGTCATGGGGCGGATGCCGTGCCGGAGGCTGAAGGCGAGATTGTCCTCGTTCTCGATCGAGCTGCCGGTCAGGCTGCCGTTGATGGACCGGGTGCCGAAGATCAGCTCACCCGTCGCGACGCTGATCGGGTCGGCACGCAGCCCCTCCACCGCCATCGCGTCGGTGTGGCACACCCCGCAACTGTGCACCCGCACGCGTACGTCACCAGGCGCCGGATCTGTCACCTCGCGATCGACCAGGCGAAACTGGCGTGAACCAGTCACTTCGCACGCTCGGTACGTTGACATGTTCCTCCTCCGAACGAATCGAACCCACTCCAATATGACCGGTCGTCTCAGAGTGGCGCAAGTGGCTGAACGTAAATTTCACACTCTTTAGACGACTGGTCATATTGATAGGCGGAGGTGTGCCGATGGCCTTCGACGCCTTCTTCGCCACCGCCTTCGGAGCCCTGCTGGGCACGAGGTGACCGCCGGCCGCCGGGCGCGGCCGGCGGGTCAGCCGCGCTCGGGCTCGCCGGCGGAGTGGCGCAGCGCCCGCTCCAGCCAGGAGTAGGCCAGCGCGGTGGGCGGCGGCCGGTATTCCACGCCCCTGATGATCGCGACGAGCCTCCACAGCCGCTCCGCGCGCGGGTCGTGCTCGTCGAAGACGCGCAGCCACTCCTCGCGGGTCTGGCCGGTCAGCTCCAGGATCCGCGCCAGCACGGGGGCGGCCTCGGGGGAGTCGGGGGCGACGCCGGCCTTGCCGATCTCGTCGACCATGACGGTGACGGTCTGCCGCCACGCGTCGAGGTTGTCCGGCTCCGACCAGAAATCGTCGGTCGATCTGCGCAGGCTGTCGCGGAAGTCGTCGTCGGCGAGCAGTGCGGTGAGCTCCAGCCAGGCGTCGAGTTGCGCGGTCGTCGGCTCTTCCGGCAGGTCGGGCAGCATGCACTCCCGCATGCTCGCCAGCCACTGGTGCCGGGCGTGGATGCCGCCGCCCACCTGGTCGACGAACGAGTCCAGCAGCATGGCCTGCTCGGCCTGGCCCAACCGGCCCAGCGCGTGCAGCCTGCGCAGATCCGCGTCGGTGGGGTCGTCCTTTTCGAGCGTGGCCCGCAGCACGGTCCTGGTGCGCTGGAGCGCGGTGAGCTGCGTCTCGACGGAGCGCAGATGGAGGGCGAGGACATCCTTGAGCGGGCGGCGGCCCAGCGAGCGGATGGTCGCCAGGTCGACGCCGATCTCCCGCAGGGTGCGCACCAACTCCAGGTGAGCGCGGTGGTCGTCGGTGAAACGGCGGTAGCCGGCCGCGGTGCGCTCGGGCGCGGACAGGATGCCCTCGTCGGAGTAGAAGCGGATCGTCTTGACGGACACGCCGGTGAGCGCGGCCAGGGTGCCGATCGAATAATCCATTTGAATCTCCAGTAACAGGAGACTTTAGCGTACCGCGCATGGCCAAGAACAAGGTGACCAAAGTCGTCACCCTGCACATTCAGGCTGGTGAGGCGGGGCCCGCGAGCGTCGGCAAGGACCTCGGGCCGCTCGGCATCAACCTCATGGAGTTCTGCAAGCAGTACAACGCGCTGTCGGCGGGCATGCGCGGGCACGTCGTGCCGGCGGTGGTCACGGTCTACGACGACCGGACGTTCGACGTGGCGGTCAAGCAGCCGACGACGGCGTCACTGATCCGCCGGGTGGCCGGGCTGGACGGCGGGAGCCCCCGGCCCGGACACCAGAGCGGCGGGACCGTCAGCGTCGCGCAGCTCAGGGAGGTGGCCGCGGCCAAGCTGCCCGACCTGAACACCACCGACCTGGACCAGGCGGTCAAGGTCGTGGCGGGTACGGCGCGGTCGATGGGGCTGACGATCACGGACTTCTGACCCGGTCGGACGGCAGACCGGCCGGTCAGGCCGAAAGCCCTCGACGGGGACAGGGGAAGTAGCACGGCGGGCAGGACTTGGCCGCCAGGCGGTGACAACGAAGCGCCTTGGCCCGCTCACACGCGTAGCGGAGAGTAGGAGCGGACCCTTACGTTGGAGACCTCCAATGAGTACGCTTCCCCAAGTTCCGGTCCCCGGTGAGCGGACATCCGAGACGTACACCCGCTACCGGGACGAGCACGGACCGATCATCTCCATCGAGTTGCCCGGCAAGGTGAAGGCCTGGCTCGTGACCTCGTACGATCTGGTCAACGAGGTCCTGGCCAACGACGGCACCCTCTACAGCAAGGACCCGGCGAACTTCCCCGCCCTGCACGACGGCAGCATCCCCGCCGACTGGCCGCTGCGGCAGGTCATCGTGGGCGAGCACCTGCTGATCAAGGACGGCGCGGACCACCGGCGGCTGCGCAGCTTCGTCAACCGGGCGTTCACCCCCGCGCGGGTGCAGGCGCTGGAGCCGAGGATCCAGTCACTGACGGACGAGTTGCTCGACCAGATGGCGGGCCAGGAAGGCCCGGTCGACCTCGTACGGAGTTTCAGCGAGCCGCTGCCGGTGACCGTGATCTGCGAGCTGTTCGGCGTTCCCGAGCAGGAGCGCCGCCAGATCCGGGACTGGAGTGCGGTGATGCTGTCGCACTCCGCCACCGCGGAGGAGATCGCCGGGGCGGGCGGGGCGCTGCTGGCCTACCTGGCCGACTTCATCGAGCGCAAGCGGGGCGATCCCGGCGACGACCTCACCACCGGGCTCATCAAGGTGCAGGAGGACGACGGCGACCGGCTGTCGGCCGACGAGATGCTGTGGCTCCTGTGGCTGATGCTCGTCGCCGGGCACGAGACCACCGTGCACCTGATCGCCAACACGGTCATCGCCCTGTGCTCGGACCCCGAGCAACTGGCCCGGGCGCGCGAGCGCGACGCCTGGGAGGACGTGGTCGAGGAGGCACTGCGCAGCCGTAGCTCCGTGATCACCGTCTTCTTCCGTTACCCGTTGCGGGACGTGACGGTGGGCGGGGTGACGATCCGGGCCGGAGAGCCGATCATGGTCGGGATCGGCGGTTCCGGGACGGACCCGGCCCGCTTCGGCGAGGACGCCGCGCGGTTCGACATCTCGCGCGGCCCGCAGCCGCATGTGGGGTTCGGCCGTGGCCCGCACTTCTGCCTCGGGGCACCGCTGGCCAGGCTCGAAACGCGGATCGCCCTGTCATCGTTGTTCGGCAGATTTCCTGATCTGCGGCTGGCGGTGAAACCGGAGGAGGTCGTCTACACGGAGTCGATCATCACCGAGGGGCCGGTCGAGCTGCCCGTGCTGCTGTAGGGCCCGCTTCGCGCATGGTCGCCAGTAGCCCGGCGACCGGCGGATTCGTGTCGTCGGCGCGCCAGGCGACGGCCACCCGCGTGCGGGCGCCGGGCTCGATCGCGCGGAAGGCCACCCCCTTGAGGCGGATCCGGCGGATGCTCGCGGGCGCCAGCGAGACGCCGAGCCCGGCCCCCACCAGCGCGCACACCGTCTGCCATTCCACCGCGTGCTGCGCCACCCGGGGGACGAACCCGTGGTCATCTCGCGGATCTCCAGGCGGACGTCCGGGAACCGCTCCCGGTGGGCGTGCAGCAACCTGGGCAGCACTGTGAAGGCGAGCGAGGCGGCGAAGCCCAGCCGGAGCCGCCCGGTCCGGCCACTGACCGAGGCGCTCGGCGGCGTGGCCGAAGTGCGGCTCATCGGCCAGGACGAGGAAGGCGTGCAACTGAGCCACCGGCAATTCAGGGCGATCCATACCCTGCTGCCCGACCGCGCGGACTTCGAGCCCTGCTGGCCCGTCCTGCGCGAGTGCTTCGGCGCGGTGCGGCCGGCCGCCACGATGCTCGTGTGCGGCCTGGCCGACCCCCGCATGAAGATCGAGATCGAGGTGTACGCCCGGCGCGTCGCCCAGCGCGTGTAGGTGAGCTCGACGTCGAGGTCCCCCGACGCTCTTTGCCCCGCGGACCACTGGCTTGTCGCTGAAGAGAGAGGGGAAGGCGGTAATATAAAAGCACTGTTATATCTCTGGAGGAGTTGACCTTTGAGACCCCCGATTGAGCCTTACGACCACGGCATGCTCGACACCGGTGACGGCAACCTCGTCTACTGGGAGGTCTGCGGCAACCCGGAGGGCAAGCCCGCCCTCGTCGTCCACGGCGGCCCCGGCTCGGGGTGCACGCCCGGCTCGCGCCGCGCCTTCGACCCCGAGAAATACCGGATCGTGCTGTTCGACCAGCGCAACTGCGGCAGGAGCCGGCCACACGCCAGTGACCCGGCCACCGACCTGAGCAACAACACCACCCACCACCTGATCGCCGACATGGAGCAGTTGCGCGAGCACCTCGGCATCGACAAGTGGCTGCTGTACGGCGGGTCGTGGGGTTCGACGCTGATCCTGGCCTACGCCGAGACCCATCCCGAGAGGGTGACGGAGATCGTCATCCCGGCGGTCACCACCACCCGCCGCTCCGAGATCGACTGGCTCTACCGCGGCGTGGGGAGGTTCTTCCCCGAGGGATTCGAGCGGTTCAGGCTGGGGCTCCCGGAGGCCGACCGGGACGGTGACCTGCCGTCGCTGCTCGCGGCGTACGGGCGGCTGATGACCGACCCCGACTTCGCCGTCCGGGACAAGGCGGCCCGCGACTGGACCGCCTGGGAGGACACGGTGATCTCCATGGAGCCCAACGGCAATCCGAACGCCTACAGCGACCGGCCCACCGAGGCCCTGCACGCGTTCGTACGGATCTGCGCCCACTACTTCTCCAACGGCGCCTGGCTGGAGGAGGGCGTGCTGCTGCGCGAGGCCGGCCGGCTGGCCGGGATCCCCGGCGTGCTCGTCCACGGCCGCCTGGATCTGGGCGGGCCGCTCGACACGGCCTGGGAGCTGGCCCGCGCCTGGCCCGACGCCAAGCTGGTCATCGTGGAGGACTCCGGGCACACCGGCAGCGACACGTTCAGGAAGGAACTGCGGGCGGCCATCGACGCCTTCGCCGACCGGTGACGACGGCAGGAAGTGGGATCCCGCGGCTCCGGGCTGGTAGGACGGTGCCCGAGGTGACCATCGCCTCGCCGTCGGTCGATTCCGTACGGTGAGCCGCGGGTTCGCACGGCTGGCAGGAGGACGGGGTGTCCAGGCCCCGCCCGCTCGCTTACCTGGCAGTCACGGTAGCCGTGGCCCTCATTCGGCCACCACCTATTTATCCTTACGGCCGACCATCGGCAGGGAGACGGCGCCGAGACGCCCGGGAGAACCGGGCGTTCCCGCGAAGGGTCAGAAGAGCCGGGCCAGCAGGAGAGCCGCGAAGACGAGCAACGAGATCCCGCAGGCCGCCTCCAGCAGGCGTACGGCCGCGGGCGGCAGGGCCCGGCGCAGCAGGGCGATGAGCCCCGCGCAGACGAAGCACCAGAGCAGGGACGAGGTCATGAACCCGGTGAAGAAGGTGGCCAGGCTCGCCACCCCCGGCTCCCGCCCCAGCACCGCACCGACCGCACTGGCCGCCCCCGACCAGTAGATGATGTTCCAGGGATTTCCGATCGACATCGCGATCCCGACCGCGAGCGCCCCACGCTCCACCGTCCGGGTCTCACGACCGGCCGGGTTCGGTGACCCGTCCGGGTGAGACCCGGGGCCTGGCGGGCTCGGTGACCCGTCCGGGTGCGGGCCGGGCGGGTTCGGTGGCGACCCGCGGCCCGGGAAGGCGGCCGTGCGCAGGGCCGTAAGGCCGAGCCAGGCGAGCAGCAGGCAGCCGCCGACGGTCAGCGGCACCCGCAGGGCCGGGACGGTGAACAGCGCCCCGACCCCGGCCAGCCCCAGCAGCGCCCACACGGCGTCGCCCGCCAGCGAGCCGACCTGCACCGCGAACGCCGGGCCGAACCCGCCGCGCATCCCGCGCCGCAACGACTCGCTGAACACCGCGCCGGGCGCCGCGTTGAACAACAACCCCACCCACAGGGCCAACAGGAAGATCTCGAACATACCGGTCACTGTGCCGGGGGTCGCCCGCGACTCAAAGGCCCGCCCCCGAAAGCCGGGAACGGATCATATCGGCGGCACCAGGACGAAGTAGCGGTCGAGCATGTCGCGGTCGCCACGCACGTCGAGGTCGCCGGCCGGGACGCGCTGCCAGAGGAAACAACATCAGCTTGAACTCCTCTGAATAGTTCTTCCCCGCCACGAACCCTTCCTTCCAGACCAGTCAGCACCCTACTTGGCACCGTGTCCGGAAGATCAGGGGCACCTCACACCGACCAGCCGGGGCAGGACGGCACCAGGGGAGCGCCGCCGGTGCCGGCCGCCTGCTGGGCGGCGGCGTGGAACGCGCGTACTTCCCGCTCGAAATGAGAGGCGAGATCCATGCCTTCACTGTGCCCCATGCTTCTGCCGCTCCTCCACCTGGTTCGCCCGTGACCGGCCCGCCCGGGCGGCCGCTCCCAAGGCCAGCGCGACGGTCACCAGCAGCGCGCTCAGCCACAGCGGCGACCGGAACCCGAGCCCCGCCCCGATGGCCATCCCCCCGAGCCACGGCCCGACGGCGGCGCCCACGTTGAAGGCGGCCGTGGCGGAGGCGCCGCCCAGCGTCGGCGCGCCGGCCGCCGTGTACAGCACCTGCGAGATGAGGGTGGAGCCGACGGCGAACGACAGCGTCCCCTGGACGAAGACCAGCACGATCGCCGGGATTACGGCCCCGGCCGTCGCCGCGAAGACGATCCACCCGGCCGCCAACGCCACTCCGCCGCCCACGAGGAGCCGCATGGGCCGCGCGTCGGCCACCCGCCCGCTGATCGTCACCCCGGCGAACGAGCCCAGCCCGAACAGCGCCAGCAGGACCGGCATCCAGCCCGCTTCGATGCCGGTGTCGCCGGTCAGCAGCGGCACGAGGTACGTGAAGGCGCAGAAGGTGGCGCCGTTCACCAGGGCTCCCAGCAGCAGGAGCACCAGCAGCCGGACCTGCCGGAGCGAGCGCAGTTCCCCACGCACGGTCGCACGGGCCGGGCCTGGGGAGCCGCCCCGCGCCGGCGTACCGGAGTCGCCCGGGACCGACCTCAGCACCGCGAGGACGGCCGGGACCAGGGCGGCGGCCACCGCCCAGAACGCCGACCGCCACCCCCACACCTCGCCCAGCAGCGCCCCGCCCGGCACGCCCGCCACGCAGGCGATGGTGACGCCGCCGAGCAGGACGGAGGTGGCGCGGGCCTTGGCGTTCGGCGGCGCCAGGGCGATGGCGGTGGCCAGCGCCACGGCCAGGAAACCGGCGTTGGCCAGCGCGGCCACGACGCGGGTGGCGACCAGCACCTCGTAGCTGGTGGTGACGGCGCCGACGACGTGCACGAGCAGGAAGGTGAGCAGGAACGCCAGCAGCGCGTGCCGCCGCGGCCAGCGCAACGACAGGACCGCCATCAGCGGCGCCCCGGCCACCATCCCGACGGCGAACGCCGAGGTCAGCAGCCCGGCGGCGGGGATGGACACTTGCAGGTCCCGCGCGATGCCCGGTATCAGGCCGGACAGCATGAACTCGGACGTGCCCTGGGCGAAGACCGCCAGTCCGAGCAGGTAAACAGCGAAAGGCATGAGAAAGCTCCGCGACCACATCGTGGATCGGGGCGGGCAGGCCGAACCGCCTGCCGCGCCGGGAAACCGCCCGGGATGTCAGAGAGCCTGACGCCCGGTTCGGGGGGAAACAGTCCGCATCACGGTGATCCGAATGGCGAGCGGTCGCAGATCAGGAGAAAGCACAGGGTATGGGCCCGCGCGACGAAGACCAGCCTGTGAGCACAGGGCGGCGACGCTGGACGGCCACCGGATGACCGGTGGCTAGCGTCTTGACGCCTCAGGGCTGGACATACGCGGCAACCTAGCAACCCTGATCGCGCGCTGTCCAGCCCATTCATGTCAGAGAGCGGCGCCGGCCAGGAAGTCCAGCACCAGCGGGCTCGCGACCTCGCGGAACTCCTCGAAGTACGCGTGCCGCGCCCCCTCGATCAGCCGCAGCTCCGCCCCGGGGACGCGTCCGGCCAGCAGCGGTGCGTTGGCGGCCGGGTTGAACACGTCGTCGGTCCCGTGCACGACCAGCGTCGGCGCGGCGATGGACGGCAGCGCGTCCCAGGCGTCGTGCCCGGCGCTGGCGGCCAGGTGCCGGCGGCGGGCGTGCGCGGGCATGCCGGGGTCGCCGATCGTGTGGTACGGGCCGGGATGGGTGGCGAGCCAGCCGGGCGTGTACATGAGCTCCAGCAGCGCCCGTTCGGCCGCCGCCCGGTCCGGCTGGGCCAGCGACCGGCGTACGCCGTTGTCACGCTCGATGCCGTGGGCACCGCCCGGCGAGCTGCAGCCGAGCACCAGCGCCGTCACCCGCCCGGGATGGTCGGCCGCGAGCCACTGGGCCACCCGGCCGCCCATCGAGGTCCCGTAGACGCGGGCCCGGTCGATCCCCAGCTCGTCCAGCACGACCAGCACGTCGGTGGCGAAGCCGCGAGTGGTGTACGGCTCGTCGGGTTTGTCGCTTTCGCCGGTGCCCCGGTAGTCGAAGGTGATCGTCCGGTAGGCCGCGTCGAAGTCCGCGCGTACCGGGTCCCACCAGCGGTGGTCGTTGGCCTGCCCCGGCAGGAGCACGAGAGGCGGTCCGTCGCCGCGGACCTGGTAGGACAGCTTGACGCCGCCCGGTGTGGTTGCGTAAGGCACAGCATCGATGGTGCCGCAAGAATTTTCCGGCAGGATGTCCGCGGGGCGGGTTCGGCTCCGACGTATCCGGTGACAGGCACACCAGGAGAGAGGCGCGACCCATGAAGTACATGATCCTCACCTACGGCTCGCAGCAGGACCACGACGTCCTGGCCGGCCTACCACCGGCTGTACGCGGTCCGGGCGCACCTCCTGGAGCGGGCCGGTGACCACGCGGCCGCCCGGCTCGCCTACGAGGAGGCGGCCGCCCGCGCGATGAGTCTCCCGCAGCAGCGCTACCTGCACGCCGGGGCGGCCTGGCTACGCGTGACGGAGTGCATGGCGGAGGCGCTGCGGCCGGACGACATGCTCGCCCACGTGGCCGCGATCTCACGGACCCTGCCGCTGGCCGAGCGGCTGATCGAGGCGGTCGAGGTGATGCGCGGTCACGTGGCCAGGATGGGCGCGGTGGCGGGCGCCATGGCCGTCTCCGGACACCTGCAACGCGGCGCCCCCCCGCGCGGCACGCCCCGGGACGACACCTCCACCGAAAACCCCGGGGAGGCCGGCGAAAAGGGCAGGCCGTCGGTGTCCGGGCGGGAGGCGGCGATGGACACCGCCCGCGAGGTGCTGACCGGGCTGTTCGAGCCCGATCGTGACAGGCTCAGGCTCCCTCCCGAGCGGCTCGCCGATGCCTTCCAGCTCCTGGTGCAGGCGGCGGGCCGGGGGCCGGCCCCGCTGACCGCGGCCGAGCTGGTGGACCTGTTCCTGCACGGCGCGATGAGGGACGGCGCGGCAGGGTGAGGGAGCTCTGCAGCGGCTCCGTGATCATCGCTTGGCGTGGTACGGGTCCGTGACCCCGCCGGGGCTGCTCAGCGCCTCCGCGTCCAGCCCGGTGAGCTTGGCTCCCGCGCGGTAGGCGCTGTCCAGGAACTCCAGCACGCCCCGTACGGGATCCTCCATGGCCCGGGCGTCGTCGTAACGCAGCACCGCCAGGTGGCTGCCCCGGGCGGGCAGCCACTCGGCCTGCGACGGCCACAACGGCTCCCGCGACAGCCCCTCCGGCTCGGGCGCGGTGTAGGAGTAGAACGCCGGCCAGGGCCGCTCCCTGTCCCCGAACCAGAAGCCCGAGCTGATGACCTCCCAGCTGTAGGCCTCCCGCGTGACGGAGTCGGCATCCGGCGAGACCCG
The DNA here is from genome assembly GCF_039871825.1 of Nonomuraea sp. B12E4. Lineage (NCBI taxonomy): Bacteria > Bacillati > Actinomycetota > Actinomycetes > Streptosporangiales > Streptosporangiaceae > Nonomuraea > Nonomuraea sp. B12E4. The sequence goes on along the minus strand of NZ_JBDPME010000031.1, from coordinate 19,575 downwards.
GACCACCCGCCCGGTGAACCGGGTGACCGCGACGTCGAACGTGTGCCAGAAGTGGTGCACCGGGCTCGTCTTGCCGGCGAAGTCGGCGGCGAACCGGTCCAGGAGCTGCACCACCTGCGCCAGGATCCGCCAGTAGCGGTTGATCAGCGCCGGGTCGTAGCGCGCGTGCAGCGTGTCCTCGGCGAACGGCGTGTCGTCGCCCAGGTCGAACGGCACCGCCCAGATCTCCGGCCGGATGCCGAGGCCCGCCAGCGTCTCGAACAGCCGGTCGTGGAACCCCGCCACCGACCTGCCGATCAGGCTGAACTCGGCGCCGCGCCCGTCGAGCACGTCCACCACCAGCCGGTGGCGGACGAGATCGAAGTCGATGCAGAACAGCGGCTGCTCGCCGAGCCCGCCCATCGGCCGGGTGGTCAGCCCGCGCCCGGTCGGGTGGAAGGGCACCTGCCACCAGTGGTTGCGGCGGTTGCTCGACGCCAGCCGGATCTTGCCGACGATCTGCGCGAACCTGTGAAAGGTCTCCTTGGCCTCGACCCACTCAGCGAGCGGCATGGCCGGGAACACCTCCATGACGGCCCCCCTCCGGCGATTGAGCACTCCCGCCAGGTAACTACCCTCCGTGTCCGATGAACTCCTGACAGTCGTGTTCAGCCCGAGCTGACGTATTTGCGGGGCCGCAGAGCGTGGGCGCGCAGGGCGGCCAGGGCCGCGAGCTGGCCCGGCCGGTCCACCCGCACCGCCAGCTCGTCGCTGTAGGCCAGCCCCAGCGCCGTGAGCTGGGCGATCAGGTCGGTCACCGGGCCGGAGACGTCCTCCAGGCCGGCGGACGGGTGCCAGCCCTCACCGCCGACCACCTCCGCCACCCGCTCGCGCAACTGGGCGGGCGACATCAGCGTGCCGTCGGCGAGCAGCAGCAGCGCGGCCTCCCGCGCCGACACCTCGAACTCGCGTTCGCCCCTGGCCAGCAGCAGCCGGGTGACCGCCGACCACGTGGCCGAGGGGGACTTCAGCAGCCGCCGGCCGTATTCGGTGATGGCCAGCCGTGCGCCGTCGCGGCTGATCGCGCCCAGCTCCCGCTCGGCCAGCTCGCGCAGCCTGAGCGCCTCCGGCGACGGCGCCAGCCGCAGCGGCAGGCCCTCCGAGGCGGCCAGGGAGAGCAGCCGGTGCAGGACCGGCAGCGGCTGCGGCTTGATGGGCGCGTGCAGCCGCACCTCGAACGGCTGCGCCAGCTCCCGCCTGGCCGGGCCGCGGCCCAGCACCCACCGGTTGAGGCGCTCGCCGTGCACCCGGTTGAGCCAGCTGTCGCCGCCCAGGTCGGCCCGCGGCTCGGTCAGCCAGCGGCGGGTCAGGGCGATGCGGTCGATGTTCTCGCCGGCGACGATCGCCAGCTCCAGCGCCGCGGAGCAGGCCAGGTGCGCGCCCAGCTCCTCCGGCCCCATGATCATGCTCCACTGCAGCTCGCGCACGTCGGGCGGGAGCACGCCGGTGGCCTCCAGCGCCTGCTGGTAGGCGGCGGTGCCGGCGTCCTCGCCCTCGCGGGCGTACGTGCGCAGGATGTGCATGGTCGTCGGCGAGACGCACAGCGCGGCGTATCGTTCCATCCCGCCGAGCTGCAACAGCCTGCCGAGCGCCCGCGCGAGGCGCTCGTGGTCGCCGCCCGGCTTGAGCGGCCCGACCTTGATCGGCAACGTGTACCAGAGGAACTCGCAGACGTCGAGCTGTGTCACCGTCTCCAGGGGTTCCCCACCCGTCAACCATTCGACGGCGGTCCGGGCCTCCTCGACCAGGTCCGGGTGAGATCGCTCCAACTCGGCGAGTAGGGCGGTGACATCCGGTGCACTCATGCCACGAAGTTTGCCGTATCGACCCCGGGCCTGACGATGACCGAATCCGGTGCGTATTGGGTCTTGCACTGCGACTACCCTAAGAGAGCACTATTGCGGGGGCGATAACGGGGTCATATCCACCGTTTCTCGAAGAGCATGCGGGCCTTCCACTCGGTGTAGGGGATGAGGTCGGCGGACAAGATCGGGTGCAGCCACCAGAAGTTGATCAGCGCCAGCAGGGCGAAGGCCCCGACGACGGCGGCTCCGATGGTACGTCGTACCGGCACGGTGCCAGATGCCGTCGGCGTGGCCGGTCCGATCAGCATCCCGGCGCACAGCGTGATGGCCAGCACCATGAACGGCACCATCGGAATGGCGTAGAACAGGAACATCGTACGGTTGTCGGCGATGGCGAAGTAGAACCACGGCAGCCAGCCCATGGCGTAGGCGACCACCACGGCCGCGGCCCGCCAGTCGCGGGTGGAGAAGTACCACGTGATCAGGGCCACCAGCGCCGCCACCGCGCCGAACCAGATCACCGGCGTGCCCACCCCCAGCACGGCCTCCGAGCAGTCCTTGACGCCGCAGGTGTTCTGTCTGCCCTCGTAGTAGAAGGCGACCGGGCGCAACAGCAGCGGCCACTGCCAGGGCTCGGACATGTAGGGATGGGAGGCGGTCAGATCGCTGTGGAAGCTGTAGACCTGCCACTGGTATTTGATCCACGACCGCATCGAGTCGAAGATGAAGAACGGTATGGACGAGGTGGCCTGGTCCCAGTTGCGCCCATAGCCGGCGGCGGTGACGAACCAGCCCGTCCAGGTGGCCATGTACGCGAAGAACGGCACGATCGCGAACGCCACGAACCCCTGCGGCACGTCCTTGTTGAACGCCCCCACGTACGGGCGCCGCAACCCCACCGCCCGCCGGGCGCCGAAGTCCCACAGCAGCGACATGACGGCGAACGCGACCGCGAACGCCAGTCCCGACCACTTGACCGCCATCGCCATGGCCAGGCAGACCCCGGCGCCGATGCGCCACCACCTGATCCCCAGCGACGGCCCGAAGGAGGACACCGGCGAGCTCTCGTACCAGCTCACCAGCCGCTCCCTGGCCTGGTCACGATCGACCACCAGGCACGCGAACGCGGCCAGCACCCAGAACATCAGGAAGATGTCCAGCAGCGCCGTGCGCGACAGCACGTAGTGCAGCCCGTCGAGGGCCAGCAGCAGGCCCGCGAAGCAGCCGAGCAGCGTCGAGCGGGTCATCCGGCGCGCCACCCTGGCCAGGATGAGGATCGACAGCGTGCCGATGAGCGCCGCGGCGAAGCGCCAGCCGAACGGGGTCATCCCGAACAGCCACTCGCCCGCCGCGATCATCCACTTGCCCAGCGGCGGGTGCACCACATAGGAGGCGCAGTCGGACGATTGCGGGCAGTGCTTGAAGATGTCCAGGTTTCCGGCGATCAGACGCTGGTCGGCGACGGGATTCTTGGCGTCGCCGAGCATGATCCGCTCGACGCCGTATCGCAGCAGCGAGTAGGCGTCCTTGACGTAGTAGGTCTCGTCGAACACCACGGCCTTGGGATGACCGAGGTTGATGAACCGCAGGACGCCGCCGAAGACGGTGACCAGCAGCGGGCCGATCCACCCCCACAGCACGCTGCCGCGCATGGGAGGGACGACCCGTTCGCGCACGGACCGGGTGCGAGGCTCGGTCGGAGGCCGGTCGTCGCCGGCCTCCAGGGTCTCGTGGCCCTGGTACGGGGAATCGGTCACCGCCATTCGGACATCGTACGGGCCCCAAGCCGCGACGAACGCAGAAACACGGCCTATTTGGGATGCCCTGCCACAATGGTCAGGTGACTGGGTACGGCAAGTTGGTGCTGGCAGGGGCCCCCATCGGCCAGGCAGGCGACGTCTCACCACGGCTGCGCGAGGTGCTCGGGAGCGCCGACGTCGTGGCCGCGGAGGACACCAGGCGGCTGCGCAGGCTCGCCGGCGAGCTGGGTGTGGAGATCGCCGGCCGGGTGGTGTCCTACTACGACCAGAACGAGGCGGGCCGCGCCCAGGAACTGATCGAGGCGCTCAAGGACGGCCGCACGGTCGTGGTGATCACGGATGCGGGCATGCCGGGCGTCTCCGACCCCGGCTACCGCCTGACACGGCTCGCGGTCGAGGAGGGCGTCACGGTCACCGCGCTGCCCGGGCCGAGCGCCGTCACCACCGCCCTGGCCGTGTCGGGCCTGGCCAGTGACCGGTTCTGCTTCGAGGGGTTCCCGCCGCGCAAGCCCGGCGACCGGGCCCGCCGCCTGGCCGCCCTGGCGGGGGAGGAGCGAACCATGGTCTTCTTCGAGGCCCCGCACCGGCTGGAGAGCTCCCTGGCGGCGATGGCGGCGGCCTTCGGGCCCGACCGGCCGGCCGCCGTGTGCCGCGAGCTGACCAAGACATACGAGGAGGTGCGCCGGGGCGGCCTGGGCGAGCTGACCGAGTGGGCCGCCGCCGGCGTCAAGGGCGAGATCACGATCGTGGTGGCCGGCCACGTGGCCGATGCGGCCGGGCAGGACCTCGACGCGCTCGTCGCGGAGGTGGACCGCCGGGTCGCCGAGGGCGAGCAGCGCAAGCTCGCCATCGCCGACGTGGCCAAGCGGGCCGGGGTGCCCAAGCGCGAGCTCTATGACCTGTTTCACAGGAGATCCGCGACCCCATAGGGTGCGCATGGTGAGGAACTGGGGGGTTTCAGCGCGAGGGCTTGTGCCACCCATGCAGGAGGGTCCGCTGTGGGGCTGGCTCTGGCCGCTGCTGGTGGCGCTGTTCGGCGGCATCCTGCGCTTCGTCCGATTAGGAGAGCCCCGGGCCGTCGTCTTCGACGAGACGTACTACGTCAAGGACGCCTACTCGCTGCTGAAACACGGCGTCGAGCGGACCATGCTCGGCGACGCCTCGAACCCCGTCGCCGACCAGCGCCTCATGGCCGGCAACCTGGACATCTTCCGGGACTGCCCGCAGCCCGCCGACTGCGCCTCCTTCGTCGCCCACCCGCCGCTGGGCAAGTGGATGATCGCGGTGGGCGAGTGGCTGTTCGGGATGAACCCGTTCGGCTGGCGCTTCGCCGCTGCCCTGGTGGGCACGCTGTCCATCCTGATCATGGCCAGGGTGGCGCGCCGGATGACCCGCTCCACGCTGCTCGGCTGCCTGGGCGGGCTGCTGCTGGCGCTGGACGGGCTGCACCTGGTGTTGTCGCGGACGGCGCTGCTGGACATCTTCCTGATGTTCTGGGTGCTGGCCGGGTTCGCGTGCCTCGTGGCCGACCGGGACTGGGCACGGCGGCGGCTCGTGGACTGGTACGAGAGCTCGCCGCTCACCCCGCGCGGCCCGGGGCTCGGCGCCAGGCCGTGGCGGCTCGCCGCGGGGGTCTGCCTGGGGGCCGCGTGCGCGGTGAAGTGGTCGGGGATCTTCTTCCTGATCGCGTTCGCGGTCCTGAGCGTCATGTGGGACATGGGAGCCCGGCGCGCCCTGGGCTTACGCGAGCCCTACCGGGGGGCGTGGGCGTACGACGTGCCCCGAGGGCTGGTCGAGATGGCGCTGACGCCGGCGGTGACGTTCGCGGCGACGTGGACCGGCTGGTTCGCCGGCGCCGGCGGGTGGGGGCGCGACTGGGACCAGGCGACCTCGTCGGGGCCGTGGTTCTTCGTGGCCGACTCGGTGCGGTCGTGGGTGGACTACCAGACACAGGTCCTCGGCTATCACAGCAACCTGCACGAATATCACCAGTACATGTCCGAGCCCTGGCACTGGCCGCTGCTGCTGCGGGCGATCCCCTTCCACCACAAGGCGGACCTGCCGCCGTCGGCGTGCGGGGCCGACCAGTGCGCGCAGGCGGTGCTCGGGGTCGGCACCCCGGCACTCTGGTACGGCGCCGTGCTCGCCCTGATCGGGCTCATCGCCTGGTACGTGAGCTCCCGCGACTGGCGGGCCGGGGCGACCCTGCTGGCGTTCGCGGCGGGCTGGCTGCCCTGGTTCTACTACGCCCTGGCCGACGACCGCACGATGTACCTGTTCTACATGATCCCCGTGGTGCCGTTCATGGTGCTGGCGACCGTGCTGGTGGCGGGGCAGATCCTGGGCAGGCAGGACGCGCCCCCGGGCCGGCGGGCGGTCGGGGCGGCGGGCGTGGGGGCGTACGCGCTCATCGTGCTGATCAACTTCTGGTGGCTCTATCCGGTGCTGTCCGCCGAGACGATCACACAGGCAGAGTGGTGGGCGCGGGTTTTGCTCCGCGCCTGGGTGACCGCCGTCCCGAGCCCCTCCTGACCCCGCGGCGCAGCGTGATCGCCGCCGCGATGCAGGCCAGCGGCACGGCCGGCAACACGTAGCGGTAGTCGAACTCGGCCGTCGCCGCCGGGGCCAGCAGCAGCCCGACCGCGCCCAGCCACGGCAGCACCACCGGGCCGCCGAACTTGCGCCAGCGGACCGCGACGCCGTACAGGCCGATCAGCAGGATGCCGCCGAGCATGATGCCGCGCAGGTAGAACACCTTCTGGTAGCCGCTCATGATGTCGGCCCACGGGTGCACGATCCGGGTCTCCGGCGGGCCCTGCTCGTAGCTGAACGCGTCGGTGTCGGTCCGGCCGCCCGCGTAGGAGGCCCACTTCGGCAGCCGCTTGGGCTGGCCGTTCTCGTCCATCTCGACGTACGGCTTGAACTGGTACATGTTGTAGGTGGACTCGTCCGGGAAGCGGGGCCGGGCCCAGTGGAACGAGCGGAGGAAGTCGCGAGCCACCACCGCCAGGTAGTCGCCGGGCTGCGACAGGATCGCCCGGGTGGCGAACGCGCTGGCCGCGTCGTTGGTGATCTCGCTCCACTTCTTGTTGGTGCCCCACCGGTGCAGCACCTCGCCGGTGCCCGTGCCGTCGCCGTTGCCCTGGCCCCACAGATACCACTGCGCGTAGTCCTTGCGCTGGTTGACCGGGTCGTTGATGCACAGCAGGAGGAGCTGGACCTCCTTGTACTTGTCGATGTCCATCTTGTTGCAGTCGGCGAAGATGGCCGTGCGCATGTACAGGATGAGGCCGTCGCTGTTGGTCATCGCGAACTTCCCGTTGGCGGCGGCGAACCACCCCATGTAGGCCATGACGGGGATCGCGCAGGCGGTGATGACGGCCGTGACCGGGCGCCAGCCCGTGCGCTTGACCAGCAGGTAGAGCACCACGAGGGCGAGGATCGGCAGGCCGATCGAGCGGGTCAGCCAGGTCAGCGCCAGCAGCAGGCCGATGACCGCGCCCGACTTCCATGACAGCCGCCGCTTCCACAACACCAGGCTGATCGAGCCCACCACGAGCAGCATGAACTGGGTGTCGGACATCACGAGCTGTTCGAGCTGGATCTGGTAGGCGTCGAACAGCACCGGCGCCGCCGCCAGCGTGGCGCCCCACTTGGGCAGCCGGAACTTGATCCGCAGCAGCGCGTAGATCAGGGCGGCCGTGGCCAGGCCCATCAGGTGCTGTGTCAAGGTCACCAGGGCGAAGCTGTGGAACGGCTTGAGCAACATCAGCCAGGCGCTGTAGCCGTCCGGCCGGATCGGGTGCGGCCGCGGGTGCAGCGCCACCGAGACGTACTCGTAGGAGTCGTTGAACCACATGGCCGGGCCGTAGCCGAGCATGGTGATGAGCCGCAGCACGGCGCCGACGCCGAAGGCCGCGGCGAACACCCGATGCCTGCGCAACATGGACAGCGCACGGGCTGCCCAGCCAGGGGCGGAGTGGTCCACAGGGGTAATCTCCGCGACGCTCACCATGCTGTAAAGAATGCCAGTCGTTTTTCGGTCTTGACCCGAGCACACTCGGGCACAGGGCATGATGGTGCACTGGAAGAGCCTTAACTGAAGGGTAGACACGTGGAACTGACGGTGGTCATGCCCTGCCTCAACGAGGCGGAGACCGTGGAAGTCTGTGTGCGCAAGGCACTGGCGTGCATGGAGGAGCACGGCATCGAGGGCGAGGTCCTGATCGCCGACAACGGCAGCACGGACGGCTCGCAGCAGCTGGCCCGCGATGCCGGAGCTCGCGTGGTCCACGTGGACGAAAAGGGATACGGCAACGCCCTCATGGGCGGGATCCGGGCTGCGCGCGGCAAATACGTCATGATGGGCGACGCCGACGACTCCTACGACTTCACCGCGCTGCTGCCCTTCGTCGAGCAGCTTCGCGACGGTGCCGACCTGGTGATGGGCAACCGCTTCAAGGGCGGCATCGCCCCGGGCGCCATGCCGCCGCTGCACCGCTATCTGGGCAACCCGGTGCTGTCGTTCATCGGGCGGCTGTTCTTCCCCTCGGCGATCGGCGACTTCCACTGCGGGCTGCGCGGCTTCCGGCGCGACTCGATCCTGCGGCTGCAACTGCAGACGGGCGGCATGGAGTTCGCCTCGGAGATGGTGGTCCGCTCCACGCTGTCGGGCCTCGACGTGCGCGAGGTCCCCACCACCCTCTCGCCCGATGGCCGCTCCCGCCCGCCGCACCTGCGCTCCTGGCGCGACGGCTGGCGCCACCTGCGCTTCCTGCTCCTCTACAGCCCGAAGTGGCTGTTCTTCTACCCCGGCGTGCTGATGATGGCGCTGGGGCTGATCGCGGGCACCGCGCTGACGTTCGGGCCGGTGGAGATCGGCGAGCTGGCCTTCGACGTCGACACCCTGGTCGGGTCGTCGGCGCTGATGGTGATCGGCTTCCAGGCGGCCTTGTTCGCACTCTTCACCAAGGTCTATGCGGCCGAGGAGGGCTTCCTACCGGAGTCGCCACGCATCCGCCGCATCATCGACATCGTGACCCTGGAGAAGGGCCTGGTGGTCGGCGGCCTGCTGGCCCTGGCCGGTGTGGTCGGCCTGGTGATGTCGCTGGTCCACTGGCAGGTGCGCAGCTTCGGTGAGCTCAACCCGCGTGAGTCCCTGCGCATCGTCGTCCCGTCGGCCACGGCGCTGGTGATGAGCTTCCAGACGATCTTCGCCTCCTTGTTCATCAGCATCCTCGGCATCCGCCGCACCCGCGAAAGCTCCATCGACGTCGCCGCCAAGGCGGCCGAAGAGGCAGCAGTGGCAGTTTCTCTGGAAGAGTCCAAGCGCTGATTTTCTGGTACGCGTTGCCATGGTCTGCCACCCGCCGCACCTTGGCTGATGGCCCTCCAGGAAACGCTTTCTGACCCTTCAGTGGCGCGCCACCGTTACGGCGCATCCTGGACCGGGCTCCGTGGCCCGTCCTGGGCGCCGTCCGCCTGCGCCGGGTCCCACCGCACAACGCCCCGCCGACGCGGCGCCCAGTTGGCGGGGCGCCGCGCGGCGGCGCTCCGCCGTCGCGACCGCCCCGGCGAGATGACCACCCGTCGCCGTGACCACGCCGCGCGTGTCCGCCACCCCGGGTGTGTCTGCCACCCCGCGAGGTACCGCACCCGCGAGGTACCGCACCCGCGTGTTTACCGTGCCCGTGTGTTCGCCACCCCGTGTGTGGGTTGGGGTCCTGTTCGTGCGGTAAAAAATCGGGGGCGGGCTTTTGCGGCGGGGGGCGCGGATAGGCTTGGGTGCATGTCCCAGCACATCTTGACCGCCGTCGCGTGGCCGTACGCTAACGGCCCCCGCCACATCGGGCACGTCTCTGGATTCGGCGTGCCGTCCGACGTCTTCAGCCGCTACCAGCGGATGGCGGGCAACAAGGTGCTGATGGTCTCCGGCACCGACGAGCACGGCACTCCGATCCAGGTGCAGGCCGACAAGGAGGGCGTGACCGCCAGGGAGTTGGCCGACCGTTACAACCGGGTGATCGCCGAGGACCTCACCGGGCTGGGCCTCTCCTACGACCTGTTCACCAGGACCACGACGAAAAACCACTACGCCGTCACGCAGGAGATCTTCAAGGGCCTCCACGCCAACGGCTACATCTTCCCCAAGACCACGATGGGCGCGATCTCGCCCTCCACCGGCCGGACACTGCCCGACCGCTACATCGAGGGCACCTGCCCCATCTGCGGCTACGACGGCGCCCGCGGCGACCAGTGTGACAACTGTGGCAACCAGCTCGACCCGATCCAGCTCATCAACCCGAAGAGCCGCATCAACGGCGAGAAGCCGACGTTCGTCGAGACCGAGCACTTCATGCTCGACCTGCCCGCCTTCGCCGGCGTGCTGGGCTCCTACCTGCAGTCCAAGCAGGGCGAGTGGCGGCCCAACGTGCTGAAGTTCGCGCTCAACCTGCTCGGCGACCTGCAGCCGCGGGCGATCAGCCGTGACCTCGACTGGGGCGTGCCGATCCCGCTCGACGGCTGGCGCGACCAGCCCAACAAGCGGCTCTACGTCTGGTTCGACGCGGTGATCGGCTACCTGTCGGCCTCGGTGGAGTGGGCCAGGCGCTCGGGCGACCCGGACGCGTGGCGGCAGTGGTGGCAGAATCCCGACGCCCGCGGCTACTACTTCATGGGCAAGGACAACATCGTCTTCCACGCCGAGATCTGGCCCGCGATGCTGTTCGGCTACAACGGCCAGGGTGACCGCGGCGGCACGCCGGGCTCGCTGGGCGCGCTGCAGGTGCCCTCGGAGGTGGTCTCGAGCGAGTTCCTGACGATGGAGGGCCGGAAGTTCTCCTCCTCCCGCCAGGTCGTCATCTACGTGCGTGACTTCCTCGAGCGCTACGACGCCGACGCACTGCGCTACCACATCGCCGTGGCCGGTCCGGAAAACCAGGACACCGACTTCACCTGGCAGGAGTTCGTCAACCGCAACAACGGCGAGCTGGTCGCGGCCTGGGGCAACCTGGTCAACCGGTCGATCTCGATGGCGGCGAAGAACTTCGGGGCGGTGCCCGAGCCCGGCGACCTGACCGACGCCGACCGGGCCCTGCTGGAGCGCTCGCGCAAGGCGTTCGCGCCGGTGGGTGCGGAGCTCGGCAGGTCGCGGTTCAAAAACGCGATCACCGAGGCGTTCGACGTGGTCCGCGAGGCCAACAAATACCTGGCCGAGCAGGAGCCGTGGAAGCTCAAGGACGACCCGGCCCGGCAGAAGTCGATCCTGCACGTCGCGCTGCAGGTGGTCGACGACGCCAAGACGATGCTCACCCCGTTCCTGCCCAGCTCCGCCAACAAGGTCCACGCCATGCTGGGCGGCGAGGGCGTGTGGTCGGGCATGCCGGCGATCAGCGAGGTCGACGAGGACGGCGGCAACCCCTACCCGGTGATCACCGGCGACTACGAGAGCGGGGCGGCCCGGTGGGAGCACCGGCCGATCCAGCCGGGCACGCCGCTCGCGCCGCCCGTGCCGCTGTTCAAGAAGCTCGATCCCAAGGTCGTGGACGAGGAACTGGCCCGGCTGGGCGGGTGACGGCGTGAGCAAGTCCGCAGCCGGCGGTAACGCGCTGCCCGCCGCGCCGGAGCCGCTGTCCCGGCCCGTGTTCGACAGTCACTGCCACCTCGACATCATGGTCGGCAACCGGCAGGCCTCCTCAGGCGATCCGGTGGCGCAGGCCGCGCAGGCGGCGGCGGCCAGCGTGCGCGGCATCCTGGAGGATGCCCGCGCCGTCGGCGTGACCAGGCTGGTCACGATCGGCTACGACCTGGCGTCCTCCCGGTGGAACGCGGACGTGGCGGCCGAGCAGGAGGGCGTCTACGCCGGGGTGGCCATCCATCCCAACGAGGCCCACGAGTCCACCTCCGAGGTGCTGGCCGAGATCGAGGCGCTGGCGGGGCGGCCGGAAGTGCGGGCCGTGGGGGAGACGGGGCTCGACTACTACCGCGACTGGGCGAGCAAGGACGACCAGCACGCGAGCTTCCGCGCGCACATCGAGATCGCCAAGCGCACCGGCAAGGCGCTGGTCATCCACGACCGCGAGGCCCACGACGACGTGCTGAAGGTGCTGGCCGAGGTAGGTGCGCCGGAGAAGGTGGTCTTCCACAGCTTCTCCGGCGACGCCGAGATGGCGAAAAAGTGCGTCGATGCCGGATATTTCATGTCCTTCTCCGGTCCCGTCACGTACAAGAACGCCGCCTATCTCCGCGCCGCCGCCGAGGTCGCGCCCAAGGAGTTGATGCTGGTCGAGACCGACGCGCCCTACCTGCCGCCGGTCCCGCACCGAGGCAAGCCCAACGCCCCCTACCTGATCCCGCTCACCCTGCGCTGCCTGGCCGAGGTCAAGAATTTGCAGCCGGACGAGTTGTGCGAGGCGATCAGCGCCAACGGAGTCACGGTCTTCGGCGCGTGGTGACCATCTTTTGGTGAACCGGTGGCTGCGGCGCTCTCGTCGCCGCTAGCGTTCGGGCGGTCGCAGCCCGTTACCGGAGGTGGTTTCGTGCGAGGCAAGAGACGTGCGCCGCGGCCGCCGATCCCCTGGCGGTCCCGATGGACCCCCGTGGTGTGCTTGGCGGGGGTGGTGGCCCTCGGCACGGTCGCGGCGGTGTCGTTCCTGATCAAACAGGTTGTGGTGGTCGTCGACGGCGAGCCGCGTACGGTGCGCAGCTTCGCGGGCACCGTACGCGGGGTGCTCGGCGACGCCGGGGTGTCGCTGAGGGCCGGCGACATCGTACGCCCGAGCGCGCAGGTGGCCGTCGCCGACGGCGCCACGATCGAGGTGCGCCGGGCGCGCCCGCTCATCCTGACCCTGGACGGCCGTACTTCCCGGCACCTGGTCACCGCCACGAACGTCGCCGACGCCCTGGCCGAGCTCGAGGTCGTCCCGGCGCCGGGCAAGCTGTCCGCCCTGCCCGGCGACGCGGTGCCGCTGGAGGGCATGTCGCTGACGGTCCACACGCGGCGGGAGGTGCACGTCGTCGCCGGGACGACTCGGTTCACCTCGCGTACGACCGCCCGCACGGTACGGCAGGTGCTCAGGCAGAAGCGCATCCCGCTGGACCGCGGCTACCAGGTGTCCCCGCCGCTGACCAGCTTCCCGGAGGACGGCACGGTCATCACGATCACGCCGCCGCACACGATGCCGGTCGAGCCGGAGATCACGCGCCTCAACTGGCGGGCGCTGGCGGAGTGCGAGTCGCACGGCGACCCGCAGGCCTACAACCCGGACGGTCCGTACTACGGCATGTACCAGTTCAGCCTGCCCATGTGGGAGGTCGTGGGCGGCATGGGGCTGCCGAGCGCCTGGCCGGAGGGGGAGCAGACCTACCGGGCCCAACTCCTGTACCAGACGGTGGAGGGGAGGTGGCAGGGACAGTGGCCGAACTGCGGCCACCACCTGTTCGACCGAACCGCCCTGGCCGCCTCCTGAACCATCCCACCCATCCGCCACCTCGGAACGGCCCGTGCACGCGCGCCCGCTCGGAGCGGCCCCTGTGCGCCCGTCCGGAACGGCCCGTGCACGCGCGCCCGCCCGAAACGGGCCTTGGCGGGACACCGCCGGGCGTCAGCCCGACACCGCCGCCCCGAAGTCGGCGCCCTGGGCCGGTTGTAGCGGCTGGAGGGCGTCGGAGTTGCGGGCCACGACCGCGACCCGCCCGTACGGGCGCGCGTCCGGCTGCCCCACGAAGAGCTTGCTGCCACTGAAGGCCACCGACCACCCGAGCAGCCCGTCGGCCGCGGCCAACCGGCGATCCTCCTCGGCGTTCTTCCAGGAGACGATCCGGACACCGCCGCCGTAGGGCGCGCCGATGGCCAGCCTGCCGTCCGCCGAGGCGGCCATCGAGAACCCGAACGCGTCCTTGCCCGCCTGTGTCACCGTCCTGACGGGTTTCCTGGCGGAGTTGAGGAGCTGCACGTATCCGGGGCCAGGCGCACTCACCGCGTATCCGGAGCCCTCGGCGTACGCCACCGCGTAGCCGTACCGGTCGCCGCCGGCGTTGGTCGGCGAGTCCAGTTTCAAGGACGTGAGCTCAGGTGCCAGCACGTCGTCGATGAAGACCACCGAGCCCGAGTTGATCTTGCCGGCCTCGACCTGGCGGCCCGCGCCGTCGTCGTTCTCGTACGGCACGCCGGCGACCATCCCGTTCCCCGGGCCGAAGGCCATCGACCAGCCGAACTGGTCGCCCGCCTCGCTGTTGCCCCGTATCTCGACGGTCTCCTGGCTGATCCGGCGTAACGGGGCGGTGCCCTTGCGCACGTACATGGCGCCCACGTCCAGCAGCGATCCCTCGTCCTCGTACGGCGCGCCGATCGCCACCAGGTCACCCCGTGCCGCGATCGACCAGCCGAAATGCGCGAATCGTTGCGGCTGGGCGGCGGTCAGGCGCTGGGGAGGCGTGGCCCCGCCGCCGTAGACCACGTAGGCGGCCCCGGCGTCCTCGGCCTCGTTCACGTCTGCGTACGGGGCACCGATCACGAGGTCGGCGCAGGCGTCGCCGTCGACCTTGGCCAGCCGTACGGACCAGCCGAAGCCATCACCACCGGCCAGGCCGGGAACGGTGACGGCGATGACCTTGTCGCCGGACACCACGCTCACCGACCCCTTCCGGTCGTCCGCGTACGGGTCGCCCACGGCCACGTCGTCCACGCCGTCGCCGTCGAAGTCGGACGTTCCACCGCAGACCGCTGCGGAGGCCGTGGTGGACATCAGCGGGGCGCCCGTAGCGATCAGGAGCGCCATGAGAGCGGATCGGATGATCACAGCGTCACCTCGATCTGCTGCCCGTTCTCGAGCATGGTCGCCGTCAGCTTCACGGGCCTGCGGTACATGGCCAGGTCGAACACGAACGCGCTGTCCACCCGCCCACCCGGCAGGATGGCCGGGGGCAGGGTGACGGGGGCCGGGTCGTGTTCGCCGCCCTGGTCGTCGACCATGGTCACCACGGGCTGGATCAGCAGTGCCCGCTCGCCACCCGGATTGATCATGGTCCACCGGATCACGCAGAGCTGTCCCCGGGTCGCGGTCTTGCCCTCGTACTCCCTGAGCCCGCACTCGGGCGTCGTCGCCACGATCGCGATCGGATCGTCGAAGTTCGCGCCCAGCGCGAACCTGCGGCCCACGTCGTTGGGCCCGGCGGTGGCGGCGGCCTGGGTGGCGTTGGCCCGGGTGGTGGCCGTCTCGCGGGCGGAGGTGACGATCAGCACGGCCGACGTCACGACAATGGCCAGAACGGCGGCCACGGCGGCCAGCAGCCACCGGGTGCCCGCGGTTCGCGTACCGCCGATGGTGTCGGACTCGTTGCCGGGTGGAGCGGACTGGCCGGTCTGCTCACCCGGCTGGGTGTTCGCACCTGACAAGGGTCCTTGCCGGAATCGGGCGGGTTGCTCCCCGGGGCGGGCCTCCTCGGGGGCACGGGCGCGCCGCAACAGTCCGCGCGCCCGGCCCTGCTCCTGGAGCGGACTCTGGACCTCCCACCGGGCCAGCTCTTCCTTGGCCGCCTGCTCTTCCCTCCTGGCCAGCTCCTCGACCGAGGGGCCCTGCGGGGCCGGGTCGGCACTCGCCTCACCTGGCGAACTCGGCGAGGTGGCCGCCTTGCCGAACGAGCCCGGCAAACTAGGCCCCCGGCCAGCAGACCCTGGCAAACTTGGTCCTCGTTCCGCGGACCCCGGCAAACTGGGCCCTCGTTCAGTAGACCCCGGCGAGCTGGGCGCCCGGTCAGCGGAGCCGGGAGCTCTTCCGAACGAACCGGGCAAACTGGGCGCCCGGCCACCGGAACCCGGGGAACCCGGAGCCCGTCCGGTCGCCTCGCTCGGCGGGGGAGTCGTGAACGCGGCCGTGATGTCCGGCTCGTCCACCACGTTCTGCGGTGGCTGCCAGCCATAGTCGCTGAGCATCTCCGTTGCCACCAGGGTGGGCGGATCGGCGGGCATGGACGCCGCCGGGGCACTGCCCCCCACCAGGGCGATCAGCAACTCCTGCGCGGTCGGCCGCACGTGCGGCTCCATCGCCGTGGCCCGCCGTACGAGCTCGTTGAGCGGGGATGGCAGGGTGCCCAGCTCGGGTGGGGTGTTCAGGACGCGGGAGGCCAGCGTGATGGGGTCGCCCCGCCCGAACGGGTGACGGCCGTTGCCCGAGTACGCCACCAGGCAACCCCAGGCGAAGATGTCGGCCGCCGGGCTGACGGCCTGGCCGCGTACCTGCTCGGGGGCCCACCAGCCGGGGCTCCCCAGCAATTCACCGGAGAGCGTGAACCCGGTCTCCCTGTCGAGCGCCCTGGCGATCCCGAAGTCGATCACCCGAGGTCCGGACAGCGAGAGGATCACGTTCGCCGGTTTGAGATCCCGGTGCACGAGCCCGGCCACATGGATCGCCGCCAGCGCCGCCGCGACTCCCAGCGCGACGCCGTGCAGCGGCCCGGGCTCCAGGGCCCCGTACTGTCCTATCTGATCCGACAGTGGGGTGCCCGCGATGTACTCGGTGACCATATATGGCCGTCCGTCGCCGGTGTTGCCGTTGTCCAGCACCTGAGCCGTACAGAACGAGGCCACCCTGCGCGCGTTCTCGACCTCCGCATGGAACCTGGCCGCGAACCCCTCCTGGTTGGCGAACTCCGCCTTCACCACTTTGAGCGCGACGAATCGCCCTGTCGGTGCCCGTGCGAGAAAGACGGTCCCCATCCCGCCCTCACCGAGCCGTCCGAGCAGCCGGTACGGCCCGATCTCCCGCAAGTCCGTCGGGCGAAGTGGTGCGGCGCCCGTTGGCTCCATGAGGGACGTCCCTTCCTGTTCCACGCCATCCTCTCCTTTGGTCTCCCCGTACGCCATCGCAGGTTCTTCGATGCGGGAGACTGGTTGGATGATGAGGCTGATGGGCCCTGCAGAAATACGTATTTTGGCGGATAACCTGGATCTGCGTCCGACAAAAAAGCTGGGCCAGAACTTTGTGATCGACGCCGGCACCGTCCGGCGCATCGTCCGGGTGGCCGACCTGTCACCGGACGACGTGGTCATCGAGGTCGGGCCTGGTCTGGGCTCTCTCACCCTGGCCCTGCTGCCGTCAGCCGCACACGTGATAGCGGTCGAGATCGATCCGGTGCTGGCGACCCAATTGCCCGTTACGGTCGCTGACCGAAACGGCGCGGACAACCTGACGGTGATCAACGCCGACGCCATGAAGATCACCCCTGACGACCTGTCCGGTTTCACCCCCACGGCCCTGGTCGCCAACCTCCCCTACAACGTGGCCGTCCCGGTGCTCCTCCACCTCCTGGAGGCCCTCCCGTCATTGCGCAAGGGCCTGGTCATGGTCCAGTCCGAGGTGGCCGACCGTCTCGCCGCCACCCCCGGCTCCAAGATCTACGGAATCCCGTCGGTCAAGGCCGCCTGGTACGCGGACGTACGCCGAGCGGGTCCGGTGGGCCGTACCGTCTTCTGGCCCGTCCCCAACGTGGACTCCGGTCTGGTCTCCCTGGTCCGCCGCGATCCCCCCGCCACCACGGCCTCCCGCACGGAGGTCTTCGCCGTGGTGGACGCCGCCTTCGCGCAACGCCGCAAAACCCTCCGGGCGGCGCTCGCATCCTGGGCGGGCACCGCCACCCTGGCGGAGACCGCACTACGCGAGGCAGGCGTGAACCCTTCGGCCCGGGGCGAAGAGCTCGACATCATGTCCTTCGCCCGCATCGCCGAACACAAGCCCTGACCACCTCGTCCACGCCTGGCGGACGCATCCCTCAGGCCGGCGACAGCCCTCCTCCCTCATCAGGCCAAGAAGCCAACCGTCACCTCCTCCGGCCACGGCCCTCCGGTGAGGTGGGGGTTGGGCTGGGGTTAGAGGACGGTGGCGCCTTGGACGGGGCCGTGGGCGGCGACGGCGGTGTGGGCGGCGCCCGTGGTGGTCAGACTGAGGGCCAGATCGCGGGCGTGGGTGGCGTCGATGGCGAGGAAGGCGCAGGTGGGTCCGGAGCCGGAGACGATCGCGCCCAGGGCCCCGTGCTGCCGGCCCGCGTCCAGGGTAGGCGCGAGTTCGGGGCGGAGGTTGAGGGCCGCGGCCTGGAGGTCGTTGCTGAGGTGTGCGCCCAGGGAGTAGGCGTCGCCGGTGCCCAGGGCCTCCATCAGCGTGTCGTCCAGTTGCGGCCAGGGGATCTCGGCGCCCGAGGCCTCTCTGAGCCGGTCGCACTCGGCGTACACGCTGGCCGTGGACAGGCCGCCGTTCGCCAACGCGAACACCCAGTGGAAGGTGCCGCCGGTGGGCAGCTCGCTCAACTGCTCACCTCGGCCGGTGCCGACCGCTGTGCCGCCCAGCAGTGAGAACGGCACATCGCTGCCGAGATCGCCCGCGATCTCCATGAGATCTTCGAACGGCAGCCCCAAGCCCCACAACTCGTTGCACGCCACCAGCGCACCGGCAGCGTCCGCACTGCCACCCGCCATCCCACCCGCCACGGGGATGTCCTTCTGGATGACCAGGTCGGCGCCGTAGGTGCGCCCCGCATGCTTGGCGAGCGCGCGGGCGGCCCGGATGGCCAGGTTGGTGTCGTCGACCGGCACCTGGTCGGACCACTTCCCGTTCACCGACACGGTGATCGACTCGGACTCCTTCGCCACCACCTCATCGAAGATCGACACTGCGTGGAAGACGTTGACCAGGTCGTGGTAGCCATCTTCCCGGAGCGGGCCGACAGAAAGCTGCACGTTGACCTTCGCAGGCACACGTACGGTCACCGAACTCATCGATCTTCTGCCACTCTCATCACTTGCCGGGGTCAAGGACACTCGATGTTATCCGGGCGCGCGGCCCTGACATGCGGTTCTTGGAATATGAGCCCAGGGATCGCTTGCCCGGCAACACACAGAGTCAGGTAAATAGTCATTTGTCCGCGTCCTGATTGATAACAAAGAGTGATCAAGAGTAGGTATCTCGCGGCCGGCATGTCGTCTCACGCCTGGCCCCGCCTCAGCCTGGCCCCGCCTCAGCTTGGCCCCGCCTCACGCCTGGCCCCGCCGTACGTGCCGGCCTCCCCTGTGCCAGTGCTCGTGTCCGTACGGCGAGTTGGGGGGTTCTACGTCTGGTGGGATGGATGTGAGTGACGGCGTGTGCGTGATCAGCCAGGGCGTACGGCGCCGCGGAAGTTGGCGCGGAAGTAGGTCGAGTTGAGGAAGTTGGTCTTTTTCACCACGTCACCGGTCTTGGGGGCGTGGATCATGAGTTTGCCGCCCAGGTACAAGGCCACGTGGGTGGGGTCGCCCGTGCCGCCGCCGAAGAAGAGCAGGTCGCCTATGCGGCGGGCGGTCAGCGGGACTCTGCGGCCCTGGCGGAATTGGGCACCTGTGTAATGACTCAGCCGGATGCCTGCTTTGGACCAGGCATAGAGGGTCAGGCCGCTGCAGTCGAAGCCTCTGGTGCGTGCTCCCCTGCCGATGCCGATGGTCGGGCCCTTCGTGGAGCCGCCGCCCCAGGAGAAGGAGACGCCTAGCTGGTCGAGGGCGGCGGAGGCGGCGATGTGGCCCTTCGTGAGGCGCTCGCCTTTGACGATGCGCTTCAGGGTTTCGGCCGGTAGCGGGACGGCTTGGGCGGGCATGGGGAACGCCGCTGCCAGGGCGGTGAAGAGCCCTGCGAATAGTCTTCCGTTGAAGATGCGCCAAAGTAGGGTGAAGCGAATCATGGTTGCCTCCTGCGCCCTGAGGGTTGCCGTAGGGGTCGGGGAAGCCAGGATCGTTCGGTGGGGGGAGGCGGCATCGGGCCGAGCGCAGTTCTGTGGATGAGTGGAGCCGGTCAGAGGTGAGGTTGTGGATACCGGAGATCGCCGGGGTTAGCGTCCACGGGAGTGGTGTACGGGTGATCTTCCCTCTGGTGTGACGGGAGAGATCCATGTGACAAGTGACGGCCACTTCGTAATCCTTCGATTTGCACATTCAGACACGAAGGGGACGAAGT
>NZ_JBDPME010000030.1:0-104240 GCF_039871825.1 Nonomuraea sp. B12E4 | reverse complement strand
TCCACTCGTTCTGTGGCAATATTCCGCCGAAGGAGTACGAAGGCGCCTTCTTTAAGGCGCAGGAATCTGCTATGTCATTCGCAAGTTCGCAGGAATCGTAGCCTCCAAGATTCCCGGGGCGGTCCATCCGTTACTTCCCCCGAAACCTGCGCCTGCTGCTCAAGTCACTGTCCATGTTCGACCCGGACTTCGCGCGGGCCATGGTCGACGGCCGCTTCTACGACGGGCTGGACCACGCCGACGCCCTCGCCCGCGTGTCCTGCCCGCTCCTGGTCCTGCACGCCGACTGGCGACGCCTGCCCTCACACGGACTCATCGGCGCGATGGACGACCAGGACGCGGCCAGGATCGCACAACTCGCACCACACAGCCGTTACCAGCGCATCCATGCCAACCATGTGATCCACATGTTCAAACCCCACCGGTTCGTGACCGCGGCGGACACCTTCCTCCGGGAAATGACCCCTGCGGGGGACGGCGCTCCACGCGCGTAGATCCTCCGGTTCAGGCACATGGCCGGCCGCCGCCGGTCACCCGATGCACGGTTCCCACCCCGTACAACCCAGTCAGCCTGGCCTTATACGGCGTAGGCAGATGAACGGAGAGTGAGATGACGATCGGTTTCATCGACAGCGCCGTAGGAACGTCCAACATCCCCGAGTCCGTCCGCGCGCTCACCTCGTTGCCTGACATCGACTACGCCGATCAATTCACCCTTTCCACGGATGTGGCCGCGACATCGGAGCAGTGGGCCCGCGCGATATTCGGAGACATCCCCAATGCCGGAGAGCTACTGATCTGGTGCGGTCTGCTCGGGTTCCGACTCAGCCGAACACGATCGCCGGCCACCGTGGCCGGATGGCGGATCGGCGGATGCGGCGAGGACTGGATCCGGCTCGAGGCGGCTTCCTGGTTCCTGACCGGCAACCTCCTTGTATGGACGGTCGGCGAGCAGGTGTCGCTGGGGACCTTTCTGTACTATCGCCGGAAAGTGGGCCATGGCGTGTGGCCTCCGCTGTCCGCCATCCATCGCCGCCTGGTGCCCGGGTTGCTCCACGACGCCGAGGCAAGGCTTCGAGCACTTCGGTGAGGCTGCGCCGGCCGACAATCACATCTGGACCGCCCGCCAGCGTGGTCCCTGCAGGGGCGGGCGCGGGGTCGCGGTGCCGGTGCACCGTGGCCCGGGATTTCCCGAACACCGCGCACGCCCGCACCGTGCCGACCGACCTCTCCAGGGCCGGCATCCCGGGCGGCCCACCGGGCGGCTCGCGACAAGGTGGCGGCGTCTGTGAAGCCCCACCGCGCCGCGATGGCGAAGATCGGACGGCCGGCATGACGAGGATCGGCTAGGTCGCGGCGGCAGCCCTCCAGCCGCTGGGCGCGGATCCACGCCGCGACGGTGACCTCCTCTGACTCGAACAGCCGGTGCAGCGTTCGTACCGAGATGTTGTGGGCAGCGGCGACGGCGGCCGGCGAGAGGTCCGGCTCGGCCAGGTGCCGCCGGACAAAGGTCTGGACGCGCAACAGCAGCGTGCGCTGCCGCGACTCCGGCGGCACGGCCGCGTCGGCGTCCAGGTGGGGGGCCAGCAGGACGGTGAAGAGATCGAGCAGCACCGTGCCCAGCCTGGGGCCGTCCGTGGGCCGGAACGACGCGGAGTCCGCAGCCAGCCGGGCGAGGAACTGCACGAGCAGCGCGCCGACGCCGTCCTGCCCCGGCAACCGGGTCGCCAGCAGCCGGTCGACCTTGTTGGGCGGCAACGGCACCAGCGTCCTGGGAATCAGCGCCACCATGGAGGCGGCCGTGCCGTCATCACTGACGTCCACTCGGCTCTCGAACGGCTTGAAGGTGGCGTACGTGACGACATCACCGCCTTCGCCGAGCCGTGGTTGCCCCCGGGCTGTTCGGCCTCGGTGGTCGGCGCGCGAGGTGCGCACCGAGCCGCGCGGACGTCTCGATCCCCACATGCATCGGTTCACCGCGAAGCTCATCGACGCCCTGCGGTGCTGACGCCTCACCACCAGCCGAAGGCGGCCCAGGTCAGGACTGGTGCGACGACGATCGAGATCAGCCCGTACGTGAGGAGCTGCCGGAACAGGCGGGGCCGGACCGAGGGCTCGGCGGCACCCAGGATGAGGCCGCCGGTGATGCCCAGCGGGTTGAGGTCCACCAGCACCGAGGCCAGCGCGAGGGCTAGCACGCCCCCGACCGGGGAGAGACCGGCGTCCACCAGCGGCGGCAGCAGTGGCATGACGGTCGCGAACACCGCGATGGAGCTGGCGGCGAACGATGTGATGCCGGCGACGTAACACAGCACGAGCAGGCTGAGCAGCGGCGCGCCCGTCACCCCGAGCAGGTCGCTGATCTGCTTGAACGCGCCCAGGTGCTGCATCAGCCCCACGTACGTCAGCAGGCCGCCGATCAGCAGGACCACGTTCCACGGGATCCTGGACACGATCGCGCCGAGCGGCATCCGGAAGGCCAGTTGCAAGATCAGGGCGGCGGTCAGGCCGAGGTAGCCCACGTTCATGTCGAAGCCGACGGACAGGACGACGACGGCGGCCATGCACAGCAGGGTGACGGCCCGAGCGCCTGAGCGCTGCGGCGGGGTGGCGGGTGCGTCCGGCTCGGCCGTCGCCGTCGCCGTGCCGCCCTGCCCGGCGGCCGGAGCCGAGGAGGGCGATGCGGGAGCGGTCGATGCGGGAGCGGTCGATGCGGGAGCGGTCGATGCGGGGGTGATCGAAGTGGGAGCGGTGGGCGCGGGGGTGGTCGGGGCGGGAGTGGACGCGGTAGGAGCGGAGGCGCGGCCGCGCGGGATCCCGCCCTTCCACCGGCCCACGACCAGGCATCCCGCGCACACCACCAGCCCGGCGAGCAGCCCGCCTGCCAGGAAGGTGACGGGAGCCGAGCCGGGCAGGCCGATGCCCAGCTTGCCGCTCAGCTCCCGCGCGGTGACCCCGTACACGGCGAGCGGTGACAGCAGCCCGCTGATGATGCCGGTGACGCCGAGAACGGCGGCGAGCATCGGCGAGATCCGGTATCGGGCGGCGAAGCCGAGCGCGATGGGGGAGACGATGGCGGTCGCGGCGGCCGGCAGGGTGCCGGCGGCGGTGAGGACGGCGCCGATGGCGAACGGGGCCAGCGCGATCAGCGCGAGCCGCCCGCCGGCCAGCCGGAGCAGCAGGTCGAGCAGCCATTCGAGAGTCCCGTTGTGCTGGGCGACGGCGAACAGCGCGGTCACGCCGACGATGAGCACGAAGAAGTCGGCCGGGAAGAACGCGGTCACGTCGTTCTCGGTGACGCCGGCCGCGAGCCCGAGCAGGAACGCCGCGGCCAGGGCGCCGAGCCCGAGGTCGAAGCCGGGGATCAGGGTGGCCGCGAGCAGTCCGGCCAGCACGATGATGGACAGGGTCGCCATGGTCATGGGCAGGCTCTTCCGTCGGTCAGACCACTCCTCGGTGGCGCAGGTCATGGATCTCGGACTCGGCGAGCCCGGCGAGGTCGCGCAGAACGTCGGTGGTGTGCTCGCCGAGGGCGGGCGCGGTGTGGCCGATGGTGGTGTCGAACCCGGAGAACCGCCCGGCCGGGGCCTGCATGAGCCGCGGGCGGCCGGTCCTGCCGTCGGGCACCTCGACGATCGAGCCGCGGGCGCGGATGTGCGGGTCGGCGCAGATGTCGGCGGCGGTGTTCACAGGACCGGCGGCCACGCCGGCGTCGAGGAGCAGCGCCATCAGGGGTTCGAGATCGTGCGCGGCGACGAAGGCGGCGACCCGCGCCTCGATCTCTGCGCGGTGTTCGAGCCGGGCGGTCATGGTGTCGTGGACGGCGAGGTCGTCGGCGTGCATGGCCTTGACGAGCCGGCGCCACATCTGCTCGGTCGAGGCGGGCAGGGCCAGCCAGCGGCCGTCGCGGGTGCGGTAGAGGTCGTTGGGGCTGATGTGCGGGTTGCGGTTGCCCTGGCGGTCGCGGTTCTCGCCGGTGACGTCGTACTCGACGATGAAGTCCTCCATCATCCGCAGCAGCGGCTCGTACAGGGGGATGTCGGCGAGCTGGGCCTGCCCGGTGCGGTCGCGCTGGCGCAGCGCGAGCATGGCGGCGAACGCGGCGTAGATGCCGGTGACGCCGTCGGCCACGGGGTAGCCGGCGAAGATCGGCGGCCCGTCGGGTGAGCCGGTGCGGTGGGTGAGACCGGCGAAGGCCTCGGCGACGCGGGCGAAGCCGGGGCGGTCGGCGTACGGGCCGGTCCTGCCGAACGCGCTCACCTGCACCATCACCAGGTCGGGACGGTAGGCCCGCAGGTCGTCGAAGTCGATGCGGAACCGGCGCAAGGCGGCCGGCCGGAAGTTGGTGACCACGATGTCCACGGCCGCGGCCAGCCGCCCGACCAGGTGGGCGGCCTCGGCGTGGTGCAGGTCGATCGTGACGCTGCGCTTGCCGCGGCCGAGCATCGCCCAGGCGGCGGACTCGCCGTCCTCCAGGGGCGGGTAATGGCGGGCCGGGTCGCCCATGGCGGGATGCTCCACCTTGATCACCTCGGCGCCGAACTCGCCGAGCAGCGCGGCCGCCAGGGGCCCGGCCAGGATCGTCGACACATCCAGGACGCGCACTCCGCTGAGCGGGCGGTCAGACACAGGGCATTCCTTTCACCTCGGCATCTCCCGTCACGATCCCGCGCCGTCGGAGCGGCGGGAAGACGGGGATGGGATTCACAGGTGAAAGGTTCTGCCTTTATGGTGGCGCGGTGCGGGTGGAACGGGCGCGGTACTTCCTGGCCTCGGTCGAGACGGGGTCGCTGCGTGCGGCGGCGGCCCGGTGCGGGGTCAGCCAGCCGACCATCGGGCAGCAGATCGCGCTGCTGGAGGAGGAGCTGGACGTCGTCCTGCTCACCCGCAGCCGGCACGGCGTGCACCCGACGCCGGCGGGCCAGGCCCTGATCGAGCCGCTGCGCCGGCTGGTGGCGGCCGAGGAGGCGGTGCGCGAGTCGGCGATGGAGTCGAGCGGCTCCTACCGCGGGCGGGTGCAGATCGGCGGCGTCACGGTGGCCGTGGAGACCGTCATCGCGCCGGTCGTGGGCCGGTTGCGGCGCGATCACCCGGGGCTGCGGTTCAGCGTGCGCGAGGGGGCGTCGGCCGCCATCGAAGCCGCGGTGCTGGACGGCGCGCTGGACTTCGGGGTGGTCACGATGCCGGCCGGGCCCGCCGCGCCGGGGCTGCGCCGCATCCCGCTCGCCGCGGCGCCCGTCGGCGTGTACGCGCGTACCGACCATCCGCTGGCCGGCCGCGACCGGATCCAGTGGCGCGACCTGGAGAGCTGGCCGGTCGTCACCATGCGGGCGGGCACCGTGATGTGGGAGACCCTGCACCGGCACGTGCCCGCCCCCGACGTCGTCGTGCAGGCCATGTCGGCGCGGACCGTCAAGGTGATGGTCGGCCAGGGCGTCGGGCTGGGCGTGCTCGCCCGGTTCGACACCTCGGCCGACATCACCGACGTGGTCTGGATCCCGATGTCCGACGCCGAGCCCGTGCACCTGTGCCTGACCCAGCGCCAGGACAGCAGGCCCTCACCATCCGCCCTCATCGTGCGGCGGCTCATCAGGGACCGGGCGGGCGAGCTGGTCAGCTGATGGCGCAGGTGTTGACCACGTCACCGGAGGTGGGGCGGGGGATGGTGGCGCTGCCCGGCGGCTGCCGGCCGTGGTCGGCCGTCCAGCGCTCGAGCGCCTCCAACGCCGTCCGCATGCACGGGAGCAGGGGCCGCATGCGGTCGGGGAACATGTCGTACTCGCTGTCGAGGTGGGAGGCGCCCTCGATGCGGTAGTAGCGGTGCAGGGCTCCCCTGCCCTGCTCGCGCACCGCGTCGGCGTACGCGTCGCCGTGCACCTTGATCGGCAGCAGCGTGTCCAGCGTGCCCTGCACGGTGATGAGCGGCTTGCCGATGCGGCCGGAGTGCGAGGCCCGCCGTACGGCGTCGTGCACGCTCTTCGGGCGGTTGTGGTAGTCGTAGTCGGCGTCACAGTTCGGGGTGCCGCTCTGGCAGTACGGGATGCCCGCGTCCAGGTCGCCGTCGAAGCCCGGGTCCACCTCCTCGCGGTAGCGGCGCTGGGTGCCGTCCCACAGGATGCGGTAGTTGAAGTCCCACAGGAACTCCGAGCCGGGGGCGAAGCCCGCCCTCAGCATCGCGGCGTGCGCCCGCTCGTCGCCGGTGGCCGCGTACTTGGGGTATTCGCGCAGCGCCACCGGCAGGTAGGTCAGCGCGTTCGGCCGGTTGCCCGGCGGCCAGTACGTGCCTTCCGAGTCGACGCCGCCGTCGTACAGCTCGGGGTGGTTCTCCAGCGCCCAGCGGACGAGCTGGCCGCCGTTGGAGATGCCCATAGCGTACGTCCTGCGCGGCTGCCTGCCGTAGTGACTGGCGACGGTGGCCCTGGCGGCGACGGTGACCTCGGTCATCCGGCGGTACCACTCCCGGATGGCGTCACCGGGCCGCTCGCCGTCGTGGTAGAACCCGGCGTCCACGTTGCCCTTGTCGGTGGAGGCGTAGGCGTAGCCCCTGGCCAGCACGTAGTCCGAGATCGTGAAGTCGTTGGCGTACTGGCGGCGGTTGCCGGGCGCTCCGGCGACGACCAGGCCCCCGTTCCACCTCTCGGGGAGCCGGATGACGAACTGGGCGTCGTGGTTCCAGCCGTGGGTGGGGTTGAAGGTGGAGGTGTCGTGGAAGTAGCCGTCGATCTGGAGGCCCGGCACGCCGCTCGGGTTGCGGGTGCCCGCCGCGTGCAGGGCCTGCCAGTCGGCGGGGTCGGTGTGGCCGGAAGCGACCGTGCCGGCCGTGGTCAGGTCGTCCAGGCAGGCGGCGACCTGGTGTTGCGCGCCGGGCACGCGGAGCCTTTTCAGGTCGGCGCAGCGGGCGTCCGCGGCGGCGGGGGACGCCACCGGCGTCAGGGGGATCACCACGAGCGCGGCCAGCAGGGCTGAGAAAACAGCGGATCGGCGGGGTCGGGGATTTCGGCGAAGGGACAGAAACATGTGCGACTCCCATCGGTCAGACGGACGCCATGCTGATCCAGCGTTCCTGGCGGGGCGACGTACGTGGTCACCACTGTTCGGCGGTGACCTGTGGAGGTGGTGTCCACCGGTTCGCCGATGAGAGCCCGATCGGCCGGGCCGCAAACGGCTTTCCGCGGCAGATACCGCGATCCGGTGTGTGTCACCGCATAGCGGGCCGTCCGAATGTGTGGATACCTCACCTGGTCCGCCGTCCTGGGCGCGACCTAGCGTTCACGGTGTCCGAGGTCGCGTTGTGACGCGTGAGGAGGGCGCATGGGAGCAGGCCCCACGGGTCCCGCCGGTCCCGCGGCGGAGGCGGCGAGCCCGCCCGGCCCCGCGGCCGCCCCCGTCCTGCGGGCGCGTGGGCTGGTCAGGGAGTTTCGCGGCTTCCGAGCCGTGGACGGCGTCGATCTCGACGTGGCCGAGGGGAGCGTGCACGCTCTGGTGGGGCCGAACGGCGCCGGCAAGACCACCCTGTTCAACCTGCTCACCGGCTTCCTGAAACCGACCGCGGGCAGCGTCGTGATCGAGGGTCGCCGGGAGCTGGTCGGCCGCAGCCCCGAGGCGATCAGCCGGCTCGGCGTGGCGCGCTCGTTCCAGATCACCACCCTGTTCACCGACCTGACCCCGCAGCAGCACGTGGAGCTGGCGCTGGCCGGCCCGACGGGCCTGGGGTGGCGGTTCTGGCGCTCGGACCGGGCGCTGACCCGTTTCGCCGCGGCCGCAACCGAGCTGCTGGCCAGGGTAGGGCTGGCCGGCCACGGTGGCGTCCCGGCCGGCTCGCTGTCGTACGGCCGCAAAAGGGCGCTGGAACTGGCGCTCGCGCTGGCCATGGACCCCAAGGTGCTGCTGCTCGACGAGCCGACCGCCGGGATGGGGGTCGAGGACGTGGACCGCACCATCGAGCTCGTCCGCACGATCCGCGCGGGCCGCACCGTCGTCATGGTGGAGCACAACATGAACGTGGTCGCCAGCCTCGCCGACCGGGTGACCGTGCTGCAGCACGGCAGGGTGCTGGTCGAGGGAGCGTACGCCGAGATCCGCCACGACCCCCGCGTCATCACCGCCTACCTCGGAGACTCCGATGCTGCGCGTTGACGGACTGTCCGCCTGGTACGGCGAGGCGCAGGCGCTGCGCGAGGTGTCGATGCGTGTGGACGAGGGCGAGATCGTCACGCTGGTCGGCCGCAACGGCGCGGGCAAGACCACGCTGCTGCGCTGCCTGATGGGCCTGCACGGCACGTACGGCAGGACGTCCGGCACGGTCACGCTGTCCGGCTCCGACATCACGACGCTGCCCCCGCACGCCAGGGCCCGCCGCGGCCTCGGCTACGTCCCCGACGACCGCGGCATCTACGCGACCCTGTCGGTGGAGGAGAACCTCACGCTGGCGCCGGTGGTCAAGGGCGGCGGCGGCCCCGAGCCGTGGCCGCTGGAGCGGGTGTACGAGACGTTCCCGCACCTGAGGGAGCGGCGCCGGTCGCCGGGGACGACGCTGTCGGGCGGCGAGCAGCAGATGCTCGTGCTGGCGAGGGTGCTGCGCACGGGCGCCAGGCTGCTGCTGTGCGACGAGCCCACCGAGGGCCTGTCGCCGCTGTTCGTGCAGCGCATTGGCGAGATCCTGCGCGAGGTGCGGGCCGCGGGCACGACGGTGCTGCTGGTCGAGCAGAACGTGCACTTCGCCGCCGCCGTCGCCGACCGCCACTACCTGCTGGCCGAAGGGCGGATCGTCGAATCGCTCGACCGCGACCAGGTACGCGAACGCGAGCACCAGCTACTGGAGTACCTCGGAATCTGACGACCCGCCACCCCCAGTGACACAGAACGGCTGAAAGCCCGGAACCAGAGGAGATGCCGCACATGAGAATCACGGGCTGGAGCGGCGGGCTGGCCGCCGCGACGCTGGTGCTGGCCGGATGCGGGGGCGGGCCCGGCGGTGGCGGCGGCGCGATCAGCGACGGCGGGGTGGTGCTGGCCGTGCTGAACGACCAGTCGGGCATCTACGCCGACACCTCCGGCCGCAGCACGGTCGAGGCCGTCAAGATGGCGGTGGACGACTACCGCGCCAGGTACGGCGACAAGGCGGTGGCCAAGAAGGTCGAGGTGGTCGCCGCCGACCACCAGAACAAGCCTGAGATCGCCAACTCCAAGGCGCAGGAGCTCTACGACCGCGAGCACGCCGACGTGATCCTCGACGTACCCACCTCCTCGGCCGCGCTCGCCGTCGCCACCGTCGCCAGGAACAAGAAGAAGGTCTTCATCGACGTGGGCGCCGCCAGCACCGAGCTGGAGGGCAAGGCGTGCAACAAGTACACCTTCCACTACGGTTACAACAGCTACATGCTGGCCCACGGCACCGGCGGCGAGGTCACCAAGGACGGCGCCAAGAACTGGTACATCGTCTACCCCGACTACGCGTTCGGGCAGGACATGAACCGGACGTTCAGCACGGCCATCCAGGCGGCCGGCGGCTCCGTTGTGCAGGCCGACCCGACGCCGTTCCCCAACGACAACTTCTCCACGTTCCTGCTCAAGGCGCCCGGCCTCGACCCGAAGCCGCAGGTGCTCGGCACCATGCACGCCGGCGGTGACCTGGTCAACCTGGTCAAGCAGTACAACGAGTACAAGCTGCGCGACAATGGCGTGCAGCTCGCGCTCGGGTTGCTGTCCATGAGCGACATCCACTCGCTCGGGCCCGACGCCCTGGCCGGCACCCGCTACACCACCATGTGGGCCTGGACCTTCGACGAGCAGACCCGGGCCTGGGCCGACAAGTTCCAGGCCAGGACCGGCAAGCGGCCCACCTCCAACATGGCGGCCAACTACTCGGCGGCCCTGCAGTACCTGGAGGCCGTGCAGCGCGCCGGCACCGACAACTCCGACAAGGTGGTCGCGCAGCTCGAAGGCCACACGATGGAGGACATGTTCGTCCGCAACGGCACCATCCGCGCCCAGGACCACCTGCTGCTGCACGACGCGTACCTGGCGCAGGTCAAACCGGCGACCGAGGTCAAGGAGCCGTACGACTACGAGAAGGTGCTCAAGACCATCCCGGCCGCGGAGGCGTTCCAGCCGCAGCCCGACCCGGCCTGCAAGCTGTAGGCGGCCGGCGTGCTCCAGCAGGCGTTCAACGGGCTGGTGGGCGGGTCGTTCTACGCCCTGCTCGCCCTCGGCCTGGCCGTCATCTTCGGCATGCTCGGCGTGGTCAACCTCGCCCACGGCGCGTTCTACATGCTCGGCGCCTTCGGCGCGTTCATCGCGCTCGACTCGTTCGGGCTGAACTTCTGGCTGGCGCTGGCGCTGGTGCCGCTGCTGCTCGGCGTGGCGGGCGCGGTGCTGGAACGGCTGTTCATCCGGCGGTTGGCACCGCTCGACCCGCTCTACAACTTCCTGTTCACGTTCGGGCTGGCGCTGATCCTCCAGGACGTCGTACGCCGCGAGTACGGCGTCAGCTCCCAGCCCTACCCCCGGCCGGCCGCCCTGGAGGGCACGGTCGACCTGGGGCTGTTCACCTATCCGGCCTACCAGGTGTTCGTGCTCGGCGTGTCGGCCCTGATGTGCCTCGTGGTGTGGGTGGTGCTCACCAGGACCCGGGTCGGGATGATCGTCAGGGCCGCGACCGAGCGCCCCGAGCTGACCCGGGCGCTCGGCATCGACGTGGGCCGCTGGGTGACCCCCGTGTTCGGCTTCGGAATCGCGCTGGCCGCGTTCGCCGGGGTGCTGGCCGCGCCGATGCGCGCGGTCAACCCGCTGATGGGCGCCGACCTGATCATCACGGTCTTCGCCGTGGTCGTGATCGGGGGTCTTGGCTCGGTGTTCGGCTCGGTCGCCGCCGGGTTCGCCGTGGGGCTGGTGTCGGCGCTGGGCAACCTGTACGTGCCCGCGCTCTCCCAGATCCTCGTCTTCATCCTGATGGCCGCCGTGCTGCTGTGGCGGCCCGCCGGGCTGTTCGGACGCGAGGAGGCGTACCGGTGATCATGTCCAGGCTGGCCCGCTCGGGCCGGGGCGGGATCGTGCTCCTGGTGCTCGGGCTCGTCGCCGCCCTCGTCCTGCCGTGGCTGATCTATCCGCCGGTGGCGCTGGACATCGCCTGCTGGGCGCTGTTCGCCGCGGCGGTGGACCTGCTGCTCGGCTTCACCGGGCTGCTGTCGTTCGGGCACGCCGCGTTCTGGGGCGGGTCGGCGTACTGCACGGGGCTGATCGTGCTGCACGGCGGGCTGCCCTTCCCGGTGGCGATCCTCGGCGGCGCGGCGTTCGCGGCGCTGCTGGCGCTGCCGATCGGCTACCTGTCCGTACGCCTGACCGGCATCTACTTCGCCATGGTCACCCTGGCCTTCGCCCAGATGCTCTATTTCCTGGCCAACCAGTGGCGGGAGGTCACCGGCGGCGAGAACGGCCTGCAGGGCATCCCCCGCGAGCTGTTCGGCCTCGACCTGAACGACCCGTTCTTCTTCTACTACGCGGGCCTGCCGTTCGTGCTGGCCGGCCTCGCGGCCGCCTGGCGGATCGTCCGCTCGCCGTTCGGCCGGGTGCTGGTGTCCATCAGGGACAACCCCTCGCGCGCGCGTGCCCTCGGCTACCCCGTCGAGCGCTACCGGCTGCTGGCCTTCGTCCTGTCGGCCGCGCTGTCGGGCGTGGCCGGCGGCGTCTTCGCCATCGGCCACGGCTTCGCCTCGCTCGACGGCCTCTACTGGACCACCTCCGGCCAGGTCGTGATGATGGTCATCCTCGGCGGCATCGGCACGCTGTGGGGCGGGGCCATCGGTGCCGCCCTGGTCGTCCAGCTCCAGGACTTCCTCGCCACCGCCGGGTTCGAGGGCATCGGCATCGTCACCGGCACGATCTTCATCGTGATCGTGCTGCTGTTCCGGCGCGGCATCTGGGGAACGGCCCGCCACCTGCTCGCCACCCGCCGGGCGCGGCTCAGCTCCGCAGCCGGTGCAGGCGCAGAGCGAGCTGGATCTCCAGCGCCCGCTCCGGCTCCTGCCAGTCCTCGCCCAGCAGGCGGCTCACCCGATGCAGCCGCTGGTGAACGGTGTTGATGTGGACGTGCAGCCGCTCGGCCGTCCTGGACAGGGCACACCTGCTGCCGAAGTACGTCTCCAGCGTCCTGACCAGCGACGTGCCGCGGCGGGCGTCGTAGTCGAGCACCGGGCCCAGCGTCGCCTCCAGGAATCCCCGGGCGTCGCGGTGCGCGCTGATCAGCAGGCCGACGAAGCCCAGCTCGCGGGCGTCGGCCCCGTCGTCCATCCGGTCGAGGGCGAGCAGCGTGTCGGCGCAGCGCCGGGCCTCCCTGTGCGCGGCGGGCACCCCGGACAACTCGCGCACCGGCCCCGCCGCGCCGACCGTCACCGGCGCCGCCAGCGCCGCGCCCAGCTCCTTGGCGACCCGGCGCGCGGTCTCGCCCGGCACGTCCCCCGGCAGCAGCAGCACGACCTCCTCGCCGCGCGCCGCCGCCAGCCCGTGGGCCGCCGCCGCGTACGAGGCGGCCCAGAACGCGGCGCGCCCGCGATGCCGCGGCGAGGCGCAGCGGGCCGACAACACCACGTACGGCACGTTCCGTTCCAGGCCCACACGGTGGATCCGCGCCTCCAGCGCCGCCGCCCCGTCCACCCCGCCGTCTGCCCCGCCGTCTGCCCTGCCGCCGGGTCTGTCGTCGGTCCTGCCGCAGGCCGTGCCGCCGGCTCTGCCGTCCAGCAGATCGTCGAGCAGCTCGCCCCGCACCCGGGCCTCGGCCTCGGCCGGGCTCCTGCGCAGCAACATCAGCAGCGCGGTCACCAGCGCGGCGCGCTCCAGGATGCGCCGGTCGGCGTCGTCCAGCTCCGCCTCGGTACGCAGCGCCAGCGTGCCCAGCACCTCGCTGGGCGTCGAGATCGGGGTGATTCGCAGGTCCGCGTGCCGGGTCGTGCCGCCCCGCGGGTGCGTGGCGCCGGTGACGGCCGGCAGCTCGTCCTCGGCCAGCGGCACCGGGTCGCCCGAGGCCACCAGGCACCGGCCGGCCGCGTCCAGCACGTACAGCGTCCCGCCCAGCACCTCGGTGACCACCGCCGCCACATCGCCGGCGTCCCCGCCCTTGACGACCAGCGCCGTCATCCGGTCGTGCGCCTGCGCCGCCCGCTCGATCGCCGCGCCGCGCGCCCGGAGCCGCCCGTTGACCGCGTTCAGCTCCTCCACCGCCGCCCGGGTCTCGGCCAGCAGCCGCGCGTTGTCGATGGCCAGCGCCGCGTGCGCCGCCAGCGAGCCCAGCAGCACCGCCTGCTCCGGCGCGAACGGCCGCTCGGTGCGGTTGGCCGCGTAGAGCACGCCGATCACCCTGCTGCCCACCCGCATCGGCACGCCCAGGATCGCCACCAGCGCCTCCTCCGTCACCGCCGCGTCGATGAACGCGTGATGCCGGAACTGCGGGTCGCGCAGATAGTGATCGGTGCTGTACGGCATCGCCGTCTGCGCCACCAGCCCGCCCAGCCCGTCGCCCAGCGGGATCCGCAACCGCCGGAACGCCGCCGAGATCGAGCCGTCCGTCATGCGCATGCGGGTCTCGCCGCGCTCGTCGTCGTTCAGTGTCACGTACGCGATGTCGGCGTTCAGCAGCCGCCGGGCGCGGCGCACGATCGCCTCCAGGACCGCGTCCAGGTCGCGTAGCCCGGCCAGGTCTCCGGCCAGATCGAACAGCGCGGTCAGCTCGGCCTCGCGGCGCGCCTGCCGGCGCATGCCGGCGCTCACCCGCAGCGCCGCCAGCTTGGCCGCCTCCAGTTGCGCCAGCGTCTCGGGAGCCGCGCCCGCCGCGCGAGCCGAGGCCACCGGCTCCTCGAACTCGACCGGCGCGGCCTCCCTGGCCAGCAGGTCGAGGAAGACGTTGCACGATGCGAGGGGGGTTTGCACGGTCATCGGTGCGTCCGTCCAGGTGCGGTGGGTCGGCGCTGCCGCGGTCCGGGGCGCGGGCACGGCATGGTCACGCATGCGGGCCGGCGGGTCGTCCGCATGAGGGGGTGGTCAGGTCCTGCGACGGGGCATGCAATGGGGCCTCCAGAGCACAACGGGCAGGGGGCTGATCGGAGTCCGCCAGGTTACTAAGCGCATAGTCAGTCCGTGAACGGTCGCTTGTCAACCGGTGGCCGGACTATTCGCCGCTCGGGGCCAACAGCTTCAGCGCGAGGTCGGCGTAGAACTCGCCGAGTTGCTCGGGCGAGTCCGGCCCGTCCAGCCGATACCAGCGGACCAGATCTATGGTCAGCGACAACATCGCCCGCGTAACCCGCTTGACGTCCACCTTCGCGAACGACCCGTCCGCCACCCCGCGCGCCACCGCGCCCCTGAAGTAGCCATTGGTCTGGTGGCGCAGCTCCACGATCTCGCCGTAGTGCTCGGGGGTCAGGCTGTTCAGCTCCATCTGGCAGACCCGCGCCGTCACGTGGTGGCGGGCATGCCACACCGTGTACGCCGACACGATCGCGCGCAGCCGCTCCGCCGACCCCTCAAGCGCCACGATCGCCGGATCCCTGATGTGCCCGAGCACCTGCTCGTGCCCTGCCCTGACCACCTCGAACAGGACCAGTTCCTTCGAGGGGAAGTGCACGTAGAGAGCGGCAGGGCTGAGCCCGACGCACTCGGCGATGTCACGCGTGGTGGTGGCGTGGAAACCGTTCGCGGCGAAGCAGCGCACCGCCGACGACAGCAGGCGGCGCTGCACCTCCCCCAGGTCCGCCCTCCACAGATCGGGAGAGTGGTCCCGCAGCCGGGGATCGTCCGCCAAGTCCTGCGCGGTGAATCGGGCCTGCCGTCGGGCCATCCGCGACCCTCGCCCCCTTCGAATCCGAGCGCGTGGTATCGATGCCGCCCGCGGTGCCCGCCGGCCACCTGGTCGTGGCTCTGCCGCGAGTGTTTTCGTAGGAGCAGTCTACGAGATGACTATGCGCTTAGTCACGACCCGCGCCCTGGCGCCCACTCAGGCGCGTAGCGCGTCACGGATGAGTGCCGCGCCCCCAGTCGAGCAGGCTCCGAGCTGGCCCCGCGCCCGCTTCGGCTCGCCGGCGGCGCCGGCGGGAACCGCGATTTCTCCCGTCATCTCTCTCCCTCCGAGTCTTCTCCGTGAACTCCGGAAAGCGTGAGTACGCCTGCTTCGACACTGTGAAGCAGCCGGCCGGATCAGTCGACGCTTGCGCGTATCGGTGCGACGCGTGTCTGGGGTTGCTCCTCAGCCGAGCCCGCACCTCCGGAGTGACCTACCTCACACACTGTCACAACGACCGATCACGCGGTGTCTTGAGGCTGGACCCATGAAGCGAAGGAGACACCATGACCGGGAACACCGAGGTGGTCGTGATCGGCGGCGGATACGCCGGCGTCCTCGCGGCCAACCGCCTGACGCAGCGCGACGACGTGGCCGTGACCCTGATCAACCCGCGCCCGGCCTTCGTCGACCGGATCCGCCTCCATCAACTGGTGGGCGGGTCCCACGACGCGGTCGTCGGCTACAAAGACGTCCTGGCCGAGGGCATACGCCTGGTCGTCGACACCGTGACCAGGATCGACGCGGCCGGACGCGGCGTGATGTTGGCGTCCGGCGGCACGGTCGGCTACGACTACCTGATCTACGCGGTGGGCAGCGGCAGCGCCGACCCGAGTGTGCCCGGGGCGGCCGAGTTCGGCTACCCGATCGCCACCCTGGAGGAGGCGCAGCGGCTGCGGGCGGTCCTCGACACCGCGCCCGCGGCGGCCGCCGTGACGGTGGTCGGAGCCGGTCCGACCGGTATCGAGACCGCCGCCGAACTGGCGGAGGCCGGCCGTACCGTGACTCTGGTGTGCGGCGGGGTGCTGGGCCCCTACCTGCACCCTCGGGGGCGGCGCTCGGTCGCCAGGCAACTGGCCAGACTCGGTGTGACCGTCCTCGACGGCCCCGGCGCGACGGTGACGGCCGTGACCCGCGATACCGTGCGGCTCGGCAACGGCCGCGAGCTGCCGAGCACAGTGACCATCTGGGCCGCCGGCTTCGGCGTGCCGGGTCTGGCCGCCCGCAGCGGGCTGAGCACCGACGCCCTGGGCCGCCTGCGCACAGACGAGACGTTGACCAGCGTGGACGACATGCGCATCGTCGCGGCCGGGGACTCGGTGGCACCGTCGGACCTGCCGTTCCGGATGAGCTGCCAGGCCGCGGTTCAGCTGGGCCCGCACGCCGCCGACACGGTGCTCAGCCGGATCGCGGGCCGGCACCCTGCGACTCTCGCCCTGGCGCTCGTCGCCCAGTGCATCAGCCTGGGGCGCCGGGCCGGCATCTTCCAGCTCGCCCACAGAAACGACGTCGCGATGAGGCCCTACATCGACGGCCGCCCTGGCGCGATCATCAAGGAGTTCATTTGCAGGGGCATCCTTTGGCAGGTGGCGTACCAGGCACGCAAGCCCGGTTCGCTCAACTGGCCAGGATGGGCCAAGGATGCCAAGCGCCGGCAGCTGCTGCAGGCTGAGCACGGCGAGACGCTCGCCACCCGCTGAATGAGCAGCTTCAAGGCGTCCGGCGGGCAGGGCCGGCCGCGAAGAGGAGAGAGCCAGATATGAGCGATCATGCCGCTGACCCGGCGACCGAGGCGTTCGTCTCCCACCGCAACCTGCTCTTCACCGTCGCCTACGAGATGCTCGGGTCGGCGGCTGACGCAGAAGACGTCCTTCAGGAAACCTGGCTGCGGTGGGCCAAGGTCGACGTGGGGCAGGTGCGTGACCAGCGCGGCTACCTGGTCCGAATCACCACCCGGCAGGCCCTCAACCGGCTGCGCACGAAAAAACGCCGCAAGGAGGCGTACGTCGGCCCCTGGCTTCCCGAACCGCTGCACACCGCGCCCGACGTGGCCCAGGACGTCCAGCTCGCCGAGAGCGTGTCGATGGCACTCATGATCGTCCTGGAGACGCTGTCACCGACCGAGCGCGCCGTGTTCGTGCTGCGCGAGGCGTTCGATGTCGGCTACGAGGAGATCGCGGCCGCCGTCGGCAAGAGCCCCGCGGCCGTCCGCCAGATTGCGCACCGCGCCCGCCGGCACGTCGATGCCCGCCGCCCTCGCCAGGCGGTCTCCCCGAGCCAGACCCGGGCGGTGTTGGAGTCGTTCCAGCGCGCGCTCGAAACCAGGGATCTGCGGGGTCTGCTCGACGTACTCGCCCCGCAGGTGGTCCTCATCGCCGATGGCGGCGGCGTCAAGCAACCAGCGCCGCGGCCCATCACGGGCTCCGAGAAGGTGGTCCGCTTCATCGTCGGCGGCCTGGGCAAGGCCGACGTCTCCCTCGTCTGTGCCCCCACGGTCGTCAACGGCAACCCGGCACTCCTCGTACGCGTGGACGGCGAGATCGACGGCGTACTGGCGATCCGCGTCGAGGACGCCCGCATCACCGGCCTCTACTACGTCCGCAATCCGGAGAAGCTGACCCACGTCGAATCCGAGACCCCGCTCACCCTGCGATGAACACCGGTGGCGGAACAGCCGCGGCTGACCAGGCACCGTGGCCGGCTTCACCCCCGAAAGCCCCGAACAGATGTGGCTGGCCAAGGTGGCCGAGCGGGGCATGTGCCGGCCCCGCTGGTGCAGCCCGCGCCGATCCGCAAGCTACGCGACCTGACCCGTTACCGACGCTCGCTCATCGAAGACCGCACCCACCCAGCTCAGCCGTGTGCTGAGGGACTCGCCCGCCATGGCGTGATCCCCCCTTTAGGGCACGAGCCTCCATCGAAACCGGAGCGCTTCAGGCGTCAGCGACCGACGTCCCATACCAGCGCGGGTCCAGTGCCATGGTGGCAACCGCCAGTCCAAGAAATCCGATCGCGAGGAAGAACTGGGGCGAGAAGTCGTACACGCGCAGACGGGTGTAGCCGGGTCACCGAGTCCCACCCAAGCGAGCCGTGGCAAGCCAGGCTCGTCCGGCGTCGGGTCTGTTGGGGTCGAACGCGGATGGGGTGGGGCGGCCGCAGGCCGCTGCCGCTTGGGCGATGTCTGTCACGTCCGGCCGCCAGCCGCGTGCGGCGAGCCAGCCGTCGAGACGGGCGACAGGGCCGCCCTGCCATAGTTCCACGAGTTCCGCAGAGATGGCGGCCCGGGCTGCGCGCAGCAGTTCGGAGTCCTCGGCGTGGTCGAGAGCCAGGACGCTGCCGAGGGCGGAGGCGATGGTGATGCGGTCGAGGAGCGTGCCCGCGGCGTCGGATGAAAGCGCGTACAGGATGCCTTCGGCCAGCCAGGCAGTCGGCCGGTCCGGATCGAAGCCGGACGCCGCGAGCGCGGGCAGCCAGTCCTGGCGCAGGTCGGTGGCCACCCCGACACGGTGGCAGGTGGCCGTGGCGCCAAGCCGGTCCAGGACGGCGTTCTTGAAGTCGAGGACGTGAGCGAGGTCGAGTTCGAAGAGCGCAGTGCCGGGCGGCCAGGGCAGCCGGTAGGCGCGGGCGTCCATGCCGCAGGCCACCAGGACGACTTGGCCGCATCCTTGCCGGGCGGCGTCCAGGAGCGCCCGGTCGAGGTAGAGGGTGCGTACGGCCACCTGGTCGGCCATCATGCTCAGGAACTGCTCGACGGCGGGTGACCCTCCCGCTCCCCACGGTGATGCGTGCTTGTCGGCGGCCCGTATGAAGTGCCGGGCGTAGGGATCGTCGAACAAGCGGTCTGGCCGGGTGCTCTCCAGCGCTCGTATGAGGGCGACACCCAGTGCGGTGCCTCCGATGCCGGGCAGGCTCTGGGGGACGACGGGGTCACTGGTCATGGGGTCACTGGTCATGGGATCGCTGGTCATGGGGCCGTCCTCTCGACGTGCGGGGCGCTCAGGGCTCGGAAGTAGTCGTTCACCGCCGCCAACTCGACGCTGTCACCTCGGTAACCGACGTACTTGTCAGGGCGGATGATGTAGATGCTGGGCCGGCGTACGCCGTAGCGGTTGTGCGCCCGGCTACGTCGGTCCGCGGCGACGCCGTCGCTCAGACCGTGCGGCAGGTGGCCGCGGGTGATGAGGTGTGCTTCGCCGTGCCCGGCCATGGCCGTGCGGGCCGCGGATCGCCATGCCTCCAGGGTGGCGGGGTCGGTGGTGCCCGCGGCGAACAGCAGGAGGTGATGCCCAGGCCCGCGTAGCAGATGCCGCAGCGCCATCGGACCGTCGCGTCCTTCGAGGTAGACGTCACGCATCACCTCCCCAGGCTGCGGGCCGGCCCCGGCGAGATCGTTCCATGCCTTGGCTGGAGACTCGGTCCAGCGTTGGAAGACCAAGGGGCTGTCGCGATAGTTGACCAGGTGCTCGCCGAAGGCGTTGGACAGCCGCTGTTGCACAGGGTTGAGCCGGCCAAGCAGGCGCAGCGCGTGCCGTCGCGCTCTGCGGGCGACCAGGGTGCTGCCGGTGACGACCTTGGTCGTGGTCGAGGTGGCGTCGACGACCGCCTTGGCCACGGGCCAGCGTTCGGCGTGGTAACTGTCCAGCAGCGTCTCGGCCGCGTCGCCGTTGACGACGAGGGCGAGTTTCCAGCCCAGGTTGTAGGCGTCCTGCATACCGGTGTTCATGCCCTGGCCACCCACCGGACTGTGGTTGTGCGCGGCGTCTCCGACGAGCAGGACGTGACCGGCGCGTAGCCGCTCGGCCAGGCTTTCACGGGCCACGAACGACGAACTCCACTGCAGGTCGTGCAGGCGCGAGTCCAATGGGGTGCGATCGCCGACCAGGGCGCTGAAGTCGTCCAGGCCGGGCGTCGCCGGCGGCGATCCGGCCGTGTTGGCCAGAATGCGCCAATAGCCCTGCACCATGGGGAAGACCGCGAGCAGGCCGGCTCGGGCGAAGTAGACGTGAAAACGGTCGCGCGTCAGCGGCCAGTCTGCTGCGACATCACCCAGGATGAAACCGCGTCGCAGGTCGGCTCGTTGCCTGCCGATGCCCGCCCCCTCGCGGACGGTGCTGTGCGCGCCGTCTGCCCCGGCCAGCCATCTGGTCTCGCAGCGTTCACGGCGGCCGTCAGCGTACTGGAGTTCCACGGTGACGCCGTGTTCATCAGCCTTCTGTGCCAGCAGGCGAGTGCGCCATTCGATGGAGACTCCGAGTTGCTCCGCACGTTCGCGCAGCAGCCTGACGGTCTGCCACTGCGGGATGCACAGATCGAGGGGGAATGCGGAATCCACGGCGGTCACGTCCATCTCGGCCAGGGTCGTGGTCCCCTGGTAGAAGTTCAGCGCCTGCAACGGCATGCCGTGTTCGATGGCGTCTTCGGCTAATCCGAGGTCATCCAGGACTTCCAGGGTCCGGGCCACGATGGACACCGCCCGGCTCTCCCGGTGGTCTGCGTCCCCGGCGTCGATGACGCGAGGCAATACCCCTCTGCGCGCCAACTCGATCGCAAGCACCAGGCCGGTCGGCCCGGCACCGACGATGAGAACGTCTGATCTGACAGTCACCACTCCTCCAAAAACGAACGATCGTTCTTTGAGACAACACGAAAGCGGGCAAGTAGTCAAGAGCGAATGTTCGTTCGCTACCTAGTCACCCGTCCGGGCGTCGAGGTCAGCGCGCCATGCCGTTTCGGAAGGCCCCCGAGTCCGCGTGGCCATCGTGGCCGTACACCGCGCGGGAAACCAGGAGTCCACCGACCGGCGCCATCAAGACATCCGCTGCCTGCTCGGCTGGGACGCCACGAGAGGGCAATCCGCACTGTTGATGTCGCGCCACCAGCCGCCGATCACCCGGCGGGCCTCCTCCATGACAGCCTGCAATCGAGTGCGTGGCGCCGGCGACCGCAGCGCCTCGGCCCACACCTGAGATCAGGGGCCATGTCCCGGAAGGACATCCATCGTGGAGAGCATTGTGCGCTTCGTGGATGTCGCGATGTTGATCGCCGCGCTCACGGGGCCATCAGCAGTGCGATCACGTTCGCGCTGGTGAGCAGTGCCAGCAGTACGGGGGCCGCCGCGTGCGACCGATGCTGCTCGCGGGAGAAGTCCCGGGCGCGCAGGTGGTAGCCGATGGCTCCGAAGAGGAGCAGGGTGAGGCCGATCGCTGCCACGACGGCGAGCGGTCGGGCCCATACGCCGACCATGAGCCCGAGGGCACCCGCGATCTCCAGAACCCCGATCGACCGGGTCATGGCAGGGCCGACGCCAAGACGTAGCAGGTTGGCGCTGACCTGCGGGCGTAGCAAGACCTTCTGGGTGCCCGCGAGAAGGAAGACCAGAGCGGCCAGCGCGCTCAAGACGATCGCCGTGAGGGACATGAGTGCACCTTCCTTGAAGAACGAATGTTCATTCTCTATGCCAATCTCGGTGAGATTGTCAAGGGCGAACGTTCGTTCGGCCACGTGATCGGGGCGGGCCGGGGCGGCCGCCGTCCGGGCCGGCTTTTCGATCAGCACCCGGTCGGACGGCATGTGCCGGCCACGACGACGCTTGCGGCACCACGGTGGCAGGATCGCCGAGGAGAAGCGCCGTCGTTCGCCGGTGGTCTCGTCGATGCGCTTGTCGTTGACGCGCGGGGCGCGCACCATCCACCTCAGGCTTCCAGACTGAGGTCGGAATGGCTCGCTGTGAACATGGAGGATGCATGACGACGGAATCGGCGAACTGGCGTGGCGTGGCCGTGGTGGGCGCGCTCATGCTGGGGGCGTTCGCCTTCAACACCACCGAGAACTTGCCGATCGGCATTCTCAAGCTGATGGCGGACGACCTGGGCCAGTCGCTATCGGCCGTCGGCCTCCTGGTGTCCGGTTATGGCCTGACCGTGGCCCTCGTCTCGGTGCCGATCGCCACGATGACCCGCTCCGTCCCCCGCCGGTTGGTCCTCTGCGCCCTGCTGGCCGCGCTGTTCCTCGCGAGCGTCGTGGCGGCCCTGGTCTCCTCGTACTGGGTGCTGCTGGCCGGCCGATTGGTCACTGCGGTGGCCCAGGCGCTGTTCTGGGCGGTGATGGGGCCGGTGGCGGTCGGCCTGTTTCCCCCGCGCGTCCGCGGGCGCGTCATAGGAGCACTGTCCGTGGGCGGTTCGCTCGCCCTCGTCCTCGGGGTGCCCGGCGGCACCTGGCTGGGCCAGCACGCCGGCTGGCCGGTGCCGTTCCTGGTGGTCGGCGCGCTCGCCATCCCCTCCTTCATCGTGATCGCCACTGTGCTGCCGACGT
Source organism: Nonomuraea sp. B12E4 (assembly GCF_039871825.1). Classification (NCBI taxonomy): domain Bacteria; kingdom Bacillati; phylum Actinomycetota; class Actinomycetes; order Streptosporangiales; family Streptosporangiaceae; genus Nonomuraea; species Nonomuraea sp. B12E4. The sequence goes on along the minus strand of NZ_JBDPME010000030.1, from coordinate 82,102 downwards.
CCCGCCCGGAAGCCGGCCACGCCGTGCGCGGCGTGGCGCCGGACACCCGCCGCTTCGCTGTCGTGCTGACCGTCACCGGGCTCACGGTCACCGGCGTCTTCGCCGGGTATACCTACATCTCCACGTTCCTGGTGGACGAAGCCGGGTTCAGCGCGTCCTCCGTCAGCACGCTGCTCCTCGTCCTCGGCATCACCGGCATCGTCGGCGTCGCGGTGTACGGGCGGCTCCTCGATCGCTTTCCCCGCGCGACCCTCACGCTCCCCGTGACGACGCAGGCGGTGGCGCTGCTCGGCCTGTACGCCGCGGGCGAGTCGCAGGCCTTGGCAGTGATCGCGATCGTGTTCCTCGGCGCCTCGCTGGGGCCCATCTTCATGGCCACGCAGAGCCGGGTCATGCACTTCGCGCCGGGCCGCACGGAAACAGCCATCGCCGCGAACAGCGCCGCCTACAACCTGGGCGTGGCCGCGGGCGCCCTCGCCGGCGGCCTGCTACTCCCCCTCATCAGCGCGCGCGGCACCTTTCTGGTCGGCGGCCTGATGACGGCCGCCGCACTGGTGCTCCTCCTCCAGGAGCAATTTCTGTCCCTGCGCCGCAACGAAAGGCGCACCGACGACCACGAACAGGCGCAGGGAAGGCACAAAACGCAGGATCCGCTCTCGCAGGGTTAGTTCGAACGTCGATCGCACGGTAGGTCCGGACGTCGCGAGGTTCGCGCGGACTGGGCAGCACCCGTGACCTTTGGGGTCTCGCCCTTCGTATCGCGCCAGCGAACGCCTCACCGATCAGACGCTCGGTGCTGGCGCTGGCGCTGGCGGGAGCAGCCACGTCGATCGCCGTCGAGCCTCCCGCGCTCGCCGCCCAGAAGGCCATGCGGGGCCCTACGGGTATGGGAGCCTGAAGCTCGGCATGAGCGCCACAAAGGCCAAGGCGACCGGCAGGATCGTCCGCAAACCCGTGGGGGACCACGCCGGATGCACAGGCTGGGACCTGAGGGTCACGGGGATGTCGCTGGTTCTCGCCAGGCACGACCGCCGCAGGTACAAGAGCCCCAAGGGTGTCAATACTCCGTTCACGGTCGTGAGCTGCCGCTCTGTCTCGGCTACCTGGTCGGAGCAGTGGTCGGGTGGATGGACTTTTCAGCAGGCACAGAGTCCTAAGCCCGGCCCTTAGGACTGCGAAGGAGCGGGTTTGAAACGACGGGAGAGGGTCGGGATCGCGGCCATCCCGGCGAAGAAGAAACCGAGGCCCACGGAGCCGAGCACAGCCACGTACAGCACGAAACCCGGAGCGACGGCCAGCAGCACAAACAGCATCGCCCCCATGAGGTGGAGCGCGGAGACAGCGATGAGCGGAGGCGCCGAGAGCTGATCAGTGATCTTGGGTAGCACGATCAGATCGCGGACGAAGAGAAAACCGAGGGCAAGAGCGATCATCGCCGCACTCAGGCGGAACAGGTCCTCATCGAGGGTCACCGGCGCGCCGGTGGTCCGGTGAATGGCAGCCGCGCTGAACCGGATCGCGATGTAGAGCGGGACCGTGACGAAGATATTGTCCAGGACCACATGGCCGTAGCCGTACGGAGCCTGGAATCGCACGTGCAGCGCCAGGACCCCGACCGTCGTCCCCAGCAGCACGCCGAAGATCATGCCCATGATGAACACGGCGGCCCACACCTTGGTGTCCACCTTGTCCGCCACGGCCGCGACTGATACGAGGGTGTCCGACGCTCGCTCCAGAACCAGGGCGATCACCAGGAGCATGGCCCAGACGTTGATTTCGAGCAGCTTCTTACGCAGCTCGACTTCGTCCGGATTGACGCTAGAGACCACGCCGCTACACCCCCCACCGTCCAGCTATGCTCAGCGGGAGCAGCGCCAGCATGTTGATCAGAACCAGCAAGTGCGACAGGCCACGGCTGGCGGCCAGCGAATCCTTCCAGAGCAGGGCGATGCCCGCCAAGAGGGCGGGGAGCATGCCCGGGAACAGCCAGATCGCGGGCAGCCGGTCGAAAAGAGCGACCAGCAGCGCAACGAAGAGCGCGTAGGTCAGGCTCGCTGCGAGAGGAATCACGAGCGCCTTGGTCGGACCCAGGATGGCGGCGAAAGAGTTGATCCCGGCGATCCGGTCGCCGCGCCTATCCCGCACATCCCAGGCCACCTCGATGGTGAAGACACTGCAGGCGACCAAACCGACCGCGAGCATGGACTCAAGGGTCAGCACACCCGTCGGATAGACCAGCGTGGCGACCGGCCAGACGAGCGATGGGATGACGTTCTTCGCCCCCGCCACCTGTTTGAGACGCCGGTGAGTGAGAAGAGGCGCCGAGTAGAGGACGCCGGCGAGCAGCATCACCGCCAGCAATGCCGTTGCCGCATAGCCCAGAAAAACCATCGAGAGCAGGAGGCTCGCGACCATCGCCGCCACAGCCATCGCGCGAAGTGCGGTCCTGGATCGGTAGGCTTGAGCGTATGCGCCGGGGTCGTTTATCTGGTCTTCGACGAAATCGAAAACCCGGTTGAACTGATAAACGCCGAACCCGGCCAGCAAGACCGGCAGCATCGCCATCCAGGCGACTTCTGCCCCGAACCACGGCGGCATCGCCCACATGATCGCAATCGCGCCGGCCCCAAGATAGACGCGATTGTTCACGATGAACTGCACGATCGACACCCGGCCGGGGGCCTCGCGCAACCGTGCGGCTCCCGAGATGCGCCGGCTGGCGAGGTCGTTCGCGGGCGCAATCGGAAGAATCCGTAGCAGCACAACAATGATGTTAGCCAAGAGCTTCCGCGCTGGGGAGATGCCAGCAACGGATTTCACGGCCGTGGGGCATGGCTCGGCGGTGAGGGTCAGCGCGCGTAAGAAAGCACCTGATCTCGTTTCGTAATGATCTGTCCGTGTCGAACCGACCATCGCGTCGTTGATCTTCGCCTGATGCCTCGGCGTTCCTGTCGCAGCAACTTGTCAGATGCCCGATGGGCGTTGATCGAGCCGACGTTGACGGCATGGCGGGCAGCGCGGCGCGTGCCCGGCGTCGCAACTCGGGCCCATGATTTGCGGGAAATCGTGAACGCCATCTCGTACGGGTGCCGAGCGGGCTGCCGTTCCGGCACGGCCTGGCCCCATCGAGTGGTGAGCGAGGCACCGGAGCAGTGTGGTTATGGCGCGCGCTCGCCGAACAGGTGCGCCCCGGCCAGTGCCGATGCTGCCCCTTCCTGATGGCGCTGGCCGAGATCCCCGATCGACAGGGCCGTCGTCCCGATCAGCCCAGCAGGCCCGAGCCATGATGACCCGCCGAGCGCAAGAATGAGCGCATGTCAGCGTCCGACGCACCACCGGGGCCCGAACCGGCCCCGCCAGGGCCTTGATTCGAACGTTCCGCCGCGGAATCGGCCGCCGGGAGTGGCGCTCCGCGCACCACATGGCCATCAAAGTAGTCGCGGGAGGGCCTGTCACGGCCGGGTTTCGGGTCGCCATCGGGGATTTTGATGATTCGAATAGCGCGCTTAGCATGGAAATGGTGATGGTGTCAAGGCAACTAGCGAGGGGAGTCGCCATGAACATCTACACCGTGGAACTCAAGAACCAGCCCGGCGAGCTGGCCCATGTGTGCGAGGTGCTCGGTCGAGCCGGGATCAACATCGAGCCGGCCGGAGCGACCTCCGGCGATCACGGGACCGTCTACTTCACCGCGCAGGACGAACCGGGCGCGGCCGCGGCCCTGGAGGGAGCCGGCATCGAGTTCAGAACGCACCCCGCGCTCACGGTGACCTGCCCCGATCAGGCCGGTGAGGCGGCCAAGTTCACGCGCAGGCTGGCGAACGCCAACATCAACGCGGAGTGGCTGCTGCCCGTCTCCATCTGCCAGGGCCAGGCCACCTTCGCGCTGTGCGTCGACAAGTTCGACGAAGCGCGGAGCGCGCTGGGTGATCAGGTCTCCGGATAGGTCTGAGTTCACATCAGGGCGACGAGCACATCGGTGGGGCGGTGTGCTCGTCCTTGTTCCCTGTCTGCACGACGCCGGCAGACCCCCGTCAGCGCACGTTCTCGTCCCGAAGATCCTTGCCGACTCGACCGGTTCCGCTCTCGCCCATGATCACCGCAGGGCCGTTGGCGACCTTCTTGGTGAGGAGCTCTCCGGTCTCGACGCAACTCGTCCCCACGGGCAGTGGCGGCGGCCGGTCGGGGAACAGGTCGGAAACGGGCTCCTGCGAGCCTGGCACGCGCATCTCGATGGACGTGTCGACCTTGCCGGAAACATACCCGAGCCCGTTCGCGATCGCGAAGTAGGACACCCCATTGACGATCTTGTACGCGTGGGCGGCGAATGACCACGCGTCCCAGGCGCCGTCCTGTGGCGGGCTGGGATCGTCGGACCTGCGCGGCGGCAGGCAGACCGTGGCGTAGACGGTCCAGCCGCTGTCACGCAGTTGCCGCATTCCCGTCGTGGCCCATTGCCGAGCGCCGTTGGCGGGATCCGCCGCCGGCTGGCGGGCCAGGACCACCGTCACCCTGCCTCGGGTGGCGGGGAGGCGGTCCGACTTCTGGAACGCGACCCTGGCGGACGGCTTGGTGACGGCCGCGCGGACGAAGGGCTGCGACAGCATGACCTTGAGCTGGTCGTGGTCGGCCTGGGTGGTGCCGCTCTGGGCGAGACAGCCGTTCACCAGCACGCACATCGGAATCAGCAGCAGGAGTCGCCTGGTCATTTCGGGGTCACCACGCCCTGCACGTGCTTGTAGCCCAGCGCCGAGACGTTGCCGTTGCGGAAGTCGTCCTCGCTGATGCGGGTCACCTCCCCGCTCGGATTGTAGAAGACCAGGTTGTCGCCCTCGTGGCCGACGAGCAGCACGTAGTGGGCAGGGTAGGAGTCTCCGATGAGCACCGGCACCGTGTGGCCGGCGTCCACCGCACCCACGGCGTCGTCGAGTGCGGGGTTGACCGATCCGGCGTCGGTGTCGTCGACGAGACGCCAGTCGTAGCCTCCGCCGAAGGAGTCGGCGTGCTTGTTCATCTCGTCGGTCAGGCCCCATGGGGTGGTGCCGAGGCTCTGCGGCCACAGAGTGTTGGTGTCGTCGTGGATGCGGTTCTGTTCGGAGGTGAACTTCTGCTGGAGCTCGGTCGGCGACAGCGAGTTGCCGTTCCCGTCCGTGGTCAGGCTCAGCGCGTACAGCGGGTCGTTCATGGCACGGGCCACCATGATCGAGGTCGACCCGCAAGTCGTCTGGTCCTGCTGCTCCAGCTCGACTCCGCTGACGCGGACCGTCCCGCTGTCGCCGGGGTTGACCAGGCTGAGGTGCTCGCGTAACCAGGTCTCGCTCTTGCCGTGAATGGTGGCGGCGAACTTGGCGATGTCGTCGATCGAGTTCCCGGCCGCGAGCGCCTTCATCAGGTAGGCCCGTTCCGCCTCGGAGCCGGCCTTGTCGAGCAAGTGCTGCAGGCGGGCTCGGTCCGCTTCCGACAGGGCGTCCATCTTGGCCGCCGCCTGGGCCAGCTGCGCCGTGGTGAGGATGCCGTTCTCTTCGCGGACGCCGCCGTTGATGCCCGCGTTCGCCAGCAGGACCGCGTCGAAGGCGTCCACATGGCATGAACGGGCGGCGCCGGCGCGCGCTTTGCCCTGTACGTCACGCATACCGCGCTGGAGCGTGTCGGATGCTGTCTGGAGCCGCTCGAAGACCTCGATGGCGCCGTGTATGGCTTCGATGGCCTTGCGGATCTCGTCGATGACCCCGCCGTCGTGGTCGAAGGGCCACACGGTCTGCCAGACGTTGCGCACGATGTCCTGGGCGCTGTTGAGCTCGCCCACCGCCTCGGCCAGGCGCTGCCGGTGATGACCCAGGTCCCGCCGACGCGCGCGTTGCCAGGCACCACTGTTCGAGTACCTCGCGATAAACCTCGAACTCCTCCGCCCAGGCGTCCCGCACCGCTGTCACGGCTGCGGCCGGATCGGTGAGCTCGAATTCGTCCTTGGGTGAGTCGAGCGCCTGCTTCCAGTCGCGGCGGGCGAGCCGGATGTCCTCGGCGACATCGCAGATGGTGCCAGCTTTCCGCTTTATCCCGCCATATGCGTACAGAGCCTCAGATGAACTCATGCCTTCCTCTGGGGACCTATCGAAAACGCGGCATCAGATGGAGAAATTCGGCTTACACGGGGGCAAATCACAAATGTCGGAACAGCGTACCGCCCCACCCGTCACCGCTGCCACGTCCGGCCCGGACAGAGCGAGCGATGCCGTATGCGGATCCCGACCTTGCGCGTCCGCGGCGCTGCGGCGGGGGCCAGGAAGTGTGGGCAGTGGCATCGGCACGTCCCAGTCGACAACGTCCTTTCCGCGAACGACCGTCGGATTAGAAGAAGGATCTTTTAGCGCCGCGCGGCACCAGTGCGTGATGTTCCGTGCCGCCTCAGCGCGTTTTGTGTGTCCAGCAGTGCCGGGTTCTGACGGCGTGTGACGGGGCGTACGAGCACGCACCGAGCACGGCTGACACCTTGATTTGATCATTGCAGGTGGCGCCACACGATGAACTCCGCACCCCAGAGCACGCCGGCATGCGCAAGAAGGCCATCCTGGCCGGAGACCGAGCGCCCCGTACGCGCTGCGCCAGGCCATCATGGCCTTCCGTAACAGCGGCGTCGTCGTCGTAATCGTCGGTGTCTATGGCGGGCTGATGGACAAGTTCCCCGATAGGCTCGCTGATGAACCGGTCGCTGGCCGTCCGCGCCGGGCAGCGTACCACGTGCAGCACTACCTTCAGCCGCTGCTCGGCCGCATCCGCCGGGGCGAGCTCGACCCGAGCTTCGTGATCTCGCACCGGCTGCCGCTGAGGGAAGCTCCACAGGTTCCAATCGTTCAAGAACAAGCAGGACGAGTGCAACAACGCCGTGAGCCGCCGGGCGGCGGCCCGGCGGCGTGACCGGCACCCCACGACAGGAAACCCACGATGCCCGACGTCATAGACCAGATGGTGACCGCTATCAACGCCCAGGACGTGAACGGGGTCGTGCGCTGCTACCAAGCCCGGGCCACCGTGGTCGGCCCGGAGTTGCAGGCCGAGGGCCATGAACAGATCCGCTCCTACCACCTCCACATGTGGGAGGCGTTCCCCGGCGCCCGCATGACCATCTGGGAACACGTCACCGAAGGCGACACGGTGGCGATCGAGGGGGTCTACACCGGCACACACGAGGGGCCGTTCCTGAGCCCCTGGGGTGAGGTGATCGCGCCGACCTCCAGGGCGATAAGCATCCGCTTCTGCTGGATGTTCACCCTGGAGGGCGGCGTCATCGTCAGCCAGCGCCTCTACCACGACCAGATGGAGATCTACAGCCAGCTCGGCGTCCGGTTCACCTCGGTGAGGTAGCGGTTCCACACCTTGTTGAGACTGATCTTGTTCAGAGCCGTCCACCTACTGGACACACCCGAGCCGCGGCGGGTCGGCCAGGTGCGTGGTGACGGCGGCGGTGAGGGAGGCGTCCTCGGCGAGGTCGTCGGCGCCGAGGACGGCCAGGAGGGCTCGTACGGCGTCGGCGCCCCGCCGGTCGGCCCACGCCTGGCGCAGCCGCGCCGCGGCGGGGTCGTCGGGCTCGCCGTCGCGGGTGTGCCTGGCCCACGCGGCCAGCGCGAGCTCCAGCATCGGTGTCTGCCCGCCCGCCGCGCGTAGCTCGCGCACTGGGGCCAGCCAGCGCTCGGGTATCTTGAGCGAGCCGTCGGCGGCGATCTGACGCAGCCTGTGCTGCATGGCGTGGTTGGCGAAGCGCTCGATCAGGTCGTCGGTGTACGTCTCGGCGGAGAGGCCGCCGGTCAGCGTCGCCGCCACCTCGGCTGTGTAGGCGCGCACGACTCGCTCGCCCCACGGCGTGTCCATGACATCGGCCACGGTCTCGCACCCGGCGGCCAGCCCCAGGTAGGCGATGAGCGAGTGGGCGCCGTTGAGCAGCCGCAGCTTCATGATCTGGTGGGGGCGGACGTCGGGCACGAAAGCGACTCCGGCGGCCTCCCAGCGGGGCCGGTCGGCGGCGAAAGCGTCCTGGACGATCCACTGGCTGAACGGCTCGCCCACCACCGCCCCCTCGTCCCGCAGGCCCAACGCCAGCTCGGCCGTACGGAGGTCGGCGCCGGTGGTGGCGGGCACGATGCGGTCCACAACGGTCGAAGGGAAGGCGACCGCGGAGCCGATCCAATCGAGCAGGCGCTCGCGCTCCGGCCAACTGCTCGCGGCGGCATATTCCCGGACAAGCCGCGCGGTGACCTCGCCGTTGCCGACCATGTTGTCGCACGACACGACGGAGATGGGAGCCCCCACCCGCATGCGCGCACGCAGCCCGGCGACGAGCTGTCCCACCACGGTGGTAGGCGTGGGTGCCCCCGCGAGGTCGCATCGCACCAGCGGATCGCCGACGGCGAGGCCACCGGTCTCCGGATCCCACCGGTAACCCTTCTCCGTCACCGTGATGGTGACCACGGCCACGTCGGGGTTGGCGAGCAACGCCGTCAACCGGTGCCCATCGTCGATCGCGTGCAGCACCTCGGTGACGGACCCGACGATCCGGATGGCGGGTCCGTTGGGCTCCCGCCGAGTCAGGGAGTACAGGCCGTCCTGCGGGCGAAGCTGGTCCACGACCGCACGGCTGCGCTGGGTGACGCCCGCGATGCCCCAGCCGCCACCGTGCGCGGCCTCGGCCCGCTCGGTGTAGACAGCCTGGTGCGCCCTATGGAAGGCGCCGATGCCGAGGTGGACCAGACGCGGTCGCAGCGACGCGGGATCGACCGCGGGCCGCAACGGCTCAGGCACCCGGGGCAGCGTGGCTCGGGAGAGCCGGTCCGCGGTGCTCACCAGTCGTGCACCGAGCCGTCGGCCCTGCGGCTGACCGGTAGGTACTTCGGCTCGTACGGGAAGCGGACGGCGGCCTCCTCGTCCATCTCCATGCCCAGGCCCGGCGCCGTGGAGGGGTAGAGGGCGCCATCGCGCAGCTCGTAGGTAGGGCGGAACACCTCGTGGGTGAGCGGTTCGTGCTCCATGTACTCCTGGATGCCGAAGTTGGGGACGGTCACGTCCAGGTGCACGGCTGCGGCCATGCTGACGGGCGACAAGTCGGTGGCGCCGTGCGAGCCGGTGCGCACCTGGTACAGCTCTGCCAGGTTGAAGATTCGGCGGACGTGGGTGATGCCGCCGGCGTGTGCGACGGAGACACGGATGTAATCGATGAGCTGCTCAGTGATGAGCTGCTGGCAGTCCCAGATGGAGTTGAAGACCTCCCCGACGGCTATCGGCGTCGTGGTGGCCTGGCGGATCTGACGGAAGGAACCCTGCAGCTCGGCGGGTGTGGGGTCCTCCATCCAGAACAGTCGCAGGTCCTCAAGCCGCCGCCCGAGCCGCCCCGCCTCGGTGGGTGTGAGCCGGTGATGCACGTCGTGCAGCAGGTGGAAGTCGAAGCCGAACCGTTCGCGCACCGCTCCGAGGTAGCCGGGGGCGAAGTCCAGGTACGCCTCGCTCGACCACACCTGCTCCTCCGGCAGCGAGGCATTGGCCGGTTCGTACACCCCCCGGCCGTGCCTGACGCCGTAGCCGCCGGGGGTGCCGGGCACGGCGGCCTGGGCACGGACCGCCTGGTAGCCGAGATCCCTGAAGCGCGCGATATCGTCCAGCAGTTCGGCGACGTCGCCGCCGCTGGCGTGGCCGTACACCATGGCACCCTCGCGCGCCTTACCGCCGAGCAGCTCATAGAGTGGCAGCCCCGCCATCTTGCCCTTGATGTCCCACAGGGCGGTGTCGACGGCGGCAATGGCGGTCATGGTCACAGGACCGCGGCGCCAGTAGGCGCCCTTGTAGAGATACTGCCAGGTGTCCTCGATGCGGGCGGGGTCGCGGCCGATCAGCAACGGCGCAACGTGGTCGCGCAGGTAGCTGGCGACGGCCAGCTCGCGGCCGTTGAGGGTGGCGTCTCCCAGGCCGGTCACGCCATCCGATGTCGTGATCTTCAACGTCACGAAGTTGCGCCCCGGAGAGGTGACGATGACCCTCGCGTCGGTAATGGTCGTCATATCTCCCGCTCTCCTCAGGCGTTCGTGGTCTGGATGACACGGGGCTGGTCGGCGTACTCCTTGCCGGACAGGCGGCCAGGCGCCGTCTCGGGCATGAAGAACAGCGCGATGACGCTGACCAGGACGAGGGCGCCGACGTACAGAGCCACCCAGCCGAAGGAGCCGTGGCCGGCGATCAGCAGAGCGGTCGCGACCACCGTGAAGGGGCCGGAGGCGATCATCGAGCCGAACTGCCAGACGGCCGAGACGCCGCTGTAGCGAACCGAGGGCGGGAACAGTTCGGGGAAGTAGGCCGCCTGCGGCGCATAGGTCCCCGCGTGGCCCAGCGCCAGACCGGCGACAAGTAGCAGCACGATGACAGCCATGTTCCCGGTCTCGATGGCCTTGAACGCGGGCACGATCAGCACCAGGTTCAGCACGGCGGCGGCCAGGTAGACCGGGCGGCGGCCGACCCGGTCGGTGAGGCGGCCGATCAGCGGGATCGTGATGAGCTCGCAAACGATCGCGACGATGACCGCGTTGAGCACCATGGAGGCATCCACACCGTGTTCCGTGCCGTAGGAGACGAGGAAGACGGTGTAGAAGGGGAACACCGCGGCCTCGGCGAACTTCGTGAGCAGCCCGCCGAACACCTCCTTGCGGTGGTTGCGCATCAGCAGGGGCAGCGGGGCGCTTTCCGCCCGACTGTTCCTCCTTGCGGCCTTGAAGATCTCCGACTCGTCGATGCGCAGGCGAACGAACAGGCCGATGACCACGACGACGGCACTGAGCAGGAACGGCACCCGCCAGCCCCACGAGAGGAACGACTCTTCGGAAAGGGAGTTGGTCAGCACCGCGAACAGCGCGCTGGGCACCAGGTAGGCGGCGGGGCTGCCGAGTTGCACGAAGCTCGAGTACCAGCCACGGCGGGCGGGCGGCGCCGCCTCCATGGTGAGCAACACGGCCCCACCCTGCTCGCCGCCCACCCCGAACCCCTGCACGAGGCGGACGAGCACCAGGATCGCCGTCGCCCACATCCCGATCTGCTGGTAGGTGGGCAGCAGGCCGATGACGAAGGTCCCCAGGCCGGTCAGCAGCAGCGTCGAAACCAGCGCCCGCTTGCGGCCGATCCGGTCACCGATGTGGCCCCAGACCAGGCCCCCGAGCGGGCGGGCGAAGAACCCCACGGCGTACGTCGAGAAGGCGGCCAGCGTCCCGACCGCGGGATCGACCTCGGGGAAGAAGATCTTGTTGAAGGCAAGCGCGGACGCGGTGCCGTAGATGAAGAAGTCGTAGTACTCCGCCACGGTTCCCACGACGGACGCTCCGACGGTCCGCCGCAGGTCCCTCGGCGCGACTGCATCCCCGTCCTTCATGACGGCCTCCTCTCATGACGACGCAGATTACGTACTCGTTACGTGGTCGACTACCATACAAGTGCACCAGCCACTTTTGTCCAGTGATAAGAAGGACTTCTATGGCATCGAAGGAAGGACTGCAGGCCGCTCGCGCCCGCGGCGGGAACACCCGCCAGCTGGTGCACGAGTTGCTACGGACACAGATCATCAACCTTGAGCTGGAGCCAGGCACGGCCCTGTCGGAGAACGACCTCGCCGCCGAGCTGAGCGTCAGCAGGACCCCCGTGCGTGAGAGTCTGATCCTGCTGACCGACGAGGGGCTCGTCGATGTCTATCCGCAGATGGGCACGTTCGTCGCGCGCATCAAGTTCAGTGACATCGCCTCGGCGCAGTTCATCAGGGAGGCTCTGGAGATGGCCGCGTTGCGCGAGGCGGTGACCCGGGTCACCGACCGCGACGTGACCGACCTGCGCGCCCTGCTCTCCGCGCAACGCGACGCGGAAGGGCGCGCGGACACCGAGGCCTTCTTCCAGCTCGACGAGGAGTTCCACGCGCGGCTCATGGCGGTCAGCGGCCACGGCGACGCCTGGCGCGTCGTCGGTCAGGCCAAGGCGCAGCTCGACCGGGCCAGGCGGCTGTCACTACCGCTCACCCAGCAGCTCCACCTGCTGATCCGCCAGCACACCGACGTGGTCGACCGGCTGGAGGACCGCAACTTGAAGCGCGCAGAGGAGGCGCTGCGGCGGCATCTGCGCCTGGTGCTGAGCGATGTGGAGAAGATCAGGGCCCGGCATCCCGAGCTGTTCAGCGAGGACGACGTGCCGGTCCGCCCGCGCCGCGAGACCCGGCGCTCCCCCGCCCAGCCCCGGTGAGCCCAACCTCCATGAGCCCGGCCCCATGAATCCCACCGCGATGAGAGGAACGCATGTGAGCACCGCAGCGCTGGGGAAGGAGCAGCTCCCTCCCGGAGGGCCGTCCATGAGCGAGCAGACCCGGGGATTCGTCACCGTGGGAGAGACCATGGTCCTGCTCACCGCCGAGCGCGTCGGGCCGCTGCAGCACTCCCCCGGCATGGCCGTCGGCATCGGCGGCGCCGAGAGCAACGTGGCGATCGCGCTGCGGCGGCTCGGTGGTCCCGCCACCTGGATCGGCCGCGTGGGGGCAGACGGCTTCGGCGACCTGGTGCTGCGCGAGCTGCGGGCCGAGGGCCTGGAGGTGCGCGGCATCGTCGACGACGAGGCGCCGACCGGGCTGATGGTGAAGGAGCGGCGTACCAGTAGGTCGCTCAGCGTCTGGTACTACCGGGCGGGCAGCGCCGGATCGCGGCTGCGGCCCGCCGATGTGTCCGAGGAGGCCATCGCGCGCGCCTCGCTGCTGCATGTCACCGGCATCACCCCCGCGCTGTCCGGCTCGGCCGCCGAAGCCGTGCGCCATGCGTTGAGGCTGGCCCGGCACCACGGCCTGACCGTCTCCTTCGACGTCAACTACCGCTCGCGGCTCTGGACATCTGAGCGGGCCTGCAAGGGACTGATCGACATCCTGTGCGACAGCGATGTGGTCTTCGCCGGCGCCGAGGAGGCCGAGCTGTTCGTTTCAGCCACGGACGACCCCCTGGACCTGGCTGCCCGGCTCGCCGATCTCGGCCCCTCCCAGGTGATCGTCAAACTGGGCGCGCGGGGCTGCGCCGCCGTCATCGACGGGCGCCGCCTGACGCGTGCCGCCGTACCGGTGGACGTCCTGGACCCGGTAGGGGCGGGGGACGCCTTCGTCGGCGGCTACCTGGCCGACCTGCTCGCCGGCGAGCCACCCGAGGTTCGGCTGGACACCGCCGTCACCGCCGGCGCGTTCGCCTGCACGGTCTCCGGCGACTGGGAGGGCCTGCCCACCCGGGCCGAGCTCGGTCTCCTCGCCCGGCGGGAGGACGTGACGCGCTGAGCGGCACCGCGGGCCGGATCGAGAACTGTCTCCGGCCTACGCCACCCCGGCCGGGCGGGCGCTGCTGGACCGGCGGCTCTACCCGCCCGAACAGACCTGGCTGGCCGATCCCGAGCGTTGCCCGGCCGCCGCCGTCCCGGACGATACCGCCTTCGCCACCAAGCCCGCCCTGCCCACCCAGATGCTCCTGGCCTCGCTGGAGGCCGAGCTACAGCCCACTGCTGCGGTGGAATCCACCGTTTCTGGAAACCGATTATCCGGTCCACCAAGAACTGGTGCCAGGAGGCCGCGGTCTGCTGTTGCTGCCGTCGTATTTCTGCTGTCGCAGGCCCGTGACCTTGGTCGATCCAGACCTGCGCCCTGTGCTCGTCTACCCGGTGGCCCGTGAAGTCCACGTCGCCCGCCGCAGGACGTGCGGGCTGCGGCTGGATCAACGACACGACGCCCGGTGTCCTCGGCGAGGCGATCGAGAGCCTGCGCAACCAAGGCCGGGTCATCCCCTCGGTCGTCTCGTTCGTGGTCGGCCCCGGCGTCGGGGGCGAGTACGAGCTGGGCGCCATCTACGTCATCAAGGACCTCGACGGCTACTGGGAGTACCTCAAGCACCCCGCCCACCGGCACAGCGACGAGATCGGCCTTCCGCTGGTCGACAAGTTCGTCTCCTTCGACGTCACCGACGACCCGGATCCCCAGATCGCCGAGAAGATCGCCGAGCTGCACCGGCGTCGTTACGAAGAGGACCCGGCCCTCGCCAAGCTCGTGTCCGACCTGAACTCCTACACCGGCAGCAGCGCCCCCGGGCCGCATGGCCAGTGACGGCTGGGCCACGGCCGGTGACCATACCGCAGACAAGCCGTAACCTGCGCCGGTTCTTGCGGTTGCGCCGCGTCCGCCGCGAACCGCACGTAGGCAGGTCAAGCCGAGGCCGCCTGCTGCGCGGGACTCCGGTCAGGGGGAGATCTCGGGCAGTCGCGGGCGGGTGCGGTAGCGGTGGCGCTGGTAGAGGTAGAAGAGAACAAGGTGCACAGCGGCGGCGAGCAGGCCGAGGGTGATCGCCGCGCCGAGCGGGAACGCGAGGGCGGCCAGAAGCGTGATGCCCGCGCCGATCACGATGCTGTTGATCGCAATGATCATCATCGCGATCGTGAACAAGCCGACGAGCCAGTCGCGCCGCCGCCCGATGCCCATGGTGGCGGCCGCCGCAGTGACGGCATCGTTCTCGGCGGGCCCGGCCCAGGCGATGATGTAGTCGGAGGCCTGCGGGGATAACTGGCGGTAGTAAAGGCGGATGCGGGCTATCGCGCTGCGACACAGGATGTTCTGCAGGCCCGTGTCGACCAGGCGCACGCTGGTGAAGAGGCCGAGGATGGCCAGCGCAGGCAGGAGGGTCGCGGCCAGCGGGACGAACGCCGGCGAGGGCGGGGCGGCGAAGCCGAGTGCCACCAGCGAACTGGACAGCGCCATCACGTACAAAGTGGCGCGGGCCGACTCCTCGCTGGTGGCGGTACTGATGGCGGTCTGCAGGACGAAATGCTCCGTCGTGAGCGCGGACATGAGGGCGGGATCGTCGTTCGTCATGTGGATAATCCTCCCCGCGGAGGAGCCCGCAGTGACCGCCGGCGGGGGGAGAAGCTCCCGCGGGCAGCAGATCGAGCACGCAGTTGCCCCTGTGCGTGATTTGGTTGTCGTTCAAGTCATCCTCTTCCTCTGCAGGCAGGGGCGTACGACCCCGCGCGCGGCGTTGGGTGTTGGTGCTGCTGATCATGCCGACCAGGGAGTCCAGGCGGTCCACCGTCGAAAGCCAGAAAGCCGGGGGCGGTGCCATCGAGGCGTCTCAACCTGCGTCAGCGGATCACCCGGAATCGCAGGTGGGTGGCGTTCGGGGAGTCGACCACCTGGACGCGCTCGAGCTGGAACCGTCCGCCCGGCTGCTCGAACAGCCGGGTGCCGCTCCCGAGCAGGACCGGAGCCAGGTGGATCTGGATCTCATCCAGCAGGCCGGCGGTGAGGCACTGCTGGGCTGCGCTGGCACCGTGGACGGCGGTCACCTTGTCCCCCGCCGCGGCCTTGGCCTGCTCCACCGCGCTGTGAATGCCGCCGGTGACGAAGGTGAAGACCGACGGCGCCCGGACCGTCTCCGGGGCCGGCGGCTTGTGGGTGAGCACGAAGCACGGCACCTGGCCGGCCGGGCCGCCGTCACCCCACCCTCCGTCGCCCTCGGCCAGGTCGTAGGACAGCCGGCCCATCAGGATCGAGCCCGCGCCGTCGCGCATCCCGGCCAGCAGTTCGGTGTCACGGGGGTGCGGTTCGTGCAGCCACTGGTGCAGGACCTCGCCGCCCTCTCCGAGCTGGTGTTCCCGGGTGACGTCCGGCCCGGTGACGAACCCGTCCAGCGACATCGAGATCCCCGCGATGACCTTGCTCATGACATGTCCCTCTCAAGTGGTTGCCGCGTCGTGGAATTCCCGCCTATGCGGGATGATCACCAGCTTGGCGGACCGGGGGTGGCAGAGTTGTGTCACTCTGGTGAAACTCGTCGCCGGCCCGGGTAAGGAGGCGAACCGCTTGGTTACTGTCGAGCTGCTCGGGCCGCTGCGCGTCTCGGTGGGCGGGCGGCCGGTCGAGCTCCCGGCCGGGCGGTTGCGCGCGTTGCTGGCCGTACTGGCGATGTCAGCGGGCCGTGCCGTCCCGACGGACAGGCTGGCGATCGCGGTGTGGGGTACGGATGCGGGCGGGGGCCCGCGGACCAACGTCCGTACGAACGTCAAGCGGCTGCGTCGCGCCCTGGGAACCGCCGATGAGCAGCTGATCGAGGCCCGGCCAGGCGGCTACCGGCTGAGGGCCGAGCCGAAACAGGTGGACGCGCTCCGCTTCGGCCGCCTGCTCGATGAGGCGGCGGCAGACCCGGCGGCCGAGCAGTCCCGGCTGGCCGCCGCGCTGGCGCTGTGGCGCGGCACTCCGTTCGACGGGATCCGTTCGGACTGGCTGGAGCGGTCGGTGGGCCCAGGGCTGCAGGAGCGGTACCTGACCGCGCTGGAGCGGCGGGTCGACCTGGACCTCGCGACAGGAGCATGTCCCATCCTGACCGACCTCACCGACTTGGCCGAGCGGCATCCGCTGCGGGAGTCTCTCTGGGTGCGGCTGCTCCGCGTCCTGGAATCGGCCGGCCGTCCCGCCGAGGCGCTGGAGCGGTACGAGACGATCCGGCGCCGGCTGGCCGAGGAGCTCGGCGCCGATCCCAGCCCCGAGCTGCGGCAGGTCCACGCCGGCCTGCTCGCCGGCGACGCCCCGCCCGTCACCCGCGCGGTTCCTCGGCAATTGCCCGCCGCAGTCGACGGGTTCGTGGGACGCGAGGCCGAGTTGACGGCGCTCGACGCGCTGCTCCGCCCGCCGCCCGCGCCGTCCCGGTCGTCGGACGCCCCGCCCGGCCCGCTGGACGGGACGCGGTCCCGGTCGCCGTCGATCGCGGTGATCACCGGTACGGCCGGTGTCGGGAAGACCACGCTCGCCGTGCACTGGGCGCACCGGGTCGCCGGGCGCTTCCCGGACGGCCAGCTCTACGTTGACTTGCGCGGATACGACCCGTCACGGGAGGCCGTACGACCGGCGGCGGCCATCCGCGACCTCCTCGACGCGCTGCGGGTGCCGCCGCACCAGATGCCGGACGGTCCGGCCGCGCAGGCCGGGCTCTACCGCAGCCTGCTGGCCGGGCGGCGCATGCTGGTGCTGCTGGACAACGCCCGCGACGCCGCCCAGGTGGCCCCGCTGCTGCCCGGGGCGTCCGGCTGCCTGGTGGTGGTGACCAGCCGGGATCACCTCGCCGAGCTGGTGATGAGGTACGGGGCGCATCCGCTCACCCTCGATCTGCTGCCTCCGGTGGATGGCGAGCGGTTGCTGACCGTCCGGCTCGGCCGTGACCGGATCGCGGCCGAGCCCGCCGCCGTCGAGGAGATCGTCCATCGCTGTGCCGGGCTGCCGCTGGCGCTGGCGATCGTCGCCGCCCGCGCCGCGATCCATCCAGCGCATCCGCTGGGCGCGCTCGCCGGCGAGTTCCGGGACGCCCTCGGCGCGCTCGACCGTGCCGTCGATGCACGGGCGATCTTCTCCTGGTCGTACGAGACGCTCGCGCACGAGGCGGCGGCCCGGACGTTCCGGCTGGTCGCCGGGCTGCATCCCGGTCCCGGCTGCACGGACGACGCCGCCGCCAGCCTGGTGGGCGTCCCAGTCTCGCGGGTACGGGCACCGCTGGCCGAGCTGACCCGCGCCAACCTGCTCACCGAGCACGCCCCGGGCCAGTACTCATGCCACGACCTGCTGCGCGCGTACGCCGCCGAACTCTGCGAGGCCCGCGACGCGGACCGGGACGCCGTGCGGCACCGCGTCGTGGACCACTACGTCCATTCCGCATTCGCCGCCGCGGCGCACCTGCACGGGCGTACCGAGACCATCGCCCTTGCCGCGCCCCGCCCGGGCGTCTGCGTGACGGGCTTCGCCGGGACGGACGAGGCGATGGCCTGGTTCGAGGACAAGCGCCCCGCCCTGCTCGCCGCCCTCGATCTGGCCGCCGACCTGGGGCTTGACCGGCACGTCTGCTGGCTGGCGGGGGCGTTGTTCGTTTTCCTGCACCGGCGTGGACGCTGGCACGACCGGGCCGAGACCCAGCGGGCCGCCATGGCCGCCGCCCGGCGGCTGGGCGACCCGGTGGAGGAGGCCCGCGCGTGCCGCAATCTGGCCGCCGCGCTGGCCGATCTGGGCCGCTTCGACGACGCCCACCACCACCTCGACGCCGCCCTGGAACAGGATGTCCCCTCCGGTCAGGCGTGGACACACTACTTCCGGAATCTCGTGTACGGCTTCCAGGGCCGGGAGGCCGACGCGCTCGAGGCCGCCCGCCGCGCCCACGACCTCTTCGACCGGCTCGGCGACGAGGCCGGACAGGCCATCGCGCTCACCGACCTCGGCTGGTACCACGGGCGCCTGGGAAACCACGGCCAGGCCCTTGCCCTGTGCGAGCAGGCCCTGGTCCGGCATCAGAAGCTCGGCAACCGCCCCTACGAGGCCCATACGTGGTCATGCCTCGCCGACACCCGCCTCCAGCTGGGCGACCCCGCCGGGGCTGTCCCCTGCTACCTTCAGGCCCTCGACGTGTTCCGGGAGCTCGGCGACTCGTACGCCGAGGCCAGCACCCTCGCGCACCTGGGAGCCTGCCACCACCTCGCAGGCGACCACGCGGCCGCCGGCGAGCACTGGCGTCACTCCCACGCCCTGCTGCGTGACCTCGATCCGTTCACCTTCGACCAGGTCCACGCCCAGTTGACGACCATCGACAGGTCCACCGCCGACGCCTTCCGCGGGCGGCGCTGAGCTGTGTTCACTGCGGGACTTCCAGGAGTTACAGCAAACAGGTGCCGTAGCTACCTCGGCTCCACTCCGTCACATGCTGGCGATGAGTTTGTCCACCCGCTCGTCGACGCTGCGGAACGGGTCCTCGCACAGCACGGTTCGCTGCGCCTGGTCGTTGAGCTTCAGGTGTACCCAGTCGAGCTGGGCCACTCAGGGCGAGGACAACGGCAGGTCGTGCTTCTTGCGGTAACGCTCGATGAGCTGGTACTTGGTGACCCAGTCGATCTCCCGGGACACCGTGTCCACGCTCCCACCTCATCTGGCGGCGTCGCACGGCCGCTTCCGTCGCGGATCGGCGGCGCAGGCGGGGATCTCGCCCCCGTCTGCGAGAACCAGGTCTGATCGCGGACGTGACGAGGGCGATCACCACAACGATGATGATCAGCCACAACAGAGCCATGAAACCCACGCTTCGTACAGGAGCCAACACCGGAAGCGGGCATCGTAGCCCCGAGGGCTGAAAGGGCGCTGAAATGGGAGGTGAGCGCCCCTGTCAGGACTGGACGCCGTTGACGTCCCGGCGTGTGGACGTCGCGTCGTTCTCCGGGTTGATGTTCGTTCAGCGGACGGTGGCGGTGAAGGCGCGGCCGCAGGCGTGGCGGGTGGTCCGGCCCGTCCACGAGCAGCCGACCGGCCTGGCGGGGGCCGTCGGTGAAGCCGTCGGCGGCCACGGCGCGTGGCCGGGGTTTGGACGGACTGATCGACCGGCATCAGCAAGCGGCCTGCCGGGCCCCGTACGTCCAGGTCAGCCCGCGAATCTCGGGCCTCGTCCGCCACAGACCCCGGCAGGCGCTATCGGGACATCGCTTTTCCGGGCCGGCGTGGAGGACGGACGTGGACTGGCGGAAATCTTCCGGTCATCCGCTCGCAACCTGTTGACGGATGTCAGATCTCTTACTTATCTTCCGATCAAGTGTGAGGTACGTCACTTGGAGGTGCAGATGATACGGAGTGGGACGATTCACCTCGGTAGGCGCTGGGCTGCCACACTGCTCGCCGCCACGCTGTTAGCCGGCTGCGGGGGCGGCGGCGAAGGAGGCCAGGACGATGGCACGACGCTGACGCTCTGGCACTTCTACGGCCCGCCGGAAAGCGCTACCGGTGCCGCGCTCGTCCGTCTCCTGCAGCGCTACGAGCAGGCCCATCCGGGCGTCAAGGTGCAGCCCCGGCACATCCCCTTCGGCGAGTTCAACCGTACGATCTTGCAGTCGGCGGCCGGCGGCGAGCTGCCCGACATCGCCCTGATCGCCGCGACCTCCACGCAGGCCATGGCCGAGGCCGGGGTCATCCAGGACATCAGCCAACAGGTGGAGAGCTGGGGGAAGAAGAGCGGATTCCTTCCCTCCATCTGGCAGACCACCCAAGTCGGCGGTAAGACCTACGGACTACCGCACGTCGCCGACACCTATGCCGTCTACTACAACACCGACATGCTCGGCAAAGCGGCAATCGAGCCGCCGAAGACGTGGACGGAGATGGCCGAGACGGCCAAGAAGCTGACCTCTGACGACCGGCAGGGCCTGGCTGTCAGCGGCATCGAGGGCGAAGAGGGCGCCACCGCCCTCGTCATCCGTATCCTTGCGGCGGGCGGCGACGTGACCAAGGTCGACGCGCCTCCGGCCCAGGCGGCCCTGACGCAGTTCAAGGAGATGGTCGACGACGGCGCGATCTCCAAGGGGATGCTCGGCTGGAACGAGGAGGACGTCAAGAACCAGTTCGCCAACGGCCGGGCGGCCATGATGATCAACTCGGCCACGTACGTGAGCACCCTGCGCAAGGAGAACCCCGGCCTGAAGTGGAAGGTAGCGCTGCTGCCCGGCGACGCCAAGCAGCTCACTTTCCTGGCCGCGGAGAACCTCGCCATCACCTCCGGCAGCCGTCAGCCCGACGCGGCCTGGGACCTCATGGCCTGGACGCAGGACCCCAAGGTGCTGGGCGAGTACCTGCCCGACCGCAACAAGCTGCCCACCCGCGACGACGTGCCCGCCGACGGCGACGAGGTCCGCGGGGTCTTCATCGAGCAGCTCAAATCGGCCTGGGCCCCCAGCGGACCGCTGGCCAAGGACTCCAGCGAGGTCTTCACCCACGTCCAGGGCGCGCTGCAGGCGGCGGTGAGCGGCTCGGCGAGTGTCAACCAGGCTCTGGCCGACACCCAGCAGAAGATCGACAAGACGCTGGCCGAGTAAGGGAGGTGCACGGCGTTGACCACCACGATCGAACGTCGCACCGGCGCCCCCGCCACGACGGCAGCGGCCCGCCCCCGGCAGCGGGTCCCGCTCACCGCCTACCTGTTCGTCCTGCCGGCGGTCATCTTCCTGGCCGCCACGGTGCTCTACCCGCTCGTCTACAACATCGACCTGAGCTTCCGCGACGTCGGGCTCAAGGAGATCGTCAGCGGCGGCGGCACGTGGGTCGGCCTGGACAACTACCGCGAGGAGCTCGGCAAGGACGAGTTCAGGTCCGCTCTGGCGATCTCCATGGTCTACACCGTGCTCAGCGTCGGCGTGTCCTTCGCCTGCGGGCTCGCCCTGGCGGTCTTCCTCAACAGAAGGTTCCCCGGGCGGAACCTGATGCGCTCGCTGCTGTTGATCGCCTGGGTGCTGCCCACCGTGGTCAGCGCCAACGTCTGGCGCTGGATGCTGGATGGCAGTTACGGCCTGTTCAACACCGTGCTCGGCGCGCTCGGCCTGCTGGAGCAGGAGGTGTTCTGGCTGGTCGAGCCGGTCACGGCGCTGGTCGCAGTGATCGCGGCGACGGTGTGGAGCACGGCGCCGTTCGCGATGATCCTGCTGTTGGCCGGCCTGCAGAGCATCCCGAAGACGGTGTACGAGGCGGCGCGTATCGACGGGGCCGGTGCCTGGCACCGTTTCTCCCGCATCACCGTGCCCATGTTGCGCCCGGTCAGCCTGACCGTACTGCTGCTGCTGTTCGTCACGACGTTCAAGACGTTCGACACGATCTATCTGATGACCCGCGGCGGTCCCGGCGACGCCACCACGATCCTGCCCATCCACGCCTACCTGGAGGCATTCCAGTTCTTCCGGTTCGGCGAGGGCGCGGCGGCCACGACGGTGATGTTGCTGATCCCGCTGGCGCTGAGCCTGTTCTACTTCCGCTCGCTCAGGAGGGAGGAGGCGGCGTGAGGATTTCGCGCGCCCGGCTGGCCACGGCGCTGAGCATGGTGCTGGGCATCGCCCTGGCCGGCGTCTACGTCGTGCCCGTCTACTGGATGGTGGCCACCTCGCTGAAGCAGCCCGCCGACATCTTCGCCTCTCCGCCCGACCTGATCCCCTCGCCGCTCACGGTGCGCGCCTACGCCGACAGCGTGCTCAACAGCTCGGGCGTGCTACGCGGGCTGGCCAACAGCACGATCGTCGGGGTGGCCACCACGTTGGTGACGCTGGCCCTCGCCCTGCCGGCCGCCTACGGGCTGGCCCGGTTCAGGCTGCGCTTCGTCAACGCGTTCCTCCTGCTGTTCCTCGTCGTGCAGATGATCCCGGCGATCAACATCGCGCTGCCGATGTTCGTCATCTTCAGCCGGCTCGACATGGTCAACACCTACACCGGCCTGGTGCTGGCCAACAGCTCGCTGGCGCTGCCGCTGGCGGTCACCGTGCTGCGGCCGTACTTCCTGACCGTGCCCGGCGAGGTGGTCGAGGCCGCCAGGGTGGACGGCTGCACGCAGTGGTCGGCGTTCCTGCGGGTCGCACTGCCGGTGTCGGTGCCCGGGATCGTCACCGTGGCCGTGGTCAGCTTCCTGGGCGCCTGGGGCGAGTTCGTCTTCGCGCTGGCCCTGACCACCCGTGCGGAGATGCAGCCCGTCAGCGTGGTGCTGGCCGGACTGACAAACGCGTTCGGCACCAGGTGGAACGACGTGATGGCGGTCTCCGCGGTGGTGGCCCTGCCCATCTTCCTGACGTTCCTGTTCCTGCAGCGCTTCGTCGTGGGAGGGCTGACCGCCGGGGCGAGCAAGAGCTGAATCCGACAAGGGAATACGACGAAGGGGCAACGACTTGAGCAGGAGTCCGATCTACCGGGAGGCGCAGGTCCGGCTGAAGGACTACATCCGATCCCGGGGGCTGCGGCCCGGGGACCGGCTGCCTCCCGAGGCCATGCTGGCCGCCGAGCTGGGGGTCAGCAGACCGTCGCTGCGCGAGGCGACCAAGAGTCTGCAGACGCTCGGCGTGATCGAGGCGCAGCACGGCAACGGGCTGTTCGTCGCGCCGTTCTCCTTCCGGCCCATCATCGAGCAACTCCCGTACGGGCAGGCCGAGAGCAACACGCAGTTCGGCGAGATCCTCGTGGCCCGCGAGTCCATGGAGGTCGGCCTGATGCACTTCGCGGCCAAGCTGGCCGGCAGCGCCGAGCTGGCCGAGTGCGAGCGGCTGGCCCACGTCATGGGGGAACGGGAGGCGGCCGGCGAGTCGAGCGCGGCCGTGGACAAGGAGTACCACCTCATGCTCTATCGGGGCCTCGGCAACTCCCTGGTCGACCAGGTCATCGAGACATTCTGGGAGCTGTTCTCCCGGCTCGGCGACGCCATCCCACGCGCCAAGGGCACGGGGCTGGCCGCCATCCACCTGGCCGTGGTCCGCGCGCTGCGCGACGGCGACGCGCGGCTGGCCTCCGACAAGATGCGGGCCCACTTCGACGACGTCCGCTCCCGCGCCGCCAACATCGACTGATCCCTAGCAGAAGGAGAGTTCATGACAGACACCCCATTGTCACGGCGAAGGCTGCTCGGCTATGCCGGTGCCGGGGCGACCGGCGCCGTACTGACCAGTGGCGGGCCCGCCGCGGCGGCCACCGCCGACGCGGCCGCCCTCCGGGTGCCGAGCGCGGTACACGTGGCCAGGGAGAACATCCCAGGCAAGCACGCCATGCTGCGCACGGACGGGTACTCGGCCTCCGGCGACGGCGGCGGCGCGACCTACCGGCGGCTCGGGGCAGCACCCGCCCAGCCCGACCGCTGGCACTTACGCTCCGCCGACGGCACCTGGTGGGAGATCGCCGACGACGTCGTCTCGGTCAAGGCGCTGGGTGCCAAGGGGGACTACGACGAGACCACGGGCATCGGCTCCGACGACACCGAGGCCCTGCTCGCGGCCACCAGGCTCGACCGGGTCATCTACGTGCCCGGCACCTCCCTCACCTACCGCTGCACCATGGGGATTCGCCTCACCAGGGACGGCACCACCTGGTACGGCGACGGCTACCGCTCGAAGATCACGCTGTTCTCGATCGAGACCGGCGCGGGAGCACTGCTGGGCATTCACGGCGACGCCCCCACCACCCCCGCCGGTCCGCCGGCCCGCACCGTGCGCGGCGTCCGCGTTTCCGGCCTGCACCTGGACACCCGCAACACCAAGAACAACAACGGCCTCGGCGGCTCCTTCGCCACCGACGTGTGGGTGGAGAACATGTACTTCTCCCGCATCGGCCGCAAGGCGCTGACCTTCCAGTACCACTGCCGCAACGTGCACTGCCGCGACGTCAAGATCTACAGTACGGCCACCGAGCCGGGCTCCACCTTCGCCGCCATGAGCATCGAGGGGCTGACCGCGGGCGTGGACCTGAGTTACTACCCGGGCGGCACCAGTACCACCGAGAACCTCCTCGGCGCCGACATGTCCAACCTCACCTTCACCAACATCGACTGCGCCGGCACCGGCTACAACTACATCGTCGTCTCCAACGCCCACCGGGTGCGCTTCGACAACATCGATCTTGGTGACACGGCGGGGGCGGGATCGTTCGTCATCTTCACCCGCCGGGTACGCGACAGCCACGTACGCGGCATCCGCGGCGGCGACACCCAGCGTCGCCTGATCTTCTTCGACACCGACGTGAGCGGCTGCGCGGTGGAGGACTTCCGCTTCGGCGCCACCAAGGGCACCGCCGGCGACGGCCGGGCCATCCACTGCGCGGGCCCCGGCAACCGCTTTACCGGCGGGTCGTTCGGCCACCAGAACACCGCCGCCCCCGAGGCCATCCTCATCTCCGCACGCGACGTCACCCTGTCGGGAGTCGACGTGCGCGAATGCGCCGCCCCACTGATCCTCAACGGTCCCCCTGCCGCCGAGGGCCTCTCGCTCACCGACTCCCGCTTCACCGCCGCGACCGCCTCCGCCTTCCGGGTCAAAGGCCCCGGCACCGTCATCCAGGGCAACCGCTTCTATACTCCGGACTCCCCCTTCGTCGGCCGCTTCGAAGGGCCGGACGGCCAGTGCGTCGGCAACCACCTGGCCGGCACCGGCCGGCAGCGCCTGATCCTCACCCCTGGCGCCTCCGCGCTCATCGCTCTCAACACCTTCGGCGCCGGCTCGTCGATCGAGTTCCAAGGCAGCACCCTGTACGCCAGCGCATGCTTCGCCAACACCGGCGTGACCGGCACCGGCCCGAACCACCTGCCGCTCGGAGGCGGAGCGCTGCACGCCGACGGATCCGGACGCCTGCGCATCAAGAACACCGCCTTCACCTCCGACACTGATGGCGTCGTGGTCGGCACCCAGACCTGATGCCCCGGCCGGCGCAGGATGGATACGCCATCCTGCGCCGACGGCAAGCCGGCGCTCCCCTGCCCGGCAGATCGTCGCGGCCGGTAGCCAACTCCCGCGGCCAGACTCGCCCCTGGCCCGGCCCAGGGGCGGACGTGACCGCATCGGCCGGCCTCAGCGTTCCGGCGTCACCGAAGCGCGCCGCACCACGATCCGGGCATGCTTGATCGGCTCGCTCACTGGTCAGCTCCCTTGAGGGCGGACAGCCAATCGAAGATGACCTCATGGGCGAGGTGAACGGCGCCGTTCTGGCAGTGCAGGCCGCCACCTTCGGCCCCGGGGAACTCGTGCACCCGGACCGAGCGCGCGCTGGTCAACCGGCGGGCGAAGTCGTGGGCGAGGCGGTTGTCGAAGAAGTGCTCGTCCTCGCCCAGCAGCACGAGGACATCGGCTTCGATGGCTTCCGCCCACTGGCCGTCGTCGTATCTGCCGATCTCTGCGATCAGGTCGGGAAGAGTGGCCACGCCGAACGTCCACAGCGCGTTGCCGAGCGCCCAGCGCAGTTCGGCGTCGTAACGTGCGTTCAGCCTGATCAGCAGCTGAAGCCAGGCGGGCATGGCGGAGAGCCGCCCGCGCAGCGGGCGGGGCATCTTGTGGGCGAACGCCTGCATCATGCCTGGGAAGTAGTCGAACAGCACGATCGCGTCGTAGCGCTTCTCCATCGCGGCCGCCCGGGCCAGTAGGTGGCCGCCGAAGCTCACCCCGACCCCGATGATCGAGCCGGGATCGCAGTGCCGTGCCAGCGAGTCGATCGCCGTGGCGACCGGCCGTTCCCAATGCGGCGTGAACGGCATCCCGAATTCCCGCAGCAGGTTTCCCTGCCCCGGCCCCTCGTACAGCAGCACGTGGAAGCCCCGCTCCAGCGCGCCGGCGCCGATGACGAAGTACAGCTCTTCCGGCGTCGAGTCGAACCCCCCGTGCACGACCAGCACGTCCCTGGCCTCCGGGCGCGGTGAACGAAGGAAGATCGTCTCCATCTCGGCGCCCTCATATGGAATGCGCGAGCGTGTGGCGTCCACGCCGAGAGCTGCCAGTCCGGCATCGAACCACGTCCGGGAACGGCGCGCGCAGTCCATGCGACGAGGGTCGCCGGGGTCGAGGTAGAACTCGGCGGTGCGCATGTAGTTGCTCGCCCGCAGCAGGGCCTTACCCCGCGAGACCCGGTCGCTCAGCCGTTCGCCGCGGCCGTGTGCGGTCATGGCCAGGCTCGCCCACTGCCGGTGCCAGGACTCGAAGTCGCCCGGTCGTACCCGTGAGACCGCGGAGACGACCTCGCCGTAGTCGGCTCCGTTGAACGGGCTGGACCACAGTGCCCGGACCGCTTCGAAGTGAAACGTTGATGTTCGTGACAGGACGGGGCCGCGCATACCACTCTCCTCGATATACGTCATGACGTCTAATGACATGACGCACAATATCTATGTCATGTCATCGATTCAAGTAGACTGCCGCCCGTGGACCAAGTGCTGGAATTCGTACTCGCCGTCAAGGCCGCACACCGGGAGATCAACCGGCGTTTCAGCGAAGCCCTGAAACCCCTGGGCATCACGGTGGTCCAAGCCGAAGCGATCCTCATCCTCGCCGACGACCAACCCCTCACCCTCGGCGAACTAGGCTCCCGACTCATCGCGGAGACCGGCAACCCCAGCCGCCTCGCCGACCGCCTTCAGGCCGCCGGCCTCATACACCGCCATCCATCTCCACACGACCGCCGCCGCATCGAACTCACCCTGACCACCCACGGCCGCGAGATGGCCACCCGCATCCAGCAAGCGCGCCGGCCACTGCTCGACTGGGGCCGCACGCTCCTGGACGACTCCCAGTTCGCCGCCGCCACTACCGCACTGCACCGCGTTCGCGACCAATCCTGACCTTTACGCCCGGGCGGCTTGGACGGGGCACAGACGTTCTGGATCAATGGTGTGCCGACGGGCACCGGCCTTGACCACGCCGACGTGCCGGAGTCGCGGCAGCATCAGATCCAGCGGCGGCGGTGCCGTGGGTGGGGCCCCGCCACCGCCGTACGCCCGGAGCGACGGGGGAACGCCGTCTGGCGCTCCCGTGTCAGACCAGGAATTCGAGCAGGGCCTTCACCACGGCCGCCGGAGCTTCCTCAGGAAGGAAGTGACCGGCCCCCGGGATGACGAGCCCGGTAACGTCTGTGGCCACCAGGCGCATGACCGTCTCCACGAACGTGCCGCCGCTCAGTTCGCCGCCGAGCGTCAGCACGGGGATGGTCAGTGGCCCGGCCTCACGTACCCGCGCCAGCCCTTGGTCCGCACGGTAGAACTCGAAACTGGCGTGTAGTGCGGCCGGGTCTCGCAGGGCGTCCACGTACACATCCACGGCGTGGGGCGGGATGGCGTAGGGGGTGGCGGCCTTGGAGGCGAACTGGTGGCCGAAGTAGATCTCCTCGCGACCGGCGACCATGCGTTCGTTGACGTCCGCGGGCAGGCGGTTGAAGGCGAAGTGCCACATGAGGTCGCCTCTGGCCGGGTCCGTCATGGGCGGCGGGAAGTCCGAGATGCCAGGGAGGATGGCTTCGGCCACCGCCAGGTGGGTGACACGGTCGCGGTGGCCGGCGGCGAGGGCGTAGCTGACGACCATGCCGAGGTCGAAGCCGGCGATGGCGAAGCGGTGGTGTCCCAGGCGGGTCATGAGGGCGGCCATGTCGTCGGCGAGTGTGAGGGGGTCGTACCCGGTGGCGGGTTTGTCGCTGGCCCCCACACCGCGGACGTCGGCGGCGACGACGGTGAAGCGCTCGGCGAGGTCCGGCATGGCCAGGCGCCAGCAGTACCAGAACTGGGGCCAGCCCGGGAGCAGCAACAGCGGCGGTCCGTCGCCACCGACCACGGCGTGCAGGGTGAGATCACGGACCTGGACCGTTCGGCTGGTGAACGTGCTGGTGAACCCGTCCGGCAGGTGTGGCACGTCTGTCACGGTGAAGGGCATGTTCGTCCTCCTTATGAGGGCAGGTGAAGAAGGGCAGGCAAAACTCGCCCGTGCGGAAATCCGGACGAGCCATCCGGTCATGCTGGTCGCATTACGAGGGCACCGCTGTGCGAGGACGCTGCTCGTAACCGGCAGCGCATCGCTGACGTGGGCCGAACAGGTGCTCACGACGACGCGCCTGTGCCGCGGGGTCGTGTGCCCCGACGTGACCCGGGACGACCTCATCCCGCTCATGTGCGGCGTGACCTACGCCATCGACGAGACGGCCATCGACAGGAAGGCCGGCCATCTCGATCGTCACGCAGCCGGGAGTCGGGCGCGGACAGGCTACGTCCAGCGGCGGATCGCGTCGATCGTGGTCTCGGGCGAGGTGTTGAAGCAGAACCGGATGCCGGGCTGCGCCGCCACCAGTACGTTGATCAGCCGCTCGAAGAGCACGGTGTGTTCCGGCAGCACGCGCACCCCGGCCCCGATCATGGCCAGGCCGAAGGGACCTTCGGCCGACAGTCGCTCGCGTACGGCTTCCTCGGCCACGACCGGGTCGGCGGCGATGAGGCACGACACGGTGTCCAGCCCCGCCGCATGCAGCGCTGCCTCGCCCTGTTCGATACGGGCGGCCAGCGTCGCCTCGTCCAGGCCGGGATGACCGGAGAAGTCGATCGCGCTCGGGTGCAGGCCGATCGTCAAGATCTTGGTCATGTGGGGCTCCTACCAGGGGACGGGTCCGTTGCGGTCGAAGAAGCCGCCCGTCGGCCCTTCGCGGTCCAACGTGGCCAACCGGATGACCGGCTCGGCGGCCTCCGCGACGGTGTGCATGCCGGTGTGCTGGTTCATGTCGGTCGCAGGGTTGCCCGGATCGGCGGCGTTGACCTTGAAGCCGGGCAGTGCACGGGCGTACTGGGAGACGAGCATGTTGAGCGCGGTCTTGGACGAGGCGTAGTCCAGGCTCAGGAAGCCGGACTCCGGGCGTGCGGGGTCGCAGGCGTAGGTCAGGGATGCAAGTGCGCTGGAGACCATGACGATACGGGGATGGTCCGACTTGCGCAGGAGGGGCAGGAACGCGTGCGTGACCCGTACCGGGCCGAACACGTTGGTTTCGTACAGGACCCGGAGCCGATCCACGCCCATGTCGGCGGGATCCAGCCGTGAGCCGCCGACTCCGGCGTTGTTGACCAGGACGTCAAGATGGCCGGCCCTCCTGGCCACCGTCTCGGCCGCCGCGGCGACGGAGTCGTCCGAGGTCACGTCCAGTTGGACGAACTCGACGCCAAGCGCGTCCGCCGCCCGCGTACCTCGTTCGCGATCACGGGCGGCCAGGAACACCCGCCAGCCCCGCTCCGACAGGCGGCCGACCGTCTCTCTGCCCAGCCCCTTGTTCGCTCCGGTGACCAGCGCCACCGTAGTCGTGTCCGCCGCCGTGAGCTGTTCCGCGCCCGGTGCCGGTGTATCCGCCGGCATCGGCTCATCGCCGTTGGTGTCCGTTGTCATGGATTGATCGTCCGGGAACGGGCCCAGCCCTCACCAGGACCGCTTTGGCCTGGGACTGACCGTACCACCCGATTTAGCTGATCAGCGCGGCAGAATCAAGGAGTGAATCGTGCCGAACTCGCCGCAGTACTCCGCCAGGCCCGCTCCCGCCTGCGACCGCAGGATGTCGGCCTGCCGTCGGGCACCCGCCGCCAGGTGCGCGGCCTGCGCCGCGAAGAGGTAGCCCTGCTCGCGGGGCTGAGCGTCGATTACGTCGTCCGGTTGGAGCAGGGGCGCGGCGCACGGCCGTCCGCCCAGGTCATCGCGGCGCTGGCGCAGGCCCTGCGGTTCGACGACGACGATCGTGACCTGGTGTTCCGCCTGGCCGGTCACGAGCCGCCGCAGCCCGGGCACGTTGCCATGGTCGTACGGCCGAGCGTGTTGCGGCTGCTGGACCGGATGGCGGATCTGCCGGTGCTGGTGCTGTCGGCCAAGGGCGACGTGCTGGCCTGGAACCCGCTGGCCGCAGCACTGCAGGGCGACATGACCGCCTGGCCCCGGCGCCGGCGCAACCTGATCTGGCAGCGCTTCCTTGGTAGCAGCCGCTGCCAGATCGCCGCGGACCCGCGCGAGGACGAGGCCGCCGCCCGCGCCGCCGTCGGTACCCTGCGCGCCGCCCAGGCCCGTTATCCGCGTGACACCGACCTCGCCCGGATGATCAGTGACCTGCGCCGCGGCAGTTCCCGGTTCGAGGAGCTCTGGCAGGAGGGACGCTCTGCGGCCTGGCGTGCGGCGATCAAGTCGATCCGCCATCCCCAGCTCGGAACGATCACGCTCGACTGCGACACCCTCCTGCTCCCCGACGCCGATCAGACCGTACTCGTGTACTCCGCCGAACCGGGAAGCCCTGAGGCCACAGCGCTCGACATGCTCAGGGCGACCGGGCTGCAGCAGCTGTGAGGACAGATTCGGGGCCCTGCACCGCGTCCAGCGCGCACTTGGCGGCGGTGAGGGCGTCAGCACAGGGTTCGGTTGGTGCGCCGGAGGATGGGTGCGCAGCGTCGCGATGCCCCGTTGGCACGAGTGCCGTGCAGGGCTCGCCCGGTCCGCTCATCGTGATCGGGCGGTCGCACCCGGAATCCGGCTCTGCTTCAACACCTCACCGGAGACGACGATCGACGCCCTTCACCGTTGGGTACAGCCCTCCCGGATTGCACTCAGCGGAAGGCCGCCGCGCGCTGAGGGATGCGGACCTATCCGGGCACAGGCCGAGATATAGGGCCGTGGACGACACGCTGTATGTCAAGCAGTGGACCAAGAAGGCGTGACTCCCCTCCGTCCGAAGCCGGTGGATGGAAGCGGTTCACGGTCATCAGAGGGCGCGGTTCTGGCTGGCCGGGGTGTGCTCGACGCCGCCGCACCAGATGCGACGGATGTTCCGGGTAGCGCGAATGTCGGCAAGAGGGTCGCCGTCGATCAAGATCAGGTCGGCGCGCAGCCCTGGCTCGACAGCACCGCGATCGGTCAGGCCGAACGCCTCGGCCGCGAGCCGGGTGGCCGCGCGTAGCGCCTCGGCGGGGCGCAGTCCGGCGTTGACCAGCAACTCGAGTTCGTGGTGCAAGCTGCCTCCGGCTTCGGGCTGGAACGGCACGCCGGCCGTGTCGTTCGTGTCGGTCCCGGCCACGACCCGCACCCCGGCCTGGTGAAGCAGACCCACGCTGCGGCGGGCGCCGGCGAACCCCTCCGGCCGCCCGATCGTTGCCGCGATGCCTTCCATCATGGTCATGGTGGGGACCACAGCGCAGCCGGCGTCCACGATCCGGGCCACGACCGGCAGGTCCAGCGCTGGGCCGAGCGGGACGTGGGTGATGATGTCCGCGCCCGCATCGAGGGCCATGATGACGGCGGCCTGGGACACGGCGTGTACCACGACCGGCTTGCCGCGGGCGTGTGCCGCGCGGGCCAGGGCTGTCACGGTTTCCTGGTCCGGGCCGCCTTCGCCCGGATCGGCCACGATCTTGATGTAGTCGCTGCCTTCGGCCAGCCGCGCGGCGACGAACGGCTCGGCCTGGTCCGGGCCGGTGACGATGGCGTCGGCCGGCATCGTCGGGATGCGCGAGTGCAGGCCGCCTGGGCCGATGGCGGGGGTGCCCGCGCTTCGCACGTCGCTCCCGCCCCGCACGCCGCGCAGCGTCGTCAATCGCCGCGCCGGCCAGGTCGCCATGTCCAGCCCCGTGGTGACCCCATACGAGCAGAGTTTCTCCCGCGTGTCCTCACCACTGAGGTGAATGTGCGCATCGATCAGGCCGGGCAGCATCACGCCGCCGTCAGCGTCGATGATCTCGGCGTCGTCGGCATCGGTGCCGATCATGTCACCGTCGATGACGACCGTACGTGGTTCGGACAGCCCATGTCCGTCAAAGACCCGCACGCCCGTGATGGCGACTCGATCATTCATGATCTTCCTGCTTTCTTCGTGTGCCTGAGCTGGTCAGCTCCGGGTGTGGCTGCCACGGGCATCGTCCGCGCCGGCCGCGCCGCTGTCCGGCCGGGTGCGCATCGACCACCACAGTGCGGTCAGCGCCAGGAGCCCGGTGATGAACGCGGCGTAGCCGATGCCGGTACGGCCGGCCAGGCTGTAGCCGATGGCACCGACGAGTCCGCCTGCGCTGATGCCGAGATAGATGGCGCTCTGGTGAAGGCCGAGCACGATGGGCGCCACCTCTGGCGCCGCCGCGGCGACGCGCAACTGCTGCGGGACGTTGACCATCCAATGCAGCATCGCCCAGGCGCCGACGCCCAGCAGCGCGAGCGGCATGGTGACCGCCACCGACGGGACCACCAGGACCGCGGCGGTGAGGCCGGGGGCGACCGCCGCGATCGTACGGTCCGGACCGTACCGATCCGCCAGCCGTCCGGCGAGCAGGTTGCCTGCCATCGCCCCGGCCCCGAAGCAGAGCAACGTCAGGAACTGGCGGTCCGGGTCGCCTCCGGTGGCCGGCATCAGGACCTCGTCGATGAAGTTGTACACCGTCCAGCTTGCGGTGAGGCACAACCAGGTCGCCAGCAGAGTGGCGAGCACCCACCGATCTCGCAGCGGCGCCACCCGATCCCTGAGTGCGACCGCGCGCGACCCCTCGAGCGCCGGCAGTAACAGGATCCCGGCCATCGGCAGCGTCGCGAGGAGTGCGAGCAGGCCGAGCACCAGTCGCCAGCTCGTCGTGACACCCAGCCACGCACCGATCGGAAGGCCGAGGACGATGGCCGTCGTCAGGCCGCCCACCACGACTGCCACAGCGCGTCCTTGCCGGTCTCCTGCGACCAGGCGCCGAGTGACGGCCAGTGCGTTGGCGGTGTAGACGCCGGCGCCTACGCCGGCGATCACACGCGCGGCGGCCGCACCGGGAAAGTCCATCGCGACCGCGGTCAGGGCGTTGCCCACACCGAACACGGCCAGCGCGACGAACAGCACCTGCCGTGGCGGCCGGTGCCCGACCAGAGTGGTGAGCAAGGGGCCGCCCAGCGCGTAGGCGAGCGCGTAAACCACGATGAGCTGCCCGACGACGGCTCGGCCGGCGTGCAGGTCCGCGCTCATGCGGCCGAGCATGGGCGCGATGACGAACGTTGAGACCCCGACCGCGAAGTTACCGGAAGCGAGCGTGAACAGCTTCGCCTTCATGGGGCTCTTCTCCGCGACATGAATGGCTCCCCGGCAGGTAGTTGAAGATCTCAATCATGTTGCCACAGGTTACCCGCACTAGTTGAAATCATCAACCGCTATTCTTGGCTCATGGGTGATCCGCGATGGCTGGACGACGCCGAGCAGCGAGACTGGCGCTCCTTCGTCGAAGGATCGGCGTTGCTGATGGAACTGCGCGACCGCCGGCTTCGCCGCCACCACAACCTGTCGCTGGCCGATTTCGAGATCCTGGTGCGGCTGTCCGAGGCGCCCGAGGGCCGCCTGCGCATGGCCGAGCTCGCCGAGCTGTCGTACTACTCCCGCAGCCGGTTGTCGCACACCGTCGCCCGGCTGGAGGCCCGCAAGCTCGTCCAGCGATGCAACGACGACGAAGACAAGCGCGGTGTGGTCGCCTCTCTGACAGAGACCGGGCGGACGGTGCTGGTCACGGCGGCCATGGACAACGTGCAAACCGTGCGCGAGCACTTCATCGACCTGCTCAGCGCGTCCGAACTGCAAGCGATCGGCCGGGCCTTCCGGGAGGTGGCGGCCAAGGTCCGCCAGTCAGCCGAGTAACGGGAGCTATGTCAGGGCCCCACCACAGTGAGGCGCTGGTTGCGGGTGGCCACGCCGTATTCCGATCACACCAAGGCGGCGCGGACCGTGGTACGCACTCGCGGTGATCTGGTCGAGGGTTGACACAGGGGGTGTCATCGGTGATGGTCCGGGGGCGGCCGGGACGCGGCTCGTCCAGCAGGCCTTCAAAGCGCTGTTCGACGAACCGTGCCCGCCCCTTGGTCACCGTCCCGCGAGAGACCCCCAGCTCGGTGGCCACCCTGCTGTTGGACCTGCCTTCGGCGCAGGCCGACACGATCCGCGACCGTAACGCCAGCGCCTGCGACATCTTGCGACTGCGCGTCTAGCTCTCCAGCGTGTGCCGTTCATCGTCAGTTAGTTCCGACGGTGCAAGCTTCAACCTCGGCATATCGCCAGCCTACAGACCGACCATGAATTAATGACTCAGAACACTAGCCGACAGTGGGCGGCGGCGATAAACGGCTATGACATACAAGCTCCGCCGGTTCTGACGATGTCGGCCTGGCGGACCCAGAAACGAACACCGCCCACGACTGTCGTCGTCTTCACAACCACGATCCCGTTGAGGATCTTGCGGGTCTCCCCCTGGTAGATGCCGAGTTGGCTGCCCTTACGGAAGAAGCTATGAGACGTCCAGCTACCGTCGGCCCTCGGCGCATAGCGCCGTGTAGTTCTAACGACCTTTACTGGGCAGATGACCGCTGCGCTCGCCGGGGCCGCTTTCGTTACCGCCGTTGCAGGCGCGCTCGCCTCGGCCGAGGCAGCCATTGGAACCATGAACATGCCGGTGACGGCGGCGGAAAATGCTGCCATCTTATAGCGCTTATATCTCACTGCTTCTCCTTCGTCGCACCCGCGCTTGTCCGCGCGCGAGTAAGACTATGGAGGAAGACGCGCCGGGATCCATCGCATGGAGTGCACAGTCTTTTCGCGCTCGCTCTATTGTTCTGAGTCATTAATTCATGGTCAGCGTTACGGGCGCACGAGCGGCCGGTGACCCGCTGGCGCAAGGCCTGGCTCGAGGGTGGCACGCAGGCGCTGCGCTCCAAGGGGCCGGTGTCGAAGGAGAAGCTGTCGGCCAAGCAGTGGGAGCGGCTGGAGGCCGAACTTCGGCGCGGCCCGCTGGCCTGGGGGGTACGACGAGAACCAGTGCTGGACGCTGGCCCGGGTCAAGACGCCGATCGGCCGGCTGTTCCCCAGCCGAACTCGCCGCACCCTATCCGTGGCGCCATAGCGGCCGGCTCAGAGATCTGTCAAGGTCCGCGGCGACCGGTTCCCAGCCAGGCGCGGCAGTTCTTACAGACGCCATCATGCTTCCCCCTCCGACACCGATGATCGCCCCGCACGAGCCGCTCCACCGGTCCGCTCTCGGGTCCATCATCCTGTTCGCGTGGCAGTGATCAGGGTGTCGATGCCGTTGAGTATCAGCTCGACCCCGAACCTGAAGCTGCCGTCCGTCCCTTGATGCAGGGGCGATCGGAAGACGTCGGAGGCGAAGAGCTTGGCCGCCTCGGGATAGTGGCCAGGCTCCACGAGCTCGGCTAGGGCCCTGCCATAATCTTGCTCGCTCTGCGTCTGATCGAGCCCGATCTCCTGGCGACCCTGCGCGAGCTGTCGCTCCTGAGCACTGGCGGTGCGGACATACCCGCCGATGAGGTTCAGTACGCCCACCTTCGCCCGCCAATCGAGGCCCGTCCCGCGCAGAGCACACAGCATGGCGTCCATCCAGCCGATCGCGTGCGGCCCACGCGGCGGGCCGCTGATCGGAAGGTGCGCCAGCCAGGGATGGCGCTCATAGACCTGCCGGTTGGCCAGGATCCACTGCTGCATGCCGGCCCGCCAGCCGTCCCTCTCGCTGATCTCGGGAGGCGGGCCGATGGCGAGGTCGCTCATCAGATCGAGCAGTTCGTCCTTCGATCCCACATAGCGATACAGCGACATCTTGGTGACGCCCAGCGCTTCGGCGACTTTCGGCAGTGTCGCGCCAGCCAGTCCGTCGCGGTCGGCGAGTTCCAGCGCGGTGCCGATCACCCGGTCAACATCAAGCCCCGCCGGGCGGCCGCGGTGCGACCCGGCGGGGAGCCGCCACAGCCGCCTCAGCGATGCGGACACCTCGCGTTCTGCCTCGTCGGACGGGTTGCTGCGCACGCTTACAGACTCTACCGCCCGAATTTAATATCCATGAGATAGTATCTCACGGATGCCAATTGAGAATGGGAGGTAGTCGAGATGACTCAGGTGTCGCAGCGCGACACCCCGGTGGCACGATCGCGGCGAAAGCGGCGACGCCCCGCCTGGTGGATGCTCCCCCTGCCGGTGATCACGCTGGCTATCCTGGCTTTCATGCTGTCGGCGTACATCCCGCCGGACATTCGTACGAGCCGGGCCGACATGCACGGCAACCAGGTGCGCTACTGGCTGCTGGTGGGACACATCGCGTTCGGCGCGGTCGCCACCGTGACGGGCCTGCTGCAACTGTGGGCGGGGTTACGCAACAGGTTTCCCCGCCTACATCGATGGACGGGCCGCATGTATTTCCACGCCGGGATCTTCCCGTCGATGATCCTCGCAGTGCCGGTTTCCGCTATGAGCGAGTCCGGCGTGTCCAACGTCGCCGCACTGGACGCCATGCTCATCCTGTGGGCCATCACCGGCGTCGCCGGCCTACGTGCCGCCAAGTCGCGCCGCTTCAGCGATCACCGCAAGTGGATGATCCGCAACTACGCCGTCACGCTCGCCATCCTCGCCTCCCGGCCGTGGGGCATCGTTATGGCGCTGATCGTCATGGCCCAAGCCGACTCCCCCGCCTACCAGGGCAACACCGTCGCGATGACCCACGACATCGCCAGCTCGGGCGCATGGACGGCTCTCATCGTCAACCTCGTCGTCGCCGAGGCGTACATCCAGCGCAAGTACGGAGGCAAGACCCGCAACCCCGCCCTGACGGGGCACGCCCAAGAGTGATGACCTCGCACGCGTCCCCGCCCTCGATGCCGCATATCCGCCGCTTACGACGGTGACTCACTTGGCAAGTCGGCGGTAGCAAATGAGGGCGGCGGCGATGGCGACGAAGGATGCGAAGTGGTCCGCCCGGCGTTGGTAGCGCCGGTGCAGCGGCGGCAGTCGGCCACCCAGGAGGATGGGTCGGTCGAGCGACGAGGTGTCAGCCGGGGCTGAGCCCTTTCCGCTCGGCCTCGGCCGAACCGGACCTGATGGTTTCCCGATCATCTGGCTCTCCAGCCCTCAACCTTAGTCGGCGAGCTGTCCGGAAGATCTGGGGGCACATCAAGGTCATCGCAGGAGACCGGCTCACTGCGACACCGCTGCTCCTCATGACCGCCCTGCCGATGATCGCCGTGGTCGGCCTGATGGCATTCCAGCGTCGCAACCCCGCCTGACCCGCCCCTCAGGACAGAAGGGAAGACACAAAGCCATGAGGATCCGGCCCCACTCGCCCGGTTCCATCTCTCTGCGAAAAGAGGATACGAGTGCATGGAGAAGAGATAGCTCGCCGACGGGCGACGGCTTGGAGTGACTGGATCACCAATGCCGATCTGTGTCGTGAGTTCGCCACCGTCGATGGAAGTGGCTTTCCCGCCGGCACACGTGTGGTCGATCTCGGCGTGGCCGTATTGGAGGTGAAACGATTCCGCCCGATACACCTTCAGCGGGAGGCCGGCCTGGTACAGACTGGCGATGCGGACATTGTCCAGCTCATCGTGCCAAGGCGCGGCACCGTGAACGCAACGTGGGCAGGACGGCAGGACACCGTGAGCGTGGGCGATCTTTACGCACACGACCTTGCCCAACTCGACGAGATACGCCTGGAATCCGATGGACAGGACGATGCCCTGGAGTTGGCCCTGGTCGCCATCCCGAAGCCGGTGCTGCCGCTGGCAGGCGAGGCGATGGCTCCTCTGCTCGGGCATGGCGTGCCCGTTGACGGCGGAGTGAGCGGGCTGCTCAAACGATTCATCGAGGACCTGTCCGATGAGAGGCTGTCGCTCAACCCGGCAGACAGGCAACGGCTGGGGATGGTGCTGGTGGATCTCGTGACCGCGTGCTTTTCCAGTCTGCTTCAATCTGGGCCGGCCCCCCGGCCGGGCTCCCCACGGCGAGTCCTCGCCCTACGCATACGCGCCTACATTCAGCGCCACCTGAACGATCCCGAGCTCACACCGCGTTCGGTCGCGGCCGCACACCACATCTCGGTCAGCTACCTCCACCGGCTGTTCCAGGAGGAAGGTGACACCATCGCGGCGTGGATACGCGATCAGCGGCTGCAGCGCACACGTCGCGACCTCGCCGACGCCGCCCTGACCGACGTCCCGATCCACGAGATCGCCACCCGATGGGGTTTCGGCCGGGCAGGCGACTTCAGCCGCGCCTTCCGTGCGACTTATGGCGTGTCCCCGCGGGAGTTCAGGTCCCACACAACCCGCTGGGCGTCACGCCCATAGACGCTGCCCGCGTGGATACGGACGCGTAGACCGCACCGCAGCGCTACCTGTCAGTGGGCGTTTAGTCCCGTCTGCCCACGCCGGTCGCGACGCCCCAGTCGGTATGTCAGCCCCCGTTCCAGGGGTCCAAGCCGTTGTCGCTGCCCGGGCCTGCGGTGACGCAGGGACCGACGAATACGCCCCCGCGGACTCCACCTGACCGGGCCCCTTGCTCTTCCACAGGGGAGGTGACCCACTGCGCGGAAGCTCGGAACCCGGCCGCACCGGGGCCTACACCGACTTGGCAGGTGCCGCCCTGGACACCGACGGACACGCAGATGTCATAGCAAACCCCTAGCTGGACCTTGACATGGTCGACTACATGGCTTGTTGCATCCCGCAGCCCACCGGGCGGAACGCAGTTCTCTGGTTCTATTGGACAGCTCGCTGGTTTTTCGCCGCCGCGGCGGGATCGCAGGCACCGAACGCCGCCCGGCAGAGCACGGTGGCCGCTTTCTTGGCCTGACCGGCCTTCTCTCGTGCTTGTCTCGCCCGCTTCCTCGCCTTACGTTTCAGGGCCAGGGCTTTCTGCCGAGCCCGTTCCTGGCTGCCTGGGCGGACGCTTGGCGGCTTCCCTGGCCTTGCGGGCCCGCTCGCCGCACGAATGGGGCCGGTCCGGCGTCCGGACCGGCCCCGTGAGGGTTACGGCGCGGGAACGCCGTCGAGAACGCCCACCGCGTCGGTGCCCGGCGTGACGACGAGCTTGCGGGTGAGGGTGTAGGAGCCGCCCGCCGGCACGTCGACGTTGAACCGGCTCATCACCCAGTTGCCCGCGGCATAGACGTCGAAGGCCCCGGCCGGCGTGCCATAGACGAGGCCGAAGACCTGCGGGTCCGTCCCGGTCATGCCGAAGTACGGCTTGGTCGGGGTGTACGCCGCCGTCGCACCCGGCGCCACGACGCCGGCGCCCGGGATGACACTGGCCTGGCCGGCCGCGTCGTGGTCCATCGCGTCACCGGTCCACACGTTCAGCGGAGCCGGGCCGGAGTTGCTCAGCTCCGTCGAGACCGTGGCGAAGTCGTCGCCCGGCTTCAGCGTGTACGTCGTCGCCGCCGTCAGGCCCGTGATGCCCTTGACCGGCCCGGACGCCCGGACGACGGCCTTGTCTCCGGTCGCCTGGACGATCTGGACGTCGGTCGCCGCCACCGTCCGGACGTCCCACGCGCTGGTGCCGGTCGGCTGGGCCGCCGAGACGTAGGGCAGGTTGATCCAGTCGAACTGGTCGGCCCTGCCCTGGACGGCGACGTCGACCGGCTTGCCGCGGGTGCCACCGGAGAGCTGCGAGTCGTTGTAGGCGTCGGCGATCGCCATCGAGAGCTTGTCGTTCTCGAGCATGACGTCGCCGTAGCCCGCCTCGGCCAGACCCGAGCCGATCTGCTTGCCGTAGCTCGCCTCGACCGTGACCGGGCTCAGCGCGACGTCGGCGACGCCGCTGCCCGCCGCCGGCACGCTGACGGTGCCGGCGGCCGTCTGGTAGCCCACCTTGGACACCCGGACGTCGTACTGACCGGCCGGGGCCTTGACGAGGTACCTGCCCTGGGCGTCGGTGCTCGCGCTCGCGACCGCCGTGCCGGCCTGCTCGAGGACGACCCGGGCACCGGGAACGGCGGTGCCGCCCGCCGTGATCGTGCCGGCCGCGCGAGCGGCGTCCGATACGGCCGCGTCGTGCAGGTCGATCTCGTCGGCCCACTTCGCGATGTTGCCGGTGGGGTCGCCGCCGGCGGTCGCGTAGTCGGTCAGGTGGTAGAAGCTGAACTGCTTGGTGGCGCCGGGCGCCATCGTGGCATCGTAGTAGAGACCCTCGATGTAGCCGTACGCGCCGACCGCGGCCGGCGCGTCCGCCGCCCACGCGAGACCGTGGGCGGCCTGGCCGTTCGTGGTGGCCGCGTCGGCGCCGACGTAGACGTAGTTCCCGGTCCAGCCCGAGGTCTTCAGGCCCGGGTTGACGCCGCTGAACCCGGGGATCCGGCCGTTGTCGGCCGAGCTGTCGGGGTCGATCATGTAGTTGAAGTAGCCCTGGTAGCCCGTCGTGCCGGTGTTGGTCAGCTTGACCGTCAGCTTCACGATCGGGGAGTCGGGCAGGGCCTCGTAACGGACCTGCGCCTTGATGGCCGGGTCCGCCCGGTACTGACCGTTGCCGACCACGGCGGCGCCGTCGACCGCGAGGTCGGGCAGGTCGAGCTGGTCGTTCGGCCGGTCCCACGAGTCGGGAGGCGTGAGGCTCGGACGCAGCAGCATCTCGCCCCAGTCGAGGGTCTCGGCGCCGTTGGCGTCGTTGAGCATGAGGTCTGTCAGCGCGCCCTGGCCCAGACCACCGGCGAGGTTGTTGCCGGCGGTGTACGGCGTCACGGACGCCCGGATCCTGTCGTTTGCCAGGTAGTAGTACTCCGTGCCGTTGACGACGTCCGTGCGCGTGCTGCCGCTGCCGTAGTCCGGCGCGTACGTCGACTTGCCGGCGGCCGGGTGGACCACCCTGATCAGCTTCAGATCGGCCGTCACGCCGCCGGTGGTGCGGACCGTGACGCCGGCGGTCGAGCGGCCGTCGGCGATCAGGCCGCGCTTGGCCGCCGTGACGGTCCAGGTCGACGCCGGCAGACCGATCCGGTAGCGGCCCCCGGCGTCGGTCGTGGTCG
The DNA here is from genome assembly GCF_039871825.1 of Nonomuraea sp. B12E4. Lineage (NCBI taxonomy): Bacteria > Bacillati > Actinomycetota > Actinomycetes > Streptosporangiales > Streptosporangiaceae > Nonomuraea > Nonomuraea sp. B12E4. Next base: position 41,000 of record NZ_JBDPME010000030.1, on the reverse strand, counting down.
CCGCGGTGTCCTGGCCGTCGGCCATGGCGGTGACCTTCGCGCCGGCGACGGGATCACCCGTCTCCGGGTCGCTGACCGTGCCGGTCACGGTCGCCCAGCGCTGTGCGGACTCGCCACCGGGCACGTAGGCGTAGAGGTTGCCGTCCCAGGCGCCCGCCACGACGGTGTTGCCGCTGACGGCCGGGCCGGCGCCCACCCAGGTGCCGATCTCGTGGCTCCACAGGATCTGGCCGGTGGCGGAGGCCAGCGCGTAGAAGTTGCCGTTGTTGGCCCCGACGAAGAGCGTGTCGCCGGCCACGACCGGGCTGGACATGACACCACCGTGGTAGATGTCGCCGGGCAGCGCCCGCTCCCAGATGACGTTGCCGGTCTGGGCGTCGAGGGCGACGACGGCGCCGCTCGGGAAGCCCATGTAGACGATGCCCTGCTTGACGGCCGCGGCGCTCGGGGTCGAGCCGCTCGACACGAGCGAGGAGCGCGAGCTCTTGTACGTCCACAGCGTCGCGCCGGTCTTGGCGTCACGCGCGACGATGCCGTTGTTGGCACCGATGAAGACCTTGCCCTCGGCCGCGGTCGGCACGCCATCCTGCCAGCTGCCCAGCGACTCGGTCCCGGTCCACTTGCGGGCGCCGGTGGCCAGGTCGTAGGCGAGCACGCGGTCGGCGGTCTCGTTGCCGACGTACACGGTACCGTCCATGACGGCGGGCGTGCCGTCGCTCATGGTCGCACCGGACATCGGGGAGGCCCAGATCTGCCGCCCGGTGCGGGTGTCGAGCGCCTTGAGCACGCCCTGGCTGCCGATGCCGAAGCGGGTCTGGTAGGGCCAGAGCACCGTGTGGCCGGAGACGGCCGGCGAGTAGTAGCCGTAGGTGCGCTGGTTGTTCGGGGCCGGCGCCTGCTCGGGCACGGCCTTCCAGCGCAGCTTGCCGCTCTTCGTGTCGACGGCGTAGAGCTCCGAGCCGAGGGTGGGCGCGAAGATCAGGCCGTCACCGTAGGCCAGGCTGCCGTGGATCGACTGCGGCACCCTGACGTTCCACAGCTCCTTGCCGTTCTTCAGCTGGACGGCGTAGATCCGGCTGTTGCCGTCGCCGTTCTCGTCCCGGGTGCCGGCGTAGACGACGCCGTCGTGGATGACCGGCGACCCGGTGAGGAAGGTGCCTTCGGTACGGAAGCTCCAGGCCAGGCGGCGGCCGGCCTCTTGCGCCGACGCGACACCGGAGTGGGCCACGTTCCCATGGTGCTGGTCCCAGTCACCCTCGGAGACCGGCTTGAGCGCCGGCTCGCGCGTGAGAGTGAAGTCCGCCGACTTGGTCCAAGTCTTGCCCGCCGCGTCGACCACCTGCACGTCGATGTGGTGCTCACCGACCGTCTGCCGGCCCCCCGGCAGGTTGCCCTGCCAGGTGAACTCGCCGCTGTGGTGCAGCGGCATCCAGACTTCGTCCTTGCCGCCGTGCTTGTCGTCGTGCTTGTCGCCGGTGATCCGGTAGCGCGCCGAGACGACCTCGTCGCCGGTGTCGTACGCGTTGATCTGGATGCCGGGGAAGCCCGCCGCCGGCACCTTCGAGCCGGGCGCGGGGCTGACGATGGTGAGGTGCTCGTTCTCCCCGTACATCCGGAACGGGTTGTCGAAGCCCGCCTCGGCCATGTGGATGTAGCGGAAGCCGCGGGGCGCGTTGTCGATCGTGTACGAGCTCGACACGGTCTGGATGTGCTTGGCCGTCGAGGCGAACGCCGAGTTGTTCTCGACATGGTTGGAGTGCTCGTGGCCGACCAGGATCAGTTGCGCCTTGTACTTCTCGAGCACGTCACCGAAGGCGTCGTACTCCGAGGGCGAGCCGAACGGGACGTTCATCGGCTGGTGGGTCAGGACGACGAGCTCGATGTCGTTTCTCGGGTCGCGGTCGAACGGCACGCTCGCGGCGAGGTCCTCCTGGAGCCAGTCGAGCTCCTCGTCGAACGGCGCCGAGCCGTTGTTCTCCAGCACCACGAAGTGCCGGTTGCCGTAGTTGAACGAGTACCACTCAGGACCGACGTTCTTGCGATAGTTGTCGATCTTGTCCGCATATGCCGAACCGCTCGCGTACTCGTGGTTGCCGACGGCCGGCCACACGCCGACGGCCGACTGCTGGGCGCCGCGCCGGTATGTGTCGAACTGCCCCTGGCTGGCGTCGTTGGTGAGGTCGCCGCTGACCGCGATGAAGCGCAGGTCGGTGCCGGTGGAGTTGATCTCGCGGATCTGGTCGGGCAGCTGTGCGTTGACGTGCGGGTCGGCGATGTTGGCCCAGGAGAACTTGTCTCCGTCGGAGAGTTCGTCACGGACGAGCGCGAAGTCCGCGGTCGACGTGGCGTCGTCGGCGAGCTCGCCGAGGTTGGCCCAGAACCTCGGCTCCTTGTACTCGTCCAGGCCGAACCGGTAACCCCGCGGCTGGACGGCCCACACGATGTCCGACTTGCGACGGTCGGTGGAGATCGTCATCGAGTAGGAGCCGTCGGCGGCGGTCGTAGTGGCGATCTTGCCGTCTGAGACGCGGACACCGGCCAGGCCGGCCTCGCCGGGGTCGCGGCGCCCGTCGCCGTTGGCGTCGACGTACACGACGCCGGTGACGGTGGCCTCCGGCGGGTCGATGGCGGCCGCCGCGTACGACGTGAGCGGACCCGCGACGACGCTGGCGGCGAGCCCGAGCGTGGTGGTGTAAAGGACGACGCGCAGGCGAGCGCGTGTCCAGAATAACGCGGACATGGGTGATCCTTCGTGATGCTTCGTGATACGGGAGGGGTTTCAGGCCAGGAGCGGGGAGCGTTCCACGAACCAGACCAGACCGGCACCGGCCACGGCGACGGTCGCCGCGACGGTACCGAGTGTGAGGGCGCGAGCGGCGACCGGCGTGGCCGCCGCCCGGCGCAGGAACACCAGCGCCGGGAAGGCAAGCGCGATGATCGTCAACTGGACGAGTTCGATGCCGACGTTGAAGGAGACCAGGTCAGCCAGCGTCGAGGCCGACAGCGGCCCGTCGACCCTGAGCGCGCCCGCGAAGCCGAGCCCGTGCAGCAGCCCGAAGCCGAAGACCACGGGCAGCCGGTGGCTCGTCTTCGGCGAGAGCAGGTTGTCGATCGCGACGAAGGCGATCGACAACGCGATGAGCGGCTCGACGATCCATCCGGGCACGCTGACCCAGCCGATCGCGGCCAGCACCAGGGTCACCGAGTGCGCGACCGTGAAGGCTGTGGCGACCTCGACGACGTCGCGCAGCCGCTTCGCACCCAGCAGCAGCGCCAGCAGGAAGAGCAGGTGGTCGAGCCCGGTGAGCAGGTGCTCCGCCCCGAACCGGACGAACCGCGGGATCTCGCTGAGCAGGTCCGTGCGCCCCACCGTGACGCTGGTACGGGCGGCGTCGAGCAACATCGAACCCCGGTGGCCGTCGACGTCGTAGACCACCATCGTGGTGGTCTCGTCGACGACGCCGTCGGAGGCCTGGAAGATGTCGCTGCGGACGGTGAGCGCTCCGGACGCCGGGCAGTCGTAGGCGAGCGCGACCCGCACCGCGCCGGAGTCGGCGAGCTCGACGCGGGCGGCGTCCTCGGCAGTGCACCCGATCGCACCGCGGCTCAGCCGCAGCCGCTCACCGGCGTAGGCCGCCACGTCGCTCGTGTGCGCGTCCAGCGAGCTGCGCCGCACCTCGGTCGGCACTTCGGCGTCCGCGGCCACCGCGTCCGGGCTCAGGACACCGTCGAGGCTCAGCAGCCGGGCAAGGATGTCGTACTCCACGTCGACGACAGCGGAGACGCCGTCGCCGTGGCTGCGCAGGTCGACCGCGACCGAGGTCGTACGGACGTGCGCCTGCGCAGGATCGGCGAGAAGGAGCAGGACGACAAGGGGGGCGAGCAACGCCAGGAGACGCACGGCAAGCACTTCCGTCGTGGGGGAACGGCGGTCGTTTTGCAACCCTGCAGTGCTCAGCCCACCCCCGGCAACGGGAGACGACCCCATTTCACCGACCCTTCCGCTGCCGGTTACCACCCGGCCGAAAGCCTGGTTTGTGGCGTTTGGTCCGACTACGGAGCCGGCCTTCGGCTCCCTGCGCATGCGATCGGCCGCATGGCCCTACGGCTCGTTCAGGCAGCGCCCCCAGCGCCTCCGCGGACGCTGGTAATCCCCACCGAGGACGACCTTGGCGGGGCTTACCCGCCCGGCGTCAGTGCTCGGCTACCGGGATGGCGACCTGGAACGCCCCGATCCACTGCCGCTGGCAGGTGTCGCGTCCCCGGACCACCACGGAGTCGTGGTAGACGTCCACCACCAGAGCGCCTGCCGATAATCACATCCGCGGCAGGACCATGCCGTCGGCGCCCTCTTCGATGGCTGCCCAGACCGGGAAGACGGCCGCTACTCCGACGGATACAAAGAGCCTGTACCTGGCAAGCCAAGTCGGCCCAAGGGGCTGCCAGAACCCCGCACAGCACTTACAGTGTTTATATAGTCACGTTCAGCTATTGGGGTGGTCATGGTCGTGCCGCGTCACGTGGCCTGTGTAATGGACGGGAACGGCCGTTGGGCCGCGCAGCGATCGCTACCGCGCACCGCAGGTCACGAGGCCGCCGAGGCCGCCGTGATGGACGTCATCGAAGCAGCACGCGCCTCGGGGGTTACCTGGCTGAGCCTGTACGCCTTCTCCACGGAAAACTGGCGGCGGCCATCCGGCGAGATCGACATCCTCATGCGGCTTGTCCGGCGCGCCATCCGCAAACACGCGCCGGTGCTGCACACGCGGGGCATCCGCTGCAGGTTCCTCGGCATGAGCGATCCGCGCATCCCGGCACCGCTGGTCCAGGACATCAGGGACCTGATAACGCTCACCCGCGACAACAGGCGCATGACGCTGACCGTCGCCTTCGACCACGGCGGGCGCCGCGACATCGTAGAGGCCGCGCGGTCGCTGATCCGGTCCGCGACGCCGGCCGACCAGGTCACCGAGGCGAGCTTCGCCGAGCACCTGCCCCACCCCGACACACCCGACGTCGACCTGGTCATCCGCACCTCCGGCGAGCAGCGCATCTCCAACTTCATGCTCTGGCAGGTGGCCTATGCCGAGTGGGTCTTCCCCCAGGTGCTCTGGCCGGACTTCCGCGCCACCCACTTCGGGGAATGCCTCGACGCCTACCTCCGGCGCCAGCGCCGGTTCGGCGACGTACGCCCCACCATTACCACCATGACAGGAGAGAGCCGTCGATGAGTCACACCACCCCGCGGGAGGACGTCGACGTTTTCGGACCCGACTCCATCCTGCGCCGTCTGGTCAACGAAGCCCGCTGGGGCCTCGCGGTGGCCCGGGCCACCCTGCTGGAAGCCGCCTACCCGCAGATCGGCGCGGCGCTGATGGAGAACTCCACGTTCCTCACCCACCCGTGGCGGCGCCTGCGCAACACCACGATGAGCTCGCGCCGGATCCTCGACCCCGATCCGCGCGTACGCGACCGCGAGGCGGCCCGGCTCAACCGCCTCCACGCCCGCATGTCCGGCACCAGTTCCCAAGGCCTCCCCTACGACGCGACCGACCCCGAAGCGCGCGCCTGGGTGGTGGCGACCCTCTTCGAGTCGACGGTGACGATGTGCCGGCTGAGCGGTGACGCGCTCGACGCCACGGCGATGCGGCGCCTGTACGACGAACACCGCACGTTCCTGGCCCTGATCGACGGCACCAGTGACCGCCTCCCCGCGACGCTGCCGGAGTTCTGGTCCTACTACGACGACGTCATCGAGCACCGCCTGCAGAACAACGAGGCGGTGAGCGTCATCCTTTACCAACTCTTCGCCAACGTGCCGGCGCCTCCGGTGCTGCGCGGCCATCCCGCGCTGTGGGCCGCGGGCAGGGCCGTGGCAGGCCCGATGGCGACCGCGATCACCATCGCCTCGCTCCCCGAAGCCTTCAGCCGGCGCGTCGCCCTGCCCGACCTGCCGGGAGCTCGCACGCTCATGCGCTCCGCGTACCTGAGCGCCGCGCTCGCCACCCGCTACCTGCCGGAGAGCTGGACACGGGTGGATTTCTTCATGGAATTGCTGGACCCTTCCAGCGAGAGCGCGGGCCCATGGGGGGCTGTGCGCCGCCAGGCCGGCAAGGCCGCGGCCCTGGTACGTCTCCTCCTCCCCGCCCCCGGCGAGGACGACCAGGCGGTCCGGTCGGCCGACCGGTTCTTCGCCGAGGTCCTCGACCAGACCGGCGACGGCTACCTTCGCTGGCCCGATCTGGCCGCCATGGCCCGAGAGATCGCTACCCGGCTCAACCTGGGCGAGCAGGAAGAAGAGCGGCTGTTCCAGGCGTACGCCACCTGGTGGCGCGAGCTGCAGACCGGCCTCGACAGCGACGGCGACGGACGCGTCAACCGCGACGAATACGCCGCCGCGGCCGCCTGCCTGCCCAGCACCGGACTCATCAAAATCGCCGACGTGCTGTTCGACGTCACTGACGTCGACGACGACGAGAAGATCGACACCGAAGAATATTGCGACCTGTTCCGTACGGCTTTCCACCGCGACTTGACCGGCAGCGGCGACAACTACACACGCAGCGCCTTCGTCAGGCAGTTCGTCTCCTTCATGACCGGGCAACAGCACTCGAACGCCTACACCGAGCTCTTCTCATAGGGGTGACCGTGCGTGGGCAGCCGGAGCGCGAAGGCCGAGCCGTCGTGCTGTCCCGCTCGGAAATACGGTCTCGTGCCGTGAGCTGGGGGTTTGCTGCGTGATCAGGGTAGCGACTGCGACCATCTCGAGTTGTCCCGGCTGATCCGCCGCTGCCGGTGGGCGGAAATCTTCCCGGTCACCCCAGCGACGATCCTGCGTTGGCACCGCACCCTGGTAGCGCGTAAGTGGACCTTCACCGACAGGAGAAGCCCGGGACGCCCTTGCACTCGCCAGCCGGTCAAGACACCGATCATTCAGATGACACGGGAGAACCCGACCTGGGGGCACCGGAGAATCCAAGGCGAGTTGGGCGCCTGGGCTACCCGATCGCCGCCTCCACGGTGCGGGAACTCCAGCACACAGCCGGTATCGATCCGGCACCCCGCCGGGCGCCTATGACTGGGGCTGGGCGGGCAGGCGGGTGTTCCGTGCACCCGCCGGCGGGCGGGGGGCGCCGCTGGGAGGGGCGCACGAGGCACGGGTGATCAGACGGGTGGGGAGGCGTACGTGCCGCTGGGGCAGCTCGCGGTCGGCCAGCATGTCCAGCAGCATCTCAACCGCGAGCCGGCCCATGAGCTGGATCGGCTGCTCGACGGTCGTGAGGGCCGGTTGGCTCATCATGCTTTCGGGGACGTTGTCGAAGCCGATGACCGAGAGGTCGTCGGGCACTCGGAGACCCATCCACGTGGCGACCTCCATGGCGGAGATGGCCGACACGTCGTTGGCTGCGAAGATCGCGGTGGGCGGCTCGGGCAGGCTGAGCAGGTCGCGGACCGTGTCGCGCGCGTCGTTCTCGTCGTAGCCGGCGACCCGTACGAGCGAGGGGTCGACCGGGATGCCGGCATCGGCCAGCGCGGACCGGTAGCCCTCCTCGCGTAGAGGACCGGACTCCAGGTCGCGAGGCGGCCTGCCGAGGAACCCGATCCGCCGGTGGCCGAGGCCGATGAGATGCTCAGTGGCGAGCCGACCGCCCTGCAGGTTGTCGGCGTCGACCGTCGGCACGGTCTCACGCCCGCTGTGCGGATCGACGGCGACGACCGGGGAGCCGCTGTCGACGTTGAGGACCGTGGGCGTGACCATCACCGCCCCGTCGATGAGCGTGCCGGACAGACGAGACAGGTAGCGGCGCTCCCAGCCGAGCCGGCCCGAGCCCTTGCCGCCGCCCGCGTAGACCACCAGCTCGTAGTCCGTGCCCCTGATCGCACGGGCGGCTCCCTTGAGCAACTCGGCGCTGAACGGCTCGATGTCCCAGACGAGGACCCCGATCACGTTCGTACGCTGGTTGCGCAGGCTTCGTGCCACGAGGCTGGACTCGTAGCCCAGCTCGGCGATGACCTCGCGCACCCGACTGACGGTGGCCGCCGCCACGCCGTAGCGGTCGTTGAGCACCTTGGACACCGTCGCCACCGAGACGCCGGCCTGCTCGGCGACGTCGCGGATCGTCACGCGGCCACTGTTCACGGCAGCGATCCTAGCGCATATAAAACGTTATCGATAACGATTGACATGACGTGAGCGGGCTTGCACGATGTCGGACTAACCGAAGCAAGACCGGCTGTGTGCGATGTCACGCCGGAGACGTGTCTCCGATGGTGCACAGGAAGGTGAAGGACATGAAGACATCGGTCGGTTCCCCCAGGACTCTGCTCGCGATGGGACTCGCCGTGCTGGTGGCCGGCGTTGCCGCGTGCGGGACCTCCGGCCCTCAGCAGGGTGGAAGCACCTCGGCGGGCCCTTCCGCGTGGATCATCAGCGGCGTCACCGCGAAGGCCTTCCAGAACTCCTTCGACTCCTGGAACGCGGCTCATTCCGGGCAGCGCTTCGCCATCCAGGAGTTCGCCAACGATCCCTACAAACAGAAGATCCGGACCGCCGTCGGTGCGCGGCAGGCACCCACGCTGATCTATGGCTGGGGAGGCGGCGTGCTCAAGTCGTACGTGGACGCCGGTGCGGTCGAGGACCTGAGCGACCTCGCCGCGGACCCCGCGGTCAAGGAGCGCTTCCTCCCCTCGATCGCCGCCGTCGGCACGGTGAACGGCAAGACCTACGCGGTGCCGAACAACGGCGTGAAGCCCGTGGTGATCTACTACAACAAGGACCTGTTCGCCAAGATCGGCGCGCAGCCACCGAAGACGTGGGACGAACTGCTGGCGCTGGTGCCCCGGTTCACGGGGGCGGGCATCGCGCCTTTCACCGTCAGCGGCCAGGCCAAGTGGCCGTTGCTGCCGTGGCTGGCATACCTGGTCGACCGCATCGGCGGCCCCCGTGTCATGAACGACGTGGCGGCCGGCAAGCCGAACGCCTGGTCCGACCCGGCGGTGACGGAGGCCAACCAGAAGATCCAGGAACTGGTCAAGGCCGGCGGCTTCGTCAAGGGCTTCTCCTCGATCTCCACTGACAGTGGTGCCGACGTGGCCCTGATGTACACCGGCAAGGCCGCGATGACGCTCGGCCTGCCGGCGACGTACCAGACGATCAAGACAGCGGACCCCGCGTTCATCACCGGCGGCAAGCTGGGCTACTTCCCGTTCCCGGCCGTCGATGGGGGCAAGGGCGACCCCGCCGACGTGGTGGGCAACCCGACCAACTTCTGGTCGATCTCGTCGGCGGCGACCTCGGCGCAGAAGCAGGCGGCCCGTGACTACATCAAGAGCGACCTGCTGAACGAGAAGTACGCCGCCGACCTGCTGGCCGTCGGGAACGTGCCCCCGGTGGCCGGCATGGAGGACGCCATCGCCAAGTCCGACGACCCGGCGTACTTCTCGATGATCTACGAGGTGACGGCGAAGGCCCCGAACTTCCAGCTCTCCCTGGACCAGGCGCTCGCTCCCGAGCAGGGTGACAAGCTGCTGACCGCGCTGCAACAGATCTTCCTCGGCGAGGTCACTCCCGAGCAGTTCGCCACCACCATGAACGCCACGATCCACGGCTGAGGCGGTGCGAGGTGTCTGCTACGCAATCCCGCACCCGCAGCGGGCTGCTGACCTTGCCGGCGCTGTTGATGTTCGTGGTGTTCGCCGTGGTTCCCCTGGCGGGGGCCGTGATCCTCAGCCTGACGCGCTGGGACGGTCTCGGCGCCATCTCGTGGGAGGGGCTCGGCAACTGGGACAAGGTACTGCACGATCCGCTGACCGGGAACGCGCTCCTGCTCACCCTCAAGATCATGGTGGTCTCGTGGCTGGTGCAGACGCCGATCAGCCTGCTGCTCGGCGTGTTCACCGCCGGGACGCAGCGCTACCGGGCCGTGCTCGCCGTCCTGTACTTCATCCCGCTGCTGCTTTCCTCGGCCGCGGTGGCCATCGCGTTCAAGGCCGTCCTCGACCCGAACTTCGGGCTCGGCGGGGTTCCGGGGCTCGGCTTCCTGAGCCAGGACTGGCTCGGTGATCCGGACCTCGTGCTGTACGTCGTGATCTTCGTGATCGCGTGGCAGTTCGTCCCCTTCCACACCCTGCTCTACCAGGCCGCCGTACGGCAGATCCCGGCCTCGCTCTACGAGGCCGCCGACATCGACGGAGCCGGGCGGGTGAAGCAGTTCCGCCACATCACACTGCCGCAGCTCCGCAACACCATCGTCACGTCGTCGACTCTGATGGTCACCGGCTCGCTGACCTACTTCGACGTGGTCTTCGTGCTCACCGGGGGCGGGCCGGGCAACGCGACGAGGCTGCTCCCGCTCGACATGTACCTCACCGGCTTCTCGGCCAACGACATGGGGCGCGCCAGCGTGCTCGCCGTGATCCTGGTCGTGACGGGGCTGGCGCTGGCCTTCTCGTTGACCAAGTACACCGGCTTCGCCCGCATGCGCAGTGAACAGGAAGGGCTCTGATGGCCGCCCCGACCACGATCGCCGACCATCGTCCGCACGCCCGGGCCTCGGCCCGCGGCGGCGGGGTGCGCCGGCTCCCCAACATCGGCGCCGGCATCGGCGGGTTCGTATGGCTGGCCGTCATCATCGTGCCCATCTACTACGTGGTGATCTCCAGTCTGCGCAGCCAGACCGGGTTCTTCGCCGGCAACCCGCTGGCGCCTCCCGATCACATCTCGTTCGAGAAGTACGTGCTCGTGCTGCAGAGCGGCTTCGGCCGGTACTTCCTCAACAGCGTCGTCATCACGGTGGTATCGGTGGCGGTGACGGTCACGTTCTCGCTGATGGCGGCGTACGGGGTGGTGCGCGGGGAGGGCCGGCTCGCTCGCACGAGCTTCTCGGTCTTCCTGCTGGGCCTGGCGATCCCCGTGCACGCCACGATCATCCCGCTGTACTACATGATCACCCGGCTCCATCTGTACGACAGCCTGCTCGCGCTGATCCTGCCGTCCATCGGGTTCGCGGTACCGATCACGGTGCTGATCCTGGCGAACTTCATCCGCGACATCCCCCGGGAGCTGTTCGAGTCGATGCGGATGGACGGGGCCACCGACTGGGGCATGTTGTGGCGTCTGGTGCTGCCGCTCGCCCGGCCGGCCCTGGTCACGGTCGGCATCTATGACGCGCTGCACGTCTGGAACGGTTTCCTGTTTCCTCTCATCCTCACCCAAAGCGCCAATCTGCGCGTTCTGCCGATGGCGCTGTGGGCGTTCCAGGGCGAGTTCACAGTGGACGTCCCGGCGGTGCTGGCCGCCGTCGTGCTGTCCACACTTCCCATGCTCGTGGCGTACGTGCTGGGACGCCGCCACCTGGTACGCGGCCTGACGGCCGGGTTCGGCAAATGACCCTCATCTCAAGGAGCGATAGCACCACCATGCACGACGAGTCCGTAAGGCTGCACATAGACGGCGACCGACTGGTGACCGCGTCCGGCGAGGCGGTTCGCCTGCGCGGCGTGGGGCTCGGCGGCTGGATGAACATGGAGAACTTCATCACGGGCTACCCCTCGACCGAGGAGTTGCATCGCGCCGCGCTGCGCCGGGTGCTCGGCCAGGAGGTCTACGACGCCTTCTTCGAGCGTTTCCTCGAGGTGTTCTTCACCGATGACGACGCGCGTTTCCTCGCCGGCCTCGGTATGAACAGCGTCCGGGTGCCCTTCAACTACCGGCACTTCGAGGACGATGACCGGCCGATGCGGCTCAAGGAGGAAGGCTTCCTGCTGCTCGACCGGGTGATCGAGACGTGCGCGCGCAACGGCCTCTACACTGTGCTCGACCTGCACGCCGCGCCCGGTTACCACAACCAGCGCTGGCACAGCGACAACCCCACGCACCGATCGCTGTTCTGGACCCACCGGCACTTCCAGGACAGGGTCGTCCACCTGTGGGAGGCGCTCGCCGACCGATATCGGGACAACCCATGGGTGGCCGGCTACAACCCCGTCAACGAGCCGGCCGACCCGTCCGGCGAGCGGATCGGCCCGTTCTACGAGCGGCTGCACGCCGCTATCCGGGCCGTCGATCCCGCGCACGTCATCTTCCTGGACGGCAACCGGCACGCCACCGACTTCGAGGTGTTCGCCGATCCGCTGCCCGGCACGGTCTACACCGTGCACGACTACGCCCTGGCCGGCTTCGCCGACAGCGGCGACTACCCGGGGATCTCGCGCGGGCGGCACGTCGATCGTGACTACCTGGAGGCCAGGTTCCTGGAACGGGCGGAGTACATGCGCCGCACCGGCACCCCCATCTGGGTCGGCGAGTTCGGACCCGTATACAGCACGCCGTATGGCGGCGACCCGGCCCTCGATGCCGCGCGGTACCGGGTCCTCGCCGACCAACTCGGCATCTACGACGAGTACGGTGCCGGCTGGAGCTTGTGGACGTACAAGGACATCGGGCTGCAGGGCGTGGTCCACGCCGCCGCGGACTCACCGTACATACGCAAGATCACCCCCGTGCTGGAGAAGAAGGCCCGGCTGGGGGTGGACGTGTGGGGCGGCGTCGACACCGGTGTCCGGCACCTCCTGGACCCGATCGAGAAAGCCATGACCGAGGAGTACCCGCACTTCGACCCGCCTCCGTTCGGTCGGCGTCAGTGGATCCACGTGCTGGTGCGGCACATCCTGCTCGCTGAGCCGATGGTGGACGAGTTCGCCGGGCTCTTCGCCGGGATCAACGCCGAGCAGGCCCGCGAGCTGGCGGACTCCTTCCGGTTCGATCGGTGTGTCGTACGGACTCCCCTTGTCGAGACGTTGAGGACGCACCTGTGAAGATCACCGAGATCGAGACCCTCACCCGGGGGCAGCTCGCCGTCGTCCGGGTCCGCACCGACGACGGCGCGGAAGGCATCGGACAGACCGCGCCCTACGAGGCGGATACCACGGTCCGCGTGTTGCACACGATGGTGGCGCCGATGTTCCTGGGCCGTGACCCCTGGGACGCGGAGGCGCTGGTCGACGAGTGCCTGAGGACGCACTACAAGTTTCCCAGCAGCTTCTTGCACCGCGCGGTCGCGGGGGTGGAGACGGCACTGTGGGACATCATGGGCAAGGTGGCGGGGCGGCCGGTGTGCCAGTTGCTCGGCGGCCGCGCCAGGACGACCGTTCCGATGTACGCCTCCAGCATGTCCCGCGCCATCAGCCCCGAGGACGAGGCCGAGCGGCTCGGCGGCCTCATCGCCGAGCACGGCTACCGCGCGGTGAAAATCCGGGTCGGGGAGGCGATGGGACGCGACGGCGACGCCGCCCCCGGGCGCACCGAGCGCATCATCGCGCACCTGCGGGACGCCCTCGGCCCGGAGGTCGACCTGTCGGCCGACGCCAACGGCGGATTCTCGGTGCCCCGGGCGATCCGGGTCGGCCGGATGCTGGAGGAACACGGCTACTTCCATTTCGAAGAGCCCTGCCCCTTCCCGGACATCGAGGCCACCGCCCAGGTCACGGCCGCCCTTGACATCGCCGTCTCCGGCGGTGAACAGGACTTCTCGCTACCGCAGTTCAACCGCATGATCGCTGGCCGCTCGGTGGACATCGTGCAGCCCGACATCGGCTACATCGGGGGCATCTCACGGGCCCGTAAGGTGGCCGTGCTCGCCGAGGCCGCCGGGATCCCGTGCACCCCGCACTGTGCGAACGACTCACTGCTTCGCGTGTTCACCCTCCATCTCGCCGCCGCGATGCCTGCCTGCGTTCATCCCCAGGAGTGGAGCATCGAGACCACCCCGTGGACCCGGGACGTGTACGGGCCGATGCCTCAGGTGACCGACGGCGCCGTACCGGCTCCGACCGCCCCGGGCTGGGGCGTCGGCCTCCTGCCGTCCTTCGTCCGCGGCGCCGAACGGGCCCTGTCACGCCGGTGACGTCTGGAGACCGACCACGTCGGCCCCTGCACTCAACTCAGGCACGCACCTGGATCGGCATGACGAGCGGGTCCGACGCGTCCGCGCGGACAAACAGCCGACGAAGGCGACGGCGGAGCCCAGACCCGCCGAGACGCCGATGACGGTGGTGGCGAAGGAGGCGACGGACAGCGGGAGGCCGAACAGGGTGGAGCGGGTGTCGGTGGTGAGGCGGCGCCGGGAGGGTTCTCATGGGAAAACGCTACGAGCCGGGCCCATACCCCCCCGACCCTGCGCGCGGGCGTGTACGGGGTAGGGCCGGCCTTTCCCCCGACGCCCGCCGACGAGACCGTGACGACGGGCTGAACAAAGCACCGACCGGGTTGGCCGGACGCGCGTGATCGTATTGGCTGGGAAGATCCCCGACGTGAGGATCAGAGGATGCTCCGTTCAAGAACCGTCCTGTCCGTGCTCGCCGTCGCCGCGGCCACGCTGCTGCTCAGCGGGCCCGCCGAGGCGCTGGCGGATCAGCCGTTACCCTCGGCGATCTTCCGCGCCACGCACAACAGCTACTCGGGAAACGTCTCCGGCGCCAGGAACTCGATCGCCTACCAACTCGACCACGGCATCCGCTTCATCGAACTCGACATTCACGACAACGACTACGCCACCTCGCGCGACTACTCCATCGGCCACGACTCCCCAGGCAACCAGGTCGACCACGCGGGCAACCCCGCGTCGAACCTCCTGCGCGACTGGCTCAACGTGATCAACACCTGGTCCGCGCAGCATCCCACCGCCGCACCGATCGTCGTCGCGCTCGACATCAAGGACGACCTCACCGACAACGCCTCCTACGCCGCGGGCAACCTGGCGGCGCTCAACCAGGAGTTCGTCTCCGTCTTCGGCGCGCGGCTGTTCCGGGCCGAGGACTACCCGGCGAGCCCGCCGACCGTGGACGCGCTGCGCGGCCGGGTACTCCCCCTGATCTCCGGCGACGGCAAGACCCGCACCCAGTACAAGCGAGACATCGGCTCCAACCCGGCCGTCGCGATCAACGGCCGCGGCCAGGTCGTGGAGGTGCACGACTCGGGTTCGGGCGCGCTCTGGTACTGGTCCGGCACGTACGGCGCCGACGGCCGGGTGACCTGGCTACGCCACGGAAAGTACGACAACGGCGTCACACCGGCCGTCGCGCTGAACGACAACGGCGACCTGGTGGAGGTCCACCAGTCCCAGAACGCGACCACGCTGTGGTACCGCGTGGGCCGCCTCGGCGCCGACGGCGAGATCACCTGGTCAGCCAGCCGCAAGTACGATGACGGCGTCCTGCCCACGATCAGGTTCACCGACGCGGCCGGCACCCGGTTGCGCGAGATCCACCGCAGCCAGAGCAACAGCCAGAACTGGAGCTGGGACGGCGTGCTCGACGCCGGCGCGATGGCGGTCTCGTGGAGCGGCAACGCCAAGACCTCCGACGCCCGCCACGACAAGACCACCTCGACCAGCGGCACCTCGCGCGTGCGCGTGTGGACCGGCGCCGACGGCCCGACCCCGTCCCAGACCCTGCGCATCGACACCGACAGGTACGCCGGTGACCGCATCCGCTACCAGCAGGTCGCCTTCGACGAGTTCCAGCAGGGCGACAGCGCGGAGCTCCAGCAGGGCGCGCTGTTCTACGCTGCGCCCGCCACCCAGTCGGCGTTCATCACCGCGGCCCGGCAAGCGGGACGGCTCGTCCGCGGCTGGGACTTCGACTCGGCGGGCGACGCGACCACCCCACTGGCCAACCAACCGGCGACCAACCGCCCGTACGACACCTGGTACCAGGACCTCCTCACCCGATCCGGCGCCATCCAGTAACGAACCCGCGAGGGGGCGGCGGCCGGAAAATCGTCCGCGTCTGGCGGCGGCCGGCCGTGCTGGTCATCGACGCGGACGCCATCCTCCCTAAAGGACCGGGCCTCCGAGCTCCCATCGACGACAACTGCGATGTGATCCCGATGCCGACCGGCCGGATCGAGCGCCGTCGAGTTCTCAGAGGACTGATCAACGAGTACAGCCGCGAGTTGATCAAATCAAACGCCCTCTAAGGACAAGCTCAGATGACGCTCGCGGATGCCCGGAGGGTGTGTAGCTCGCCGAGCAGGTCGCGGATCAGCGCTGATCTGGTCAGCTCTCGGGTCGTCACGTAGCCCACCCGGCGTTGCGGGGCGCCGTCGCCGAGTTCGGTTATGGCGACTTTGGGTGGCGCGTCCACTGTCGACAGCCGCGGCACGATCGCCGCGCCGAGTCCGTGGCCGGCCATCGACAGCACCACTCCGTCGTCCTCGACCGTGGTGTCGCCGGGCGGGATCCACTCCTGCGTGGCCAGCCAGCGCCGGGTCTCGTCCGAGCAGTTCTCGTGCCAGTCGATCATAGGCAGTGAGCGCGGATCCGGATGCCCCGCCGGATAGGCCAGCACGTACGGCTCGTCGTACAACTCCTTGCAGACCAGCCCGTTCAAGTACACCGGCAGAGAGACGACGCCGACGTCGGCCCGCCCGTCGGCCACCTCGCCGGCGATGCCCCTGCCCAGGTCCGGCACGATGCGCACGTCCACGGTGACCTTGGGGTGACGTTGCCCGAACCGCACCAGCACGCGCGGCAGCAGGTGGAAGGCGGCGCTGCGGAACGCGGCCAGCCGGATGGTCCCGCTGGCCTGGCACCCGGCGCTCTGGTCACCGACCTGGCCGAACATCCCCGCAATCGCCGCCGTGGGTATCACGGTGCTGAAGACGCCACCGCAGACACCGTGGGCGAACTGCTTCGCCGAGGGCTGGATCCGGACGGTGCGAGCCGAGTGCACTATCGTCAGGGCTGTTACATGGGTGATCGGTCCACTTTATTCACTTAAAATGCATCTTGACCGTTTTATCCATAGTTTATAACATCACGATAGTCTTTTCCCGCCACACTGGCGTCGCTCCACCACAGACGTCCCGACTTCGATCCCGGAGGCGAGACGTCCCTGCCCCCCCGAGGAGTCGTCATGCCCGCAAGCGCCGAGAGGCGCCGCAGACCCGCGTACGGAAAGGTGCTGGGCGTCGCGGTTCTGGCATTGACCGCGCTCGTTCTGCCGTCGAGTCCGTCCGCGTACGCCGACCCCGATGTCCGCTTACCCGCCGATCGGAACAGCACGCGGTGCGTCGCTGATCCGAACGCTCACCTCACCTCCGTGCCGAGCCCTGAGTCATTCTTCGGTTTCCCCCTCGGCAAGGGCCAGCCCCGTGTGGTCACGACCGAAGAGATCCTGAACTACGTCCAGGCCGTGGGGAAGAACTCCAAGCGAGTGGTCACCGGCACGATGGCACACAGCGCCACCGGCCAGGACCTGCCGTACGCCATCGTGTCCAGCGAAAAGCACATGGCCCCCGGGCAGCTTGCCAAGATCGCCAAGCAGATCCGGGAACTACGCGACCCGCGATCCCTCAAACCAAACAAGGCGGCGCGCATCGCCGCCGGCACCCCCGCCATCGTCTGGGTGGCGGGCAACGTTCACGGTGGCGAGAAGAGCGGCGGCGACGCCGCGCTCAAGACCCTGTACGAGCTGGCCGGCGGCCTGTCCTGCGATGTGGCCAAGCGCAATGACAACACCGTCACCGTCATCGTGCCGACTCAGAACCCGGACGGCCGCGACGCGAACCGCCGCCAGAACGACTTCGGGTTCGACCTGAACCGGGACTGGTTCGTCCGGAGCCAGCCCGAGACCGACGGCAAGATCGCTATGCTGCGCGACTACCCGCCGCAGGTCTACATCGACGCCCATGAGATGGGTGGGCGCCAGTTCTTCTTCCCGCCGAACGCGGACCCGATCCACCACGAGATCGCCGACCAGCCGGTGGACTGGATCAACCGCATCGGGGCCGCCAACGCGGCGGGCTTCGGCTACAACGGTGCGTGCGACGACACGGTGACCGAGGAGTGCTACTTCAACTACGCCACGTACGACCTGTTCTACATGGGGTACGGCGACACGGTACCGACCGCCGGCTTCGGTGCCGCCGGCATGACGTTCGAGAAGGGCAGCAGCTCGGCGGTCGAGGACCGGGTGCAGCAGCAGTTCAACACGCAGTGGGCCACCACCGGCTGGGCAGCGGCCAACAAGAACGAGATCCTGAGCGACTACTACAAGATCTGGCAGACCGCGCTCGCAGAAGGCGCCAACGGCACGCTCGAGCCCAACCAGGTCGTGCAGCCGACCAACGCCGTCCAGTTCCCGGTCCCCGACGTCAAGATCCGGTCGTACTTCCTGCTGCCGGACCGCCAACTGGGCGACGCCCGCCGGCTGGTCGAGCGGTTGCGCGGCATGGACGTCGAAGTCTATCGGCTCGACAAGGCGATCACCGTGCCCAACGCCCGGATCTTCGGCGGCCGCACTGCGAGCAACCTTGAGGTTCCGGCCGGGGCCTACTGGATCCCGATGGCCCAGCCGCAGAAGCACTGGATCCAGGCGCTGATCGGAGAGGACCCCTACGCCCCGTTCCCCTACTTCTATGACGTCTCCTCGTGGAGTAACCCGCTGCTGATGGGCATCGACACCGTCTACACCGGCGACGCGCTGTCACCGAAAGCCCAGTTGGTGAAGCGCATCGACGGCGGCGTCGACCGGCCCGCCCCACGGAGAGGCTCATACTCCTATCCGCTGGACTCCGCGGCCGCGTCGGAGCTCACGTTCCGGCTTCTCAGGTCGGGTGTGCCCCTCACCCGTGACCTCACCACCGGCGTGGCCGGCCTGCCCGCCCGCGCGATCGACGGGAACGCGCTGGACAAGCTGGCCCAGCCGCTCGGCGTGACCGTCACGGGCAGCGCCCACGAGCCCGTCGGCACCGCGCTGCGGCTGCCCGACGTCGGCCTGTTCTCCGGCACCGGCATCTCGACGACCTCCGGGTCGTACGGCGAGGCGCGGTACGTGCTCGGCAGCCGGTGGGGCCTCGACCTCAAGCCCGTGACGACCGCCGACATCAACACCAACGCCCCGGCGTTCACCGAGCGCACCACGCTGGTGATCCCGGACGGCAGCAGCTCGAACGGCGGGCTGGACGCGCAGGGCCTCGCCAACCTCAAGGCGTGGGTGGCTGCGGGCGGCACGTACGTCGGGCTGCGCAACCAGGGCACCCGGGTCGCCCGCGCCGCGGGCCTCACCTCCACCACGGAGAAGGCCAAGCCGACCGGCTACGAGGTCATCGGCTCGCACTTCCGGGTGGACGTGGCCACCGACGATCCGGTGGCGCTGGGCCGCCCCGCGGAGGACTTCCAGTTCAACAACGACGACCCGATCCTCAGTCCGAGTCAGACGGGTGTGAACGTCCTGACCTACCCGTCGGACGACACGTTCTGGTCCAACGGCTACACCGTGCAGGCCGACGCTCTCAAGGGGACGGCGGCCCTCGTCGACGAACCCGTCGGCACCGGCCACGCCGTGCTCTTCTCCTACAACCCGCTGTTCCGCGCGTACAACGAGAACGGCATCCACCTGGTCGCGAACGCGCTGCTCGCGCCGGTCTCGGCAACGTCCGCGCAGCGCCTGATGACGCCCAAGTCGGACGAGCTCCGCGCCGCGGCCGAGCGGTCCGAGGAGCCGCCCAACCTGGGCGGTGAGTGGCGGCCCATCACCATCCAGGTCGCCGAGGCCGACCTGACGCGGACCCAGGCCGTGGTCGGGAAGTACACCGGCACCGGGACCTCGGCCGTGGCTGACGGCTCGGCGTACATCACCATCCCGAACCCCGAAGGGCTCGCGGCGGACGAACACCCGTTCCTCCGCGACCTGATCAATGAACTGGGCACCTCGGGCATCACGCTGCGCTCCCTCGTGGCCTGATCCCGCCCGCACCGACGACTGAGGTCCCGGCCGAGTCACCCTCGGCCGGGACCTCCTCGATGGTAGGCCAGGCCAGGAGTACCTGATCCACGACAACGGGCACCCGCCGCACCAGTCTTGACACCAACGACCCCTGAACATCGCAACGCAGCCCGGCCACGACGTCGCCGGCTTCGACGACCAGCGAACCATCCGCCGAAGACGCGTCGTCGCAGGCACGATCAGCGAATACCTGTACCGCGTCGAAATGCGGCCACAACGGCTCTGACCTGTGGTCTGACCGGGTCCTTCCGAGCAGGAAAGATCTTGTCCTGTGCATGCCCGCCTGCTCTGTCTGATCATGCTCCTGGAGTTGAGCCGGCTGATGTTGCTGGGCCGCGGTCAGGCGTCGAAGGATGCAGAAATCATGGTGTTGCGTCACGAGGTGGCGGTGCCGCGGCGTCAGGTCGGACGGCGGAAGCCGGAGGTGGTGCGACTTGGCTTCCAGGCCAGCGAGGCGAACTGCTTCGCCAAGCGCTGGATCCGGACGGTGCGAGCCGAGTGCACCGATCGCCTGCTGCTCTACGGCGAACGGCACCTGCGCTCGGCCCTGAGCGAATATGTCGATCACTACAACGCGGTACCGGCGTGCCGCGTGTGGTGTTGCGCGTCAGCTCCGCGCGGTGTCCGGCGGCATGGATCGGTCGCGACCGGGCGTCACTGGTCGGACGAGGTGCCGACGGCGGAGACGCTCTCGGCCGGGGCGGCGTCGGCGACCCCGCGGCGGACCGCCCGCCACCGGAAGCAGAGACCGACCACCACGCCGACCACCAGCCACGCCAACCCGAGGATCTTGGCGTTGAGGTTGGCGTTCCACAGCGCGTAGAGCAGTACCGCGGTGCCGACGATCGGCGAGATCCAGTGCAGGAACACGTTGCGGCTGCGGCCACGGATACCGAAGTGCACCAGTACCGAGACGTGCAACAGGATGTACGCGGTGAGCGCGCCGAAGGTGACCAGCGTCGTGAGCAGCGTCTGCGCTTGCGTACCGACGATCCCCACCACCAGCGAGAGCCCGGCGAGGAACAGCAGCGCGTTGCGCGGCACCTTCCGGCGCGGGCTCACCGCGGCGAGCGCCCGCGGCAGCTGCCCGTCCCGGGCCATGCTGAACACCAGCCGGGACGAGGTGGCCTGGGAGGCGATCGAGTTCGCGAAGATCGCGATCAGCGCCGAGGTCAGGGTGATGACCACCTTGAACCACGGCCCGACGACCTGGCCGGCGATGTTGTAGAAGGCGTTGTTCTCCGCGTCGCCGGCCGGGAACGTGTGGCCCTGCGGGACGTAGCAGGCGGCCAGGTACACCTGGAGGAAGAAGGCCGCGGCCACCACGACCAGCACGATCATCGTGGCCTTGGAGACGGCGCGGCCACCGCCGCGGGCCTCCTCGTTCAGGGTGGAGATCGCGTCGAACCCGATGAAGCTCAGCGCCGCGATCGGGATCGCGCCGAACACGATCGACCAGGAGAACCCGTGTGAGTTGTACAGCGGAAAGAGCTCCAGGCTGGCCCGACCGCGCGCGACGTCGACGAGCACCCAGCCGCAGAAGATCGCCAACACCGCCAGCTGTATCACCAGGAACAGCTTGTTCATCGTCGCGGTTACCGTGATACCAGCGAGGTTGACGCCGGCGGCGAGCGCGACGAACACCACGATCCAGACCCACGCCGGGATCGCCGACCAGAGACTGACCATGGCCGCCGCGGCGAACACCGACAGCAGCGCCGGCAACAGCAGGTAGTCCAGCAGGATGGCCCAGCCGGCGATGAAACCGACGAACCCGTTGAGCCCCATCCGCACGTACGAGTAGACGGACCCGGCGATCGGGAACCGCAGCGCCATCTCCTTGTAGCTCAACGCGCTGAACACCATCGCGAACGCGGCGACGAGGTAGACCAGGGCGACCTGGCCGGCGGAGAAGTTGACGATCGTGCCAAAGACCGGCAACGGCGCCATCGGCACCATGTAGATCAGGCCGAAAACCACAACGTCGGTCAACGACATGGACCGGCGCAGTTCCTGGCGGTACCCGAGCTGTTCCAGTTTCCGCGCCGCCGACTGGGGACTCGACATCAGTTGCTCCGTTGTAGTGCGTCGTATGTCCGGAGGAACCCGCCCACCACGTCGGCGAACTGGTCGGGTACCTCCAAATGGGGGGTGTGGCTCGCGCCGACGAAGACGTGCGCGCGAGCGTCCGGGATGGTGGCGGCGAACGGCTGCCAGGCGGCCGGTGTCGCCTCGTCGTGCTCACCGGCGACCACCAGCGTCGGCACCCGGATGTCGGGTAGCCGGTCCACCACCGACCAGTCGCGCAGCGATCCGGTGACGTGGAACTCGCTGGGGCCGATCATGGTCCGGTACACGGTCGGGTCGGCGTCCAGGGCGGCGAGGCTCGCCGCGAGGTCGGCCGGATACGGGTCGACAGTGCACAGGAACCGGTGGTAGAAGACGTCGACCGCGGCCTGGTATTCGGCCGAATCGGTGGTTCCGGCCGCTTCGTGTGCGGCCACTGTGGCCTGCACCTCGGCCGGCAGCCGGGTCAGCAGTTCGTTGGTACCGGCAACCCACAGCGGCATCGATGCGGGACTGTCGCACAGGACGAGGCTGCGCACACCGTCCGGATGGGCGAGCACGTACTCCGAGGCGAGCATGCCGCCCCAGGACTGCCCGAGCAGGTGGAAACCGCCCGCCAGCACGTCGAGTCGGTCGACGAGATTGCGCAGCTCCTCGACGAACAGCGACACGGTCCAGAAGTCGGCGGGCACCTCGGCGGGATGGCTGCTGCGCCCGCAGCCGAGCTGGTCGTAGTGGACCACGGTGCGGCCGTCCGCCCCGAGCAGGTCGGCGATCGGCCGGGTGTAGTCGTGCGGGATACCGGGCCCACCGTGCAGGACCAGCAGCGGCAGTCGATCGGCACCGTCCGCGGGCATCTGCGTCGGACGTGTGATGCGATACCACGTCCGGAAGCCGCGGAACGCAACGGTGCCCTCGTCGATCCGGACACGAGGCTGTGTTGTCATGGAAGCCATCCGAGGTCGGTGAGTGGGTTACGGGGCAACGGTCTGGGAGTTAAACACGTAAAAGGTATTAGTACAATACCTTTACCCGGAAGGTGCGATGCGAGTGTCCAGGCAGCCGGCTCAGCCCAACGACCGGCCGACGAACCGAAACAGTTACGACATGTCCACTGTTCGCCACGAACTCGTCGATCGCATCGTCACCGCGATCGCCATCGGCGCCTACTCCCCCGGCGACCGTCTCCCACCCGAGCGCGACCTCGCCGTCATGCAGGGCGTCAGCCGCGTCACCGTACGGGAGGCGCTGAAGCTGCTGAACGCGCGAGGTCTGATCGTCTCGCGGCGCGGCCGGGACGGCGGCACCTTCGTCGCGCCGATCGACTGGGACAGCAAGCTGACCGACGTCGCTCGCCGCACCCTGGCCGACGAGTTACCCAAACTCACCGAGTTCTTCGAGTATCGCTGCCTGATCGAGGGGCTCGTCGCACGTACCGCCGCCGAACGCGGGACCGAGCGGCAGGCGGACGAACTGCGCCGGCTGATGGCGGATTTCCGGCACGCGGACGGGATGTCCGCGGCGCGCGAGCTCGACCGGCGGCTGCACGCGCATGTCACCGCCATGGCCGGCAACGCCAACCTGACGGCCCTGTGCGACCAGCTCAACGCCCGGGCGACGCTCGGCTTCAACTCCGAGCCCTACCCACCGGACTACCTGGACCGGGCCACCGCCGAGCATTCCCGGCTCGTCGAGGCCATCGTCTCCCGCAACGCCGAAGCCGCATATCAGGCCGGGCACGACCATTTCCGGTTGACCCTGGACATCATGGCCGACAAGCTCCGTCGATGTTGAGATCAAAGGGATCGCCTGCGCTCCGGTCTGCGCTCCTGGTAGGCCTTCGCCATGGCGTGTGGAGACCTCACCGATGAGGAGTGGTCCTTGATCGAGCCTCACTTGCCGCTGGGTGAGCGAGGTCCGATCCCGGACCTGCGGCGGCAGTTCAACGCGGTGATGTGGCGGTTTCGGACCGGCAGCCCGTGGCGGGACCTGCCCGCCGCCGAGTACGGGCCCTGGTGCACGGTCTATGACCGGTTCCGCTCGTGGGCGGTGAGTGGGGTGTTCGAGCGGCTGATGCAGGCGGTGATCGCTGAGGCGGCTCGTTACCCCGGCGACGCTGCTGTCGTGGCATCGTCGTTCACTCCGGCAGGGCCTGGACCTATCCACATCGGCCTGGACGTCCAACGACAAGTCGAGAGATCCGGGACTTGATTCTCCGCCTGGCGCGGGAGAACCCCGCGTGGGGCCATCGACGGGTACACGGGGAACTGGTGCGGCTCGGCGTTCAGATCAGCGAGGCGACCGTACGACGCATCCTGCGCTCCCGCCGCATCGCCCCGGCGAGCATGGACCGTCCAGCAGGCCCGTAATCTCCTGATCGACCTCGGCGAGCGAGCAGACTCGTTCCGTTTCCTCACCCGCGATCGAGATGCCCAGTTCACCACCGTGTTCGATGAGGTCTTCGCCGCCGTGGGCGTCATCGTGATGAAGACGCCGCCGCGAACACCGAGGGCGAACTGCTATGCCGAGCGGTGGATCCGGACGGTGCGCGCCGAGTGCACCGACCGAATGCTGATCTACGGTGAACGTCACCTGCGATGACGACTGGTATGTCGTCTGCGCCATCGAAGTCGCCACGCCCGGTGTCTGGTCTTACTCGCGCAGCTGCGGCGCGAGGAAGGCATCCACCTCCTGCAGCCGGCGGATGTGCTCATGGTCGCCGGGGTCGTCGCAGTCTTCGTAGGGGTCGTAGTGGATCGCCAGGATGCCGGCGGCCTGCGCGCCGCGGACATCGGCCGGCACGGTGTCCCCCACGTGGACGGCCTGGGAGGCATCCACGTGCAGACGATCCAGGGCGGCGCGGAAGAACCGTGGGTCCGGTTTGTCGAAGCCCACGATCGTGCTGTCGAGTATGGCGTCCACACAGATGCCAGGCCCGGAGGTCGCCGTCTACCTCGACCCGTCAAGCCGCACGACCCACGTCCGGCGAGCCCACGCGTCGATTTCCCTCGAAGTGAGGGGATGACAGTGACCACAACGGTCGGCGGGGCGAGAGTCCGCGGCCACATCCGCGCCCGCCGGACCCGGACGGTGCAGGCCCGGTGACGACCATCCCGGCGCCCGTCCGCCTCATTCCGGCCGAAGGACGCTTCACCTTCACCGCCGCCACCCCGCTCACCGCCGACCCGGCGCTGGCCGGGGCGGCGGCGTGGCTGCGCGAGAATCTCACCCCCTCCACCGGCCTGGCGCTGCCCGAGGGCCCCGGCGGCATCGAGTTCCGCCAGGCCGGCGGGCTCGGGCCGGAGGAGTACCGGCTCACGGTCACGGGAGAGTCGGTGCTGATCGAGGCGGCGAGCCAGGCCGGCGCCTTCTACGGGGCGCAGACGCTGCGCCAGCTCCTCGACCCGGCCGCCTTCCGCAAAGGCCGCATCGCGAACAGGACGTGGAGCGTCCCTCTCGTCTCGATCGCCGGCCGCACGGCGGCTACTACAGCCAGGACGACATCAGGGAGATCGTCGCCTACGCCGCCGACCGGTTCATCACCGTCGTCCCGGAGATCGACCTGTCCGGCCACACGCAGGCCGCCATCGCCGCCTACCCGGAGCTCGGCAATCTCGGCACCCCGCTGGAGGTGGGCACGGAACGGGGCGTCAGCGAGAACGTGCTCAATGTCGCCGATGCGACCATCGCCTTCTTCACCGACGTTCTGGAGGAGGTTCTGGAGCTCTTCCCCGGCCCTTATGTGTGCGTCGGCGGCGACGAGGTCCCCAAGACCCAGTGGAACGACAGTGTCCCCGCCAAGGAGCGCATCCGCGAGCTCGGCCTGCGCGACGCCGACGAGCTGCAGACCTGGCTCGTGAGGCACTTCACCGACTTCCTGCTCGCCCGCGGACGCAAGCCCTTCGGCTGGGACGAGCTCATGGAAGGCGGCCTGCCGCCGGGCGTCACGGTGGCCGCCTGGCGCGGGGCCACCTGCACGGCGCTGGCCGCGCGGGCCGGTCATGACGTGGTCGTCTCACCCTTCGCCGAGACCTACCTGGACTTTCGCCAGGCCGAGGGCGAGCGGGAACCGGTGCCGATCGGCAGCGTGACCTCCCTCAGCTCGGTGTACGCCTTCGACCCGATCCCACGCCGGCCTCACCGAAGAGGAACAGGGCCGGATCCTCGGTGCTCAGGCGGCGCTGTGGACCGAGCACATCGACTCGCCCCGGCTGCTCGACTACATGGCCTTCCCCCGCCTGGCCGCCTTCGCCGAAGCGGTATGGAGTGCCGGACGCGACTTCGAGGACTTCCTCGTCCGGCTCGCCGTGCACGAGAAGCGGCTCGGCGCGCTGGGCGTGGAGTATCGCCCGGCCGCCGGCCCGCACCCCTGGCAGCAGCGCCCCGACGCCCCCGGCCACCCGCGGACCAGGGCGGAGATCAACGGCGAGCTCGCCGCCTGGACCGCGAACCTGCGGTTCTGAGCCATCTCCACCAGGAGGTACCCGGGCGTTTCGCTTCCCGACCAGACGACCGCCGGCCACTCCGGCCGACGCCCCCACGCTTCCTCGCGTCTCCGCCTCCGTCCAGCCCGCGACGGCAAGCCAGCCGCCCGGAGTTGACAGGTCAGTGGCAGCGTACAAGATACTTGCCATAGAACAGGTCCTAGCTGGCCGAGTTGAAGTTCTCCACCGCACAAGACCGCAAGCCCCGTCCGACCGTTCAGGTGACGATGTCGGCGAGCCGGGTGACCTCGTCGAGGGCGTCTGTGGCGGGGATGAAGATGATCTCGTCGAGACCGAGGTCGGTGTAGTCCGCGATAGATTGCTTGATCATTTTCGGAGTGGTGCAGAGCACCGCGTTGGTGGCGATGTTCTTGGGGGCCAGCCGGTAGAAGTCCTGGATGTTCGCCCGTCCGGTCTCGGTGTCGCCCAGCGCGAAGTAGGCGAGCACGACGAGTTTCGGGGCGCCCTGGCGGCCTGCCTCCCGCCAGGCCCGTTTCGCCGCTTCGAAGCTAGGCGCCGTCATGGCGGACGGCAGCGAGCCGCCGATGTAGCCCTCGCCCCAGCGCACCATGCGGTCCAGCGTGCGAGCGGAGTATCCGCCGAACAGCATGGGGACTTGCCGGGTTCCCGATGGCACGGCCGGGTACGGTCCGTTGCCGACCGGCGCGCCGCCCCAGACCTCGCGGTAGGTCGCCAGGTCGGCTTCCAACCGCGCGC
This sequence comes from Nonomuraea sp. B12E4, assembly GCF_039871825.1. Lineage (NCBI taxonomy): Bacteria > Bacillati > Actinomycetota > Actinomycetes > Streptosporangiales > Streptosporangiaceae > Nonomuraea > Nonomuraea sp. B12E4. Next base: position 13,944 of record NZ_JBDPME010000030.1, on the reverse strand, counting down.
CGCGACCGTGCAGGTCGTGCCCGGGCACGGTGAATTCGTCCTCGCGCGACCCGACGCCGACCCCGAGGGTGAGACGGCCGCCTGAGACACCGTCGATGCCAGCGATTTCCTTGGCCAGCAGGGCACCAGGCCATGTCGGGGCCAGCAGAACCGCGCTGAGCAGGCCGATCGTGGTGGTCGCCCCCGCCGCGGCCGCGAGCGCGATGGTGTCGCTCACACCCGGGTACGCGTAACGCCCGGTCGTGGCGAGGGTAGAAAACCCGGCTACCTCAGCCCGGGCCGCCCAGTGTGGAATGGTCGAGGCGGTGACGTCGCGCACCTGATTCGGAAGTCCGATGCCGATCTGCACAGGGGTTCCTCTCTGCGGTTGGGTCAATCTGCCAGTCAGGGCTTGCCAGGAAGGGCGAGCCGGGTGGGGTCGACCTGGCTGGTGGGGTTCAGGCGCCGTTCTCGACCAGCGCTTTGAGCCGCGGCAGGCTCTTCTCGATGGCCTCGGCATCCCGCCGGCCCCAGGCGGATCCCGCTACGCGCTCTCCCCACGGTGAGGTGGTGAAGTCGCAGGTCTCGGTGACCAGGGTGCCGGCCTCGACCTCCTCGAGTTCGTAGCGCCAGCGGTGCCGACCCGGATGGGCCCAGGCGATGCGGCGGTTCTCCTCGTACTCCAGAACCGTGTTCGTCACCTCGTAGGGCACGTCGAACATCGCCATCGAGACGCTGAACTCCGAGCCCAGGGTCAGGCGATCGGGGCCGGAGATCGTGCCCGCGACCGTGCCGGACCCGTCGAAGTCGGCGTGCCGGCGGGGATCGGCGATCACGTCGAACACGGCCGCGGGGGGAGCGGCGATCAGGATGCTCCGTGCGATCATCATCTCGGGCACGAACTTCTCGCCCTTGTCGACGATCCGCGCCTCTACTGCGCCGAGTCGCTCCACCTCGACCCGAACGGTGTCACCAGGCGTGAGGTAGTCACGGTGCTCGGACAACTCGAAGATGCATCCGGTGCCGACGGGCCCGCTGGCGATGATGTCGCCGGCCCGCAGCGTGGTGTCCCGTGACGCGTGCGCCAGCATCTCACCGAACGACCAGTGGATCTCGCCCCAGTTGCCACCTCCGTACAGCTCGCCGTTGACGTAGGCGTTCATCGTGAGCGTGTAGCCCTTGCCCGACCGGTGGGGTTCCAGTTCGTCGGGCGTGACCAGGTACGGGCCGAGGCTTGTCGCGGCGTCCTTGCTCTTGGAGGGGCCGAAGACGAAACCCATCTCCCGGGCGGAGAGGTCGCGTGCGCTCCAGTCGCAGTAGACGAGGTACCCGGCGATGTGGCTCTCGGCCGTCGCCGCGTCCAGGTCCGAGCAGTCGTCGGCGATCACGGCCGCGACCTCGACCTCGACCTCGTAGTCCCATGCCCTGGTCCCCGCCGGAACGGGGACGTCGTCGCGCGGGCCCCTGATCGCGGCCGGGTTCGAGAAGTGGAAGACCGGCTCCTCGTACCAGGGCGGGCTGACCGTGCCGTCGCCGCCCGCGACGACCGCTGCGTTGCTGACATGCCGCTCGAAGGCCGCGAAGTCCCGAACCGATGGGGGCACGGGGATCGGTGCCAGGACATCCGCCCAGGCCAGATCCACGATTTCGGCCGGGTTCGACGTCACCAGGGCGGCAGCCGCCTCCAGCCCTTCACCGGAGCGCAGCAGGTCCAGCAGGGTGATTCCGGCGGTGTGACCGAGGATCTTGCCTCCCTGCACCAGCCCGCAACGCTCCGATCCATCGGCTGATCGGTAACTGACCCACTTCATCGTTCGGGCACCTCGATGTTCTTGTTCGATCGCGGCCGCTCGGCCAGCACGTTCTGGGTGTACTCGTACAGACGCCGGGCGTCGGCGGGCGAGGAGGCGCGCGGGTCCAGCGGAACGGCGCGTCCCTCGCTGACGGCGACCTGGATCATGGCCGTGAGTCCGCTGTACTGCGTCCGCTGCTGGAGGTCGTCCCATCGTGGGGGCCCGAAGCCACCGGCGCCGCCGAAGTTGAGCACGACGGGCGAGTCGGCCCGGGCGAGCAGGTCGATGAGCCCGTGGCTGAGCAGGAACCGGCTCAGGTACGTCAGCGCGAAGTTGGACTCCAGGCCGTCGGCGGTCTCCGTGCGCTTCGACCGCTGGTACCTGGCACCCAGCACGAGAACGTCCACCTGGTCAAGAGCGTTCGTGAGCTCGTCGACGACCCGGTGGTTCTCATCGACGAGTTCGAGGTCGGCCCGGATGAACGCGACACGATTCGGGCTCATCGATGGGGCGGCTGCCACGACGTTCTCACCCTTGGCCGGGTCGGTGCCGATCATCACGACGCGGTCGCCCCGATCGACATAGGTCAGGGCCAGGCCACGGCCGATGCCGTCGGTGCCACCGGTGATGACGACCGTCTTCACGTCGCCACCGTCCGCGCGAACTTGCGTACCTCTTCTGCGAACAGTGCGGGCTGCTCGAAAGCCGCGAAGTGGCCACCGGCGGCGATGTCATCGTTGAAGTAACGCAGGTCGTGGTAGGCGCGTTCGGCCCAGATGCGCGGTGTGCGGGTGAGCTCATCGGGGAAGACGCTCACGCCCACCGGCAGGTCCAGTTCGGTCAGCCCGAGGGGTTCCCGCGCGTACTCCCAGTACAGACGGGAGGACGAGGCGGCCGTCCCGGTCAGCCAGTACAGGGAGATGTGGTCGAGCATCTCGTCCATGGTGAACGCGTCGGGGGCGGCCCAGTCCAGGAACTTCTCGTAGATCCAGGCGGCCTGCCCGGCCGGGGAGTCGGTCAGGGCGTAGCCGATGGTCTGCGGCCGGGTGCGCTGCAGCAAGTGATAGCCGGAGTGGACGTGGGTGAACACGTTGCCCTGGGCGATGGCCGCGGCCTCTTCGGGGGTCGGCTCGTCGCTGACCGGCGGCATGGCGAGGAATTCGGGGAAGTTGACGTGGACGGCATGCAGGCCGGGCGGGCGCTGCCTGCCCATGCGGGTGGCCACCACGCCGCCCCAGTCGCCGCCCTGAGCCAGATAGGAGTCGTACCCCAGGCGCCGCATCAGCACCGCGTAGGCGGCGGCGATCCGGTCCGGGTTCCAGCCCCCGGTGGTGGGTGCGTCCGAGAATCCGTAGCCGGGCATGGACGGGATGACGACGTGGAAGGCGTCCTGTGCGTCCCCGCCGTCCGTGACCGGATCGGTCAGCGGGCCGGTCACCTTCAGGAACTCCAGGAACGATCCGGGCCATCCGTGCAGCAGCAACAGGGGTGTCGCGTTCTCATGGGGGGAGCGAACGTGCATGAAGTGGATGGCAAGGCCGTCGATCGTGGTACGGAACTGGCCGATGTCGTTCAGGTGCTGCTCGATCTTGCGCCAGTCGTAGCCGGTGGCCCAGTAGTCCAGCAGTTCCCGCAACCGTGCGATCTGCACGCCCTGGCTGCTGTCCGGCACGGTCTCCGGGTCGGGCAGGCGCACCCGGCTCAGCCGTTCTCTGAGATCGGCCAGCGCACTGTCCGGGATGTCAATGTGAAACGGCAGGACAGCGTCCTGGCGATCTGTGTCTATGTCCATGATTTTCTCCGTGAGCGGGTGTTGTCGCCTGGCCGGAAATTCCGGCGTCGCGGCGAGCCGGCCGGCGCTGCCCGCCGGGCGCGGCTTCAGCAGGTCCACCATGCGACCGCGCCGCCCGCTCCGTCCAATGAAAGTTCCGGAAGTGGTAATACGCTTTGCGTATAACAGCAGGCGGGCTACCCTGCCTGTGTGGCTGACGCATTCCCCGACCCCGTCGACCTCGACCTGAGGCTGGTGCAGTGCTTCGTCGTCGTCGCCGGGCACCAGCACTTCGGCCGCGCGGCAGAGGCACTGCACACCACCCAGCCGTCGCTGAGCCGTCAGATCCGGCGTCTCGAGCAGCAGCTCGGCGTCCGGTTGCTCGACCGCACGACGCGCGGCACCCGCCTGTCCGAGGCCGGCGAGGTCTTCCTGCCCCTGGCCGCCGAGCTGCTGCGCTCGGCCGGCCAGGCCATGGCCCGCACCCGGGCCGCCGCCCGGCCACGTGAAATCACCATCGGCTACACCCGCGGCCTGCTCATCACCCCGGCCGTACGCGCATTGCGGAAGGCAGAACCCGAAGCAGAGGTGAAGACCCGCCTTCTGGCATGGAACGACTCGCGATCAGCGCTTCTGGAGCACCGCGTCGATGCGGTCGTGACCCGGCTGCCGTTCGCCACCGACCAGCTACGCGTCACGGTCCTCTACGACGAGCCCCGTGTCCTGGTGGTGCCGCTCGATCATCCTCTCGTCGGCCGGGAATCGGTCACGCTCGACGACATAGCCGACGAGCCGATCCCCCACGTCCGGCACACCGATCCCATTTTGAATGCCTACTGGCGCATGGACCCCCGCCCTGACGGCCGCCCGGCACCGGACGGCCCGCTCGTCGAGGACCTCGAGGACAAGCACGAACTCATCGCCGCGGGGCAGGCCGTGGCCATCGGCCCGCCCCTCGACTACGCCACCGGCCTGCATCCCGGTCTGACCACCATCCCGCTGCGCGGCATCGAACCCAGCCAGGTCGTCCTCGCCACACGCACCAGCGACCGAAATCGCCTGGTCACAGGCTTCCGCAAGCACGCCGAGGCCCAGTTGCGAACGCACCGGAGCCACGCCGCGCCGGTATCCGCCGTCACCGGGGCTTGAACTCACCTCTCCCTCCCGTCCTCGGGCCGCCGGAGATGACGGACACCGGCTACCTGCCCAGCTGGACCAAGCCGAAGCCCCCTGAAGAGCCTGGCCAACGGCATCCGCCAGGACTCGTGCGGTGACCGCGGGACTGAGCATGCCGTGGAACTCCGGCCGAGTCCAAGGCAACGTGAATAGGGAGTCGCCGCCACCGTCCGCCCGGTCACCGGGTAACGCTGCACACGCTTCTGATAGGCGTTCCACAACGACTGGCCTGGCCTTCTATCCTCGGCACTCGTATTTCTACACCTGCTGTATCTGCTGATGGTCCGGTTGTTCGGCTGGTTGACGCTACTCGCGCAGGATGACCTCTCCAAGGAGGTGGAGATCTTGGCGCTGCGTCATGAAGTCGCCGTCCTGCGTCGTCAGGTCTCCCGACCGCGACCAGGCGACCGGCAGAGGATCCAGTGCGCGATGTCAACCTTGCGATCGGTGAGGCCGAATCCGTTAAGGATGGTGGACAGTTCGGTGCTGTAGCTACCGGGCATGGCAGCCCGTATCTGGCTGGCCGCCGTCCTCTCGTAGAGGCTCACAACTAGGTCCAAGTCGCCCATTATTCGTGCTCTGCGGGCCAGCAGCCCAGCCTCACGGGGGTAACTCTTGGTGCTCAGGACGAAGTCCATGACCTCACCGCTGCTCAATCGCTTCCAACCCGGAAGCGCGAGGCCGCCAGCGTCCTGAGTGTCGGCGATCTCAAAATTGAGCCACTCGGAACAGGATGCTCACGAAGGACGGCAGGGGTGTTCGGCGGGAGCTCTTCTCCGGTGCGTACCCGCAGATGATCCTGCGGTTCGTCGTCACCTCTGACGATAAGGACGTGCCCCACCGCCCGCTGCCCGAGGTCCTGGAGTAGAGGACGAACGTCCTTCGGCCGCCACCGCGGTGGTCATCTTGATGGGCTTTTGCTCCCTGCTCGGCTCACCGCTCCCCGGCGAACCTTCACATTTGTCAGGTACATCGGCTCGGGGAAGCTGGACCGAGCCGCCTCCGACCGGTCCGGCTCCGTCGTGGACTCTGCGCCGGAAACAAGCGAAGAGCTCTGTCTTGTCGTCCGATCAAACGCTCTCCAAGACGCCTTCAACTCGGGTTCGAGGGTCCAACAGGGCGGTACAACGCGCGACATGACCGGAAACGACGGAAGCCACCCGCCCGAGGCGCGGACTTCTGGAATGCCGAGCAGGCGGTACCTGCTCGCCGGGGGGACACTCGCCACGGCCCTGGCTACGGCGGGGATCTACGAGCTCGTCGACACGCTAATGGGGGTGCCCGAGCGGCCGACCCCGCCGGCGCCGCAGGCGTTGCCGCCTGAGCAGTACGTCTTCCCGCGCCCGCGCGTCGTCATGGACGACGGCTCCGGCGTCGCCAGCAGCAAGGGCACGATGGCCGTCGCGATCCCGCCGTTCCACGCCCATGTCATCACGGCGAAGCTGAAGGTGCCGGCACGGGCGAAGGCCTTGCAGGAGGCGCAGCGGCACCTGGAGGAGGTGCTGAAGCGCCTGGAGCAGCAGTACCCACCCGCCCCGAGCGGGGTGACCATCACAGTCGCGTGGGGGCTCCCCTATTTCGAGCATTACATCCCCAGACTCGGGAAGAGTTCGAGCTATTTCGACGCTGGCACGCCGTACCCGATGTATTTGCCGGTGGATGTGACCACCTCGAAGGAGCTCGGCCGGACCGTCTACGCGCTGCAACGGTCCAGGACGTTCCCCAGCGATGAGCCGCCCTCCGGCTTCGGGCCGATCCGCCTGGAGGACAACGACGTCGCGGTGCTGCTGCGCAGCGACTCGATCACCAAGATCCTTGACGTCACGAACACTCTGTTCGGTACGAGAGACGGTCAGGCGGGTGGCCTGTTCAAGGTGACCAGCATCCGGCGCGGCTTCACGGGTGGAGGGCACACCGGACAGCAGGGGCTGGCGAGCAAGCTGGCGACGCAGGCAGGCGTTCCCGGCGCGAAATCCATCCCCCGGCTCTCACCGATCTTCCTCGGCTTCACCACCACGCTCAGGGACGCGGAGAGCTCCACCCCGGTTTCCAACTTCGAGACGTTTCCCGGCTGGACCGACCAGTGGCCCAACGGTTACTTCAAACAGGGGACCATCATGCCCCTGTCGCATCTGTTCGAAGACCTCGTCGCGTGGTACTCGAAGGACTTTCCGACGTTCGAGGAACGGATCCATGCCATGTTCCGCCCGGGAATCTCCTTCCCGCCGAACACGATCACGGCCGATCCGCCCGAGCAGAACGAGGCCGACGTCCTTTCCGACATCGAGAAATTCCACGCCTACGGGCACAACGGAAGCATGCAGCCGGTGAACCGCCTGCAACAGGAGTTGACCAGCAACTACGGTCACGTCTATCCCGTGAACACGGCCATCACGAATCGCGGGGACTTCGCCACGCTGGACAATCCATTCCACTACACCTCGGACCCCGTGGGAAACCACTACAGCAAGCAACCGGCCCCCGGACTGCACTTCCTGCTGTTCACCCCGACCACCGAGATCTTCAATCGCGTGCGCCTCGCCATGGACGGCGTGCTCCCCGGCGGGAAGAGTGCTCCGTTCTCGCCGCGCTCGTCCGGAGCGGGACTGAACTCTGTCATGCACACGACGCACCGGCAGAACTTCCTGATCCCGCCGCGCTCCCGCCGATCCTTTCCACTCGCCGAGTTCCTGACCTGACCATACTGCCCACGCCGGAGCGCGATGCCTGGCGCGGGCAAGGGGAGAGCGTGGACTGGTCGCCGACCCATGCAAGTGCTCCGCCCAGTGCGTACAGGTCGGTGGCGTCGATGCTGGTTCGTGACGGCGGCCGGTTTCCTCGCTCGCTCAAGCGTGGTGGCGCACTGTTCCAGGTCTTTCCCGGCTCGTGATCGCCTGCTCGCCTTCGCCGACAACCTCTACCCCACAGCCAGCGCACTGCAGACCGTGCAACACGCCCCGCCGGGCATCGCCATGCTGGCACGCCCCCATGGCCTCGGCCTCGCCCGCCAGCGCGGCGTGATCGTCACGACCCGGCAGCCCACCACCTGCGGTGGCGCAACGCCAACGCCCGTCACCGCGACGTCCTGGCTGCCGAACGCAAGGAACGCGCTCGCATCCGAAGCGAGAAGGGCATCGGCTGGGATGGACGCCGGCGGGCAAGGCATTCGCCGGAAGGCCAACCGCCCGTCATCATGCCCTCAGCCCGCGGACTTGAGCATCTCCACAAGGATGCGCTGCAACTCGGTGCGGTCCCGGGGGGTAATCCTCGCCAGCCTGCGGTCGAACTCCGCCGCGAGCGCTGAAAGCGCGCGGTCCCGCGCCGCCTCGCCCTCGGCCGTCAGTATGAGCCGATGCCGCCGCAGGTCCTCGTCGTCGATCTCGCGCCGCATGAACCCCTTCGCGACCAGATTGCGGACGTAAACCGTCACGCTCGCCTTTGGGATCATCAGCGCCGCCGCGAGTTCGGCCGGGTACGGCGACGCGGCCACCTCGGCCAGCACGAAGAACTCCTTCGTCTCCAGCCCAAGCCCGGCCAGCTCAGCGCTGCAGGCATCCATCACGACGCTCAGCAGACGCTGGTTCAGCGTCCACAACTCCGCCCCGTCGACCGCCACGCGAGCCCTCCATCCAACCAGGTGATACAGTCCTAGACTAGTTCGGAATTGTATCAGTTTAGGTTTCGTACTAAATAAATATGGAACAAACTCCGACGGGAAAGGCGCCATCAGATGCTTCAGCACATCACGATCCCGCGTGGGCCGATCGCCCTCGCGGCCGACCTCCACCTGCCCGACAGCGCCGACGACGCGGCGCCGCTGCGTGCCGTGGTGCTCTCCACGCCCGGCAGCAGCGTTAAGGAGCAGATCGGCGCGAACTACGCATCCCGCCTCGCCGCCCACGGCATCGCGGCGCTCGTGTTCGACCCCGCCCATCAAGGTCAGAGCGGCGGAGAGCCCCGCGACCTCGAAGACCCCTACCGCCGCGGCGAGGACATCTCCTACGCGATCGACGCGCTCAGCACGATCCCCGGCATCGACCCGCAGCGCATCGGCGTCCTCGGCATCTGTGCCGGCGGAGGCTACGCCGTGCACACCGCCCGCACGGACCACCGCATCAAGGCGGTCGGCACGGTCGTCCCCGGCAACATGGGCACGTCGTTCCGCAGCTTCCAGCCGGACGGCGCGGCGGCCGCACTCGGCATCATGGCCGACGCCCGCATCGAAGAGACCCGCTCCGGCGAGCCGACCCGCGTGAACTGGCTACCCGACACCCTGGAAGAGGCCGCAGCAGTCGGGCTGACCGACATCGATACAACCCAGGCAATCACCTACTACCGCACCGAGCGGGGCAGGAACGAACACTCCACGAACCGCCGCCTCTCCCGCGGCGACTCGCTGCTGCTGGGCTACGACGCGTATCACTTGGCCGACCAGCTCATGACCCAGCCGCTGCAGGTCATCCTCGCCGGACGCCTCGGCAACACCGGCTCCTACGAGTCCGGCATGCAGTTGTGGAAGCTGGCACCCAACCCGGTCGACCTCATGGTGATCGATGGCGCCGGCCACTATGAGATGTACGACGAGCCCGAGTATGTCGACGCCGCCGTCAACCGGCTCGTCGGCTTCTACTCGAACAACCTGTAAACCGTCCAACCAGTGAACCTATGCGTCACAGCACTAGCGAATTGGAGCCGTTGGCACCCGATTGCACGCATCAGTCACCCCAGCCACGCGTTGGAGTGCCACAGCCTGGCCAGGACACGCGCGTCACGGCGTGCGGCGGCACTGCCGATCCGGCTCTGCCGGGGGGCGGGGCCGGCGTGCGAGGTTACCCGATGGCCGATAACCTGCTGAACACCATCGAAATGGCCGTGAGGAACGCGAACAGGCGGCTGCACGACATGGTGAGCTCCGACCCCGCCCTGCGGGGCATGGCCACCTCGCCCACCGCGATGCTCTGGTCGGGGAGCCAAGTCGCGGTGGTCCACACCGGCATGACCCGCGCCTATCTGCTGCGCAGGGGGAGCTCTACCAGATCACCCACGACCACACCTCGGTCCAGTCGCTGGTGGACGAGGGACGGATCACCCAGGAGGAGGCGCAGTCCCACCCCCAGAGTGACGTCCTGCTCCGCTCATTGGACGGCGGCCCCGAAGTGGATCCGGACCTCACGCTGCGGGAGGCCCAAGTCGGCGACCGGTATGTGCTGTGCACACGCGGGCTCTGGGGCTTGGTCTCGGCAGAAGGAATGCACAACGCGCTCACCACCGAGCACGAGCCGGAGGAGACCGTCCGCCGGTTGATGGACATGGCCAGACGAGGCGGCGGCGCGTACAACATCACCTGCTGCGTGCTGGACGTCGTCGAGGCCTCGCCCAAGGAACTGCTCGGCCAACCCGCGATCAAGGTGACCGGTCAGGAGCAGCGCTCCTAGTAGGACTTTGTTAGGTCGTTATGGCGGTCGTTGATGGCAGGTGGGGCATCGGCCGCTACAAGTGGCTAACAAGATCTGGAGCATGTGCAGAATCTTGTAGAAAGTCAGCCCGGGCCAACCTGTACCGCGCCATAACACACCCACGATGGCGCTGACCTGCGACTTGACGGGCACCGGCATAGCCGAAAAGATCGCGTCTTGTGCTTGCCCGCCTGCTCTACCTCATCACGCTGGGGATGTTCGGCTGGCTGATGTTACCGGGCCGCAGCCAGGCGTCGAAGAACGCGGGGAATCATGGTGCTGCGTCACGAAGTGGCAGTCCTACGGCGCCAGGTCGAACGCCCGAAGCCGGGCTGGGCCGATCGAGCCGTCCTGGCGGCGTTGGCCCGGTGGCTGCCGGCGGTGCTGCGCGCTCATCGGCTGGTACCCCGGCGACGCTGCTGTCGTGGCATCGTCGTTCGCTCCGACAGGCCTGGACCTATCCACATCGGCCCGGACGTCCAACGACAAGCCGAAAGATCCAGAACTTGATTCTCCGCCTGGCGCGGGAGAACCCCGCGTGGGGCCATCGACGGGTACACGGGGAACTGGTGCGGCTCGGTCTGCGCCGAGCCCTGGCCTCCGGAGCCGCCGGGTTCCTGCCCAAGTCCCGCTCCGCCGACGAGGTCGCGGCCGTCATCCGCCGCGTCGCCGCCGGCGGTCGGTACGTCGACCCCGAGATCGCCGCCGACGCGCTGAGCGACGAACGCTCACCACTGACCGACCGCGAGCTCGACGTACTCCGCGCCGGCCGGCACGGCGAGACCACCGGACAGATCGCCCGCACCCTGTCCCTCGCCCCCGGCACCGTCCGCAACCACATCTCCACTGTGCTGGGCAAGCTCGCCGTCGACACCCGCCAGCAGGCCGTACTCCTCGCGGAAGAGCGCGGCTGGATCTGATCGGCCCCGCGGCTCACCCCACGAGCGCGCCGATCCGGCACAGGAGGTAGGGCGAGAAGTGAGGCTACCGCGGCCGCCGAGACCGAGCAGGCCCGCGCCGCCGACGCCGCGGCGACCCCGACCGTCTACCACCTGCACCTGCACGTCGTCCCCCGCGAGATGGGTCTCCCTGGTCCCCGCAGTGTCAGCGGACATGAAGAAGCCCCTGCGGGCGGACACGTGAGCTAACACGCTGGCGGACAGCAGGAAATCCTCGGCGCGTCCGGGCGCACGCGGGTGTCCGCCCGGACATGACGGCTTGCGGCTGCTCCACGGCCATAGCCTTGAAGGCGTGATCACGAAGACGCCCCGAGGAAGCATGCTCGCTTGGCGCGCCCGACGGGACAGCTACAGAGGTTCCAGCCGTGATGTCGTGCTGATACCGGCCTCTTGAACTGGTTTCGACGAACAGCGGCCTCACGACATCACGTAGAGATCATCGGTAGCAGCGGTGAGATGGAGTTGGCGAACTAACCGGCGCTCGTCCGAGAGGCGGGTGACGCGGTGATCTGCTGGGCGGTGTCACCGACGCGCTTCAGCAGGTGCTTGAGGTCGGCCAGTTCCTCGGCGCTGAGTTCCTTGGCCAAGGCGGAGTCCAGCTCGGCGACGTGGGCGTCGGCGCGGTCGAACAGCTCGCGCCCGGCGGTGGTGAGGCGGACCTCGATGAGCGTGCCGTGCATGGGGTGGGGGCGGCGCTCCACCAGACCGCGTTTCTCCAGTCGTCCCAGGGTGCTGTTCATGGTCTGGGGCGTGACGGCACACTTGCGGGCCAACTCGGCGGCGGTGATGCCGTCATGGTCGGACAGGATCGCCATCGCGCTCTGCTGTGCCGGGGTGATCCCGTGGTCACGCAGCACGTGTTCCTTGGCCGCCTGGGTGGTCTGCTCGGCGCGCTTGATGTAGCCCAGCAGCCGTTCGGAGTAGTGCATACCCACAAACTATCAGCCTCCGAACATCAGCCAATTTGCGATAACTCGTCAGCATGCTGTTAAGTATCAGCCATCGAATAACATCGAGTGTCGCAAGGAGGACTCCGTGCCCCCCACGCCATCACCGCGCCCGCCCACCAGCGGGCCCCACCTCTCACCGGCTGACCGGCGGCGTTGGCTGGTGCTGACGGTCGGGATGCTGGCCATGACCGCCGGATGCACCTTCCAGTTCGGCCTGGCCTACCTGATCCCAACCCTGCGCGCCCAGGGCCTGTCGCTGGCCGAGGCCGGACTACTGGCCGCCGCCCCGACCGCCGGGCTGCTGGCCACCTTGATCGCCTGGGGTGCGGCCGCCGACCGCTGGGGCGAGCGGATCGTGCTGTCGAGCGGGCTGAGCCTGGCCGGGGTGGTGCTGCTGGCCGCCGCCACCATCCACCACCCGGTCGCGCTGGGGATCTGCTTCCTGGCCGCCGGAGCGGCCGGGGCCTCGGTGCACGCCTCCAGCGGCCGGCTGATCATGGGCTGGTTCGCCGCCGCCGAGCGCGGCCTGGCCATGGGCATCCGCCAGACTGCCCAACCCCTCGGCGTCGCGGTCGCCGCGCTGGCGCTGCCGAGCCTGGCCGCCACCGGCAGCGCCTGCGCCCTGGTCTTCATGGGCGCGTGCTGCCTGGTCGCCGCCGCACTGGTGGTGGCGCTGGTCCGCGACCCGCAGCGCGCGGCCGCAGGACAAGACGCACGTACCGGTTCGCCGTACCGGACCCCGGTGCTGTGGCGCATCCACGCCGCCAGCGCCCTGCTGATCGTGCCGCAGTTCACCGTGGCCACCTTCGCGCTGGTGTTCCTGGTGGACGCCCAGCACTTCGACCCCGCCACCGCCGGACGCCTGCTGGCCGCGGGGCAGATCGGCGGAGCCGCCGCCCGCCTGGCGGCCGGCTGGTGGTCGGATCGGGTCGGCTCACGGCTACAGCCGATGCGCATCACCGCTGTGGCCATCGCCGCCGTGGTGGCGGTGCTGGCCGCCACCACCCACTCGCCGGTGGCGGTGGTGGTGCTGCTGGTCGCCACCATCATCACCGTCAGCCCCAACGGCCTGGCCTTCACCGCCGTGGCCGAACATGCCGGACGCGCCTGGTCCGGGCGCGCGCTGGGCATTCAGAACACCGCCCAGAACGCCGTCGCCTCGGCCACCCCGCCGATCCTGGGCGCTCTGATCGCAGGCGTCGGCTACGGCCCCGCGTTCGCCGCGATCCTGGCCTTCCCCCTGCTGGCCGCCGCCATCATCCCCACCCGCGCCGAAGACCCCGACCCCCAACCCGCCATTTCCGCCCCCGGCGCAGCCACGACCGGCACGACCGGCAGCACGACCGGCAGCACGACCGGCACGGCCACCGGCGCCCGCTGAACCATCCCCGCCCCACCCACTGATCACTCATCTGAAAGGCATCGATCATGTCTGCTGTCCGTACCGTTCCCGCCCTGACCAACCAGGCCGCCCGCGCCATCGTCGAGGCCGCCATCGCCGCCGCTGAGGTCACCGACCAGCGCTTCTCCATCGCGGTGGTGGACGCCGCCGGGCACCTGAACGCCTTCGCCCGCATGGACGGCGCTCCGCACATCACCATCCAGGTCGCCACCGACAAGGCCTACACTGCCGCCGGATTCGGCATGACCACCCAGGCCTGGCACGACTTCATCAAGGATGACGCCCCGCTAGCGACGGGCGTCCCCGCCCAGATCGACCGAATCGTCACCTTTGACATGCCCCGCATTTTCCGGACACCGGAGTAAATGAACTATATCATGCAGCGACTTGCCTATCGAACCATTCCTCGAGAACTTCCAGCGGCGGCCGGTATCCCAACACAGAATGCAGGCGCCGAC